>NZ_DBFWLQ010000013.1:0-38428 GCF_048465375.1 Emergencia sp. | reverse complement strand
TTGTCGGAAACATCCATGTACATATTGTCTACCAATTTGCATCTGATTGTTTCTTGTTAGTTTTGAGAATCAAGATTCTCTTTGACTTAATTTCTACACTATGAAGTTTTCTAGGTTCTCCGCAGTCTTGCAAGACTGCTGCGGTTCGCATTCCAGCGAACATTTGATATTTTACCATCTTTGACGAATTTTGTCAACTACTTTTTTAAGAAGTTTTTCGTCATTCCGAAGTGTTAACCTCGTGCGATAGCTTTATTATCTTACCATCTTTATGAAACTCTGTCAAGCACTTTTTTAGATTTTTTAATCTGTAGGTGCTTGCCGCTTCATTGCGACAGCTTGATTATTTTACCATCTTTCGAGGTGACTTGTCAAGCACTTTTTTCAGTTTCCTTTTTCACCGCTTTCCGGTGTGAAAACCCGCGCAGACCGTCTCTCTCAGACAGCTTGACTAGTTTACCATCTAATACGCCCTTTGTCAATAGCATTTATTCATCTTTTTTCGATTTTTTCTCCTTATGCAGACCAAAGGCAAAATACATGACAACGCCAATTACGTTTAACGTTGAAAACAAGCCGTATACGCCTACGCTCCCGAAATGATCCATGGCTACACCGCCGAAGAAATTACACAAAATCGTACCGCCGTTGGAGCTGACAGCGTAGAACGCAGATACAGCGATACCGATTACTCTGGGATTGACCACTGAAGAAATGTATTTCATATATTCAACTAGTAAGACGCCATTCACCATTCCCTGCAAGAAGAACAGAGCAATGAGCCACTGAGAAGAGGGTCCGCTGGCGTACCAGCCGAATCTCACCGCAGAAAGAATCATTGCCGCTGCAATCAACCTCTGCTGCGAAAATTTAGCTGCTAATTTTGGGGCAAGCGCCATAAAGGGGGCTTCGCTTCCTACCATCAGTAAAAAAGCCGTGCCTACACCTGCTACAGTTCCGCCTCCATCTCTAAATAAAAAGCTAAAATAAGTATTATTCGCAACATTCGTTCCAAACATAAAGATTCCACAGATAATCAAGGCAATTGCTTTTTTCTCCTTAAACAGTTCCGAGAATTTAATCTTGTCTTCAGTATCTGAAGTTTTTTCTATTTCATGGGGATGCGCATTTTGCAGCCTGATTGTCATGACAATCAGACCGCCGATTACAAAAGTAACGGCATAGACGATGAATATCTTATCCAACCCCAACAGTCCGCCGATCTTCCCGCCTGCAAATACAGAAAGAGCATAACCGACAGCGCCGCAAAGTCTGACCGAGGCGAAGTTCTCGTCGCTTTCAAGGACCATAGCATCGGCAAGTCCCATTACAGGCCCTTGAAAAAAGTACATGACGCCATAGGTAATTGTAAAAATCGCGAATACTGTAATAAAGGAATTAAGCAAGGCCATGGCGGCGGCAGCAATGCACAAGAAAAACAACACCTTTCTGCCATCCCTGCAATTGGTATACTTATCGCCCCAAAAAGTCGAAGCAAAAATAGCTACGCCGGTGCTCACTGCCGTAACCGTTCCTATCTGCGTACCAGAAAATCCTATACTGCTCAAATATTGTCCAATTAAAGGACAGAGCACGCCAATCGGCGCATAGATAAATATGTATGCGGTCTTAAATTTTCTGGTGTTATTCTGTTTTTCACTTTTCTTTTCCGTCTTTTGCATGAATATAAGTATATCAAAAGCTTCCTGCGTGCACAATAGGATTATCAATTATTTGGAGGTGCATTTTGTTAATCGTATGTATTAGAACTCTCATTTTATATGTCGTCGTGCTTTTTGCACTGCGAATTATGGGTAAGTCGGAGTTGTCAAAGATGTCGACATTCCAGATGGTGGTTTTGTTCATGATTGCTGAACTAGCGTCAATTCCCATCGATTCGCCGTCATCATCATTAATCAACGGTGCCGTGGCAATTTTTACGCTTCTCTTTTTGCAGGTACTTTTATCGTATGTTTCGATCAAAAATGAAAAGTTCAAGAACTTTATCAACGGTCGTCCCAGCATCATCATCGATAAAGGGATGATCAATGTAAAGGAAATGGAGCGTCTGCGTATTACCGTCAATGACCTCTTCGAGCAGCTGCGGATCGGCAACTGTCCATCCATCACCGATGTGGAATATGCAGTAATGGAATCAAACGGCCAACTATCTATTATCGCAAAAAGCGATCAAGAAAAACTTCCCCTGGTCATTATCAGTGATGGAACGATTTATGAAGATAATCTGGCGAAAGCCGGTATTGATCACGAAACATTGGATCGCATGATTAAAAGAAAAGGGATCACTGACTCAGATGACGTTTTTGTCGCCTTTTATGACGGCAGCCGGACGTTCCACGTCTATCCTAACCCGCAGCCAAAGCAAAAATTTTCAAGGGAGGCGAATTAAATGAGATCACTTCTTATTTCTATTCTGTCTCTGGCTGTTTTGGTCGGATGTTGGGGGATATTCTATTACAGTGCTGGACAAGATCTGGATCAAATCATAAGCGATTGCGAAGAAATTGTCATGCCTGCAATCGAGGATGAAGATTGGGATAAAGCCTATAGTGCATTTCAAACGCAATACGATCGTTGGCACGATTACAGAAAAGGCGCACTCTTCTTTCTAGATACACAGGCAGTCAATGAGGCAGACAGCACCTTTGCAAAGACTCTGATGTACATCAAAGCCGAAGACGTGTCAAATGGAAGCGGAGAGCTTCTCGCTCTAAAAGAGCAGTTGAAATTTCTCCATGAAAATGAGAAAATATCTTTCGAAAACATTCTTTAAACAGGAATGCAGCAAAAGACGGGCGATTTGAAAAACACATCGTCCGTCTTTATTGATTTCCTCCGCCATCGTTGAGAACTTACGCAGTATTCAGCCCTCAATGATTTCGTACATATCTGCAGCATCCTCTTTCTTGCAGGATTCTGTCAGTCGGCATACTCTTGCAGTAATCGAACTGTTGCCAAACTCGATATGAATTTCATCGCCCACCTTTATCTCAGCACCAGCTTTCACCACTTTTCCATTTACTGATACTCGTTCCTGGTCACACGCATCTTTGGCGACAGACCTCCGCTTGATCAGCCGGGAATTTTTCAAAAACTTATCTATTCTCATCTTTCCTCTTTTCTACCTAAAGAAAAAGGACAACCTAGGTTGTCCTTTTGTTTTACATGATTATTTGTTAACTGCGTCTTTCAGTGCCTTACCTGCTTTGAATACAGGTGCTTTAGAAGCAGCGATCTTGATGATTTCATCAGGTTTTCTAGGATTTCTTCCCTGTCTTGCTTTTCTTTCTCTTGTTTCAAAAGTACCAAATCCAATCAACTGTACTTTCTCTCCCTTTACGAGTGCTTCTTCTACGCTAGCCAGGAGCGCATTGATAGCAACTTCTGCGTCCTTTTTAGTAAAGTTTGTTTTCTCTGCAACTGCAGCAACTAGTTCAGCCTTATTCATTATAAATCCTCCTTAAATCGTATACATAAGCATTGAACTTACTTTTTCTTAGCTTCTATCCAAAGGTTGTCCATTTCTTCAAGACTCATGCTTTCAAGATCAAGACCTCTATCGATAGACACTTTTTCCATAGTAGCGAATCGCTCGATAAATTTAACTGTAGACTTATTTAGCGATTCCTCTGGGTCAATGTTTAAAAATCTTGCAACATTCACCATTGAGAAAAGCAGGTCACCAAATTCTTCTGACATTGCTTCTCTGCCTCCCTGCTCCCAGGCTTCTCTCAGTTCATCGAGTTCTTCTTCTAGTTTATCAAAAGCTCCGCTGGCATCTTCCCAATCAAAACCAATCTTGGATGCCTTACTCTGTACCTTAGAACTTCTGATAAGAGCAGGTAATGCTTTCGGCACGCGAACGAGTCTATCACTGTAACTCAGCTCTCCGTGCTCTCTGCTCTTCATATTCTCCCATTTTTCAAGGGCTTTGTCAATAGTTTTTGCTCTTTCTTCTAAAAAAATGTGAGGATGTCTGCGCAGCATTTTTTCGCATTCTTCATTTATGACGTCTGTGATCGTAAAGTCTCCTTCGTTTTCAGACAGGTTACTGTGAAAAACGACTTGAAGCAGCACATCTCCCAGTTCCTCTCTGAGATTGGCCGAATCTTCGTTTTGAATCGCATCAACGACCTCATAGGCCTCTTCAATCATACATTTTGTAAGAGTCTCATGGGTCTGTACTCTATCCCAGGGACACTCCCTGCGGAGAATCTTCACAATCTCGATCAGCCGTTTTAACGCTTCGCTTTCATTATCTTTTGTAATATATAGTTCTTCATACTCTTTTTTCATAATTTATTTCACAAACTTTCTCAGAATTTTAACGAGTTTTGTTCCTCCCGGCATGGTTTCTACCTCAGCAAGCGTGATGGCCTTCAGCGCAAAGATCAGAATCACGTAGACAATACCGCCTACCATGATTGCCGCCAAAGTCGCTATGCTGTTTCCGAGGAATCCAACGCACAACTTGTGGAACGCATAGGCACAAACGCCCATGATGACTGCCGCAATACATGGTCTTACATAAGTTAACTCGTAATCTATCTTTGTTCCAGTGTATTTTTTCACAGAAATATTGTTCAATACCAGGGCTACGAAGTAGGCCAGCATTGTGCCAATTGCCGCTCCTTTGATATTGACGGAATGAACGCCGACCAGAATGTAGGTGACGATGACTTTTCCCACACAGCCTAAAGCAAGATGAACCACAGGTACCATCTGTTTGCCGATGGACTGCAGAACGCCTACAGAAGTCTGCGTGATAGCTAAGAAAATGACGCTGATCGCCATAATCATCAGAGTCGGTACTGCCGCGATGGCGCTGGCTTTCTGCGCCGGATAAAGAAGCAGCAGAATTGGCTCTGCCAGCGAGAAAATGCCAAAAGCGCATGGAAACGCCATAATCATGGTCGTACGATAACCCAGCTTGATATTCTCTTGCACACCCTTTTTATCGCGCAATTTGAAGGCGGCAGCAATGGCAGGAACCAGACTCACTGCCACAGCCTGAGTGAAAACCTGCGGAAAAGCAATTAATGAGTTGCAGAACCCGCTGAGCAGGCCGTACAGACTCTTTGCCTCTGCATAGGACCAGCCGGTGGCCTGTAATCTGGTCATGATGATGCCTGTATCGATCAGCGTCATAATCGGCATGATCTCACATCCGATGATAATCGGCACAGAAATGCTGATGATTTTTCGCAGGATGACACTGGTTTGCTCTACCTGCTGATTATTCAAATCAATTTTTCTATGAATTGTTCTGCGGTTCAGCATATAGATGACGACGATGATACCCAGTCCAGCAATGGAACCTGCCGACGCACCAAAGGATGCTCCGGCAGCTGCCTCTTTCAGACCAGTATGAAGCAATTTATACGCCAGATACAGACCGACAATGACGCGAACCAATTGTTCTGTGATTTCAGATATGGCCGTCGGGTTCATGTTCTGTCTGCCTTGGAAATAGCCTCTATAAGCAGAAAACAGCGGTACAAACAGCAGCGCCGGGGAAATGGCTTTTACTGCTAAGGCCGCATCTGGATTGCCCAGTTTTGCCGTGATGTATTCTCCGCCAAAATAACAGGCGGCAAAAGAAAAGATGCCGATAAAGAACAGGAGTGCCGTGGCTACTTTAAAGACCTTATGGGCATTTTTGTACTCTCCTACAGCGATTCGTTCCGATACCATCCTAGAAATTGCCACTGGAATTCCCGCCGTTGATAAGACCAGAAGCGCACCGTAGATGGAATAGGCGAAGCCATAATAGGACATCCCATCGTCACCAATCCAATTGGTCAGTGGAATTCTAAATACCGCTCCAAGTAACTTGATTACGACGCCGGCAATTCCCAGGATAGCCGCGCCTTTGATAAACTTGTTTCCCTTATTTGACATAGTCTCTTTCACTTTCTATAATTGTTTTAAAATTTCAGCCGTAGCTTTTTCCGTTTCAAAAATAGTCTTTTCAATATCAATCGTCGTATATTCTCCATCTTTATAGAGAATCTTTCCGTCCACCATGGTGAGTGCGATATCACTGCCTGCGGCGGCATAAACGATATTGTTGGTCAGATTGTGAATCGGATGCATGTTGGGTACATCTGTCCTGAGGGCGATCAAATCCGCCTTAAACCCTTCCTGCAGCACGCCGCAGTCTACTCTGCCCTGCCCCAGAGCGCCATTTCTCGTCGCAGCTGCCAGCGCCTCCTTTGGTGTAATCACAGTCGGATCATCTGCTCTGACCTTTGCAATTGTGGCAAAGGTCTTCACTTCTTCTAGAAAGTTCAGACTGTTGTTGCTGGAAACGCTGTCGGTTCCAATGGCGACGTTGATTCCCATCTTCATCATCTTTGGCCCATTACTGATACCGCTGGCAAGCTTCAGATTGCTGATCGGATTGATGGCTACTGTAACATTCTTGTCTTTCAGTATATCAAAGTCTTCTCCCTCACACCATACACAGTGGGCAGCCAGTGCCTTGGTATCAAAAAGCCCGCACTGATTAAAATACTGCACCGGTGTTAAACCGCCGTGCCTTGCCTTGCATTCCTCGTGTTCCAGCTTAGTTTCTGAAGCATGTACATGCATAATCAGGTTATGTTCCTTCGTGATTGCCGCCAGCCCGCGAACCGTTTCTTCGTTAGTCGTATACTCTGCATGGATACTGGTGTCCATAATCACTCTTCCATCAGCATATCCATTGTAAAGCCTGATAGAGTCCTCCGCTTCTTTGATGGAAGGTAATTGATGAAACGGCATGCCCATAGGATTGGCCACCGATCTTGAGATATTGCTCTTGGCTCCGCTGTCCGCCACGGCCTGCACCATGTCGGGTATAAAGTAATACATATCAGAGGAAGAGACAATACCAAAGCGGAGCGATTCCGCCATACAGAGCATGGTGCCCCAATATACTGCATTGCTGTTCAGCTTATCTTCAAAGGGAAAAATCCTCGTGTTCAGCCAATCCTGCAATACCAGGTTTTCACCATAGCCGCGCATCAAAGCCATTGGCGAATGAGCATGGGCATTATAAAAGCCAGGCATCAAAATTCTGTTCTTGCCATCATATTCCTGGCCAAAATCTTTAGCAGGCTTATCTTTTCCAATATATTCGACAGTGTCTCCGTTGACACCGACGTACATGTTTTCTTCAGTTTCAAAATCTTTGTTTAGAATTGTTATCTCTTTAAAAAGCATATTCACTCCTCCATCTGGTTATGCTGATTTTCCTGTACAAGGGATGCGTAAAATCGATCATAATATTTTATCATAAGTATTGCCTATTTCCTAGCATTTTCATCATTTCTTCATAATAAATAATTTGCAAATACACGGTATATTTTTATAACTATGGTAAAAAATAGTGATATAACATTTGATAAGAAGGAGACAAAAATACATGAAAGCAACGGGAATAGTTAGAAGAATTGACGACCTAGGCAGAGTTGTTGTTCCTAAAGAGATTAGAAGGGTTTTACGAATTAGAGAAGGAGATCCATTAGAAATATATACAAACAGTTCAGGAGAAATCATCTTGAAAAAATATTCACCTATCGGTGATATGAGCCAGGTGGCCGCAGAGTTTGCAGAAACAGCTTCTTCCGTACTGGGAGGAACCGTCGCTGTATCTGATACAGACCAGTTCATCGCGGCATCAGGCAAACAAAAAAAACAGTTCGACCATGATAAAATTGATACAGAACTGGATCATATCATTCAGAGCAAAGACAAATTCCTCAGCGATAAGAAGGTAGTCGTTCCAATTGTCGTTCAGGGAGATGCAATCGGCTCGGTCACCGTCATTTCACCGGGTGAAAAAGCACTGAGCGAAGTAGAACTAAAAGCTGCAGAAATCGGTGCTGATTTCTTAGCGAAGCAATTATACGACTAAACTGTCATTTCCAAATACTTAAGACGCGCAGATAATGAGCTCACCGCCATCTGCGCGCCTTATTTCGTTTACAGCATATTTTAGGCATCCAGTAACTCGGCACAGCTGCTTTTGAGAAAATAAACGTTATAAGGGCTGTCTCTATGATATCCCAGCTTTTCAGCAAGCCTTACAGATCTGAGATCGTGGGCATCCCAGCTTGGGTAAAGTCCTCGGTTCAAACATTCTAAAATCAAGCGGCTGCCACAGGCCAAGGCAAGGCCTCGATTTCTGTATTCCTTATTCGTGTCAATTTCGATTTCAATGCCGTTATCATAAACCGCATAGGAAGATGCACCTGCTATGACACAACCGCGATATACTGCAGCAAATCCAACTCCCCGCCGTACATAGTCATCGCCGTCGCAGAACCCCGAACAGAGATCTTTAGCCCAAGGTGTTGCCATAATCTGTTCATAAAGTTCTAAGTCTATCGGCTTCAGTTCATAATCGGCCGGCAGACTGGCCACATACTGTTCTAAGGTTTCCCGGTCAAATACGTTTGGTTCCTTTTTGATGGCGTATCTTTGTGCTTTGATTGCCTCTGCGCCGAGAACTTTTTCTATTACAGGTTCCCAGTTTTCGGTCCTTGGACCCAGTATGGGTGTCTTCGCATTTTGAATCAGTTTTTCATCGGGCAACCCTGCAAAAAAACTGAAATCACCTACGCTGATTCGCGCCGATGCAGGCGGCAGACTGCCGTCTGTCTCCACAGTGCCCATGTGTTCCTGCAGACAAGACCAAATCATCGTCTCCTGCCATCCGTCAAAGAGATAGGCTGCCCCCTTCGTCCGCTCATACCAGGCGCACGCCTTCGCTTCCAAATTTTTGACAAAAGCATCCTTCCCATTGCAGTATCCTTCTATATCTTCTGGATACTGCGCCGCGACCTGGCGCTTCAGCGTCCCATATGCCTCGCGGGCGTCACCGTGAAGCCGCAGATAATCCCGCACTGCCAGATGACGCAGAACGTCCTTTTTGTTACACGCCTCAAAGATATGAATCTGGTGCGTTCGTTCGTCGCCCCCTTTTCGCAGATATCTCCGGCCCGGCATGCCGAACTCTCCCATGTATTCATAACCTATGGATTCAAACTGACTCTTTAGCCAGTCTACTTTACTGATATCTCGGACGACCGGCATGATATCGATAATGGGTTTTGCCGCAAGTCCTGGCACTGAAGTGCTGCCAATGTGATTAATAGATACTGCTTCTTCTCCTAAAATCTGTAAAATCAAGTTTTTCTCCCGTTCATATATCTCCGGCCACTTAGGGTCATATGAAACGACTTTGACATGTTGTGCCATCATTCCTTCCCTCCCTAAAATATTTTAAAATCCTCTGAATTGAAGTTGCTGTAATACCGGCCTGTTTCAGCAGTGAATCGCAGGACACAGTAATCTGGATCCGTCACGCCTTCCGGATAGTACATAGTATCTCCCTCTCTCCAAATCCTCTCTTTTGCTTCAGCCGTTTCAAGAACTTCTACAGTCCCCACCAGACTCACGCCCCTGAAAAAGCGTTTATCGACAAAATAAATACTGGCTTTCGGATTTTCTTTAAAAAACCTCACCTTGTTTGAGGACGTATTGGTTGTAAACCAAAATACTTTAATTCCTTCTCGTTCCCTAGGTACAAGCATAGCTTTGCTGATGGGGAATCCTTGATCGTCTACATAACTGATGATCGCCATATTGG
Source organism: Emergencia sp. (assembly GCF_048465375.1). Taxonomy (NCBI): domain Bacteria; kingdom Bacillati; phylum Bacillota; class Clostridia; order Peptostreptococcales; family Anaerovoracaceae; genus Emergencia; species Emergencia sp. The sequence continues at coordinate 28,770 of NZ_DBFWLQ010000013.1, read as the reverse complement.
CCTTGTCGATCAACTTCCCAATGGTTTGAACCGGGTCTCTCATCATTTTTTTCTTCCTTCTTTCTTTTCATCTTTCGCTCTCAGTCTTTCACAGGCGGTCGGCATTTTCTTTCCTGGTGCATGGTGGTGATCATGGCAGGCCTCACAGTCTCCATGACGCTCGCAGTGTACCCTTCGGCAAGGGCAATCTTTCTTTTCTTTCATTAGCAAACTCCTTTATTTGATCGCTTCGATTACGTCTAAATTTTTAATGTTGATCATTCTTGTCTTCTTTATCTTGTACCCTGCTTTTTTTAACTCACGGCAGAGAACCATCATAAAAAATCTATGGCAGACCAGACTGCAGTCTGTCCCTGCCTCTTCCAGCTCTGCAATCGCCGCCCTTGCCCTCTGCTGAGACAGCCTTCTTATCTCCGGCTGTCTGCTGCAGTTAAACAGCCATTGCACCCTTGCGAGAACATTCCAGACCCACACCGAATGCTTTTTCTCTGTATCTTTATAGGAGCGCAATGGAACTTCGTCAAAATTTTTACTTCGGCGTACCTTCCCCTCGCCGAAGACCTGCCTTGCGGTGTGGAAGGTACGCTCCAGGCTGCTGATAAAAACCGGTTCTCCTTCAGCTAGTATCAATCTTTTCTCGCTGGCTTTGATCGGACGCTCGTCGTATTCCCGGCAGCTTCTGTCATATCCCTCAGAATCCAATTTTCTCCCCCAGACATAATCTACTTCTCCATGCCTGATAATTCTAATCCTCATAAATCCCTTCCCATTTTCATTCTTTTTCTCTATCATACCATCTTTTTCACTTGACATAAACATCTATATTTTGTAAAATGCAATTAGTCCGAGTTCGGACTAATTTAGAATTGGAGAAATAGATATGACTACGAATGAAGCATCAAAACAAGTCAAGCGTTATTATCACGTCTGGCGTGAGACAAATATAATCTATTCTGATTGGGCAAAGAAACACGGCATCTCTTATAATGCGCTGCTCATCCTTTACTCTCTTTGGAACGCAAAGTATTACTGTACGCAAAAAATAATCTGTGACCAATGGATGCTGCCGAAGCAGACGGTCAATACGATTCTCAAAGATTTAGAGAAAAAAGAGCTGGTAGCCTTTGGACCGACTCCCTACGATCAAAGAAAACGGGGAATCCGTCTCACCGATGCCGGCATTGCATACGCACAAAACGTAATTCCAAAGCTCATGGAACTGGAGACACAGGCGATGGAAAAAATGGGGAAAGACCGGGCGGATACCCTGATTGAAAACACGGCGCTGTTTATAGACTACTTCAAAGAGGGCATGGATCATGAATAGAAAAGCAGAATTCTTTTCTTACGTGATTCCGTCAGTATTGGCCTTTGCTTTATCCGGCGTCTACGCCATCGTCGACGGATTTTTCATCGGAAACAGCGTCGGCGATGTGGGCCTTGCTGCCATAAACATCGCCTACCCCGTTACTGCTCTGCTGCAGGCGCTGGGTACAGGCATCGGCATGGGCGGGGCTGTGCAGTATTCCATTCATAGGGGGAAATCACAGAATGGAAATCCACAGGATTACTTCAACACCACCATCCTGCTTCTGTTTTCCGTCTGTCTTTTGACGATGGTGCTGCTGACCCTTACAATACATCCCCTCTTAAGTGCTTTTGGTGCCAGAGGAGAACTGCTCAGCATGGGGCAGGAATATCTGAGGATCATCGTCTTGGGCGCAGTCTTTCAGATTTTCAGCACCGGATTTGTGCCGCTGATCAGAAACATGGGCAGCTCCATCGTCGCCATGTACGCGATGATCGGCGGATTTCTGACCAACATCTTATTTGATTACCTGCTGGTATGGGTATTCCCTTACGGTCTTGCAGGTGCGGCAGCCGCCACCATCATCGGTCAAGGCGTGACCATGGCCGTCTGTGTCTGTTACTTTATCAAAGTACGGACAGGATTTTCGCTGCCCGGCCTGTCTGTTGTCAGAACAGCTGCAATCAATATTTTAAGAATCGCAATTTCACCTTTTGGACTTACATTCTCGCCCAATATCATTTTGATATTGATGAATAAGTTTGCAATGATTTATGGCGGAGAAGATGCTGTAGCCTGCTACGCAGCCATCGCCTATATCACCATGATCATCGTGTTGCTGCTGCAAGGCGTCGGCGACGGCTGCCAGCCTTTGATCAGTCGTTACTATGGACAAAAGGCATTTGCAGAGGTGCGTGAGACCAAGCGATTGGCTTATGTCACGGCGGGGCTCATTGCTATCATCTGCATGATTCTGCTCTTCGCCGTCCGCTATGATGCGGCAGCTCTCTTCGGCGCATCAAACACCGTCCAGAGAGAAGTGGCAGGAATACTACCTTATTTCATCGCCGGATTTCTATTCCTAGCTTTCGTCAGAGTCACCACCTCTGGGTTTTACGCTACGGAGAAAAATAACTTTGCCTATATTCTAGTCTATGCAGAGCCGGTCATGCTGTTTCTGCTTCTCCTGATCGTCCCAAGATTCTGGGGCATCACCGGCATCTGGGCTTGCGCGCCGCTGTCTCAGATCATCACAGCAGTCATAGCCTTGGCGGCAAAGAAAATGGAATCAAGGATTTCTGCATGCAAGCTGTGACGCAATCATTTTTTCACTAAAATCACCTGCAAATTCCATTTTGAGTATAAAAAGCAGGCCCATTTCAACACAAAAGAGCGGTTAAGCCTGTTTTTTCGAGGCATAACCGCTCTTTTTTACTAGATAATGACATTTTTTATACTCAGTACTGCCACATTCATAAAATAAAGTTAAAACAGCAAAGAGTGCCAGTCTATCAGCCAGCCTTGTTTACGCCGCTCTTCTGGTCCTCCAAAATCTGCAGCAGATTGACAGTATCCCGCAGCTTATCAGCAGGCCTTACTGTCAACCTGATAAACGGTTCCTTGCCTCCATGTACGAAGGCCTTTGGGCCAAAGGCATCGTTAACGTTCATCAAAGCATAACCATTTAACGGGTTCTTCTCTGCAAAGGTCACGATCACTTTACCCTGCTGTTCGTGAATTCTCGTGACAGAAAGCTCTTCCGCCAGACTCCGGATTCTGGAGATTCTGATCAAATTCAGCGTTTCCCTCGGCACATCGCCAAAGCGGTCCATCAGCTCGTCGATCATTTCATCTTCATCGGCTTCACTTCTCACTCCAGCGATTTTCTTATACATCTGCAGCTTCAGGGTTTCATTTTCGATATACCAGTTTGGTATATTCGCAGTCACCATCAGTTCAACTGATATCTCTTCTTTGTTTTCATTGATAATTTCACCCTGCAGGGAACGAATTGCATCGTCCACCAGTTTGCAATAGAGTTCATATCCGATATTCATCATATGACCGCTCTGTTCACTGCCCAGCAGGTTTCCTGCACCTCTGATTTCTAGGTCACGCATGGCAACCTTAAAACCGGCGCCGAATTCTGTGAACTCTTTGATCGCTTTGAGACGTTTTTCGGCTACTTCGGTGAGAACTTTGTCCTTTTGATACATCAGGTAGGCGTAGGCCATCCGATTAGATCGTCCCACGCGTCCGCGGAGCTGATAAAGCTGTGAAAGTCCATATTTGTCAGCGTCGATGATGATCATGGTATTGGCGTTGGAAATATCGATGCCGGACTCGATGATGGTCGTGGCAACCAATACATTATTTTCGCCATTGATGAAACTGAGCATCACGTCTTCCAGGACATGTTCGTTCATCTGACCGTGCCCCACTACCACCCGCGCTTCTGGCACAAGATCCCGGATAGTATCTGCAATCTTGTTGATGCCTCTCACTCTGTTATACACCACAAAGACTTGACCACCTCGGTCCAACTCTCTGGTAATGATTTCTCTCATCATAGAATCATCCTGCTCCAGAACATATGTCTGTACGGGATAACGCTCTTCCGGCGGCTCCTCAATCAGACTCATATCTTTAATTCCCGTAAGGGACATGTTCAGCGTCCTTGGAATCGGCGTCGCTGATAAAGTCAACACGTCAACGTTCTTCTTCATCTGCTTGATTTTTTCTTTGTGGGCTACACCAAAGCGCTGCTCCTCGTCGATGACCAAAAGTCCCAGATCTTTGAACTTTACATCTTTAGAAAGCAGTCTGTGTGTGCCGATAATCAGATCAATCTGACCTTTATTCAATTCGTCGATAATCTGCTCCTGCTGTTTATCAGAACGAAATCGTGACAGCATCTCCACTTTTAGCGGGAATTGTTCAAATCGTTCCTTCAAGGTGTAATAGTGCTGATTGGCCAAAATCGTAGTAGGAACCAAAACCGCCGCCTGCTTTCCATCGGCTATACATTTGAACAAGGCTCTTGCCGCTACTTCGGTCTTACCGAATCCTACGTCACCGCAGAGCAATCGATCCATAGCTGCCGGTCGTTCCATATCCTCTTTGATTTCTTCGATAGAACGAAGCTGATCGTCGGTTTCTGTATAAGGAAAGGCATCCTCAAACTCTTTCTGCCAAACAGTATCTTCGCTGAAAGCGTGGCCTTTCTGCATCTTTCGCTGGGCATAGAGGTCTAACAGTTCCTTGGCCATCTCCGCAATAGCCGCTTTCGCTTTTGCCTTTGTAACTTTCCAGTCGCCGCCGGAAAGCTTATTGACCTTCGGTGACATGCCGTCGGAACCGATATACTTTTGGATGATGTCCATCTGTTCCACTGGAACATAGAGCATATCGTTGCCAGCGTATTTAATCTTCAGATAATCCTTTTTGTCTCCCTGGACCGTCAGCTGTTCGATGCCCAGAAACTTACCAATTCCGTGATTTTCGTGGACAACGTAGTCCCCTTTGCTCATATCAGCAAAGGACTGTATCTGCTCTGACTTGGTTTTTTTCTTTTTTCGCTTATGTCTCGCTGACTTTTGACCTGTGAAGATATCATTTTCACTGATATAGCAGATTTTCTCATTTGGAAAATCCATTCCGGCTGACAAGGTTCCTTCTTCAAAGATGATTTTTTCTAAAAGACCGATGCGGTCTGCAAATTCTTTTAAATTATCAATTCGTTCTTTGCTGGACACAACAATATGAATCTGATATCCCTTCTTAGCAAAATTGGCCAGTTCACTTTCCAGCACGTCCATGCGCCCGCTGAAGGTGATCATCTGTCTGCTGTGAAGATTCCTTACCTCGCTCAGTGCATCTACACCTTTAATGGCTTTGGGGAACGGTGTCAGAATGTACACCGATTCCCTGTTATAGATCTGAAAAAAGTCCTCCTTGCCGGAGACCAGCTCCATATCCTTTGGAATGACCTGACCCCGCTCCAAAAATACTTTAAAGTCGTCTTTGGTCTCTGCGCTCCTGGTGTCAAGATATTCGCAGATACGGTCAGGATCATCGACGATAATGGTGCCTCTCTCCATATAATCCCAGAGATATTCGGTACTCTCGTAGAAGTAGTGGAGATAATTCTCTAAAAGCTGCAGGTTCGAAACGTTTCTAATGTATTCGCAGAGCTCATCGCGGCGCTTCGTAAGGTTCTCAGCAGCCTCCGCAAAGTCGCCGCCTTTTTTCACAAGCCGTTTCACCTGCGCCGTGTATTCTTTATACAAATTATCCGCTGCGTCGTTGAAAATACTCTTGTCGGCCAGCATCTGCTCCGCCGGATACACCTCTATAAACTTGAGATTTTCTACAGATCGCTGGCTATCGATATCAAAAGTTCTGATAGAGTCCACTTCTGTATCAAAGAGTTCCACTCGATATGGATTATCGCTGTCTGGCGTAAAGATATCCACAATCCCCCCTCTGATGGAGAACTGTCCTCTAGTATCAACCAGTTCCATTCTCTCATAGCCCAATTTTACGAGGGTCCGTTTCACTTCTTCTGGATCAATATCATCGCCTAAATTGATTTTCAAGGAGGCGCTTTCAAAGTTTTTATGGGGCGTAATCTTTTTAACAGCAGCAGAAACAGGCGCTATGACAACACAATCCGCATTGGTTCTCAGCGCCTTCAATATTTTCAATCTTTCAATTAACTGATCGTGATTCTTCGCTTCATAGCGCAAGAACACCTGATCCTCTGCCGGAAGCACGTAAATTTCCTTTTGCGAAAAAAAAGAAAGATCCGAAGCTAATTTATTTGCCCTTGCGAAAGTCGCTGTTACAATTAAGCTTTGTCCTTCTTCTTTTACAATATCAGAAATTATCGGTGCCGAACAGCTTTCGGAAACTCCCGAAATATTAATAATTCCCTTTTTATTCATCGTCTTTTTTAGACCTTTTCTTAGTATTGTACTGATTCATGGCTTTGTCGATGCCATCTTCAATGATGCATTCTGCGGCAAGCACCGCATGCTGCACCGCTTCTTCCAGTACCGGAACTTCTTCTTTGGAAAACCCACCGATCACGAAATTCACCAAGTCACCTTTCTTTTGGCTGCCGATGCCCAGGCGGATTCTCGGAAACCGATCTGACTGCAGCTGGTACACTACGGATTTCATCCCGTTATGGGTTCCTGCACTGCCAAACTTTCGTATGCGGAGTGTCCCCGCTTCGATATCGATATCATCATAAATGACGATCAGATTCTCTGGTTCCAGCTTGTAGAAATTCATCACCTCTCGAATGGACTCTCCACTGAGATTCATATAAGTCTGCGGTTTTACAAGCAAGACTTTTTGGCCGGCGATTCTTCCTTCGCCGACCAAAGCCTTAAATTTTAATTTATCGACCTTTATGTTGTGCTTTTCTGCCAGCTGGTCAATAGCTATGAACCCCATATTGTGTCTCGTATTCTCGTATTTCTTGCCGGGATTGCCCAGTCCTGCTATCACATACATAAATCTATTCCTTCTAAGTCTATTTATTCATTTTTAATACTAATCAAACAATTTACTGATCGATCCGTTAGTGAATACTCTCGTCATCGCTTCAGCAAAAATCGGCGCAACAGACAAGAATTTCATCTTGTTGATCTTTTTCTCTTCTGGAATCGGCGTAGTATTGAGAAGAACCAGTTCTTCAATAGCAGACTTCTCAATTCTCTCTACGGCAGGGCCAGACAGTACCGGGTGCGTCGCACAAGCATAGACTGCTGTGGCGCCCAGATCCTTAATGGCGTTGGCCGCATTGGTAATCGTACCTGCAGTGTCAATCATATCGTCGATAATGATGCAATTCTTGCCTTCAATATTACCGATGATGTTCATAATTTCACTCTTATTTGGTTCCGGTCTTCTCTTGTCTACAATGGCGATTGGACAATTGAGATATTCTGCCATATTTCTCGCTCTCGTTACACTGCCGTGATCAGGAGACACGATGACTACATCTTCCAGCGCTTTTTCCTTAAAATATCTGGCTAAAATCGGCATACCGACCAGATGATCTACAGGAATGTTAAAGTATCCCTGAATCTGATTTGCGTGCAGATCCATAGTCACAACTCTGTCTGCTCCAGCGGCAACGATCAAGTCAGCGACCAGCTTTGCTGTAATTGGATCTCTCGCTTTTGCTTTTCTGTCCTGTCTCGCATAACCATAGTATGGAATTACTGCGTTGATTCTTCCTGCAGAAGCTCTCTTCATCGCATCGATCATGATCAACAATTCCATCAAGTTGTCATTGACCGGATTACAAGTAGGCTGAACGATATACACGTCAATACCTCTTACAGATTCCCAAAGGTTCACGGAAATTTCTCCATCGCTGAATTTTGTTACGGTAGCTTTTCCCAGGGGTTTTCCCATTATGGATGCAATTTCCTCAGCAAGTTCAGTGTGTGAGTTGCCTGTAAATACCTTGTAATCTGAAAATGCGCCATTTTTCATGTCTAGTACACCTCTTCTTTCTTCGCTTGTTCATTGTTTGAATTATTTCTTGTTGTAAAGTCCTCTTTTTGCTGCCCAACCCTCGATGTTCTTTTGTTTTGCCCGTGCCACGCACAGTGCGTCTTCCGGTACGTCTTTCGTCACCGTACTTCCTGCCGCAATATATGCACCGTCTTCAACTTTAACTGGAGATACCAGATTCGTGTTGCATCCGATAAATGCTCCATCCCCTACCGTTGAACGATGTTTCTGGCTGCCGTCATAATTGACAAAGACGACGCCGCAGCCTATATTGACATCCCTTCCCACATCTGAATCCCCGATATAGGTCAAATGAGATGCTTTTGAACCGTCTCCAAAGGACGAGTTCTTCACTTCCACAAAGTCTCCCACTTTGCAATCCTTACCGATAACACTCTTCGGTCTTAAGTAAGCAAACGGTCCCACTTTGGTCTTGGCTCCCACTTTGCTTTCCAGCACCACAGAAGCTTGAATTTCCACTTCGTCTTCTATCTTTGCATCTTTGATTCTGCTGTTTTGCAAAATTCGGCAATTCTCTCCGATCGTGGTATCGCCTTCTATTGTTACGCAAGGGCCAATCAGTGTTCCTTTGCCAATCATCACGGCTTCATCGATATAGGCGGTGTTGATATCCACAAAATCGACTCCGTTTTCCAAATGTTTAATCGCAATTTCTAATCGCTTCTGTTCTTTTTCTTTATATTGATTGAAATCCATATGCTACTCTCCATTATTCTGCAATAATCAGTTCGCCAACTTTATAAATGTCGCCTGCGCCCATGGTGATGACCAAATCGTCCTTTTCCGCATTTTTTTTCACATAATTGGCGATTTCTTCAAAAGTATCCATATAGTAGACTTTCTTGTCCGGATGCACCCGTTTGATTTCTTCTGCCAATTCCTTAGAAGAAATTTTATAGATATTTTTTTCTCTTGCCGCATATATTTCAGCTAAGATCAAAATGTCCGCTTCAGCAAAAGCCTCTGCAAAGTCATCAAAAAGCGCCAGCGTTCTCGTATAGGTATGAGGCTGGAAGAGGCACCAAAGTCTGTTGTGCGGTATATTGTGCGCCGCAGAAAGCGTCGCTTTGATTTCTGTCGGATGATGGGCATAGTCGTCAACCAGCTTCACGCCGTCGCTGGTGGTACCCACAATATCAAATCTCCGCTGCGTACCTTTAAACTTGTCCAGTGTGTCAATGATGGTCTGTGGTGAAACACCCAACTGATGGCAGCAGGCAAAAGCACCTACTGCATTGAGAATGTTATGTTCTCCCGGTACAGAAAGCTTGACTTTCCCAAGATGTTCGCCTTGATAGTTCACGTCAAAAACAGGCATTCCATTTCCATCAAATGCCACATTGGTGATATAATATGTGCAGTTTTCGTTATATCCATAGGTAATTGCGCCAGGAATATCCCTGATCACCTGATTGACAAAGGGATTTGCGTCATAAGCAATGATTTTTCCGTCTTCTGGCACAATCTTAGCAAACTTATCAAAGGAACTGACGATATGCTCGATATCTTTGAAATAGTCTAAATGGTCAGAGTCAATATTAAGTATTACCTCGATTTTCGGTCTAAGCTGCAAGAAGCTGTCTCTGTACTCACAAGCTTCTGTGACAAAATACTTGCTGCAGCCTACTTTTACGTTTCCTCCGATTTCAGCCAGGTTGCCTCCTACCAAAATAGTTGGCTCCAGCTTCGCCTGTTCTAGAATCAAAGAAACCATAGACGTGGTTGTAGTTTTTCCGTGTGTCCCGCTGATTGCAATGCTGTTTTCAAAGTCGTCCATCAGTACGCCCAGGACTTCTGCCCGGCCTGCCAAGGGGATATTTTTTTCCCTGGCCCTGATAATTTCGGGATTTTCTTCTGCAATGGCTGCAGAATATACAATCAAGTCTGCGGTTTCTACATTTTCCGCTCTATGGCCTATATATATTTTCGCTCCGTGTTTCTCTAAATTATCTGTAATATCCGACTGCTTCATATCTGATCCAGAAACGTGGTATCCTCTTGAGATCAAGATTTCTGCAATGGCAGAAAGACCGATTCCCCCGATACCGATACAGTGAATATTTTTATATTCAGACAAATTAATCATCAACTAATCCTCCAGATCCAATTTTATTTGTATTTTTATTGTTGCACAAACTTTCCATTATAATACATAATAGTATAAATCCACCGCAATGGTTCCTGATTTGCGGTGAAATTGTTAAATGCGATACACAAACATATATTATTCTGCCATAAACCCCACCTTATGGCAATAGTAATTTATTGCGGCTTTCCATGTATTCCTCTGAATATGGAATTGCAGCACATGATTCAATGTTTCCTTCCTTGCGGCAACGTATTGCTACGCAATACTCCTACGCTCGCAATACTCCTACGCTCGCACAACTCGCTCCGCTGTCCGTTTTGCCATACCGACTAAAGTCGAGGCAAAAAGACAACGCCGTTAGGAATCCCGGAAACATTATAACATATTTCCACTTAAAATGTTTACCATTTGACAAAAAAATAAAAAAGAAATAATATGTACATAGGAAACGGGAGGAGGCAGAATATGAAAAGAACAGAACGTGTTGGAGCAATCATCAAGACTCTGACAGATACGCCTAACAAGCTTTACCCATTGCAATACTTCTGCGATGCTTTTGATGTGGCGAAATCCAGCATCAGCGAGGATATCAATATGGCCGACGCTGCCGTACGTTTTACGGGAACAGGTTATATCGAGACGATTTCCGGCGCTAAGGGCGGAGTCAGGTTCAGTCCCGACATAACTGCCGAACAGCTTTTGGTTTTACAAGAGGAGTTCTGCCGCCGCATCAAAGACAGCAGTCGAATTTTGGGCGGAGGCTTTCTCTATACATCCGATATCATGTTCGATACCCATCTGATGAATCGCTTGGCAACAGTCTTTGCTAAGAAGTTCAAAGATAAAGAAGCCGATTATGTGGCCACCGTAGAGACAAAGGGGATCGCCTTAGCCTCTATGACTGCACGTCAATTAAACCTTCCTTTGATTATCATCAGACGAGAGGCCAAAGTTTCAGAAGGATCTACGGTCAGTATCAATTATTTTTCTGGCTCTTACGACAGAGTGCAAAAGATGTCCATATCCAAAAGGGCTGTGGTTCCAGGTTCAAAGGCCATTATCATCGACGACTTCATGCGCGGAGGCGGCAGCACCAAAGGCATTTCAGACATTCTTTCTGAGTTCGAGGTTTCCGTCGTCGGAACCGGTATTGCGATTGCCAGCACTTTGCCTGAAAAGAAAAAAATCGACGATTATACGGCAATTGTATTTCTAGGTGATGTAGATGAAGAGAGAAAAATCATCGAAGTCATTCCGAATAATCAGATTTTTTAGTTATTAGTATTGCCATCTTTTGTAAAATGATGTATAATATCTCTATCTATAGTAGGAGAAGGCAAGAAAGGTGGTCAAGTATGAACATAACTGATGTAAGAATCCGTAAAATCAATGATGAAGGTAAAATGAAAGCCGTCGTATCGATTACTTTTGATGACGAATTTGTCGTACACGATATCAAAATAATTGAAGGCCAAAACGGTCTCTTCATTGCCATGCCTAGCAGAAAAATGGGAGAAGGTGACTTCAGAGATATTGCTCACCCACTTCTGTCTGAAACCCGAAATAAGATCAAGGAAGCGATCTTTACAGAATACGAAAAGGTTCTGGCAGAAAAGGATACAGAAGAGCCAGAAGAATAGAATAAGAAGATTTCTGATCTCCAGCCATTTGCGTGGCTGGAGATATTTTTTAATGTGTAAGAAATTACGTCGTAGGCAGTTTTCAAAAAAACTCACAGGCAGGCAAGCTTCGATAAATCTGCTCGTCTGCCTGTGAGGTGTTATTCTTCTGTCACACTCCTAAGTCCGACAACATTTTCTACAGGCAGTGTCAAAACTGCTGTATTAGCTTCTGTCTTCATACCGGCATATTCGTTGATGGCCTCGACCAGCGCATCTTTGTCTTTTCTCTTTGTGACGATATAGACAAGTTCCATCTCGCTTGCGATGGAAATACCGAAGAATTTGGCAGAGAAATCATCGCCGACGCCCTTGGCGTGCACCACTGTACCGCCTTTTACGTCAACTTTTCTAGCAGCGTCCATGACCATCTCGGCATATCCGCCCCTCGTAATCGCTATGACAAGTGCATATTGCACATCATTGATACCATTGTTCATATCATTCACCTCGCCCTCACATTTTTCCTGGCCTTCAAGCAGATAATTCATACCGGACGCATCGCCGATACAATCTATGGGAATAGAAACAGCGATACCGTTTCCTACCATATTAATTCCCATGTCACTGACAAACCCTTTCATCAATCTATCTTTTGTTTCATGATTCACAATAGCCTGCAGCATAATTTTTTCTGTCTGCTCAACGCCCAGCAGATCAAGCATTTTCTCCTGTGCCGTACCATTACATAGTTCAGCAAATGAGCAGCATACATGATGGTCGTGAAAATAGTTAAAATATAGTTCGCCTAGTTCACGACGTATAATGGTAATTAAAAAATACAAACGATTCAATCCTCTATCTCCCTCATTTTGTGATTATTGTCCGTGATGAGTGCAGACTCCTCAGAGTTCCCCTCACCGCGTTCGGTTTTTATTTTAAAATAAAGACCAAGAATTTGTATAGTGATCAGCGGTGTCATGGCAACCATTGCAACGACGCCAAAAGCGTCTGTGGTCACATCTCCGCCCAATGCGCTGCAAGCTCCCATCGCCAGAGGCAGCAAAAAAGTCGCAGTCATCGGTCCACTGGCTACGCCCCCTGAGTCAAAGGCGATTGCCGTAAAGATCGGCGGTGTAAAAAATGTCAGCACTGCGGCAATGAGATACCCCGGTATCAGTAAATACATAATCGGGATTCCCAAAACAATCCGCATCATCGCCAGCGCAACCGAAATCGCCACGCCGATGGATAAACTGGTACTTAGCGCCTTTGATGGAATCGCGCCTGCAGTGATATCAAATACTTGCTTATTGAGCACGTGAACTGCCGGTTCTGCGGCTACGATAAAATAACCGATCAGTGCACCGATGGGTATCAAAACCGTCGGGTGCGCCAAGGAACCGAGCTGCTGCCCCAGATAATTTCCCGCCGGCATAAATCCTACATTCACACCAGTTAGAAATAAGACTAATCCGATATAGGTATATCCCACACCTACGATGATGTGTATCAACTGGTGCTTTGAAAGTTTCAGCTTCCAGGCTTGCAGAGCGAGGAAAAAGATAACCATCGGCAGCAGTGCGATTCCAACTTCCTCAAAATACCTCGGCAGTGCGTTGATAAATAGTTTCCAAAGTTCTACAGAATCAGATACATCCGGCATGGATATCGCTGATTGAACAGCCGACTCAGGATTATATAAAATACCCAGAATCATCACTGCCACGATTGGTCCTATGGAGCAAAGTGCTACCAGACCAAAACTGTCGTTGGTGGCATCTCTGTCACTTCTGATGGAAGCGACACCCACACCCAGCGCCATGATAAAAGGTACTGTCATCGGTCCTGTCGTTACGCCGCCAGAGTCAAAAGCGACTGCCAGAAAATCCAGCGGAACAAACTGAGCCAATATAAATACGATCAGATAAAAAGCGATCAGCAGGTATGCCAGCTTTACCTTCAATAGAATACGCAGCAGCGATATGACAAGAAAAATGCCTACGCCTACGGCAACAGCCAGTATCAGCACCATGTTAGGCACATTTGGTACTTGTTCGGCCAGAACTTGAAGATCTGGCTCTGATATGGTAATGATTGTTCCAACTAGGAAACAAACTAAAACGATGAGAAATATGCTTTTAGATTTTGTGATGGCAGAACCAACGTGCTGCCCTATAGGAGTCATTCCCAGGTCAGTACCCAGCGTAAAAAGTCCCATTCCCAAAATGAGAAATACAGCGCCTATGACAAAAGCCATCAAGATGCTATTGGGAACTGGTATCAGACTAAAACATAGAAAAAAAACGATAACGGTGATTGGAAGAACAGAAGTGAGGGATTCTCGGACTTTCTCAACGAGAATCGTTCTGTTCTGTTTGAATAGAATAAACTTTTTTCTTTCCAGACGATCTACCTCCTTTATGAATCTGCCCCAAATTTTGAAGCCCTAGCCCGGTTTGCATCGCAAACTGATGCGCCGGTCGTATATATTAAGTATACTATCTGGAAAAAATCAATTCAACCAAAAAACCTTCTATATATTTAGTCTGATCATCGTATTTTCAAAAATACGACTAAAGTCTTATTCCTTTAACTCTGCTTCTACTACTCTTATGATGTTGGTATTTCCGGGTACGTCTACCGGTAAGCCTGCACTGATGACGACTTTGTCACCGCTTTTGATCAGACCCGCTCTGATTGCTTTCCTTGCACAGTGGCTGAACAGGTCCTCAATGTCATATCTATAACCTGCAATAATCGGGCACACGCCCCAAATCAGAGATAGCTGATGATAGGTTTTTTCATATGGCGTTGCACCGATTACCATGATATCGGGATGAAATTTTGACATTCGCCTGGCCGTATACCCGGTCTTAGTGATCGCCATAATGGCACCTGCCTGGATGTCTTTCGCCAAAGTACAGGCGGCATGCCCTACAGCGTTAGTCACATCCATCACGTCCATCTCGTGCCAGACCATTTCTTTTCTCGGCATGTCTTCTTCTGCCTGTCTCGCAATCTTCGCCATTGTGGCCACGGCTTCTACCGGATATTGTCCTGCTGCCGTCTCGCCGGACAGCATCACTGCCGAAGTTCCGTCAAAAACTGCGTTGGCAACGTCAGTGATTTCCGCTCTGGTCGGCATCTGGCTCGTTATCATCGATTCCAGCATCTGCGTAGCTGTTATGACGATTTTACCTGACTGCACACATCTTTTGATAAATCTCTTCTGAATGCCCGGCAGCTTTTCGTAAGCTACTTCCACGCCCATATCTCCTCTGGCGACCATGATGCCGTCGGCAACCTGCAGTATTTCTTCAAAATTCTCGATTCCCTGCGTGCTCTCAATCTTTGCAATGACTTTGATTTCCTCCCCGCCATTTTCATCCAGCAGCCGTCTGATTGTCATCACGTCATTTGCTGACCGCACAAAAGATGCCGCAATATAATCGACGTCATTTTCAATGCCGAACAGAATGTCTCTGCGGTCCTGTTCGCTCATATACTCCATGTTGAGGTTTACATTGGGCAGGTTGATTCCTTTGTGGTTACTGATCTTGCCGCCATGAATCACCAATCCCTTGACATCGGTTTCCGTAGTCTCTTCTACTTTGATGACAATTTTGCCATCGTTGATCAGCACTAAATTTCCCGCTTTCACTTCTTGAGGAAAATCTTTATACGTCACAGAGACGATTTCTTTTGTACCTATGACGTCTCTCGTTGTGATGGTAAATACTTGTCCATCATCCAACAGTTCTTGGCCTTTTTCAAAGTTTTTGATACGAATTTCCGGTCCTCTGGTGTCGAGCAAAACCGCCGCCGGAATTCCCAGTTCGTCTCTCACCTTCCTGAAATTCTCGATTGTTTGTTTGTGCTCTTCGTGAGTGCCGTGGGAAAAATTCAGCCGCGCTACATTCATCCCCGCCAAAAGCATATTCTTGAGAGTCTCTCTCTCCTTTGACGCAGGTCCAACCGTACAGACAATCTTTGTTTTTCTCATTCTCTTCACCTCGTATGTTTTGCATTAGTAACAGTATACCATGATTCTTCCACATTCTGCAAAAACAATGTGCAAAAAATGAACAAAGTTCCAGGTTGATACTTATTACTAATGATGCTATCATGAAAAATAGCCAATCGACAACTATAAACACCAATTGGAGGAGGAACGATCATGGATTTGGATCCAAGAGTTAATGAAAGAATGAGAAGCGATAGAGCTTACGGTTTGATCAGGAGCGCAGAACAGGCGGCGGAGCTGATCGAGAATGGTATGGTTGTGGGAGTCAGTGGTTTCACTCCATCTGGATACCCCAAAGCGGTGCCTCTGGCTTTGGCTGAGAGAGCAAAAAGGGGTGCAGAATTGAAAATAGATCTCTATTCCGGTGCTTCTGTCGGCCCTGAAATTGACACGGCACTCACAGAAGCCGGCATCATTAGAAAAAGACTGCCCTACCTTACCAATAAGACGATCAGAAAGGCTATTAACAAAGGTGATGTAGAATATACTGACATGCACCTTTCTCACTCTACCCAATACATCAACTACGGGTCTATCCCAAAAGTGGATATCGCAATCGTGGAAGCTTTAGCGATCACTGAAGAGGGTGGCTTGGTCCCTACCACTGCAATTGGAAATGCGCCTTCCTTTATTAAACAAGCTGACAAGGTCATTGTCGAACTGAATCTGCATCAGTCCATGGCTTTAGAGGGCATGCACGACTGTCTCGTCATGGATAACCCGCCACACAGAAGGCCTATCAACATTGTAAAACCCGATGATTTGATCGGAAAACCTTACATGGAATGTGGTTTTGATAAAATCGCCGCCATCGTCATTACCGACTTGCAGGACGGCGTTCGACCACTGGCAGCGATCGATGACAATGCAAAAAAAATTGCACAGAACATCATTAAATTTTTGGAAAAAGAAGTGGAAGCCGGCAGATTGACAGATACGCTCCTGCCCATTCAATCAGGAGTCGGAAGCGTTGCCAACGCCGTGCTCTACGGACTGCTGGACTCTGAATTTCACGATCTGACCTGCTATACTGAGGTTGTCCAGGACTCCATGCTGCAGATGCTCAAATGCGGAAAGGCAAAATGTGCTTCTACAACTGCAATCTCACCATCCCCGGAAATGAAAGAGCAATTTGACCAGGAGGCAGAGATATACAAAGGTAAGCTGATCTTCCGGCCGCAGGAAATCAGCAATAATCCAGAGGTCATTCGCAGGCTGGGCATCATCGCCATGAACACCGCCCTGGAAGTGGATATCTACGGCAACGTCAACTCAACTCACGTCAACGGCTCCGGCATGATGAACGGCATCGGCGGCAGCGGTGATTTTGCCAGAAACGGCTCCATCACCATTTTTACAACAGCTTCTCTGGCTAAGAATGGGGATATTTCTTCTATCGTTCCCATGGTCTCTCATGTAGATCATACCGAACATGACGTGATGGTCATCGTCACCGAGCAAGGATATGCCGATCTTCGCGGATGCAGTCCAAAAGAACGGGCGTTAAAAATCATCAGCAACTGCGCTCATCCAGACTATCGTGAAAAGCTGATGGATTATTACAAGCGCGCCTGTGAAACCAGTGCCATGCAGACGCCGCATATTCTAGAAGAGGCCTTGTCTTGGCATGTAAAGTTTATGAACGAAGGTACCATGAAATAAAAAAAGAGAGTGCATGATGAAATCTGCCGGCTATATCAGCCTTGAGATTCCTCTGCACTCTTTTTCATCTCTCAAAAATAACATCCGTGCCTATAGATTCCAAAAATTTTAGAAAGTCCCTTTTCTTTAAGGATAAGGTAGCGGTGTTTCGATTAGGATGAAAGTTGACCAATTCGTCTTCTGCTGCATCTGTAATCAGTTTCTCAAGCACCACGGTGACTCTGTGATCCTTATCACTGAGCAGACCAAAAGGCGAAACAGAGCCCGGCGTCAGTCTCAACAACTCCCACATCTCTTTTTCCTGTGCAAATCTAATTTTCCCCCATCCTGTCAAGTCTTTGAAGTGTTTTTCATCCATGTGGCGGTGATCTTCCAAAATGACCATAAAAAAGTGCTCCGTCTTTTTATCTTTGATCAAAAGATTTTTCAAGTTAAGTCCAGGCAGAATCAGACCTTCGTCTTCTGCTTCTTTGGTGGAAAAAATCGCTTTGTGCTCATGAATGTCATAATCGGTAATTCCAATTCTCTGAAAAACGTCGTAAAGTTCTGCTTCATAAGATTCCATTATATCACCTTCTTTCAAATTTTAGTTCATATTATCTCAAAAGTCCTTCATCGTCAACAATCTTATCAATGAAATATCTCAGAAACTTTTCATTCTCTCTCGCATACAATGGACTATAAAAATACTTTATTATTGAGGTTCATTTATGAAATATGCAGCTTGGAGAAAGGGAGTCATCATGATTATTGCAGCTGCTGCCGTAACTGCATTGTTGGCTGCAGTCATTTCAGCTGGCAAGATGGACAATACTCCTGTGTTTGATTCTCATACTGATGCCAGGGCCTATTATTGTCAGCAGATTTTAGACCATAAGCGGCAGATACAGTTCACCTACGTCACAGACAACGGCAATACTTCTCAAGTCTGCAAGTTTTTTCACGACGATGCATTTGCAGATGAGGGCAGCGATTTTTCTTCGATGGGTGATTATTTGCGATACAGCCTGTTTGATGGTTATAAAGCCAGCTGCAGCTACTTGAAGAAAAACAAAAAACACTATTATACGTTCAGCTACCGGATTGCCTATAAGACCTCTGCAGTGCAGGAAAAAAAATTCGAAATACTGCTGCAGGAAACATTGGATTCATTGCATTTAGAAAAAAAGACTGCGTATGACAAAGTCAAGACAATCTATGATTACATATGTCATACTGTACAATACGATGATATCCATGGACCAAATTACTCTGAAAAATACACTGCTTATGCGGCTCTGGTAAATCAGCGTGCTGTCTGCCAGGGGTATTCTACATTGTTCTACAGGATGTGCAAGGCAGCGAAAATTCCAGTGCGTATCGTGGCAGGCACCGGCAGAGATGAAAATCACGCCTGGAATATCGTCAAACTGGGTCATGTCTACTATAACGTCGATGCCACTTGGGATGCAGGAAGAAAAGAATACGCTTATTTCTTAAAGTCTGACGATGCCTTTACCGATCACCAGAGAAGCAAGGAATATGCTTCTCCCTCTTTCAATGCTGAAAATCCTATGGCAGCTTTCAACTATTGAAAAAGGGGAAAAACAATTTCCTATGAATCAAAAAAGACTATCCCTCCCAGGTCTAGTCTTTTGTTCTCTATAAGCTATACTCTTTTCTGAAATTCGCTGCCGCATTGATGGCATGTGATTCTGATAGAGCCCTTCCCTTTAGGCGCTCTCATCTTCTGTCCGCATCCGGGGCATTTGAAGAAAGTGTAAATCTTGCGTTCATAACGCCACTGTTTCAGGCTTTTGCCTTTAGTGATTTTATATTTAAAAGCCAGATACTTGTTATTTTCCATTTCCCTTTTATAGATATTCCTCGAAAATGCCCTAAAATAGGCATAGATAAAAGCGAATACCCCTATATAGTATGCGACTCTGTATACAGCCGGAAATTTGACGAAGAACATCGATAAAATCATCAATAGCATGGCTGTCATGATGAGGAATCTGCCTAGATTGTCGAGACCCCGTCTGCCTTGCATAAAGCGATATAGTTTGTACTTGAAGCCGTTCATTCTCTCACCTCCTGATGCTCTTTATTACTATAGTACACCGTATATGTATGTTTTATATTTTGATTATGTGAAGAAGTTGTGATGCTTTATCTCTATATTTTGTGGTATACTAAAAAAGAATTGAATTGTAAGGAGATTTTATTATGGATAAGAAATCTAGGGATTATGAGGTATGTCTCTGCTACCACACAACCCGTGGAGAAATAGAGGATATCATCAGAGAGACTGGCGTATGCGATCTCAAGGCCCTCTGTGAAATTGCAAAGGTAGGAGACAAGTGCGGTGGCTGCCGTGAAGATTTGCAGATGATTTTGGATGATATGGCTACAGAGTCAGAAAACTAAGCAAAAAGAGAAAAGACCGGAACCAATTTCATTAAGTTAAACGAATCGGCTACGCCGCCAGGGCTGACCTGACGGCGTTGATTTTTTCAAGGTACGTATAATCTATCGTTTACAATACAGCCCCCTTAAAGTTTGGGAAACCTCACGAATAACTTGATTACCCTCCTTTATTTGATTGGGTTGTTAACATCCGGCAAGTCGCAACTTAACTATAAAGAAAGACTTTTTTTAATTCAGAATATCGCACACTTCAGCACCTATCATACCAATTTTAACTCCAAGCCTTTCTGCTTTCGGCAAAACAACCTTTACCGGATTTGTAAGGATTTCATCAAATGAGCTGCCACTGATGACACATGCCGCATCACCAAAATTGGTTGCCGCTTCCTGGTTTAGATATCCACACATAATATAACCCTTTTTACAAACAAGTATAATCATGTTCGGGTGCCCTTCGCCACCAGGCGCATTGATTAGCACTCCCTGTACATCATTCCCATTAACATTTAATATCTCTGTTTTAATCATTTTTTCCTCCTATAATTTGTTTTATTTAATCTGACGTGTAGCAAGATTGTTTAACGCATTGATATATATTTCCGTTGTCTTATTTAAGTCTTCTACAGAAATATATTCATTAGGCAAGTGGGACATTTCCTCCTGTTCCGGAAAGATTGGTCCAAATGCAACTGTATTAGGCATTGCCCGTGCAAATGTGGCTGCGCCTACAGTAAACGGCTGATTGATGATATCACCTGTGACATCACGGTATGCGTTTTCTAAAAGAACCACGACCTCATCATCCCGTTTGAAATAGATTGGTCTCATTTGATCAACTATCACATACTGACACCCCATTTTTGCTGCAGCTTCTTTTATACACGAAGCAAATCTTTCATAATCAGAACTGATTGGATATCTTATCCCTGCAAGCAATTGGATCTTCTCATCATTCATAATGATTTGTCCCGGGTTAAATGTCAACAGACCTGATTCCTCATCACTACATGCACATCCTAAAAGTCCTCCGGTATAATCTTCACTGATATATCTTTCATATGATTCTGCAAAAGTATGACAATCCAGGTTACTTCCAAGTTCTGACATGAGACGGATTGCTCTTGAGACTGCATTAATCCCTTTCTCCGGTGACATGGCGTGACAGCCACGACCTTTTACACTGACATTCAATTTATCACCGCCAGTTGTTATTGCTATATCATACCCCAGCCTGTTTGCGGTGTTTTTTATTGTATTAGCTATTGTCTCTGCATTATCTGTTCTGAAAGTGAAATTCGCATTAGCCGGAACACTGTTTCTGGCCATTCCTCCATCAAAAGCTACTAATTTAATCGATGATTTACTGTCTCTTTCCAAGTTCCAGATATAGTCGAAGTCTATCAACCCCTTCTCGCCAAATACGAGAGGAAACTTACCATCCGCTGCAAAAGATATTTCCGGGGCGTTTGCATGCTCACAGTAGTAAGCAATGTCTTTCCATTCTCTTTCTTCATCGCCGCCAACTATAATTCTAAGTCGGATATGATCCGGAATCAATCCGTTGTCTTTCATGTATTTAGCAGCATAGAAGCAGCAAACCAATGGTCCTTTATCATCTACCGTTCCTCTTCCATAAATTCTGCCATTTTTTATATTCGCCTGAAAGGGATCCGTATCCCAGCCTTCGCCTGCCGGGACAACATCCACATGGCATAACATTCCTATGACATGCTCTCCTGTGCCAATATCTGCCTGAAGTGCATAGCCATCATATTCCGTAATTTCAAAACCGAATTCCGCAGACTTTTCTTTGACCCACTGAAACCCTTTTTTGACATCTTCACCAAAAGGCATACCGGGTTCAGGGCTATCATTGTTTACAGTTGGCAGTGAAATTAGTTCGCACAAATCATTGATCAATTCGTTCTGATAAGTTAAGTAATCGTATTTTATCATTGCTACAGCTCCGTTTCGTCAACAACATTCTGTTTCTCTCTAATAAGTTTTCTGAGAACCAGATACAGTACGAATGAAATAACTATGCCGATAAAGATTGCATAATCCGTACCAAAAACAAATGTAAATACGACGCCTGTTGCCCAAGAGATGATTCCAACCCAGTCAAAACCATCTTTATAGAACCACTTGTCAGGATTGCCTTTCCTTACGATCCAATAGTCGGCAACCATGACTCCGGCAACTGGACCAAAAGCATCGCCGCAAAGTGTCAGGAATGTTCCAAAATGATACATAATACCCGTCAGGGCTAAAACTGTTCCAAGCACGCCTGCAATCACTGTCATAATTACTCTGCTCTTATCACTTGAATTGAACAGCATAACCATGTCAATACCGGCACTGTATGAATTGGTCGTATTTGTTGTCCATGTAGCAGCTATCAGTACAAGCATACCAAGAACAGGCAATCCTAATGTGCAGAGGATATTACTAATATCTGAATCCCCTGTCATAACCGATAATATATATCCCAGAATGATCATTATGACGCTTATCGGAAATACCCCGAGAATTGTCGCCAGAGCGGTATCTTTTCGTGTCTTTTGAAATCTTGTGATATCGCCGGTTACTACCATCCCGCATGACTGTCCGCCGAATGCCATAGCGATACCTGCAATGACCGAAATCTGTGTTTCTGCAGGTGGCTGATATCCTGCAAGCGCTGCCGTGCCATATGTCTTAAAGGCAATGATTGACGCAATGCCGATGACGATAATCAGGGCTGGAATCGCAATATTATTCAACCATCCAAGCGCATTGATTCCCCATACCGCTGTAATCAACATAATGATGCCCCAAATGATGATTGATGCTGTTACGCTGAAATTAACACCAAAGAATTTGCTGAGGAGATTTGAAAAAGCTTCTCCACATACGACTGTCTGATATCCAAACCAGCAAATCAACGCTGCTGAAAAAAGTATCATCATAAAAATTCTGACACCTGTTTTGCCAAACGCTGATGAAGCAACTACGCACATCGGCCTTCCAAGATCGCTACTCTGCATTCCTATTAAAGTCATAAAGAACACTGCGATTGCAAATCCTACTATAATTGCGATGATAGCTTCACTAATTGATAGGCTAGATGCTAGCGTTGATCCTACCATAAGGCAAGGTATGCTAATCATTATTCCCGCCTGTATCAATGCTACTGTCCACCAGTTTTTTCTTTGCTTGTCCGGCACGCGACTTAATGTTACACTTTCCATTGTTCCTTTGCTTTCATTCATTTTCTTTCTCCTGTGACAATTCACTTTATTATATAACTGTTTTTTATTTGACCATGACATCTGCAATCGCCTTAAACTCAGGACATGCAAACTCACCATTCTCCATTATGACCTGATCATCGAACAAAATAGTTATTCTTGGACATATAACATCTACATGCGTATCTGAAGGTTGCCCTTTCGGAGGCATATCCAGTGCACTGACATGACCGATTCCCCAGCATGCAGCTCCATATATGCGTTCATCTATCACACAGTATGATGCTATTTCTTTTGATCCTGGCAGCAATCCTACAAGAACATGCGCGATCATTCTTGCATTTTTATCATATTCAAACTTCTTATACCAATTATTAAGGAATTCTGATGCATTTTTTTCTCCATCGATACCAACTACTCTTCCTTCATCAATATGTATAAATGCTGGTTCATCTGAGATGGTGTCCGGTTCCTGAGACGCTGCATACACGGCCCTACATGCAATCGTCCCCTTTGCAGTGCCTTGCTTTGGAATAAAGTTGATATCTGCAGGTGGCGTATACATTCCTGGGATGCTGGCGTCCCCGTTATCCATAGCTATGAAATTATTTGTGTCCACCTCGAAAGTAATATCCATGCCATCACTATTGCACACAGTTATCGATTTTGATTCGTTATACCTTTTTCTTATAAGATTGGTCAGTTCCACCATCTTCTCCACCCGGAAGCTACAGTACATATCATATAACATGTCGGTTGGAAGATTAATGGTCAGCATGTATCTCATCTTTTTGTTGTTTTCCATAACATGTTCATAGATGTCGGAGTACAGCAATCCCATTGACCCTGCATCAATCCAGCAGTCCACGTTCATAAGGAATTCTTTTGTTGCCTCTACAGGGACTGTCGCTTCGGCGGCCTTGCTCTGTCCTGGAGGCGTTGCTGTCTTCAGAATGGTGCAGGCAACATCATTTTCATGACAAACTTCAAGATAGGCTTCCAGTTGCTTAAAATTAGAATCTTGATCTGCAGTAATTGCCAGGTACTCGCCCTCTTTTATTTTTAGATACTCATTGATCATTGCTTCTGCAACATATCTTTCTTTGCTCTTTTCCATCGTTTTCTCCTATCTGAGTCCTTTTTCATGACTCTTCTTTATTAGTGCTGCTCTGATGCGCCGTATAATAGCTTCAATCGTTTCATCGTCTCTGTAGCATCCTTGTACAAGTCGGATATACCCTTCTCCCATGCTTCCATAACAATTCCCTGAATTAACGAAGACCTTTGCTTCTTCTATAAGATAGTTGACGATTTCATCTGAACTGCCTAGTTTTGACACATCGATCCACGACAAGAATGCACTTTGTGGAATCTGCATCTCTACGCCGGGTATATCTCGCAACGCATCGTACAGCACTTTTCTCCTGTAGTCAAACGTTTCTTTGTAACCTCTTAATAAAGCTTTTCTCTTCTGTAAAGCCGTAATCGCTGCAAGTTGTGATGCAGTATTGCTTGCTCCAATCACGCTGACAGCAGAAGCAAACATTGTATCAATGAGAACATCCGGAGCAACTATGTAACCAACTCTCAGGCCGCTAAGTCCAAATCCCTTAGATATAGAAAAAATTGTAATTGTTCTCTCAAACATTCCTTCAAGGGATGCCATAGTTATCATTTCTTTTTCATCAAACACGATATCCTCAAACGCCTGGTCAACAACAATGATGAGATCATTCTTTTTCACGAAATCTGCTAGTGCTTCCATTGATTTACGCGAATAAACAACTGTCGTTGGATTGTTTGGATTTGAGAGGATCACCATCTTTGTCCTGTCAGTAAGTCTTTTCTCAAATTCTTCAATCTCAATTTCAAATCCAGTCTCTGGCATTACCGGCACTGATACAGGAATACCTCCGAGTATCTGTACAGCCTGAAAGTTATTCGGATAGCTTGGATCGACAATCATAACCTCATCACCTGGCTCAATGAATGGAACCAGCGAAAAAAACAATGCTGCATCTGATCCTGGTGTGATAATAATGTTCCTTTTTGAATTCACACTGAGGTAATTATCCTCAAAGAGCTTTTTGGCTATCGTTTCCTTAAGTTCTGCATTTCCAATAGGTGCAGTATAGTGCTGTGCTGTTCCATCTAAAAGTGATTTTTCTATCGCAGCGCGCACATCATAATCTAACTTGTCATCCGGAAAAAAAGGATCTGCCCAGCACAGCATCGCAACATCGTCTTCCTTCATTTTGTCAGCATTGTCTCCGACATCTGCTTTGTTTACTGATTCAAACAATCCGCCTTTAAGTGTTTGAAAGTATGGTTTCATCTTATTTCTCATAGAACAACCTCCTCGTTTGTCGCACTCTATCTTGCTGCAATGGCCTCGATTTCAACCAGTGCGCCTTTTGGCAGTGCAGCTACCTGATAGCATGCTCTCGCTGGACATTCGACAGTAAAAAACTTTGAATAAACATCATTAACTATTCCAAAATCAGCTATATTATTAGGAAGTATCAACTGGCGTTTCCCCATTTAAAGGATTAATTGGAAGCTGATTTATGTTTCGATGTCAATTGCATTTTAATATATTTTTATCAACATGTCAATAATTTTTTATTATATTGATATATTTTTATTTTTTTAATAGAATTTTATTGACCTTTTGCATCTAACAAGATAGAATAGTTGAAGGCTAGAATAAGAGAATAGGAGAATATAATGAGTAATTTAAAAAAACTTGAAAAATATTTCCCTTTGGTTGACTTTTGGGGCGAGGTATGTGGTCCTGCCTATGAAATACTTTTACATGATGTGTCTGAACCCAATCATTCAGTCGTTAAAATTGTGAATAATCACATAAGTCACCGGGAAATCGGAAGCCCTCTTACAGATCTGGCAATTGACCTTATTGAATCAAAAGAATACGAAACCAAGAGTCATGTAGCTAATTATCTGGGCAAGACGAAAGAAGGCAGACATCTTGTAGCATCTACCTTTTTTATTAAAGAAAATGATAAACTCATTGGGCTTTTATGTGTTAACCACGATACCCATGAAATACAAGATATATTTGACGATCTTGAAAAATTCATTGAAAATCACGCACTCTACCCAAACCCTAATAAAGCTAAATATCAGGAAAACTTTGATACCAATATCAATGGACACATGTATGATATTGTCGAAAGAGAAGTCAATGATTCGATTATTTCTCCTGATCGCATGAAGGCATCAGAAAGAAAAGTGATTGTGAATAAACTAAATGATTACGGTGTTTTTGCCGTACGCGGAATGGTTCCTTTCGTCGCAGAAAAGCTATGCACGTCAGAACCAACCATTTACAGATATCTTAAAGAGATCAAAAATAAATAAGTCCTTGAACAGGCTATCAAATAAATAGGAACAGAGCATACAAATTGTATGCTCTGTTCCTATTTATTTGATAGCCTGCCTGGTCTAATGCCTATGACAGCTTTTAACTTAATGACATTGAGACCGTGGCTACCGGTCTTTTCTCTTTCTGTACTTAAATCGCTCCTGTAAACGGCGCCAGTTCCAGTCTGACAAAGTAGCCCTGATTATGCTGACATACCGGACAAATCTGCGGCGCGCTGGTACCTTTGTGAATATGTCCGCAGTTGAGGCACATCCAGTCACACTCCACGTCAGAGATGAAGAGTTTGTTCTGTTCGAGCAGATCTGCGAACATGCCGAATCGGTCTCCGTGAACCTTTTCAATCTTTGCAATCTGATTAAATGAGTTGGCTACAGCCAGAAAGCCCTCTTCTGCAGCCTTCTGTCCAAAAGCACTGTACACGTCGTCGTGCTCCTCATATTCGTTGTGCTGTGCATAGCGCAAAAGCTGAATCATAGAATCTGTGATATCAACTGGATAACCACCGTCAATGTGGATCGTATCCCCTGCCAGTTCTTTCAGATGATTGTAGAAAATCTCACCGTGTTCTTTTTCCTGGTTTGCTGTAAATGTAAAAACAGCTTCAATAACATGAAGATTTGCATTTTTTGCCTGAGACGCGCCGAAAGTGTATCTGTTTCTCGCCTGGCTTTCACCCGCAAAGGCTCTCATCAAGTTGTCTTTTGTCTCACTATTATTAAAATTCGTTGACATTTTTATCCCCCTTATCTTTTATTAAAGATAGTATTTTACATTTTAGGTTATACTATGCAAAAAACATCAAAGAAAAAACGACTTTCAAGCATTTTTGAAAGTCGTTTTATACTTTTCTTTACATTTCAAACGGATTGATTCTTCCTGTCGCGATAAATATGATCGCAGTGACAATCAAAGCCGCCAGTACCACGCATGCAACGATGTCCCCGGTACTTTCAAAGATCTTTTGACCGTTTTTCTTTCTATTATAGTAATACATTATGCTGCCAGGTGCGTACAAGATCGTTGCGATTAAAATATACTGCAAACCACTTGCATATAGCAGCCAGATTCCATAAATCGAACCTACAATACCGATGAGCCATGCCATTGCTTTATTGCTGTTGCCCGGTTCTAACCCCTGTCCTCTGATTACAAGTTTTAGGTAATAGAATGCAGAGAACACGTACGGCACCATAATCGCGCTGGTTGACATCGCATAAACAGCCTGATAGGTTCCAGCGTTAAAATAAATGATAACGATGAATACCTGAATGAAAATGGCCGAAATGATGACAGACCATGTAGGCGCTTTGAATTTGTTCAATTTGCGGAACACCGACGGGAATGCCCCCTGTTCTGCCGGACCATATGCGCTGTCTACACAGAGAATGGTATAGGAGAACAACGCTCCGCCCAGAGATACAATCACAGCGATGTTTACAAGTGCAGCACCCCAAGGACCCACGACATATTCTAATAAACCTGCCATAGGCGGATTTGTAAGCGCAGCCAATTCTTCTGCCGGCATGACACCCATGCTCAAAACAGAAATCAAAAGGTAGAGTACGAACAGTGAGAGGAAGGAAATCACGGTTGCAATACCTGCAACTTTTGTGTTCTTCCCTCTTCCGGAAAGCACTACAGCACCTTCAATTCCAATAAATGTCCACACTGTGGTGTATACTGTGGATTTGATCTGATCTAACAGACTCATTCCACTTGCTTCCCCAGTGAAGTTATCCATGAAGATGTCCCATTTGAACGCACCAGCCAAAATGATGGCAACGACCATTACGACAATTGGGACACACTTTGCAATCACCACCACTGCATTAATGGCTACTGCCTGGTTTACGCCTCGCAGTACAAGCAGAGACAACAACCAGATGATGACCGATGCAACGACCATGGAAACCAAGTTGCTCCCGGTTCCAAAGACCTCAAAGAAGTTTCCCAGTGCCGCAAAAAGCAGCGTAATGAAAGAAAGCTGTGCCAGCATTGCGCTCATCCAGTAACCCCATGCG
This sequence comes from Emergencia sp., assembly GCF_048465375.1. Classification (NCBI taxonomy): domain Bacteria; kingdom Bacillati; phylum Bacillota; class Clostridia; order Peptostreptococcales; family Anaerovoracaceae; genus Emergencia; species Emergencia sp. Next base: position 443 of record NZ_DBFWLQ010000013.1, on the reverse strand, counting down.
GAGTTGAACCCGACAAACTCTCCAAAACCTTCTTTTGCATAACTGTAGATACCACTCGTCAAATCTGTTTTTACAACGCTCAGTTTGAAGAAACACATAGTCAGTCCCAACATACCGACGCCGCAGATCACCCATCCGAGCAGAACTGCCAGTGTATGGGCTCCGCCGGCAGCGAAGTCTCCAGATAAACTGAAGACACCGCTGGCCAGAGTCAGCCCTATAGAAAATAGCGCCAGTTTGGCGACGCCTAATCCCTGTTCATTGGATTTATTGCCCATATTAAGTTACCCCTCTCTTATCAAGAGACTAGAATCTTAATGATAAGCAGCTAAGTCCGCCATCAAGTTTTCTGTACTCTGATGTGTCAACTAAGATTGTCTTGTAGCCCAGGTCCTGTACCGCTTTCAGCACTGCCGGATAGCCTTCCGGTACGATGACGGTGT
>NZ_DBFWLQ010000012.1:0-74056 GCF_048465375.1 Emergencia sp. | reverse complement strand
TGTTCCTTGTAATTGACGCCCACGCAGAGAATGTCATGAATCGGTCTGGTAATGGGAGCCAGCAGTTGTACTTCTGCCAGAGGAATACCCTTATGGTCAGCATCAGCGTCCAACGCTTCTTTAACAGCATCAAGGTCCGCATCTGAAGCACTCTCGATAAACTCTATCATGGTTTTGCCACTTGTACCAGGGAGGATTTTTGATAGATCTAATACCTTTTCCACACACACTGTCAATATACCTAAGAATAATTTTTCTCCATACCTGTATGTAAGAAATTTCATGATTATACTCTCCTTTGAAAATCTGATCCTGAATTTCAACCTTCTTTTCTTCATACCCCGGCGTTAGCAAAGTGCGGGATAATTTTTCCTCACATGATTGTCGATTCGTCTCACTGCCTCTTTCAGATTGTCATCTGAATTGGCAAATACTAAACGAATATATCCCTCCCCCATTTTTCCGAAGGCCGATCCGGGAACAACTACAACCCTCGCCCTTTCTACAAGTTCCTCTGCGAACTCCTGTGATGTTTTACCAAATGCCTTGATATTGGCAAAGGCATAGAAGCTGCCCTTTGTCTTTGGACATGTAATGCCTGGAACCTTATTAAGTCCATCAATTAGAATATCTCTTCTGCGGGTATATTCGGCAAGCATCTCTTTTATACAACGGTCGCTTTTCAGAGCCTCCACTGCCGCATATTGAGAAAAGGTGGAAACGCACGACACAATTCCTTCCTGCACCTCTGCCATTTTCTGAGAATAACCGTCTGGTACGACGATATACCCGATTCTCCATCCTGTCATTGCGTAAGATTTAGAAAAACTGTTCAGAATAATCACGTTATCTTTCATTTCTTTCAATTGTGCCATACTAAAGGGTCTCTGACCGTCAAAGACAATGCAATCGTACGGCTCATCAGAGAAAACTATAAGCTCATTTTTTTTCACTATTTGAGCAATGGACCTGATATCGCTCTCTGTAAGAACTGCCCCAGTAGGGTTGCAAGGGGAGTTGATGATTATTGCCTTTGTTTTCGCAGTGATGGTATTTTCAATATCCTCTGCCTGTACGCGGTATTCGTATTTTTCGTAGGTAGGCACTGAAACTGGGATGGCACCTACACTTTGCAATTGACCGTAATAGTTAGGGAAACAAGGATCTGTTACTAAAACTTCATCTCCGGGGTTCAAAAAACTCATGAAAGACAAGATGAGTCCCTCCAAGGCCCCTGTCGTAACAATTACATTTTCTTTTGTGTAACCATTGTCATAAATTCTATATTTGTCAGCAATTGCCTCTCTAAGCTCGGGTATTCCTGCATTTGGTGCATAGAATACCTTTCCATCATCAAGCGCCTTTTTAGCTGCCTCTTTGATATAGCCAGGTGTCTCAAAGTTTGGTTCTCCAACAGTCAGCTTGATGGCATCGTCATATTTTGCTGCAAGGTCAAACATCCTTCTGATTCCTGAAGCTGGGTAATTCGCCGCCAGCTTTGAAAAACGCAATTCGTTCATAGTACATTCTCCATTTCTTCCATTTATTTCTTTTGCTTGACAATAAAATAATCTGCATGATATATTATATTTAATCAAATGAATTTGATAGTTTTGCTATTGTTAACTTATTTTTTCCAGTTTTCTGCAAGCTGTCTCTTCATTTCATCAGCGGTCATCTTTGCATAGTCAGCATAGATTCCCACATCGGTTGAACAAGTCAGATACTGAACACCTTTTTCAATCCAATGGGGCATCAATTCCGGACGTTTTACAAAGATTCCAGTCGCCACCCCCTTCTCTCCGCATACGTGAAACACTTTGTCAAGCAGGGTAACGACTTTCGGATGTGTCATCTGCCCTGGTACACCCAGCGATTCAGACATGTCATTAGGTCCACAGAAGACCACATCGATTCCGGGAATTTCAAGGATTTCCTCTATATGCTCTGCCGCCCATGCATTCTCTACATGAATCGTAACCAGAACTTCTTCGTTAGATGTTTTCATATGCTCGTCAAAGGGAATGGTGGAATAGCCGGTTGCTGCTACATAGTTGCACATACCTCTCTCTCCCATCGGATAATATCTGGTCGCTTTTGCAATTTCTTTTATCTGTTCCAGATTGGTTAGCTGCGGTATCTGCACCCCATCAGCTCCCGCATCTAAAGCCCTCATCGCATTGACAGGATTTGTTCCCGGTACTCTCACAATTGGACTTATTCCTACAGATTTTGCCGCGCGTATCATGTTAGAAACATCCGCCATTGTATGCACGCCGTGCTCCACATCAATGATTGCGAAATCAAAGCCTGTTCTTCCAAGGATTTCCATCGATATACTGTTCATCCTGACAAAGGTGCCAATAACCGGTTCTCCCTTTTTTAGTTTTAGTTTAATTTGATTCATGTTCATAGCATTGTCTCCTTCGTTCATTATATCTTTAATTAAATATTAACCGATGTCTTAAGATGTGTAAATTCCAACATTTTCAACCTGCGTTGAAGAAAGCACAACACTAAGGAGGTACTACAAATGACATTATCCGATTATCTAATCATGGTCACCATCTCTCAGTACAGCAGTATTACAATGACGGCTGACGCCTTATATCTGACAAAGTCTGCCGTAAGCCACTCTCTGGCCAAAATTGAAAAGGAATTGGGATTACCCCTGTTTAATCGAAGTACTAAGAGTGTCAGCCTGACCACTTATGGCGAACAGCTTCTCCCCTTTGCAACTGCAGTTCTTAATGAAGATAGAAAATTCCGAGACCAGATTCACAGCCTGCAAGGATTAGAATCCGGTATAGTCAGAATCGGTACCAACAGCAGTATCTGCAGTAACTGGATTCCGGGTATTCTCAATTCCTTTCGAAAAGAATTTCCAAATATAGAATTACAAGTACGGTCTGGTGCATGTAATCAGGAAATTATTGAGTGGCTTATTAGAAATGAAATAGATATTGGAATAGGCTGTTCCGATGCCAACCCGGCGATCGACATTGAAGAAGTATATCAAGATGAAATGATATGCATTACAGATCCATATTTCAGACCGAAAAATACAAATTATGTCGTTGCTGAAGATGTAAAAAAAACACCGCTTCTCATTCAGGAATATCCGTATAATGAAGAAGTCTTAAAAGTTCTTTCAAATTTAAATATGACATCTGACACCTGTTTTACCGGTTACGACGATACTACTCTCATTGCAATGGTAGAAAGCGGTATGGGTTACTGTATACAAGGCAAATTAGTCATGAAAAGAATTACTGCCGCAGTCCAGGTATTTTCTTTTGAGCCTAAACAATATAGAAATATAGCCATTCTCTTAAAGCACGGCATTCAGCAAGCAGCGGCAACAAAAGAAATGTGCCGGTATATCAGAAATTACGCAAAAAATTTCCCAACCGCTTACGAGCTGGATCTCCTTTTCGTACCTGAAAGATGATCTCTATTTACATGGAATAATTATTGGGCATGAAAATACCGCCATTTAGGCGGTATTTTTACATATATTTTAAATAGTTTTGTAATTTATACTTTTTCGTCAACTTTTCTCTTTGCCATATATCTATCTCTGATAGGAATCCACGACTCTGTATTGGCAATATCGTCGAATTGCTCAGGATCAAAGATTGGATCTAGTCCCGCCTTTTTCTGCGCTTCGTAATCCCTCAGAAGCCTTACGACCTTCTTTGCAAGCATACAAAGGGTAATCATATTGATCCAAAGAAGAACCCCGAGACATGCATCACTGAGGTTCCACACGTCAGATGCGGTCAAAACTGTGCCATAGAACGTGAATGCCAGGTATACAATCCGCAAAATCGTATTGACATATGCAGGTTGTCTTTTCCCCGAATAGAAAAGCGCCAGATTCGTCTCTGAACCATAATACAGATTTAAAATAGTAGTATAACCAAATATAAACATTTCCACTGCAATAAACATTCCACCAATCGTTGCAAACTGCGAATTTAATGCCGCCTGCACCCACACAGGCCCTGCTTCCATATCTCCCAGGTTATTAACTAGGTATTGTCCATCTGTTCCAAGAACATTGAAGCAATTTGTCATCAGCATCATAAATCCTGTTGCAGAACAGACGAACAATGTATCGATATAGATTGAAAACGACTGGACCATTCCCTGTTTAATCGGATGAGAAACCTCGGCGCACCCTGCTGACGGAGACGCTGTAGATAGACCTGCGTCACTGGAAAATACTGCTCTTTTTGTGCCCCAGATCATCGCCGTACCCATCGCTGCACCAATAATTTGATCCTGTCCAAATGCCGATGTAAAGATAAGTTTTATAACTGATGGCAACATATTGATGTTCAAACCGATAACTATGAGCGCCATCAGAATGTATGCACCTGCCATGAATGGAACGACTTTCTCTGCGACAGAACCAATTCTTTTGACTCCGCCGATGATTACCACTGCAAGGAGTGCGATGATTACAATCCCACAAATCCATGATTTGATGCCAAAGGAAGCTTCTACTGCACTTGCCATCGCGTTGGCATGTAGTCCTGTCTGTGTTAATATCATCGTAAGGATAAAAGCCACTGCAAAGAATTTTGCTAACCTATCCATTTTCAGCCCCTTTCTGATATAGAAAGGTCCGCCGCCCCGATATTCACCATTTATCTCTTCCTTGTACAGTTGCGCAACCGTACCCTCTACAAAAGAAATACCTGCGCCAACAATCGCTACGACCCACATCCAGAACAGCGCGCCTGGCCCTCCATAACAGATTGCAGTTGCAACTCCTGCAATGTTGCCAGTTCCAACTCGTCCTGCAATTGCAAGAGCAAATGCTTGAAACGATGACAGTCCCTTTTCAGAATCTTCGCCATTAAAAAGTAATTTGACCATTTCCTTCAGATTTCTTATCTGAGTAAATCTAAGTGCTATTGAGAAAATAAGTCCCGATCCAAGAAAGCAAACGATAAGCGGCATGCCCCAGAGGTATCCGCCGATTGTAACAGCCATGTCAACTATTGATTTCATAATGTCTCCTTTACACTTTATCTCCGCATAGTTATAAATTATGTGCATGCACCTTTGCTAGTTTAAATTTAACCTATTTGCAAATAAGTGTAAATTTCTAAAAATTCAACCTATGTTTATTCAATTTCACAAAATTCAAACAGATGTGGTGAAAATCTGTACTAGCAGACTGCGCATAAAATGAGGATCTGCTATGACTCAACAGATCCTCGTTTATATCTACTTTCACGTTTGGATGCTTTAGAATGGGCCAAAGTTAGCTGCTGTTGCAATAATCAGAATGATGCAGGCAATAACCACCCAAAGCAAATATAGCGGTAAAAACCACTTAATCCACTTGCTCCAAGGTATGTTGCACATAGCCAGTGCTGCCATGAAGTAACCCGAGGTAGGGGTAATCAAATTTGTCAAAGCATCTCCATATTGGAATGCAAGCACTGCCGTCTGCCTGGTCAGACCTACTAAATCAGCAATGGGCACCATGATCGGCATCGTGACAACTGCCTGTCCCGAACCCGACGGAATGACCACGTTCAGAATATCCTGTACGATAAACATCCCTACTGCTTTGACCGAAGTTGGCATGCCTTCGACAATACCGCTTGCGTAATATGTAATCGTATCAAGGATATTACCTTGTGTCATGACGACTGAAATCGCTCTCGCTGCACCGATAATCATAGCGCTATAAAGCATGCCCTTTGCACCTGAAATAAATTCCTTGCACATTTTGTCAGGCGAAAATCCGGCTGCCACGCCACAAACGATGGCAATCAGCATATAATACGCCGTAATCTGATTAATCTCAAAAGAGAATTTGAGAATGCAGAAAATCATAGAAATCAACCCGAGCGCAAACAGGAGCACGATCAGCTTCCTCTGTGAATTAAATTCTGGTATTTCATCTTCGTTGATTTCATAAGACGAAGTCTTGTCTGTTTCGTACATACAGCTCAGCTGCGGATTGCCTTTAATCTTACGCATATATCGAAACACGAAAAGCACGCCTACACAGAAAAATAATGCAAAGCCGATGAGCCTGAGCCACATTCCTGAGTAAAGAGGAAGTTCTGCGATTGCTTGAGGAATTGCGACAGTAGATGGACTCATACAGGTGCCTGCAAAGCCAGCGCCTCCGCCAATCAGTACAATGCCTATCGCAGTCATTGAATCATATCCCATTGCAAAACAAATGGTAGCTACAAGCGGAATAAAAGGCAGAAGCAGTTCTGCTGCTCCGAGTGCGATTCCCATGACTGCCATGAGCGCCATAATTGCTAGCGCCACAATATACGACCGCTTATAATTCATCTTCTTCATCAAAGACCCCAGCAAAGCATTCAGCGCACCAGTCGCGTTGATAATGCCAAAAGAGCCACCGACAATCAGTACGAGGGCAATGATACTCCCCGCTTCAATAAAGCCTTGTGGAATCGCCGTAAACATTGCAAACAGGTTGACTGGCGTTTTATCTATCGTCGCATAGGTGCCTGCCTGCACCAGATCTCTGCCAGTACCTTCATCAAAAATTCTTTCAAAAGAGCCTGCTGGAACAATATATGTCAGAATTCCTGCTACAATTACGATAAAGATTAATAAGACCAGTGTATCCGGTAGTGAAAACTTGTGCTTCTTTTCTCCAAGCTTAGCCGGAGCATTTGATGTATCCTTCATACTTATCTTCCTTTCTTATTCAAATAATCAATCGCAAACTGCGCATAGAACCATGCTGCCTGATCAATGGCATCCTCATCAAAATTAAAACGAGAATTATGGTGAGGGTAGCATTTCAGCTTTTCTTCATAACGTCCTCCGACAAAGGCCATCATACTAGGCGTTTTTTTACAATACTCTGCGAAATCTTCTGAAGCCATGCATTTACCTAACTCTTTGTCGAGTGACGCTTCGCCCCAAAGTTCTACACAGGTCTCACACCCAATATTAGCTAATTCCGGATCGTTGTAAACAGCCGGAACTCGCGTTTCGAAAAACAGTTCACTTTTGACTCCATACAGCATCTCTATTCCCTTTACCATGCGCAGAATTTTTTCACGGAACCGTTCTGTATCCTCGTCATTAAAAGTGCGAAGTGTCCCTTCCAGATAGGCTCTCCCTGATACAATATTGTAGCATTCCCCCAATCGAACCTCTTCATTCTCTCCAGAAAAGATTCGTCCTATGGTCAGAACCACATCTGACATGGGGTTAAATTCCATGCTGACAAGGGATTGTAAGTTCATAATCAGTGATGCCAGTGGGACAATGGTATCCGTTGCCTGATGTGACGCCGAACCATGACCTCCCTTTCCTTCCAGTGATATTCGGAACTCCACAGGGCTTGCCATCTGTTCTCCACTGCCGATGTACAGCTTACCACTGTCCACATCATTCCAAATGTGAATACCCAGCAGTCCATCAAGATTATCAATTTCTCCGCTACCTACGATGGCCTTGGCACCCAGTCCCAGCTCTTCCGCAGATTGAAACAATAGCTTAACAGTACCTGCAATTTCATCTTTCCTTGCAGTCAAAATCTTTGCAGCGGACAGTAAAGCCGCTGTGTGTCCGTCATGACCGCACGCATGCATAATCCCTGGAATTTTTGATTGATAGGCAACTCCCGATTCCTCCTGGACAGGAAGGGCATCAATATCTGCTCTAAGGCCGATGATTTTTCCATCCCTCTTCCCTTGGATCGTAGAGATGACATTGGTATCACCTACCCTTTCATGTTCGATTCCAAGAAGATCCAGTTCCGCTTCTATCCTTTTTGCCGTTTCGAATTCCTGGCCTCCCAGCTCCGGATTTTGGTGAAAATGCCTTCTCATGGAAACACCATATTCTTTGATTTCTTTTTTTAATTCACTATCTAGCATTCGTATCAGCCTCATTTCTCAATATATCTATTAATTAGTTAATTTTTTAATTCACCAGTCTTATATTTGTCACGGATGGTTCTCCAAATGCTTATATCGAAATCAAATCCTCTAACGCCTTCAAACTTGTCAGGATCAAAGACCGGATCAAGCCCCTGCCTTTTCTGCTCTTCAAAATCCTTTAGCAGCTTAATCGCCACTCCTGCGCTTGCCAATAAGAAGATATAATTGATCCACGTTGCTGATCCCAGCAATACATCGCCTAATGCCCACGAAGCATCTAACGACATTGTAGCGCCAAATATCACGCCGCCGATAAAGCACATGTGTACCAGATATTCTGCCCATTTAGGAAAATTCTTCTTCTGAAAAAAGTACATCACCGCAGAAACCGTACTATAATTGTGGTTCATAATCGACGTAAAACCGAAGAAGAAAATTGCAATGGCGATAAATTGTGAACCCCATGGCATGACGGTTTCCATCGCTCTGGCAACCCAGACCGGTCCCGCTTCAATGGCTTCGCCCAGTCCCATATAGAGCATATTTCCACTTCCGTCCTGTACATTGTAGCATCCCGAAACGACCAGCATCAGCCCCGTCGCAGTACATACGAACAGCGTGTCAATATAGATTGAAAATGTCTGCACGAGCCCCTGCTTTGCTGGGTGGGACACTTCTGCTGACGCAGCGGAAGGCGTTGCTGTCGTAAGTCCTGTCTCTGACGAAAAAAGTGCTCTTTTCGTTCCCCAAATCATTGCGCTGCCCATGGCTGCGCCAATCATCTGATCCTTTCCAAAGGCTCCTTTTACGATTGCTGCAAAAGCATCAGGAACTTCCGTTATATGTGCAAAGATGATCACCAGCGCAACGCCAATGTATCCGACGGCCATAACAGGAACTACCAACTCTGCAACTCGACCGATCCTCTTTGCGCCGCCAAATATAACCGCAGCTAAAATAACTGCAATTGCGATACCGACTGCTAACTTAGGCGTGCCAAAGGCGTTAGATACAGCTACGGCAATATTATTCGAATGCAGACTGGATTGGGTAAATGGCATTGTTATGGCAAATAACACCGCTGTAAATGCTCCGAGAAACTTAAACCGATCCCCAATATAGTACATCCATCCTCCGCGATACTCACCATTGATGACTTTTTTATGAAGCTGCGAAAGGCTGCATTCTACGAAGGTTGTAATGGATCCGATAATTGCGATGACCCACATCCAAAAGATAGATCCCGGGCCTCCCATGCATACTGCAGTCGCTACTCCGGCAATATTGCCCACGCCGACTCGTCCTGCAATCGCAAGGGTGAAAGCCTGAAATGAAGAAAGTCCATGCTCGGATTTTTTGCCACTGAATAAGAGCTTAATCATCGTCGGAATCATTCTGATCTGTGTGCATTTCATGGCAAGGGTGAATAATAAACCTGTCCCTAACAAGAGTACAATCTGTGGCATTGACCATATATAGCCATTTAAGGTATTTAGTATATCCATTTTTCTTGCCTTTCATCTACTGTAGTTTTAACGTATCCCTTACATACTCTGTATCCGTTTTCGTTTCTTCCGCCAGAAATTCGATATCCTCCGCTGTCATCTTATCCGCGGAAACTTTCTTTGCAGCTTTTTGAATGAGAGACTTTCGCATACGATCAAGATCTGCATCTTTATGTCTTACGAGACCTGCGTTTTCCGGTAAAATCAGATTTGTACCCGGAATATCTTCTTTCGGACTTCCGAAACGGATGTCGATGCCGTTCTCTCTGGCAAAGGTCAGCTGCGGTTGGATATGCTTTCCTGCACCCGTATACTCAGTTTCAGAAACCACTACAATTGCATCTTCCGGAAGTTCCTGAGCCAAAGAAAATGCCGCTGCCAGCGATGTATTTCCTGCGGGCCCTCTTTCAAGGCCTTCAAGTTGCGCCAGCATTTCGGTTATAAACATGACTTCTCCCTGTGTTGTCGTCACATACCTGTCCATATATCTCAGCGGGCGGGCCGCGCTTCTCGGTGTATCGGAGATATCAGGGTTAGATGCGTGAGGCACGCCGAATCCCGTATGACCTGTTGTACAGGACTTTCGGTTAAATGCCTTGTCAGACGCCATGTGCAGTCCGGTTAAATCAATGGAAGCCGCAACAATTTCTGTATCATTTGCCCCTGCTTTCAGCAGTCCTCTCGCAGTACCGGTGACCATACCTCCGCCTGCCTGTGTGCAGACCACCATGTCCGGGTCTTTTCCCAATTTTTCACGACACTGCAATGCAATTTCATATCCCAGAGTTTCAACGCCTCCGATGCCAAAAGGAGAGTATAAAGACGCATTGAAGTATCCGGTGTCTTCGAGGATGTCTAGGAAGGAATAGAAAAGTTCCGGACCTACCGTCAGCTGTACGACTTCCGCGCCCAGCGCCTCACACTTTCTCGCTTTTTCAATGATTTCAGGTTGACCAATGCCGTTGGAATCATAGCACTCCTGAACGACAATACATTTCATTCCCTGCATCGCAGCTTGGGATGCAACTGCTGCACCGTAATTTCCGGAAGTTGCCGCCATAACGCCCTCATATCCCAGCTTCTTCGCATGATGCACCGCCAAAGCTGCTCTCCTCGCCTTAAAGCTCCCGGAAGCATTGCACATCTCATCTTTCACAAATATCCTCGCTCCCATCCCCGGCGCCGCATATTTTCTGGAAAGCTTTGTGATATTTCTCAGTTCGATCAGTGGGGTATTTCCAACCGCAGTTTCCGCTTCGATTTCAATGCATTCTTGAATCGTGTATCCCGTATCCTTCATCAGCCCCTCATAATCGAAGGCAATGCTTCCCGATTCGTACTTATCAAAATCCATTCCAAGGGCTTTCTTTTGAATCTCGTTAGATCTTGCCATAACGGAATCATAATCTTTAGGCAACCGCATTATGCAATCCCTCCCATCTCTTCTCTCAGTTTTTTATCAATTTCAATGATTTCAGGCACAAATTTCCCATAGCTGTGAGTATAGTACGGCTCAACCTCGATGAGGCGGCCGTGCTCCGTTCTCCCCACCGCCGTCCGGATCCGTACATCGTCGCCAATTTCTGCGTCATCCAATAGTTCTCCCTTCGTCCACATCTCAAGATCGCAATGCTTTGTGTCCTCCGGCAGCTTCGCAGTTCTTTCTTCTGCCCGAAGAACTACCCTGTGAATTCTGACCCATTCTCCTTTTTTTGCCATCATGCTCTCCTTTCTCATTTAACAATTGCTATTACTTTCACTACTGTTTTATATACACTCAGAAAAAAACTGCCTGTTTCTTTCCTTACAGCCCTCTTACCTGGTCCACTGCTGAATCCGGGATCAGACCATTCTCTACGTCCGTAATCGATGCTTCCACAATATCCAAGGCATCTTTTGCTTCCTCCATCGTCATCGTCAATGGTGGTTCTACTCTCAATACACACCCGCTGAAAAATGCAAGGATCACGCCTTTTTCCCAGCATCTGTAACAAATTTTTGCTGTCGTCTGCACATCTCGTTCCTTTGATTCACGGTTCTTTACAATGTCCACACCGATCATCAGGCCGGAACCCCTGACATCGCCGATACATTCATGACGTGTCATCATATCTTTGAATCGTTCCATCATATAATTGCCGACTGTCACTGCATTCTCCAGCAGATGTTCCGCTTCGATCACCTCTATGGATGCCGTTGCTGCCGCGCAGGAAACCGGGTTTCCCGCAGTGTTGAAAAAGTGTACAGGGGTATGCCATGCTTCCATAATTTCTTTTCGTCCAACAATGGCGCTGAGGGGCATTCCCGCTGCGATTGCCTTTCCTAAGACAATGATATCCGGGTCTATGTGAAAAAGCTCTGACGCAAACATTGCTCCTGTTCTCCCGAATCCCGTATGTACTTCATCTGCAATGAGGAGAATTCCATTTTCTCTGCAGATCTTTTCTACTTCTATGTAAAAAGCCTGTTCCGGAATCAGAATTCCGGCATCACCCTGTATCGGCTCATAGATGACCGCTGCGATGCTCTCCGCCGGCACGATCATGGTAATCAATTCCCTGAAACTCTCCAGGCATTCTTCCGTTCTTTTGCCGCGATAGCTATCTGGAAAAGGAATAAAATGCACATCAGGAACCAAGGAGCCCATTCCCTTCCTCATGTCAGAACCATATCCTGATACGCTAAGGGAACCAATTGTGGTTCCATGATAGGAATGGTAGAACGAAACGATATGATTTCTGCCAGTATAGGACTTTGCTGCTTTTATTGCTCCGTCAACCGAGGCCGATCCAGAAAGTGCAAAGGCAACACGTTTTTCAAAATCTCCCGGAGTAATCTCCACCAGCTTCTCCGCTAATTTCGTGTGTGGCACATGATACATGTACGCTGGTGTATAATGAATAAACCTGTCTACTTGCTCGTGAACTGCTTCTAATACCTTTTCATGATTATGGCCCACGTTAATGACGGCCGCGCTTGCCAGCAAGTCAATAAATTCGTTCCCTTCCACATCCCAGACGTGTGAACCTTTTGCCCGGTCTACAACTAACGGATAGTATGGAACCCTCGTCGTATAAGAAAGCAGTCTATCTTCCTTTTCAATAATCGTTCTTGTCTTCTCAGTAATTTCCGTCATTTCCTTCTCTCCCTGCTAATTTACAATGAGTTTTATTCCCTTTGGTGCATCCAGCGCACTTACGATTTTACTTAAATCTGCTGTATTCACTTGACTAATTCCCTTCCATGGATATTCGCGGTGCAGCCTCTGATACTTTGATTCTCCCAAACGGTGGTAAGGCAGAAATTCTATTGAAGATACCCCTACTGACGAAGCATAGTTAACAATCGCCTGAAGATCATCTTTGTTGTCGTTATAGTCAGGTATCACAGGAACCCTCACGATAACCGCCTTTCCTTTTGCTAGGAGTTTCTCCAAGTTTTCATGGATGCGCAGTGGTGAGACTCCCGTATGTGCTTTATGCTTTTCCTCATCCATACCCTTGATATCAAATAGAATCAGATCACACTGTTCGAATACCGGCCATACGATATCGAACTTTGCATATCCGCAGGTCATCAGCGTCGTATGAATACCTTCTTCTTTTGCTGCCCATAGAAGTCCTTCAGAAAACGCCGGCTGCAGCAGAGCCTCCCCTCCTGATAAAGTCAGACCGCCATTTGAACCGTCATAGAAGGGCTTATCTCGATGCACCACATCCAGCACCTCACACACGGTCATTTCCCTGCCAACGGTGACTGCTTTTCCTGTCCTGGCATCCAGCATCTCTTCCAGTTCGATTCTTTGTGTCTCTGGATTAGAGCACCATCCGCATCGCAGAGGACATCCCTTCAAGAACACGGTGGTTCTGATCCCCGGTCCATCCTGTATGCTGTATCGCTGGATATCGGTGACAATTCCTCGTCTTTCCCTAAATTCTGTCATGCTCAGTCCTCGCGATAATATCGTTCTGTAGTTCCTGCGCCAGCTCTACAAAACGTGCGCTGTATCCTGCAACTCTTATAATCAGATCCTGATATTTCTCCGGCGTTTTCTGTGCCTGCTGGAGAGTTCTGCCGTCAACAACGTTAAACTGAATTTCCTGCCCCTCCATTGTATTGAAATAGACGGACACCATATCCATCAGCTTCTTTTTTGCTTCTGCGCTTTGAAACGCTGTCTTTGTAAACTTCAGATTCAAAACGTTCCCTTGACTGAAGTGACTCTGATCAATTTTTCCCGCTGAAAGGAGGACTTGTGTCGGCGCACCGTTTTCACCTTCGTTCGCAGGAGAAAAGGAATCAGAAATTGGCATCGTTGCTTTTCTTCCGTCTGCAGTAGCCCCGGTCTTCCATCCCATTGGCACGGTTCCGCCCAGGGTTACGGTAAAGGATGAATAGTTTCTGTCGTCAATATCTTTATGGCTCTCAATGATGGCAAAGAAAGCGTCCGTCATCTTCTTCATCATCGCATCTGCGAACTCATCATCGTTTCCATACTTCGGCGCTGCCAACAGTTCTTCCTGAATTTTCTCCGCCTCATCGCCCTCAAAATTTGTATTGAGAGCATCGTTGACCGCTTCCATGCAGAATTGTCCTTTGTCAAAGACCTTCTCTTTTATTGCGGCGAGTGCATTAGATGCAGTTGCAATCCCTCCCAACAAAATCGGCGTACTTCCCCATCTGGAACCGCCCCAGGTAATATCTCTGCCCTTCTCGATACAGCCGTCAACCAGGGATGAAAGGAAAAGATGCGGGGTATTTTCTCTCTGCACATAATCCACAATCAGATTGTTCACGACTTGATGATGAATGATGAATTCCATCTGTCTTTCTGCTGCTGCAAAAAGGTCGTCAAAAGTCTGAAACTTGGCAGGATTTCCGGTCTTCGGACCAAGCTGCTTTCCGGTAAGCCGGTCCACACCATCATTCATGGCCAAATCCACCACTCTTGCCAGATTCAGAAAGCCTCCATTGACTCTTGCCTGAAAGCCTTCTGGCGCCAGCTCTATACAGCCGACAATGGCGTAGTTGCGCATGTTTTCAACAGGCATATCTGGAAAGAAGCGCTTCATAGATGCAATGCAGCCGCGGTCTCCAAAGAGGGCCGGCATACCTGTTCCGTATGCAATGACGTCTGCCGCTCTTAACTTAAAATCCTCTGGTGTATCATCGTGATATCTCACCGTGAACTGCGGCTGCTGCAGTCTGATATGCTCCTGACATGTCAACATGATATAGCTGAGTTCATTTGTCGCATCCCTGCCTTCTCTGGTAACGCCTCCCGCAGTAACGTTCTGTGTCATCGGAAATCCAGGATGAATGTGTACAGATTCTGTGTCCTGCACTTTTACAATCTCGTTAAACTTCAGCCAGATGCAGTCGAACAGCTCCTGAATCTGTGAAACCGTATAGGTACCATCTTCCATGGCCTTCTGATAAAATGGATATAGATACTGATCCATTCTGCCCGGCGATACAGAATCCCCACTAGTTTCAAGCTGCAGCACAATCTGCATGAATTCTACTACCTGCAGCGCTTCCCATATATCTCTGGCTGGATTTTCAGGAACCCAACTGCAGACATCTGCGATTTTGAATAGTTCAGCCTTTCTCTTTGGATCACTTTCTATTTTTGCCATAGACAAGGCTTTATCACTGTATCTTTTTGCATAATTCGTAATCGCATCAAAGCAGATCAACAGCCCATCGTAAAACAGCTTTTTGTCAAAGTCCGTACTCCTGGTTAAATCCAGAGCGGCATACTTTGCTTTCACTTCTGCCCTCAAACCTTTCAGTCCAATTTTAATAATCTTCTCAGCTTGGTATGCAGTATGACCATAGCCGTTTCTTTCAAAAAGATCCCGGCTGAAAACATATGCATCGCGTACTTTTTTCGTATCCTCTGGCAACAATTTTCTGTACTTCTGAAAAATCGACTTGTTCTCCCAGTATGGGAAAATAGATCTGATATCCTCTTTAACTTGTTCCGGAACTTCAAAGGTATCTTGCTCTCTCGTTTCTAAAAGGTTATCCAGTTCGTCTTTCATCCACTCTATTGAGAACTCAGGAAATACTGGAGCGGACCGTCTCCCGTTGGTTCCAAGTGTTCCCACGAGCAGTTCGCCATCCCAAATCCGCAGCGTCATCTCGTCAAGTATCCGGTATAGGGCACGGGCCCTTCTCTCAATAAAGTGCATTCCCTCAGTCTCCTGATAGCACTTCGTTACAATCAGCGCCCTTTCACTGCAGAGAATCGGTTTTGCATCCAGGACTGCCTGTCTAAGCTGCCTAACTCTGTCCGTGACTGGCACTGTTCTGACTTCTTCGCATCTTTTATTTAAATCCTTATTCATATGCATTGATATCCTCCATCTTGCAATTATTGATATCTTATTTAAGAGCAATATCTATGCCAAAGTCTTTAAACTCCCAATTCTGCTAAGAACATCAGCATTACACCCAGGCATGAATCCCAAAGTTTCAACAATAGCTCTCATCTGAACAATTCTCCTCATAGGAACTAGCCACCTTGTCTAGCTAAAACATTTCGTCCATATTTTTGGACAGTGGTGTCAATGTTCAATATTTTCACCGCCGCAAAAGTTGATGAATCGTTCCAAAATAGAAGTGTTCTATTTTTTTGGACGAAATTCAATTCTTTTCCAATATTTTGGACAGAATGGAGACTTGTACTTTTTCTATTTTTGTGTTTAAATTTAGCTAACCGGCGTTTAAGTTCTGTAAAGAGAAAAGGGTGAGTTATACTTATGAAAATAGAATTGTTTATCGAACGCATTGCAAAGAATGTAGTGACAGCAGTAAGTGAAATGTATCCTGATGTGGAGGTTGTAATCGTCGACCCTAGCGGCAAGCTGATTGGAACTACCGAAAAATATAACCAGGCCAAAAATAATCGAGCGTATACTCCTTATATTGAAGAACTGCTTCGCAGTGACACTCCAATGATTATTGATAATCCACGAGACAATCCGCTTTGTCAAGGTTGTCCGAACATTTCAACGTGCTACCAGACTCTTGAAATCTCCATTCCGATTCACATAGAGAATAACTGGAACGGATATCTCAGCATGATTGTATTTTCAGAAACCAGCAAAAAGTTTTACCTTGAAAGAACAAACCAAGTGATCACATTTCTGCAAACCATCCTCGATCTGATGATTAATGCTGGAAATTCAGAGACTGCCAGTATAAAATATCAGCATATTACCAATATGATGAATATTATGTTCCAGCATTTAGACTGTATTGCATTCAGTTGTAATCGAAATGGCGATATACAGATATGCAATGACGCTTTCTATGAATTCTTCGGGTTAGATTCCGCTCACGAACCGCCTAATATATATCACTTTCTGACTGGGGACAGCGCCCTTTTGAGCGTACTTGATAATAGCGTAACTTTTAATCATGAAGAATTACCTGTCGTCGTTAATGACAAAATGAATCGCATGATTGTCAGCAGCAAAGTGATTGATGACAATCAAAATGATATGACAGAATTTCTATTTTTTTTGAGAACCCTCGATGGTGTCCGACAGTACATCGCGTCAGATACGCCCCAGGAGAATGCTTTGGACTGTATCTTAGGAAAAAGCCTTACGACTGCAGAACTAAAATCTAAAATCCGTCAATTTGCCGCCAGTACATCTACCGTACTCATCCGCGGAGAGACCGGCACTGGAAAAGAACTGATTGCACGAAGCCTGCACGGTTTGAGCCCCCGCAATAAGCAGCCCTTCATAACGATCAATTGTGCCGCGATACCAGATACCCTCTTAGAAAGTGAACTCTTTGGCTACGAAAAAGGCACTTTCACTGGTGCAAGTAAAGGAGGAAAAGCCGGGCTTTTTGAGATTGCCAACGGTGGAACTATCTTTCTCGATGAAATAGGGGATATGCCTCTCCATCTGCAGGCTAAATTACTTCGAGTGCTGCAGGAACACAAAGTCATTCGGCTTGGAGGCTACCATCCCACGAATCTGGATATTCGAATTATCGCTGCAACGAATCAGGATCTTGAAAAACTCGTAGATGAGAACAAATTCAGATCTGACTTATATTATCGACTCAATATCCTGCCTATAAAAGTGCTTCCGCTTCGAGAAAGAATGGCAGATTTTGACGACCTTGTATTTCATTTCATTGTAAAATACAATGATAAACTGAATAAGCATATTATTGGCATCGATAAAGCCTTTCTTCAGATTCTGAAGAATTACTCCTGGCCGGGAAATGTCCGTGAACTTGAGAATACTATTGAGTATGCCGTTAACATTGCGGAAGCATCCTATTTGGGAGTAGAATCCTGTCCGGCAGGAATCATCAATGAAAACTCTGCTCATCCACAGCTTACCTTAAAAGAACAGCTGAAGTTTGAGGAATCCCGAATCATTCAGGAGTATCTGGATCAATATGGCTCACAAAATAACAGTATTGCAGAAATTGCCAAGCTTCTCGGTATATCTCGCGCCTCCCTGTATGGAAAAATTAAAGAGTATAAATTATGAGAATAGTACTTAACTAAGGTTCAGTAAAATAGGCAGTTATCCTGTCTCCACATGTTAACTTCTTATTTTCTGCATTAAAAAACAGAGCGTGTATTTCCATCAATGTCATTAAGTTAAGCTGAATGGGACATTGTTCGGCCCACCAAATGAATGAGGAACAGAGTGTACAAAGCGTATGCTCTGTTTTTTATGTATTTATTCATAGAATATTTCGTAGACCACTTGACAATTGAGGTCATATGCGGCGCAGCCCTTAGAAGAAGGAGGTACCAGCCATGAGCAACAAAGATGATTATGTCAAAAGAACACTTCTTGAAACGATTCATTCCATGTCAGAGAACAAAGAGGGGTTCGTCAGAAGGCCCGGAAAGGATTTTGCCCGTCATCGGGTCCTGGATTTCATCACCATGATAAAATGCATCCTGTCTTTCGGCTGCAATACGCTTGCGACTGAAATCCAGAATCTCATTGGATTCCAGCAATTCCCAGCCGTTTCCGCATTTGTCCAGCAGCGGGACAAGGTATTATCGGAGGCCTTCCGGCATCTGATGCTGGAATCCAATGAGAAAATGAATGCACCCCCAAAGCTGTTCCACGGATACCGTCTCCTGGCAGTAGACGGCTCCGACCTTACGCTGCCATATAATCCAAAAGAACCGGGGAACATCCGGACGCAGGACCGCTGCAGCTTCCTGCACCTGAACACAATTTATGATGTCTGCAGCAGGCTGTACCTTGACGCCTCGTTCTTTGCGGGGAGCAACGGCGGCGAGGTCGCCGCCGTTGGCATGGTGGAAGGCCTGTCAGAAAAATACCCGGTCATCCTTCTTGCAGACCGCGGTTATGAAAGCTACAATCTTTTTGCCCATATCGAGGAAAGGCTGTTCGACTATGTGGTCCGGATCAAGGATTCCGTAAGTGCCGGCATCCTTTCCGGCATCGCCCTGCCGGAAGAGGGGGAATTTGATATCACCAGGGACCTTGTCATTACCAGCAAGTCAACAGGACCGGCTGCAGTGAACAGGAAGAAGTACAAGTATCTCTCGAAAGACGCCCGTTTCGATTTCATTGAAAATTCAAAGGCGCCGGATTATGAAATCCAGATCCGCTTCGTGAGGTTCAAACTGGAAGGCGGAGAATATGAAGTCCTGGCAGCCAGCCTGTCCGCGGATGAGTTTCCTGCAGACGGCCTGAAAGGGATCTAGCGCCTCAGATGGGATATTGAAACCAGCTGCCGCCTGAGCAAATGGGGGCTGGGCATGGTAAGCTTCCACTCAAAGAAAGCAGAGAATATTAAGCAGGAAGTTTATGCGGATTTGATCATGTACAATTTCACGATGTATATCTGTGCGGATATTGAGGTGGAACCCGGGAAAAAGCATCCCCGCCAGATCAATTACACACAGGCCATGAAAATATGCCTGCGCTTTTTCAAAGAAAGTGAAACTGCGCAGACATTCGATGTTGAGGTTCTGATACTAAAGTTCCTGTTGCCCATTAGGGCCGGCCGATCCTGCCAGAGAAAAGCCGTCAGCGAAAGTGTCATAACCTTTAATTACAGATTATCATAAAGGGACAGATACTGCAAAGGAAACCCGCCGTTCTCACAGTGGAAACGGCTTCTTTGCATGAAAAAAAACAGAGCATACGTTTTGTACACTCTGCTCCTCATTCATTTGGTGGACCGGCCAATATCTCACTTTGCTTAACTTAATGACATTGGTATTTCCATACGCTCTGTTTTTAATGTTAAAGACCCTTACCGACAAATTTCAATCTTCGGTGCGTTAGGTCTAATTTTGATTTTTTTATTTTCCCATACTGTAATATGCTTTCATCTCTTCTTCCGGCACCATGTTTCCGCCAGTAGCCCAGAGGATATGTGTAGCATTTTTCAGCTTATCTTTTAAATTATTTTTGATCAGATATCCCTCTGCTGACAGTACATGTCCAGGGCCGGTGAAACTTGCACAAGCCGATGGCTCAATGAAAAGATCCTCTGTATCGGCCAGCTTTGCCAGGAAGGTATAGAGTTCTTCATCGTTGATTGTGAAGCAGCCGTCGAGCAGCGTTTCCATCACGCTTCCAACCAATCTGGATGGTCTTGACACTGCAAGTCCGTCCGCTGCCGTCTTTCCGTCCAGTCCAACGTCGGTAACTGCAATCTGATCGTGGAGCCCCGTCAACATGCCCAGGGTCATACACGGTGCATGCGTAGGTTCTGCGAAAAAGATGTGGATATTCTCTCCAAATACCTGTTTCAATCCAAAGGCAACGCCGCCCGGCGCACCTCCGACGCCACAGGGAATATATACGAATACAGGATTGTCTGCATCACAGACGATCATCTGTCTCTTAAACTGCTCTGCGATCCGTCTTGCAGCTACTGAGTACCCCAGGAACAAGTCACTAGAACCTTCATCATCCACAAAGTGGCACATTGGATCCTGTTCTGCACCCTTTCGGCCTTCAGCTACAGCTTTCTGATAATCATCCTGATATTCGACAACGGTGACCCCTCTCTGTCTCAAAAGATCTTTTTTCCACTGTCTTGCATCAGCCGACATATGTACTGTAACCTTAAATCCCAGTTTGGCGCTGATGATTCCAATGCTGAGGCCCAAATTGCCAGTAGAACCTACGGCAACGCTGTACTCGCTGAAGACCTTTTTAAACTTCTCTTCTGTCAGAATAGAATAATCATCTGACTCAGTCAGCATCCCATGGTCCATGGCAATCTTCTCCGCCAGTTTGAGAACCTCATAGATTCCTCCCCGCGCTTTGATTGAACCAGAAACGGCCAGATGGCTGTCGCATTTTAAAAAAAGTCTTCCCGGTATCTCTTTGTCAAAAGTTTCTTCCAGGACTTTCTTCATCCTATTGATTTCTACAAGTGGTGATTCAATGATACCATCTGTACTCTCCGTCTCCAGAAAGGCCTTCTTGATATAGGGTGCAAATCTGGCAAGACGTTTCTCTGCCTCCTCAATGTCACCCATGTCAAAAGGCAGTTCCGCTTCCTGACCAACTTTTTCGTTGAGCCAGAAAACTTCCTCACAGTTCATCATATTTTGTATCATAGGATGTTCTACAATCAATTTATCAATGTCCATACGTACTCTCCCTTCTCCATCGCTAAAGAGTCTTTTTCCATTATACACTAAAACATCAGAAAAAAAAAGTTTCATTTGTGGGAAACCGGTTCACTTTTTGACCCATTTTTGGTTCAACTTTTTATAAAATTCACGGTTACCCGTCCGATTCCTTGCAATCACGCAAAAAACGCATCGTTGAAACCCCTTGCAAATCCAAGGAATTAAATTTTTTCCTAAATATTACCTATATATTTCATAAAATTGGCATGATTTATGCTTTATCTATAGGCAAATAGAAAAATGTGTCGGAGGTAATAAAAATGAGTAAAGAAGTAATGTTAAAGAGAGCTTTCAGTCAGGCCAGCGCAAACGGCGCAGTACGTTTTGTAGACAGAGATGTGGATTTTGCCGTCATCAGAAATTTTATGGTTCAGTACGCTAAGAAAAATGACGTCGAGATTTCTGAAAATGAAATTGAGAGATTCATCAACAACCAGATGAGAAAAATGAACGAAAACATCAAAGACTTCACATATCAGACAAAGATGATGAACTAATATAAAAGACCGCTGTCAGCGGTCTTTTTTCGTTCTAGGCTCTTATCTTTCTGGCAAAAGCGCCTGCTTTTTCATCAAGCCCTTCCACCTCTAAAATGCTGCCGGGATCGTTGGCCGTCTCCACCATGGCAAATTTGGCCGGCAGGATAAAATTCTTATTAAAGTTCATAGCGCTGATGATCTGTTCAGCTACGATGTCTCCCCCACTGTAACCTGATACAACCAGAGCAAAGATTTTTTTCTTTGAAAAGTCGTGGGTTCTGAAAACAGCCGTCAGCCTGTTGATAAAGGCCGTAATATTGGCGCTGACAGCATCGTTGTAATTGGGGCAGATCATAACCAAACAGTCGCATTCAATGATAGCTGGGTACACCTGTTCTACCATGATCCCGCCATAGAAGCAGCCGCCTCTTTCGCCAAAATGCATGCATTCCTCATATTTACAGCCTCTGCAGTCAAGCATCTGGCCGTTGCGCAGAGAAATCTCTGTGACCTCTATGGAAGCATCCAGCTGGTTCTTTATCTTTTCCCAGAGTAAAAGGCTGTTAGACGTCTTTCGGCTGCTGGCGTGAACGGCAAGGACTTTGGGATGGCGTATTTTGAGCATTTCAAAGTCCAGCAGACGCTTTATAAGGCGTTCTGTCAATCTCTGGTAGGTGTCCAGGAGATCTGTCTCCAGCACTTTACTCATGGTCTTGAAGTTGTAGAGGGAGCCTGTGGCTTCTACCAGTGGTCTTCCAATAAAGGCGCATCCTGCCGCATTGGCCGAAAAAACCAATCTGCGGGCAAGGCTTTTGGTAAAAAGCTCTCCGCTTCCATCGACGATGACCGCACCACAGCAGCCGGTCAGACAGCCCGATTCCCTCCTGAAATATTCCAAAATCCTGTAATATTCCAGATTGATTCCTGCCTCTGAGAGACAGACGGCAAAGAGAATCTTTCTGCCGCGGAGATCACAGGCCTCGATTTCTTTGGCTGTGAGCAGATATTCTGTCTCAATACCTGCAAGCGCATTTGAGAGAATCTGGTCCATTCTGTTTTCCCTATGAAATTCATTGCAAAAGGGTTTGATCACAGTTAGCATTTCTATCGCCTCTTTTATTATTTACTTTAACGCACACAAGTTTTCATATGCACGCCTGATACGCCCATAAAGTTCCTCACAGAGGAGAATATCTTCATATTCTGGCCCTCCTCCCCGCATTCTATTCTTCATGCCCAGAAAAGCGCCCTCCTCTTCATTGCCAAGATAGAGGGAACTGTAATGCCACTCTCCCCGCAGTGTCAGCAGAATAGAAATCGCGGCAGAAGACAGGGCAGGTGCAATATATGGTTTGAAACCCAGCTCCCGTACCCGCATGTTGGCTCCTACAGTCAGGGCGGTCAGCTCTCTTGACAGTCGGTCGTCATAGGCAGTCACACTGTCAGCGATGACCAAATCTTCTCCGTGAGGTCCAAAGGCTCGGCCTTCACAGGCGTAATGGCGCAGCCGCTGATCCTTCTCGGCAAAATACAACGCGCGGGTGTTCATGACACCCAGGCCGTATCCCTGCACCTGCGACGGTCGTAAGCCAGCGCTGCTCAAAAAAGCTCTGCACAGTGGATCCACCGGATCACTGACCACGCAGATCAACCCGGCAAAGGCACTTTCTCTCGCCAGTTTCCCATAATGATCGATAATCTCCCGGTTGGCAGCAAGCTGTGCCATTCTCACATCGCCCTCTGCACCGATGGGCGGCACCCCTTTGCTGGCGCAGAAGACCAGGACATCACAGTCAAAGAGCGCTTCTTCCCTGACCATTTTCACCTCTGGAAGCTGCTCTCCAGAGAAAGGATATCTGATCTGATTGATTTCCTGCTCGCAACGAACCATATTTGGTTCATGAATATCACAGATGCCTATAGAAGAAATGACATCGCCGCCCAGCAATCGCAGACCAATCAGAACAGTCGTGCCTACATCGCCTAAGGCTAACAGATTGACTCTGTTTTTTTCTCGTAAATTTATTGGACAGTCATCGAGAGGAAGTCTGCCCTGAATCCCCGCATCCTTTAATAAGTCTTCAATTCTTTTCATTTTTTTCCTCTAGCGTTTATATCGTAACCTGATTAGTTTCTCTATATCGTTTTCCACATATACAGACGGTGCCAGATTTTCATCGTAACTGATGCCTTCTCCCACGTCAGGTCTTCTCGGATAGGTAATCACTTCGCCCAATCGCTTCAGTGTCAGCTTCTTCTCAAAAGTAGCCTGGTACTCTTTTTCTAATACCTGCAGAATTTCTCGCGCATTTTCCAGACAGATTCGAGAGTATTCAAAAACTGCGTCAGCATCTCCATCTCGGATAAATACCGGAGAGGTATATGGCAGAACCAGATTCATAGATACGTCGGCATCCTTGTCAATGCTGTCGCCGCCGATAAATGGATAACAATCTCTCTCGTTCAGCCATACTTTTAAAGTCGGCAGAAAATATGCGCTTTCTACGCTCCGGTTTCTCACCGTCATCAGATCTCTGGCATTGCCGGTGAGAACGCCGACGATGATTTCTTTCACCGCAACATCGTTTTCTTTCAAAATCGGATCCAGAATATTCATTCTGTGCCCTTTGTGCAGCAAATCATCGATGAGGATAATCGGCCGGTCAAAGGATTTAATCGTCCGCGCCTGGTTCTCTAAAATGGCATGATGCTTCGATTCACCGATAGTAAAATGTTTGAGATCACTGGAAAAATATTTCTCTGTATGCAGCGCCTTGGTCACCGTATTAGGTACTACCACCTCAGCCAATGCCTTGCCGAAAGGTACCGACATGTAGGGGCCTCTCTTGCTGCTGACGGTCTCTGCCGAGACCTGATTCAGCGCTGCCACCTTGTTGATAATCTTGTGATGCATCGCACCGGTATGAAAGGACAACACCAGCTGTCCGGGGTAAATATCCGTCAACACCCGCAGCAGCCTGCTGTGCGCTTCATCGATGACCCGCAGAACTTCCGTGTTTTTGTTCAGCGGATTCTTGATCACCGTTTCCACATCCCGGAAAATGACAATCGGTGATTTCATATCCACAGCATAGATGGGCTCTGCACCTGGTTCTGCAATATTCACAAAACCCTGTTTGCGCAAGACATCCAAAATCCTCTGGTTCATGCCGGCTCTGTCCACCGGATGATAGACCACATAAGCAAAATCCCGCGCTAACAGTTCTGTCAGAATCTCCGTCAGCATAATCTGACTGACGTTGGAAATGGTGCGGTTTTTCCCTGAAAAGAAAGCACCGATGACAGCGATACCGCCTGCGGCTTGTTCCCTCACATGAGCTGCGATGGAAGGATCCGCGAACTCCTCTAGCAGCTGGCTGGTTTCCACTCTGTGAGCGGCGGCAAAGGCGGCCATCTTCTTTGTGCGCACGCCGCTTTCAATATAGATGGTACGTACGCCGGACCGTTCTAAATACGCAGTCAGACGATTCAAGTGGTAGCCTCTATGGATGAGTTCTTCTTTGACAGGCGCAAGACAATCTGCACCCCGCTCTTCATAAGTGCTGATACGAATTTCTTTTGCCTGCAGAACATGTTTATAGGCAGGCTCTCTCAAATACAGATTTCTATCATAAATATAGTTTTGGGCCACGATGTCAATCAGGTTGGAAATGTCCCGATTGAGATCGATGTTTTCTCTGATACGCGTTGAACTGATATCTTCATAATATTTCTTTAGCGTCAGGTTGATCACTTCCCCGGTAATGGGATATCGCTTTTCCTCGCTTCTGCCTTTTCCCTGTTCGTTAGATTCCCTGGCAAAGGCGATGTGATTCAGGGAGTGAATCGAATCCTGCGCCGGCGGTGCTTTATAGCAGGATGCATTTTTGATGACATCGGTGCCCACCGCAATGTACAGTTCTTTTCCAGCAAAAGTTTCTTTCAGGCGTTTGATATCTGCCGGGTTTGCGATATTGACCGGAATGTCCTCGGGAAAGATAAAAATATTGTCTTCATCCGCTACGGACATGGTCATAATCTTGCGGCGCTGCAGTCTTGGCTGAGTATTTTTTGACCAGGAAAATTCGTCCAAAGCCAGGAAGACCTCAAAGCCCATATTCCGAATGGTAGTGGCTACCGCCTTGTGTCCCAAACTGAACGGGTCGAAGGTTCCCGGGAAAAATGCAGCCCTTCTCACTGGCGGAAAATCGAACTTGCCTGCCTCAGCCTGATGCTCGCAGATATAACGGTAAATATGGTTCAATACCGCCGCATCGTTGTAGAAGTCCAATTCACCCTCTTTTTTCTCATAAAGCAGCGTCATGATCTTCTTGTAGCAATGCTGGAAAATTTCTGTCTTTTCTGCCAACGTCAGCACCGTCCCGCCAAAGATACGAATCCCCAGAGTCCAAAACGCCTCCTGTGAACAGAGGTTGTTGTAGCCAGCAAAGGCTTTGATCATCAAGTTCAGCAGCCGAAATCTGCGGTTTTCTCGAACATCTGTCGGTTCCATGAATTTTCCCTTGTAGATGCCGTAGTTTTCTACCATCACGCCTAGGGTGTTGATAACAGAGGAAGCTGCTTTCTCGTTACCAGTCTCCAGAATCTTCTGCAGTTCGTCGATAGACTCATCCAACTCCTTCGGCGGCAGGTAGAGCATGATGATGCCCAGGTAATCAGGAATATACTTAGAGAACTGATAGTCTCCGATTTCCAGCCCGTTAAACAATTCCACCGTCAGTTCATTTCTCTGCTCCAGAGGCATCTTGCCGATAATAGACAGCAGTCCTTCTCCTGCCGCTTTTCTTACGGTAATCGTCTCACTGACCTTGACCAGATTTGCCAGATGTGTGGCCACATGGAGTGTCCTTCCTCTGTCGGCTGTGCTCTCCACATGCTTCAGCATGAAAGAGATGTTGGCTACTTTTTGAATCCACGGCGTACCCGTCTTCAGATCGTCCAAAAACATAGCAGCCAGGTTTTCGTCAAAGGCTTCCCCATCCTCCGGAATATCCATGACTCTCCTGATATCCCTCTCATACCACTCTTCTCCGTACTCATCGAAATAATGGCGGGCAGCCTTCAGCACCGCGATATCCACACTTTTGCTGTAAACGCCATATACCTCTTTCAAAAATAACTTCAGCTGTAAAATAAAACCAGGTGTACAGATTTCTCGCTCTATGACCAGCCCTGCATCCAGCAGCACCATGATCGTTCCTTCCTCATAATCGTTCAAGGCGTAAAACTTCTGCAGAACGTCAAAGTAATTGTGACGACAGGACAGTTTACAATGGCAAAGCAGCGCTTTGCAAAAGCTATCCAAGGTGTTTGATATCCATTTTTTATGCTGATCGGTCAGCTTGTAATCGGGGAAGATGATCAGGCGCAGGTATTTTTCCCAAAGAGTCAGGTTGTTCACCAGCCTGTCGGGCAAAGTGATATCTGTCGGCACCTCTTTCTTATATTCCTCGCTGAACCCGGCGATCATCCTGCCCATGATCTCTGCCGCCTGGCTTCTGATATCACTCTCCTTGTGAGCCAGCAGTTCATAGAGAAATTTCAGCGTCAGCAGCTTCTGCTTTTCCGTCATATAGGTGGAGTATTCGCCAAAAATGCTCACGTAGGTGCGCAGGTTCTTCCACTGCCGCTCGCTTCTGGCCGCTTCGATGAGGCTGCCGAATTCACTTTCCACGTGAAAACGGCTCATGAGGCGAATATTATGGTCGATGGCGCTGAACTTCAACTGATCTACCAGCTCTTCACCGTGGAGCAACACGATTTGCCGCTTTGCCGCCTTGGGCTCTTCACTCACAGTTTCTCTGCAGTCAGCCGGCAGCTGCGTCACGACACCACGCTCTTTCATGTAATTCTCAAAATCCTTCAGCTTGTCGTAAACCTTTTGATATCGCAGCCGCTTGGCTTCGTCTACGTTGTCCAGTTTACTCAAGATTACATCGAAAGCTTGATCCAGGCTGTAAAAGTGGACGATTTCTTCACCGTGCGCATTTCGGCTGCTTTTGACTCTGAAATCAGCGTAAATCAAAAGCAATGATTCGACTGACAGATTTTCCAGTTCCAAATCCCAGGTAGAGTGGTTCGCTGCGATATGTCCGATGGTGGGCATTTCAAAACGGTTGTAGCATAAATCCGTATAATAATAATGTAAGTAAGGGATCCTTTTCTCTTCACTTTTCCGGCATCCGTACTTTCCAATGTCGTGGCCAGCCGCCGCCCCTGAGATCAAACCTAAATCTACGGGCACTTTCGTGCGCGCAAGCTGCCGGCCGGCAAACATGGCTACATAATGAACGCCGCCGATGTGGCCCAGGGTATTAAATGGAGTGATATCCACGCCGATACGCATGAATTCATAGACATACTTGTTATGTATCAGCCTGCGCAGCTTACTGTACTCCGATGTGTATCCATTTTCCTCGATTTCATGATCTGAGAGAAGGCGCATCTCTTTGGTTGGATCGAAAGGCAGGGTTTTATTCTCATAGGAAAAGACCGCTCGCAGAAGCTGGAGCAGAAAGACCCTGCCCCGCTGATACTCCTCCAAACCTTCTGGTTCTCCCATTTCCGGAAACAGCTGGCTGAGCACATATTTATAACAGTGATTTAACCAACCGTCCTCCGGCTCATGCTCCAGTTCGTCGATACAGTTCACTGCCGCTGTCAATACGTGCTGAGAGGAAAAGCGTCCCTGCTGGCCTGCCAAGTCAGAAAGTTCTTCTGCCAAATCAATCCAACGAGCCTCCAGAAGGCAGGCCTCCATTTCCTTCCGCTTCATTCCCAGCTCTTTCAAAAAAGACTTGTCCAGGAACGTCGTCTTTATTTCATTATAAATTTTCAAATGATTCTTCATATCTTATAACCCGTGTTTTAATTTCTTTCTGGCGAAGGTCGTCTGTGGCAGTCCCAAGAGGTCCGCCGCTTTCCTCGTCGTGCCTTCTTTCTTCAGCGCATATTCGATAATCTGCTTTTCCTGCTGCTCCATCAGCTGGTGAAAATCCATGTGCTCGCTTCGGTTAAAGTTCTTCTTCACGCTGACGATCATATCGCCATAAGCATTTTCATTTAATATATCGTCCACCTCTTCACCTGCGATAATCACATCTTTGCAGCTGATAACCAGCCTGTGAATGACATTTTCCAGTTCCCTCACGTTGCCTGGCCAATAATAGTCGTAAAGGGCGCTGAGTGCTTCTGGTGAGAGTTCTCTTTCTATTTTATACTTTTTCGTCCAGTTTGAAACAAAGCTCTGCGCGAGGCAGAGGATGTCGTCCTTACGGTCTCGCAGAGGCGGCACGTCGATTTTGCAGATGTTCAGCCTGTAATACAAGTCTTCCCTGAACTTTCCTTTGTCCACCAAATCTTTCAGTGGAACATTGTTTGCCACGATGACCCTGACGTTGACCGAAATCTGTCTGGTACCACCCACACGGTAAAACTGACTTTCCTGCAAAACTCGCAGCAGTTTGGACTGCATATTCATAGACAGGGTGCCGATCTCATCGAGAAAGAGGATGCCGTTGTTTGCCATCTCAAAGTACCCCGGCTTGCCGCTGGCCTGAGCTCCCGTAAAAGCACCAGCCTCGTAGCCGAAAAACTCTGATTCAGCCAGGCTCTCTGCAATGGTTGCACAGTTGATTTTGATACACGGATTGCCGTGACGCTCGCTGTTTTGATGAATCAGAGAAAGGACCTTCTCCTTTCCGACACCGGTTTCGCCCTGAATAATGACATTGCAGTCGTATTTTGCTACATTCATCACTTCGTCTATCATGCTCTTCGTCACCTGGCTTTGATACACGAAATCGTCTTCTTTGCCAGCACTTGTAATCATGATGCTTTTGGCCCGATTTCGGGTCAGCTTGTTCTTCCTTTTCTTACTCTCATAGAGTCGGTTAATCTCATCCAGCTTCATCTGAATGTTTTTTACAATTCTGATGGTAAAATCCGGATAATCTTTGATGTACTGGTCAAAGGCATACATGGTCATAATCTTACCCATGGACTCCGCCACAATCTGCGCCTCAGCATAGTGGTTTTCCACCGCGGTGAAATAGAGGTCGCCAAAGGGCTTCACCATCATGACAGCCAGGGTTTCTGCACCAAAGATATCCTCTGCGATGATGACTTGGTCCGCCTCTCCCACTAGTGGGTTTTTTCCTATCATTGAGCGATAGGATTTGATCGGTTCTGTCAAATCTACGAAGTAGGTTTCTTTGATCAAAGGGTACATCACTGTTTCAATTTCTTCCTGGGTCAAACTCTCTTTGGCATATTTGTCCATGACCGCAATCACATTGTACACCGGACCGATGGCTTCTCTCACCGCTGCAGAGTACATCATCGTGGTATAGACGTTTCGTCCGATGATGACGATATTTTTATTTTGATGCTCTGTAGCGATGTTGTAAGCGCCAAAGAGGGTCCCTGCCTCGTCAATGGCTGCCAGGGTGTAATCCGGCCGCAGGCCTTTTTCTAATTTATAGACAGGGGACGCCTCGAAGAGGATGGCGTAACCCTGGCAGGTAATCTGTCCATAGTTGTAGTCGATTTCCTGAATACTCTCAATATGGAGTGGCAGACAGCTCAAGGAGGTGATGCAGTAGATACGGTCTCCCACTGCGAGGCCGTTCTCTGACACCAAGTCCTCCGCCTCTTCCTCAATGGTTCCAATCAAAACCCCGCCTGTGCCGGTAAAGGGGTTGTGCAGCTTCCCCCTCTTCTCCACCAGGTCCATGATCTTGGCTTTGATTTTGTCTTCGTCAAAACCGCAGCTGCTGACTATCTGCTGAAAATTGTCCCATTCCAGATGAATCCGCTCTAGACTAATTCTTGCCTCTTTTGAGTGGAGATTTCGATCATTATCTATCTTCCAAGCCGTAGCCGGAGTCAATCCTTTCGGTTCTAACACACGATCCAGGCCATAATTCTTATCCATTTTTATCACTCCTAAACTTGTTTTCCTCGTCTGCTCTCTTTCATGCTATTCCAATTGCCCACAAAAGTCAACTCTTTTGACCCGTTTTTGGTACAAATATCAGAAAAATATTCCATATATGGGTCACACTTACCATAAGGAAAAAGTATTACCTGTCAGTAACCCCAATATTTCCCCCTTTTTCGATTGTTAAATATTTTTCAATCTTGGCACGGTACTTGCTCTATTATTATATGGATTTTTTTCCACATTCATCAATTAATTAAGTAAAAAGGAGAAAGAGAATGAAATTCTTAAAAGCCGCAATCAAGTTCGTGCCAGTTGTCATACTCGCAGGCTTGATGATCGCAGGGCAGGATGCACTACTTGCAGCACCTATCGCAGCTGTTGCAGCAGTCATCATTGCCAAAGTCACAGAAGGACTCAATTTTAAAGATTGTATCGACGCAGCGACAAAAAGCGTCGGAAACATCACAGTTGCTCTATTTATCCTAATGTTCGCATATGCCATGGCCAGTGCGTTCATGTCCACCGGAGTAGGCGCGTCCGTAGTAAACATCGCCCTCTCACTGGGAATCTCAGCGAAGACCACCGCAGTCGTAGGTCTCGTCGTAACCGCAATTTTATCCGTAGCAACTGGTACATCATGGGGTACTTTCGCCGCCTGTGCACCGATTTTCTTATGGCTGGTACACATCGTAGACCCGAACTGCATCGAAACAGGCAGTCTGCTTCTCACCACTTGCGCTATCGCAGGAGGAGCATGTTTTGGCGACAATATCGGACTGATTTCTGATACGACCATCGTTTCCTCTGGTATTCAGGGAGTTGAAGTCGTAGACAGAATCAGAACCCAAGGCGTCTGGTCCGTCATGTGTCTCGTTTTAGCTGCTATCGCCTTCTTTGTAGCTGGCATCGTAATGGGACTGCCTGGAGAATCTGTTGCCGCATCTGGCGTAATGGATTCCGTTCCGCAGAGCGCACTGGACTATCTGGCAGAAGAGAAGCCGGAAGCCATCGACCTGCTCAACCAGGTACAGAACGGCGTTGCACTCTATATGATTATTCCACTGATTCTGGTTATCGGACTGGCTATCAGCGGCGTAAACACATTTGCCTGCATCGGTTCCGGTATCGTTTCCGCTTACATCTTGGGATTATTTGCAGGAACAACATCACTGCACCCAATTCTTACCGACGCAGAAAACGTCACTACAGGCTTACAGGGCTATCTGAACATGTGTATGGCAGGCTTTGCTGACGCTGGTTCCTGGGTTGTCGTCATGATGATGTGGGTTGCAGCTTTCGGCGGCATCATGGGCAGAATGAAAGCCTTCGAGCCACTGTCCAACTTCATCGTCAAAATCTCCCACAACGTAAGACAGCTGATGACCTGCAACGGTATCCTCTGTCTGGCTGGCAACGCCATTCTTTCTGACGAAATGGCACAGATTGTAACAGTGGGACCGATTATCAAAGAAATCACCGAAGAAAATGTAGAGGCAGAAACAGAAGAGGATATGTACAAGCTGAAGCTGAGAAACGCAACATTTGGAGACGCCATGGGCGTATTTGGTTCACAGTTGATTCCTTGGCACGTATACTTGGGATTCTATGTCGGTATCGCTATTAACGTATACCCGCTGTATGAATTCGCTAACACCGATTTCATCAAATTCAATTTTATGGCAATGATCGCCGTATTATCCATGTTGATTCTTACATTTACAGGCGCTGACAGGCTAGTTCCGATGTTCGGACTGCCAAGAGAGCCAAAGGTAAGACTGAAGAAAAAGACAAAGCAAGAAGCAGAAGACGTAGCATAAATAGCAAGACGGATGATTGAATTAATCATCCGTCTTTTGTATTGTTATCTAGCATCAAAGTCAGCGACTTCTTTGCTGATTTTTTTAAAATCGACAATCCTTCCAACATGACGGCTCTCGTCGGTTCGTCAGTGGACACCAGGGTTTTCAGAATTGTCACCGCATTTTTTCCCGTCCAAAGCTCCCGCAGAGTTTTGGCATCACATTTGTCAAACAGTGCGAAGACGCCATTGATAAAGGCCTCTCTTTTTTCGGAACTCATATCAGATAGCCATTGTTTCAGCGTAGAATCGATGAATTGACTGCTGCCTGTGGTCTTTGATTCCGTTACAAATCCAGCGCCTTCTATTTCCCAAGAATAGAGGTCGTGCTGAAAAATCCCGATGCTCTTGCTATGTACGATAGTAAAAGCCTCCTCATGTGCAAGGAGCATGCCCACAATGGAAGATTGCGGCAGATAAGTCCGCGTGCGTGCGCTGATTCGTCTGACACCTTCGTAATGAATGTTCTTCTCATTAAATCCCGGTCCGTCAAAGTTTCGAACTTCCAGAATTCTGTTCTGAATCTCCTCTGGACAGAAGGCAGCAGAATAGACCGCCAGGTTTCCGCCTTTAGAATGCCCGCAGATACGGATAGGACTGTCTTCTATCTGCCTTGCTGCCGCTGCAA
Organism: Emergencia sp.; assembly: GCF_048465375.1. Classification (NCBI taxonomy): domain Bacteria; kingdom Bacillati; phylum Bacillota; class Clostridia; order Peptostreptococcales; family Anaerovoracaceae; genus Emergencia; species Emergencia sp. Next base: position 41,037 of record NZ_DBFWLQ010000012.1, on the reverse strand, counting down.
TATATTCTGCAGCATCCTGCTGCGCTGGCACATTTTCAGCAAAGCCCATATTAAAGTCTTCTTTCCATCCGATAATCGTGCTGTCAGTTCCACGGTATACGATGGTCATAGATTCATCTGGCAGCAATACCGTAACTGCCGAGAACTGCTCCTGTTCATCATCATCATAAATATCTACGTGGCCCAGCAGTTTCAGATTCTGAAATCGCGGGCACTTACGCAGCTCCTGCAGAAGTGCCGTATCCTCCTTGGAAGCCAGGTTCTGCCTCATGACTGTCTCTGCCATCTTGTCAAGGCGCATCGGTTCTTCCGAGAAAGAAGCCGGCACGATGCCAGCCATTTTGATGTAAGCCACTCTGCAGAGCACTAGGTAGTCCACATCGCAGAGGGGAATCTTCTCAAGGGGCAGATCACCTCTCCACTTGAGATAGTCCATAATATTCGTCATTACTAACTCCTGCGTTTATGAAATCTCTTTTTCAAAGTCTTCTATCGATCCCGCTTTCGCCGCAAGTTTGATCCAGGATCCCAAGACTGTCAGATCTCTCTGCGCAACAATGCGCAGCCTAAGGTCATGTGATATTTCGCCAAGTTCTCCTAACAAGTCAAAGAGAACTTCAATTTTTCCCTCTGCTCTTCCTTCTTTCCTGCCAATCTCGAAACCATCCTGCTTGGATATTTCCCTTGCTTCTTCTTCCGTCAGTTGTTCAAACAACATGCTGATAACCTCCGTTCCGTATTTCTTCAAAAATTCAGCCAGGATGTTTTCAGCGATGCACTGTTCCAAAATCTCCTTCATCACCAGGTCGGTGAGCGGTTCATTCTCAGCTCTCTCCCTGACGGTGCTTACAAACTGGCTGTACTCTTTGAGTGTCCTGCATCTCTGCAGCACCTTCGGATTTCTCCCGTTATTAATAACATAGGAAATATCGTCCAAAGGACGTATTTCCGTATGTTTCAAAGAACGTACCTTGCAAAGCGTCGCCCCCTTGCGGGCGACATCAGTGCATAGGAGCATCGCTCCGTTATGCATTCGTTATTTATATTGTACTCTTCTACAGTCAGTTGTAAACTAGTTTCTTCATCTTCTCCCATAAAATTGTCCGAAAGGTTGATCGTCCAGAAGTCAGGCATCTCTTTGGTGCCGTTATACAGCACGATGAATCGAGGTCTTGGAATCTTGATGGCGGCTTCCCTATAAAAATCCCTGTTGGAAACCATCCTCTGTATCATGGTGGCAAAATAAATCAAATCGCGGATAGCCAGATTTTCGTTTAAAGTGGATTGCCTTTTCGCCCCAGGCTATGCCTGGCTAGGCGAAACGGACAGCGTAAGGAGCGATAGCGACTGGAGGAGTGAGCGAAGCGAACGTTGGTGTTCAATCAGTACGATAAAAGTGCCATCGATGGTAAAGGCGATATCGTTTTTCATGGTTTTGAACAGCACCTCCTCTATGGTCGTGAAGTCTAGCGGTGTCTCTGGACCATATGTCGTACCAAAAAGGGCGTTATAAAGCTCGATGAGTTTTTCTTTGTCGTTGAACAGCATACGAAATACGCTGTCCTTATAGGTTCGTTTCATGGCAGTATTGGATTTTACATTTTTCCCTCCAGCTTTCTTCTTTCTTTTCTTCATCATTGTTTCCCTCCATTGTATACAGGCAGCAGCATTCCCACAATGTCAGTTTACAATTTTTGCCACATCGCGTCTATGAGGGCTTTCCGACATTTTTCGACAAAAAAACAAGCCGCATTGTCAAAGTTCCTTTCACAAAAGCGGCTCGCTCTCTGCTTTACTGATTTCTCAGTTCTTCGCTGAGATGTTCCCCTGTAATAGAAAACTCCACCCACTCGGCGATGTTGACCGCATGGTCTCCAATTCTCTCCAGGTACTTGGCGATCATCAAGAGATCCAGGCAGAATTCAGGGCATACCTGCCCCCCTCGAATCAAGTCGATGATATCTCGCTTCACTTCGTCAAAATGATCGTCTACCACATCGTCGTCCTTCATCACTTTATGGGCCAGCTTCAAATCTTTATCGACAAATGACTTAATAGATTCGGTCACCATCTGGGAAGCGGCCTGAGCCATATGTTTCAGATGGGTGTGATTCTTTGCGTCCTGTCCTTCGATGTATCCTGCGATTTCCGCAATATCAGAAGCCTGGTCGCCGATACGCTCCATATCAGAAATCATTTTCAAGGCAGAGGAAATTGTCCGCAGATCCTTCGCCACCGGCTGCTGCTGTAAAAGCAGTTTCAGACACATGGATTCGATTTCTCTCTCTTTCTCATCGATTTCGCTGTCCGTGTCTGTAACCAGATTCAGAAGTTCGTCGTTGTCATCCAAAAGCCCCTTGATGACATTGGAAATCGCAAGTTCACATAAGCTGCCCATTTTGATCAGTTCTACATTGAGCAGTGCAAGCTGCTCGTCAAATCTGTTTCTCATCAGCCAAACCTCCCGGTAATATATTCTTCTGTCTTCTTGTTCGATGGAACAGAGAAGAGTTTTTCTGTTTTATCATACTCGATCACTTCACCTAAGAGGAAAAACGCTGTGTTATCCGAAACACGCAGAGCCTGCTGCATGTTGTGGGTCACCATGATAATCGTATAGCGATCCCTAAGCTCCAGCGCCAAATCTTCTATCTTTGCCGTGGAAATCGGATCCAGTGCACTGGTAGGTTCATCCATCAAAAGGACCTCCGGGTTCACAGCCAAGGCTCTTGCGATACAAAGTCTCTGCTGCTGCCCGCCGGAAAGACCGAGAGCGCTCTTTTTCAGCCTGTCTTTCAATTCATCCCAAATCGCTGCATTCTTGAGAGAGGTTTCTACGATTTCATCCAATTCTGCTTTATTTCTTACGCCATGTGTTCTCGGACCGTAAGCGACATTGTCGTAGACACTCATCGGGAACGGATTCGGCTTTTGAAAAACCATGCCGACACGTTTTCTCAGATTGTTGACATCCATATCACCATAGATGTTTTCCCCATCCAGGCGAACGTCACCTTCTATCCTGCAGCCTTCTACCAAATCGTTCATGCGATTCAAAGTTTTAAGCAGTGTGGATTTTCCACAGCCAGAAGGTCCGATAAAGGCTGTCACCTCATTGGACGGCAAGTTCAGATTGATATTCTTCAGTCCCTGAAAATCACCGTAATACAGATTCAATTGATTGATTGTAAATTTATCCATTTAAATTCCCTTCTATTGTTTTGTTACTTTTCTCGCTATCAAACCAGATATAGCATTGATGATGATAACTACAAGGAGCAGGACGACAGCCGTCGCATAAGCCTGATTCGTGAAGAGTCCCTCTGAGAGGAGTGCGTACATGTGCACTGAGAGGGTTCTTCCCGAGGAGAAGAGACTCGATGCAACGCCTGTAACCGTACCTGCCGTATATATCAAAGCCGCTGTCTCACCTACAATTCTGCCAATTCCCAGTATGACTCCTGAGAGGATACCAGGAACGGCTGACGGCAGAACAATTCGAAAGACAGTTCTCAGCTTTCCCGCACCCAATCCAAAGCTGCCTTCTCTAAATGAATCCGGCACAGCTTTTAGCGCTTCTTCTGTTGTTCTCATAATCAGCGGCAGAATCATGATGGCCAATGTAAGCGTACCAGCCATGATGGAGTAACTCCATTCAAGCGCGACAACAAACATCAGGTAACCAAAGAGGCCATATACGATAGAGGGAATTCCAGATAGCGTTTCCGTCGTCAGTCTGATTAAATTGACCAGTTTATTTCCTCTTTTCGCATATTCCACCAGATAAATTGCCGAGAAGATGCCGAAAGGCACGGCAATCAGCAAGGCAATGGCTGTCACTGACAGTGTATTGATAATGGCCGGCATCATAGATACGTTATCTGTCGTATAGGTCCATTCGAACATAGCCATATTTAAATTCGGTATGCCTTTGATCAGAATATAGCCGACAACAGCAATCAGCACAAAAACTGTGATAGCCGCGGACAGATCCACGATAATCCGCAAAAAGAGGGACAGCGGCTGCCCTTTGTAACGTTTTATCATTGCTTTTCCCTCCTGTTATTGATAATAGAAAACAGCAGATTGATGATCAATATGAATACGAACAAAACGACTGCTGTTGCAATCAGCGCTTCTCTGTGCATCCCAGAGGCGTAACCCATCTCCAAGACGATATTCGTCGTCATGGTTCTGGCTCCGCTGAGAATACTCTCTGGTATCATCGCCTGATTGCCGATAATCATGGATACCGCCAAAGTTTCACCGATGGCACGGCCGACACCTAAAACCACAGCTGCCATAATGCCCGACTTAGCAGCAGGCAGAATGGTGAAGAAAATGCTTCTCTCATGGGTTGCTCCCAACGCCAGAGCGCCTTCATAATAGCTTTCAGGCACTGCTCTGATAGAGCTTTCTGATACGCTGATGATTGTCGGCAGGATCATGATACCCAGCAGGATCGAAGCGGTGAGAATGCCTTTACCTGTACCGCCAAAGAGATCCTGCATCAACGGCACGATGACCACCAACCCAAAGAATCCGTAGACGATGGAGGGAATTCCCGCTAACAGATCGACCGACGGTTTCATCATTTTATATAATTTTGGCGGACAAAACTTAGCCATATAGGTGGCACAGAGAATTCCGACGGGAACGCCGATGATGATAGCGCCTGCAGTCACATAGATACTTCCGATAATCATCGGCAAAATGCCATATGTATCGTTCAGCGGTTTCCATACTGTTCCAGTTAAGAATTCAATGACACCGATCTTTCCTATAGCCGGAACGCCGTTGCCAAACATAAAAACGCAGATCAAAATGACTGCGATGATGGAAGCACATGCAGCTAGTAAAAATACCAGCTGCATTGCTTTTTCATGGAGACCTAACCCCATCTTCTTTGAAGATGGATGGTAGGTCCCATACTGAAATTCCCCGGCTTCAGCCGGCTTGGAATTTTTCTGTTTTAACCTTCTGTTCATTATTTTACTTCTGACCACTTAGTGATCTCTCCAGTGTAGATTTTCAATACGGAATCTGACGCGATTTCGTCTAATGCGTTCTCAAGATTTACAATCACTGCAATGCCGTCTAATGCGATTGCCTTTGCATCAACGCCGGCAGCAGTTTCATCGTCTGTCAAAGCTCTTGAGGCCATTCCGATATCGCTAACCCCTTTTGTCGCGTCCGTAACACCTGTCGTTGAGTCGGACTGCTGCACGCTGATTTCCACGTCTTTGTTGATCTTCTGGTATTCTTCAGCCAGTTTTTGCATCAGTGGAGTTACTGATGAAGAACCGCTGATCTTCACTTCGCCCTTTACACTTTTTCCTTTAAATGCGCCTGTATTCTCCTGGCTGACATAACCTTCCTCTTCAACAATCGCCTGACCTTCTTCACTCATGATATAGTTAATGAAGTCTTTTGCTGCATCGCTGGCATCCTTCTTTGTTACGATGTTGAACGGTCTGGATACTTTATAATCTCCACTCTTCACATTATCCAGTGTAGCTTCTACGCCGTCAACTTTCAAAGCTTTTACAGAATCGTCTAACGAACCCAGAGAAATATATCCGATCGCATCTGTATCTCCGGCGATGGTCTGCATCATAACTGATGTACTGTTTGTAATTTCTGCAGAATCAATGGTGTGGTCCATTTTCTCACCGTTCTCATCCTTCTGCTCAATACCGAAAAGTTCGATAAATGCCCCCCTTGTGCCGGAACCTTCTTCTCTTGAAGTTACATGGATGTTTTTGTCACTAGCCTCGGCGCCTTCACCCTCATCGCTTCCGCATGCTGTAAATAAACTTCCCAGCAATACCATTGCCAAACAAACTGCCAAAATCTTCTTTAACTTTTTCATTTCTTTCTTCTCCTTTTGATATATTTTAATTATTAGTTTTTCTTGATTACGAAAATAGTATACCGAATCTATGTAAAGAGTGTAATCATGATTTTGTTAAAGATATGTAAAGTCATACGACAAAATCCAGCCAAATCACAGATTTGAGGATTTTCAGCATAAATTCTGTCTTGCTGCGCGATTTACATCTCGCTGGACAGAATATCATACTTTGGTACAATTAATTTTTCGGCGGCGGCCGCATAGGATATCATTATGACATTTACTTCTTGAAAGGGGATATAATGAAAATCTTAAAAGCTATTGTAAAATTTTTGCCAGTCATCCTGCTAGCCGGATTGATGATTTCGGGTCAGGATGCTTTAATCGCGGCTCCGCTTGCAGTCATTGTGGCGGTCATTGTCGCCAAACTCACTGAGAAGCTCACCTTTAAGGACTGTCTCGACGCCTCCATCAAAAGTGTGAGCAATATCATCGTTGCCCTCTTTATCTTGATGTTCGCCTATGCCATGGCAAGCGCATTTATGAAAACGGGGGTTGGCGCCTCAGTGGTAAACATTGCCCTGTCCTTAGGTGTTACTGCCAGAACGACGGCTGTGACCGGGCTGATGGTCACTGCGGTCTTATCCGTTGCGACAGGAACCTCCTGGGGTACCTTTGCTGCCTGCTCGCCGATCTTCCTCTGGCTGGTGCACATCGTAGATCCTAATTGTATCGAAACAGGAAGTCTGCTTTTGACCACCTGCGCCATTGCTGGCGGTGCCTGCTTTGGCGATAACATCGGACTGATTTCAGATACGACGATTGTTTCCTCTGGAATTCAAGGGGTGCAAGTAATCGACCGTGTTCGTTCACAGGGCGTATGGTCTGTGATGTGCCTCACCTTAGCTGCAGTTACAACTTTTATTGCCGCAGTGGTCATGGGACTTCCCACAGGAAAAGTTGATGCATCCGGTGTGATGGCTTCTGTACCACAGAGCGCATTAGACTACCTTGGGCAGGAGCGTCCAGAGGCCATTGACTTATTGAATCAAGTAGAAAACGGGGTATCCTGGTACATGATCATTCCGTTGATCTTAGTCATCATCCTAGCAGTAATCGGCATCAACACCTTTGCCTGCATCGGTGCCGGCATCCTCTCCTCTTACATATTAGGCGGCTTCGCCGGAACCACCGCTTTTACAGGCAGCGGCCTGCAGGAGTATCTAAACATGTGTATGGACGGTTTTGCTGATGCCGGTTCCTGGGTCATCGTCATGATGATGTGGGTAGCCGCTTTTGGCGGAATTATGGGCAGAATGCGTGCTTTCGATCCACTCTCGTATTTGATCGTAAAGATTTCACGGAATGTAAGACAGCTGATGTTCTGCAACGGAGTTCTCTCTCTCGCAGGCAATGCCATACTGGCTGATGAGATGGCGCAAATTGTAACAGTAGGGCCAATCATTAAGGAGATTGCGGAAGAGAACATCGAAGGCAGTGAAGAAGACATGTACAAGATCAAACTGAGAAACGCCACCTTTGGCGATGCCATGGGTGTATTTGGTTCTCAGCTGATTCCATGGCACGTGTACCTGTTTTTCTATGCAGGTATCGCCATCAATGTTTATCCACTGTTCCAATTTTCCAATACAGACTTCATCAGATACAACTTTATGGCGATGTTTGCCGTTGCCACACTGCTGATTCTGACCATCACAGGCCTCGACAAATATATTCCACTCTTCAAACTGCCGAGCGAACCTGATGTAACATTAAAAAAGAACAGAAAATCAGACGCAGTATAGATCAGAAAAGGCTGGCCGCCAATGTTATACACATTGGCAGTCAGCCTTTTTCGTTTCTCAATTATCATCTCGTCTTGCCCGATTGCGTTCTTCCCTCGCCTCATAGATTCTTTTGCTCCTCCTGATATGAAACACTGACAAGTGAACAACCAATGCAATCATGATTCCCAGATAAACAAAGCCCAGCAAATGGTACTCTGTCGACACTTCTTCTACATAATTCATAATGCCCTCCTATAGCAGTTCCAAATAAAGCTGTTCCGTTCCCGTATCAAAAGAAACGAGAATCACATCCTCTATGATGCTCTCTTTGTTCTCTTCAAAATACGCTTTGATGGTTTCTACTGCCACTTTGGCTGCTTTTTCCTTGGGATAGCCATAAATGCCCGTACTGATAGCAGGAAAAGCAATGCTCCTGCATTGGTTCGCCTCTGCTACTTTCAGCGACTTCAGGTAGCAGCTTCTCAGCAGCGCTTCTTCTCCCTGGTTGCCGCCATGCCATACGGGTCCCACGGTATGAATCACGTGTTTTGCAGGCAGGTGATACCCTTTGGTAATTTTCGCATCACCTGTATCACAGCCGTTCAAAGTCTGACATTCGGCGAGAAGTTCCCGGCCTGCTGCTCTATGGATGGCGCCGTCCACTCCGCCGCCGCCGAGCAGCGAACGGTTAGCCGCATTGACGATGGCGTCGACCGCGAGCTGCGTGATGTCTCCCATAAAAATTCGAATCAAGTCACTCACTTCCTTTCCTCAATCCCATTCTAGACTGTAATGGATTTCCACGTCGTCATTCACTCTGTGGCCCCCGCTGTGCCAGTGCGGGTGCTCGTTGATTATCACTTGACTATTGATAGACACATAAATAGTTTTTCCAGCAATTTCACGACTCCAGCCAGCATCAAAAAAACCCTTTTTCTTCCCATAATAGAACATCATTTTATTGAATTCATGGTAAGTATAACCCTTCTCTTTCTTTTCCAGACAGCCATCTTCTACAAGGACGTTATCGCCATCTGTCAGCGAAACAAGGGAAAACCAGGTTCCGTCTATATCAGTCAGGGAAATCAGTTCCACTTCACGCGCTTCCTCAGCCTGCACCTGTTCCAGAACGGCTGCTTTCGCTTCTTTTTCACCGATCGGCTCTGTCGACTTTCGCTCATCGGTGCCGCATGCAACCATGGCAATGACAAATGTGACGACGAAAACGGCTGTCAAAACTCTTTTCACTTTTCTCCTCCTCGTGTCAAAAACCACCGCAGCAGCTTTTCGGCATCCATTCTTTGTTTTTCGTTTCCATAGAGGAACATCTTTTCCGGGTGCCACTGCAAACCAAGGATGGCGTGTGATTCGCAGGCGATGGCCTCCACCACGCTGTCTTCCCCGTCATTCCAGATGGATACCACCTGCAGATTTTCTCCGATACGTCCAACACCTTGATGGTGGCGTGTGTTCACTTCGGAACTTTCACCATATAATTTTTCCATGAAAGTTCCTGGAAAATGTAAAACATCATGATAATTTTCCGGGTTAGTCGTCTTATGACGATCGCTGCAGGGCAAATCCTGTATCAGAGAACCGCCAAAATAAACGTTAATAAACTGCATACCCCGGCAGATCCCCAGAATTGGCATGCCCTTTTCAATGGCGCTCTCCATGAGTTCCCATTGAAGAGCGTCTAATTCATCGTTGATGTCGTTAGAACATTGATCCTCTTCACCCCAGAGTTTAGGATTCATATCCTGGCCGCTGCCTGGCAGAATCAACCCATCTGCCAGCTCCAAGTCTTTCATCTGCAGGGAAAGCAGGGATTCATTTCCCAATTTCTCAAAGACTTTGCAGTAGTCTTGATAGTCATCGTCGGCCGTGACAAGCCCCGCAATCATCAATTTTTTCATCTTATCAGTCCCCTCAAATCATCGTATGGCAGATTCGCAAGTTTTCAAAAATCTTGTATTTCTCGTCTGTCAATCTCATGTCAAAACTGCGCTTATGAGAGCAAATCGTCATCCATACCTTTCCCTGGACATCTTCGAATGCCGCATCCTCAAAGTCATAACCGCCAAAAGAAATCGGATAAGAAAAAACATCCTCTGCTAATGGTCTCGTCAAGTCTTCACTGGCTTTGAAATAACACAAATCAAATATACCTGGAAAAGTTGCCAGAGAACCAATCGTAATCAGTTTCTTTACGATGCCGTAGGCAGTAAGATCTTCTACAACTCGATCCCGTTCTTCGTACTTTAGGCGCCTGTATTCCTCAATCATTCGAATTCGTTCTCTCGTCGATTCGTTAATTTGTTTTAAAGCAGCATTTTTGCTGCGCAAGCCTGTCTCATGTCGCAATTCACAGTCATCCATCTTCTCAATCTTTACAGTGTATTCTCTTAAATACTGCCTCTCTTTTGCTATCGCGCTGTCAATCAAAGTATCTAAATCCGGTATTTCTTCTCTATGTTTACGCGCTAAAATCATGTATTTGCTGTTGTTCAAGCAGAAATCGATTAATTTCTTGGCAGTATCCCCTCTGATACTGTCTGTCGCATTGGCAATGTGAATCATATTAACCTCCTGTTCCTCCGCTCCACCTCTTCTAACCCTTATTTTATCATAGCCCATGTCATTTAGATGTAAATTTAAGAATTTTTAAGAATTGTACTGGAGTACAATCTGCACATGCAAAAGGCGGACCCTTACGGGCCCGCCTAAAATTCAATAAATCATATTTTATTTGTCAAAGCTTTCTTTCTGAGCAAGAAGACGTGCATATCTCTCTTTCGCCATTTCTTCACCCTTTACGAACAGTTCTTCTGCTCTTTCTGGGAATTTCAGCTTCAGGGAGTTGTAACGAACTTCGCCCATGATGAAGTCTCTGTAGCTTTCTGTCGGCTCTTTGCTGTCGATGGAAAGCGGATTCTTGCCTTCTTCGGCGAGAACCGGATTGTATCTCAACAGGTTCCAATATCCAGAGTTCACTGCGTTCTTCATCTCTTCCATGGTCTTGTTCATGCCGATCTTGATACCGTGGTTGATACAAGGAGCGTAAGCGATGATCAGGGATGGTCCGTCATAAGCCTCTGCTTCGCGGAGCGCTTTGATTGTCTGATCTGCACTAGCGCCCATAGCGATCTGTGCTACATAAACGTAGCCGTAAGCCATAGCGATCTGTGCCAGATCCTTTTTCTTTACTGCCTTACCGGAAGCCGCAAATTTTGCAACCGCGCCGATTGGAGTTGATTTTGATGACTGTCCGCCAGTGTTGGAGTAAACTTCAGTATCGAATACCATGACGTTTACGTTCTCACCAGAAGCCAGTACGTGGTCTAATCCACCGTAACCGATGTCATAAGCCCATCCGTCACCACCAAAGATCCATACAGATGGTTTTGGCAGCAGGTCTTTATTTTCAACGACGTATTTTGCGTCTTCGTTGGAATCAGCAATTTTCTCGCATGCTTCTACCAATGCTTTTCCAGCATCCTCTGCGCCCTTTGCATCGTTCATGGAAGCAATCCATTCTTCAGCAGGAGCGCCGACAGCAGCTTTTACTCTCTCAACAGCAGACTTCAGCTCGTTACGGCGTGCCTGCATGGAGATAGCCATACCAAATCCAAACTCAGCGTTGTCTTCAAACAGGGAGTTCGCCCATGCAGGACCTCTTCCTTCTTTGTTGACTGTATAAGGTGTGCTTGGTGCACTGCATCCCCAGATGGAGGAACAGCCAGTTGCGTTTGCAATGAACATTCTGTCTCCGAACATCTGTGTGATCAGTTTTGCATATGGAGACTCTCCACATCCCGGGCAAGCGCCTGAGAACTCGAGCAGCGGCTGCTTGAACTGCGAACCCTTGACGGAATCTTCTTTGAATGGAACCGGTTTCTCGTCAACGTTAGCAAATAAGTAGTCGTATTTCTTCTGTTCTTCCTTGACGATGGCATCTTCAGCAGCAACCAGCTCCAGAGCCTTTGTCTTGGATGGGCAGACCTGTACGCAGGAACCGCATCCTGTACAGTCGAGAGCGGAAATTCCAAGCGTAAATAATTTATCCTCTACACCTTTGCCCTTCATTGCCAGTACATCACCGTTCAGAGCGTCAGCTTCTTTTTCCTCCATTACGAAAGGTCTGATTACGCCGTGCGGACATACGAAGGAACACCAGTTACACTGGATACAATTTTCTTTTGTCCACTTCGGTACGTCTGTTGCAATACCTCTCTTTTCAAATGCAGCTGTACCTGCTGGAACTAAACCAGTTGCAGTTACAGTGAACTTGGATACAGGTACGTCGTCACCAGTCAAAGTGTTGGTCGGAATCAGTACGTCGTTCAGGTAAGATGTATGTAAGTCGTCACGTCCTACCATCTTTGCACGAGGCGCATCGTCCGGTGCGTCAGCCCATGCTGCAGGAACGTCTACCTTGTGAACATTGTTGACACCAGCATCAACACCGGCACAGTTCATCTTAACTACATTTTCGCCCTTCTTGCCGTAAGTCTTTTCGATAGCTTCCTTCATGTACTTCACAGCATCATCGATAGGAATGATGTCAGCCAGTTTGAAGAATGCAGCCTGAAGGATTGTGTTTGTTCTTCTGGCACCCAAACCGATTTCTTTTGCTAAGGAAACAGCGTCGCAAGTGTAGAACTGGACATCGTTCTTCGCTATGTATCTCTTTACCTTTGCTGGTAAGTGCTTATCTAATTCGTCGTCACTCCATACGCAGTTCAACAGGAAGAATCCGCCCGGTTTTACGTCCTGAACCATATCATACTGCTGCAGATATGCGGAATTGTGGCAAGCGACAAAGTCAGCCTGTTTTACATAGTAAGTTGATTTGATCGGCTTATCTCCAAATCTGAGGTGAGAAATGGTGACACCGCCTGATTTCTTTGAGTCATACTGGAAGTAAGCCTGTACCTTCTTATCTGTGTAGTCACCGATGATCTTAACACTGTTCTTGTTAGCGCCTACTGTACCGTCAGCACCCAGTCCCCAGAACTTACATGCCTTTGTTCCCTCAGGAGCGACATCTGGATTTTCTGTAACAGGCAGTGACAGGTTCGTAACGTCATCTGTGATAGAAATTGTGAATTCTTTCTTAGGATTTTCGCTCCACAGGTTTTCGTATACTGCGAGAACATCTCCCGGCTGCGTATCCTTAGAACCCAGTCCATAACGTCCGCCTACGATAAGTGCGTCCTCGAACTTGGTTCCTCTCAGTGCAGAAATCACGTCTAAGTACAGAGGTTCGCCAACGCCGCCTGGCTCTTTTGTTCTGTCGAGCACTGCAATCTTCTTAACTGAATCAGGCAGTACGTTCAGCAGATATTTTGCGGAGAACGGTCTGTAAAGGTGAACTTCTACGATACCAACCTTCTTACCCTGTGCAAGCAGGTGATCTACTAATTCTTCGGCTGCTTCACAGACAGAACCCATTGCGATGATGATTTCTGTTGCATCTGGCGCGCCGTAGTAGTTGAACGGTTTGTAGTCTGTACCAATTTTTGCATTAACCTTATCCATATATTCTGCAACGATGTCTGCAGTTTCCAGATAAGCTGTGTTACATGCTTCTCTGTGCTGGAAGAAAGTTTCCGGCTGTTCAGCAGAACCCATGCTGTGCGGATGTACTGGATTTAAAGATCTCTCTCTGAATGCTTTGACAGCGTCCCAGTCGATCATTTCTTTTAGTTCATCGTAATCCCATGTTTCAATTTTCTGGTTCTCGTGTGATGTTCTGAAACCGTCGAAGAAGTGAAGCATTGGAAGTTTGCCTGCAATTGTGGCAAGGTGTGCTACAGCGCCCAGGTCCATGACCTGCTGTACACTGTTAGATGCCAGCATTGTAAAACCTGTCTGACGGCAGCTCATAACGTCGGAATGGTCTCCGAAAATGGACAGCGCGTGGGAAGCCAACGCTCTTGCGGAAACGTGGAAAACTGCCGGAGTCTGCTCTCCTGCCAGTTTGTACATGTTCGGAATCATCAGCAGCAGACCCTGTGAAGCTGTGAATGTAGAAGTGTAAGAACCAGCTGCAATAGATCCGTGAAGAGCCCCTGCTGCTCCTCCTTCTGACTGCATTTCTACAATTTTTACATTTTCACCAAAGATATTCTTCCTGTCCTGTGAAACCCATTCATCCATGCTCTCTGCCATAGGGGAAGATGGCGTAATCGGATAAATTGCTGCAACTTCTGTAAAGGCATATGCTACATGTGCTGCTGCGGTGTTTCCATCCATTGTTTTTAATTTTCTCATCTTGATAACTCTCTCCTTCTCTACTGCCGGAATCACTCCCTGCAGATAGTTATATTTAGGTGCGAACCCTTTGACCGGTCAGGATCTCCAGGGCACAAATAACAGAAATAATCTTCTTTTTTCGACTACTTCTGCAATCGTATCTTGACTAGTATTCGTGGCGAATACTTTCTGTTGTACAGCAGCTTTTCAAAAAGATTATTCTGTATACAACATCATTTCTATATTACTCCCACATGTATTCAAAGTCAACCATAAAATGCTTCTATCGCTTGCAAATTCAAAGTTTTTTTTGATGTACATTTTGTTCCGAAAATTGGAAATTGCCTTTTTTCAACACTTTTCGACTGTTAGGTGTTAAAGTGCCTGAAAACACAAAAACTTATTTTTTATGCGGTTAAGGCTCGGCCAAATTTTCACTCTAATACCCTATGAAAATGTGCTCATCTTTTAGAACCGAATTGCGTAATTTATTGTAACACATTTTCTAGCAATAAACACTACCATTCTATTTGTTTCTAAAAAAGTGTGCTCACCATCAATAAAAAAGTTTTCATTACTATCCAATTTATGGTAATATGTATAAGCGTTTTTATTTATTATGCTGTATTATTACTTTTGACTAATAATAGTTACAAAATGGAGGGGAATTATATGTTATCACTTATCGAAACAATTAATGGGTACGTCAATGACTTTGTCTGGGGCGTGCCGGCGATGATCTGCATCCTGGGTGTCGGTCTCGTGCTGAGCTTTCGGACCCATTTCATCCAGCTGAGAAAATTCGGCTATGCTCTGAGAAACACCATCGGCAAAGCGCTGCATAAGACAAAGGCAGCAGCCGGTGCTACAACGCCTTTTCAGTCGCTCTGTACCGCTCTGGCGGCCACTGTAGGCACCGGTAATATTGCCGGTGTTGCCGGTGCCATCGCCATCGGCGGACCCGGCGCCATCTTCTGGATGTGGGTCTCTGCACTGTTCGGCATGTGCACCAAGTTTTCTGAAGTCACTCTGGCAGTTCATTTCAGAGAAAAAAACAAGGATGGAGACTGGGTCGGCGGTCCGATGTACTACATCAAAAACGGTCTCTCAAAGAAATGGCATTGGCTGGCTGTCCTTTTCTCAATCTTTGGTGTTCTGACCGTCTTCGGCACAGGCAATGCGACACAAGTCAATACCATCATCGCTTCTATAGACTCTGCCCTGAGCAACTATCACGTCGTCTCTGCCGATTCTATGGGCACAGTAAACCTGGTTCTAGGACTGATTCTGGCAGGACTGGTCGCCTTAGTCCTGTTGGGCGGCATCAAACGAATCGGCAGCGTGACAGAAAAACTGGTTCCATTTATGGCCTTGCTCTATATTCTCATGGCGCTGGGTGTTGTCATTCTCAATTACAAAAATGTACCTGCCGTATTTGCCATGATCTTCAAAGGCGCATTCGATCCGTCAGCCATAACAGGAGGCGTCGTTGGAACCATCTTCATGAGCGTAAAAAAGGGTGTATCCCGAGGCATCTTTTCCAATGAAGCCGGTCTGGGAACTGGCTCTATTGCCCATGCCTCAGCTGATACAAAGTATCCGGTCCGCCAAGGGCTGTTCGGTATCTTTGAAGTTTTCGTAGATACCATCGTCATCTGTACTTTGACCGCACTGATTATACTGTGCAGCGGCGTTCAATTTGAATATGGCATTGCTGCAGGTGCAGAGCTGACCATTTCTGGATTTGTTGCCACTTATGGCGGCTGGGTATCCATCTTTACGGCCGTTGCCATGTGTTGCTTTGCCTTCTCTACCATCCTTGGATGGGGGCTATACGGTTCCAGATGCATCGAGTATTTATTCGGCACCAAAATCATCAAGCCGTTCATGGTTGTCTACTCTCTGGTTGCGATTATCGGCGCGACTGCAGATCTGGGACTGATCTGGAGTGTCGCAGAAACATTCAACGGCCTCATGGCGATACCGAACCTGATTGCCCTGTTCCTGTTAAGCGGCACAGTGGTGAAACTTGCAAGAGAATATTTCAGCAGGTACGCCAATGCGCCTGACGAAAAAGCAAGCTGAAAACAATACACTAAAAATAGAGGACTGTCACACAGTCCTCTATTTTAATGTGTCTAATGCATTCTGCAGTTCTTGATAAAACATGCCCACGTGGTAACCATCCATGAGCCCGTGATGAACTTGCACAGAAAAGTTCAGCGTCGTTCTGCCCTGCTCATCTGTTGTGTACTTACCCCAGGACAACTTGGGGTTATTGTCTTCTCCATCTTTTATAATCGTCCGTACAAACTGGGTATAGTCGATCCACGGCATACAGGAAAAACTGATCATGTCGTGTCTGCTGAACACCGTTTCTCGCCGATTATAATTCTGATCATCCGCTTTCGCCCTCAAATCGCGGCAAAACTCCAGCCGGTCAGCAGTCACCATACCCTCCAGCATGATAAACAGTTCTTCTCCCTTTCTCATATGTGTCAGGAGCGGAATGTTGTGTTCAATTCGCAAGATTTTATCACCGTCAAAACGATAATGAAAATTTTCAATTTTATCAGCAATCTGTGTCGCCGTGTGTACCAGGGCGAAATAAAAGGATACGTCCTTTTCCCTTGACCATTTGAGCAGCTTCGTAACGTCAATCGGTGCGCTGATGATGATATAAGGCAGATCGGCTCCCTGATACTGTTTGAACAGGTGAGCCCGACTCCATGTTGCAAAGTCTATTTCTCTCAAGCAAATCCTCTTTCTGACAGTCAGAGGCCTAAGCCGATGTCTACTATTTTTTCGATGACGTTCAATTTCGGACTGTCTTTTGTCCCGCTGTATTCCAAAAGTCCCAGACCGATGACGCGGCACTGCTTTGTCACAGCCTGCAGCATCTCGATGAAATGCTGTACTTTCAGTCCGTCAGGTTCAGGAACTGGCGCGTAAGAAAACTCTTCTGGTTCCAGAGCATCCAGGTCGATATGAATATAAACCGAGCTGCAGCCTTTCTCTAAAAGCCTCTTTGCCACAATGTGTGGATCATTTTCGATATCTTTCACTGAAAGAGAAACAATCCCCTCTTCACGAATGTAACGTTCCTCCTCCGCATCTAATGCCCGGTTTGCACACATGACCAGCTGCTCTGGAGTAATTGTCGAGGCCAGATTTCTGACAATCTCCTCGTCGCTGTCCCCAAGCAGCGCCCGCAGGGACATACCATAAAACAACTTGCTGTTTGATGACTGCGGTGTGTTCAAATCTCCATGAGCGTCAATATAGAGCAGCGCCATAGTTCCGTCAGCTATGCTGTTCAGATAGGCCATGGCGCCCAAATCCGCGTCACATCCTCCGCCGACGGTGAAAATGGTTGCAGGTCTATCCCTTTGCAGAATCTCGTTGACTTGCTTCAGCTGTGCCAAGATTTCATCATATCCGAGAATGTCATGCTTTACAGGACTGATTGGCTGATCTGTAATGGCCGCCTGGGTCAAATCGGCGTCACTTAAATAATTTTCCAGCAGTGCGAAAGCACCGTGATAAATGCTGTCATCCTGACCACTGCCCTGCCACTGCGGCACCAGCAAATTTAAATGTTTTTTACTCATCTGGTTTACCTCCCTATCCTTTCGTTTATTTCCCCTGTCTTTTCACAAAAGTGCGCATGAAGAGCCACAATAAGGTCACAACGCTCTCTCTGAAAAGGTGAAAGGTCCATGGCGAAAAATATTCATGGTCATATCCATCGTCTTCTTTGTACTCCAGAATATCCCCCTGGAAGCAGATATTTTCATACAGTAAAGGCAAGAGATCGTCGGGCTTATAGCGGTACAGTGGTTTTGTGACGTCATAGCTCAGAGCCTTCAGAATGAACATGGCAAATTCGATGCAGGAAAACGCCTTGTATGTACTAAACCCTTTTGAGAGAGGGTACGACAGGACTGACAAAAGGTTGTAAATGTATTCTCTGTCGCCGTAAATCTGTTCAATGGTGTTCTTTACCCACAGATACTGCTGCTCTGTCACGTCTAATTTAAAAATCACCACATTGACAGTCTGCTCCTTGCCTAACGTATAACGATGTACATTTTCTCTTACCAGGCGGGCGAGCAGCACCGCTTTATGCTTTGGCCGTGCAAAGGCGTATAATTGATCCAATTCCTCATCCAATGCCACTGCCGCATGGTTGTAATGGGTTCTGCCGAATTTACGGACCAGGCCGGCAAATCGCGTATTGGTCTGTGAAATCATGATATAGATGCTTTTGCTTTTCTTCATACCTTTGTCTAACTTTCTGATTTAGATTTTCTATCTCTTTCATTATACACTGTTTTTGCTCACAATTGGACAAAATATTTCGCAAATTACCAGCGCGAGTCAAGTTTCAGAATCCTTCAAACCTATTTACCCGCACAAAACTATCATGTATAATGGTTCTAACTGAAGGAGGTAACTACATATGAACTATACAAAATTCAAGGACAAGAAAATATCCCGTCTCGGTTTTGGCACGATGCGACTGCCGATGGACGCTCAGGGCAAGGTCGACTACGAGTCAGGACAAGAAATGATCGACTATGCCTTAGCAAACGGTATCAACTACATCGATACCGCCTACAAGTATCATGACGGCGAATCGGAAAATTTCGTAGGAGCAGCCCTGGCAAAACACCAGCGCGCCAGCTATTATCTGGCTGACAAATTGCCAACCTGGCTTTGCAGCAGCGAGGACGACGTGGGTAGAATTTTCGAAGATCAACTGGCAAAATGCAGAACGGATTACTTCGACTTCTACTTGTTGCACAGCCTGGACGAAGAAAGCTGGCCTGATGTGCCGCGACTGCATATGATTGAATACCTGCGGGAAGAAAAAGCCGCCGGACGTATCCGCCACCTTGGTGCATCCTTTCACTGTGGACCGGAACTCTTGAGACAAATCCTCACAGATTACGGTCAGGATTTGGAATTCATCCAGCTTCAGCTCAACTATATGGACTGGGATCTATATGGAGCGAAAGAACTCTATCAGGTCGCCAGAGACTTTGATACGCCCATCGTCGTCATGGAACCTCTGCGCGGCGGCATGCTGGCCAATCCTCTCAGCGAGGCTGCCCGTAACATCCTGGACAGCACAGGCACTGGAGCCAGCTATGCCTCCTATGCACTGCGTTTTATCAACGAACTGCCCGGCATCCTCTGCACCCTCTCCGGCATGTCGACCCTGGAACAGATGAAGGAAAACATCGAAATCTTCAACGGCCCGGCCATGATCGAGACGGAGAAGGACGCAATCGCAGAAGCCGTCAAAGTCCTCCAGGCGGATATCCTGGTTCCGTGTACCGGCTGTAATTACTGCTACGAATGTCCATCCGGCGTCAAAATCCCGGAAATCTTCAAGATGTATAATGAAGCAGCCAGCAAAGGCTTCCATTGGATCTGGGGTTCTCTTTCCGGTCAATACGACAGCTGTACCCCTAACGCCAAAGACTGCATCGAATGCGGTGCCTGTGAATCCCACTGCCCGCAGAAGATCAACATCATAGACAAATTGAAAGAAATTGACGCAAAGTACGCCCATCTTGCAGAGATAGGAGAATAATCCTCATGTCTCAGATGACAAAAAATGCCCTGGCCGACTCTCTGAAAGCCCTTTTGGAGCTTCGTCCCGTGGACAAAATCACGATTTCAGATATCACCGATGACTGCGGCGTCAATCGTATGACCTTTTATTATCACTTTCAGGATATCTACGATCTATTGGAGTGGTCCTGGATTCGCGAGGCGAACAAAGTGCTCAATGGCAAGAAGACTTACGACACTTGGCAGCAAGGTTTCCTGCAGATTTTCAACGCAGTTTCAGAGAACAAACAGATTGTCATGAACATCTACCACTCAGTAAACAGAGAACAGATTGAAATTTATCTGTACAAATTGACCTATGATCTCCTCTTTGGCGTCATCGAGGAGAATGCTGCCGGCATGGATGTGCGGGACGACGATAAAAAGTTTATCGCCGACTTCTACAAATACGCCTTCGTCGGCTTGATTCTCGACTGGATCAAAAACGGAATGAAAGCAGACCCTTGGCAGATCATAGAGCATCTGGATGTTCTCATCCACGGTGACATCAAAAAGGCCTTGAACAAATTCAGGACAGACAAAATTAATCAAACAGCAGCCGATGATTAAAATTTTATCATCGGCTGTTTTTTGATGATTGCCCCCTCTGCCGAAGTGATTTATCCTATGATCATCGAATAAAGAGATATGAGGAGGTAATCAAATGTATTACGCAAGTGGAAATTATGAAGCTTTTGCACACCCTGTAAAACCAGAAGGTGTGGACAATAAATCAGCCTATATCGTCGGCTCCGGCCTGGCCGCTTTGACGGCAGCCTGCTATCTGGTACGAGATGGACAGATGAAAGGTGAACACGTACACATCTTAGAGAAAGAAGCCCTGCCGGGCGGCGCTTGTGACGGCTACAAATTTGACAACGTTGGTTACGTCATGCGAGGCGGCCGTGAAATGGATAATCATTTTGAATGCATGTGGGACTTATTCCGTTCCATTCCATCCATAGAGACAGAAGGCGTCAGCGTGCTGGATGAGTATTACTGGCTTAACAAAAAAGACCCCAACTATTCCTTGATGCGGGCAACGGTACGCTGTGGAGAAGACGCCCATACCGACGGCAAGTTCGGCCTTTCAGACAAAGGGGCGATGGAAATCATGGAGCTCTTTTTTACCCCAGATGAGAAGCTCTATGACAAACGTATTGATGAAATCTTTGATGAGGAGGTCCTCGGTTCCAACTTCTGGCTCTACTGGCGCACCATGTTTGCTTTTGAGAATTGGCACAGCGCACTGGAGATGAAGCTCTACATCCGGCGGTATATCCATCACGTTGGCGGTCTTCCCGATTTCAGAGCGCTGAGATTTACAAAATATAATCAGTATGAGTCTATGATTCTGCCCATGATTAAATATCTCGAATCCTACAATGTACAGTTCCACTACCACACAAAGGTCGTCAATGTAGAGTTCGACATCCAAGCAGAGAAAAAGACTGCTAAGCGCATCGATATCATCTGTGAAGGAAATGCGGATTCCATCGACCTGACGGAAGGCGACCTTGTCTTCATCACCAACGGCGGCTGTGTGGAGAACTCTTCTATTGGCGCCCAGAACGCGCCAGCTCCTTTCAACAGTGATATCAAAGAGGGCGGCGGCTGGGACATGTGGAGAAAAATTGCAGCGCAGGATTCTGCTTTTGGCAATCCTGACAAATTTTGCTATGATCCGGAGAAGAGCAACTGGATGTCTGCCACAGTGACGACCCTCGATCAAAAAATCGTCCCTTATATTAAAGATATCTGTAAGCGGGATCCTTTCAGCGGTAAAGTGGTAACTGGCGGCATCGTCACAGTAAAAGACTCTAACTGGCTTCTCAGCTGGACTTTCAACAGGCAGCCTCAATTCCGCACACAGCCAAAGGATCAACTTGTGGGCTGGATTTACGGGCTTTTCAGCGACAAACCGGGAAATTTTGTCAAGAAACCAATGCGTGAATGTACGGGTAAGGAAATCTGCATGGAATGGCTGTATCATCTGGGGGTTCCAGTGACGCAGATTGAAGAGCTTGCTGAAAACAGCGCCAACACAGTTCCTTGCATGATGCCTTATATTACGGCTTTCTTCATGCCTCGTGCCGCCGGTGACAGGCCGGACGTAGTTCCCAAAGGCAGCGTCAATTTCGCATTCCTCGGTCAATTTGCAGAGACGAAGCGCGACACGATCTTTACCACGGAATACTCCATGCGTACCGGTATGGAGGCAGTCTACACCCTCCTGAATATCGACCGGGGCGTACCTGAAGTCTGGGGCAGCGTATACGATATCCGCGACCTTCTCAATGCCACTGTGCAGTTGCGGGACGGCAAGAAGATCACCGAGATGGAGGGTCTCGGATTTAAAGAGAAACTAGCTCTCAAAGAAGTGCTGAAAAAAATAGAAGGCACGGACATCGAAAAATTATTAAAAGAATATCAGGTAATATAACCCCATTGCACTGCACTAACGAGGAATGAGAAAATCCCTCATTCCTCTTTTTTTATTGTCAGCACAATCTTTCCTGCTTTTGAATACTCCTGACAATCTCAATTTATGGTAAAATGGAGATGACATTCGACAAAGGAACCCTTAATTCAAAAAGGAGGAAGAATAAGATGAAAAATAAAAATGATTGCAAGCCTGCCGGCAGTACCCACGAAGATACCCTGCGTATTTTTTACGGCCATAAGGAACCGCAGCGGCTGCAGCAGGGCGTTTTTCCAGAGAAGTACAGCCTTGAGGCAGGATGGTTAACCCCTGTCAAAAACCAGCAGACGATTGGCAACTGCTGGACCTATTCCGCTATGGCCATGGTCGAAACCTTTCTGCTGCGCCATAACATGCTGACAGGGGACCTGCCCTGTAAAGAGGAATACAAAACCCTCTCTGAAACCTACATGACCTATTCCATGATTGACTTTCAGGGAGGACATGCCAACCACAAAGGCCGCATAAATCCGACGGGTGACTTTGGCGGCACGCTTCACGATGCATCTGCCTTTCTGACCAGGCAGCCCGTCTGTGTGCCCGAGTGCATCGATCCGCTGAAGCCAAAAGCCGAGCAGTTCAAACCGCGTGATTATGACATCGGCTTTGGCAAACCTGCCTCCTTTCGAGTGACAGGTCTTCGTTTTATTGAAGACCCGCAGGGGGTACGCCCTGACAAGGAGTTTGTCGAAGATATCAAGTACTGCCTGATGTCCTACGGCGCCGTCGCCATCACGCTCCGGTGGGACAAGACGAAATACATGAAGACCGACGCCGCCCAGCGGCCAAGCTACTACTGCTATGATCCCGCAGACGCTTCAGCGAGCCACGGAGTGACCATCGTAGGCTGGGATGACACCTATCCTAAAGGGAATTTTCGGAATACAGATGGAGCAATCCAGCCAAAAGCAAACGGCGCTTACCTTGTAAAGAATAGCCACGGCACAGGAGGTAACCAGAGCGACGGGTATTTTTATCTCTCCTACGAAGATCAGTGTATGTCTTATGCCTATTGTATTACACAGATGCGCCCGGATTCTTCTGCCGCACTCACTGACTGCCGACATTATGACACCTTTGGAATGAACACCTTCTGTAATTCTGATGCGCTGAAAACGACCGAAGTAACTTATGCCTGTAAGTTCACCCTTCCCGAAAAGACTTCTCTCACCGACGTGGGCGTCTATACCTATACCCCTTGTCTTGCCGATATCACGGTTACCCCCGGCGGCGCCTCCATAAAAAATCAAAAGCTTTCCTGGGCGGGCTATCACGTGCTGTCCTTTGCAACACCAGTGAGTATTGCAGCATCCACTGAAATTAAAATATCTGTAACCTATAAAACCATTCATCTCATTCCTGTCTTTATCCCTGTAGAAAAGGGGGATCTGGCGTATAAAAATGCGCAGCTGCCAAAAGACGCCTGTTTCATCAACATGCCGGACGGCGAGAAAGACCTGTCAACCTTATCAATCGGATCGTACGGCAGTATTCCACTGCGCGCCTATATCACTTACACCGCAGAGGATGCGGCAAAAACAGCTGCTGCGGCCAATGCCCTGCGGCTCCCTGCCGAAAAAGACGGCATCCTTCATGATTTGCCCGATCAGCAAAGCGGCTGCAATGTCTACTGGCGGCTGGAGCCATATCATATCAGTGCATACCAGCCCAGCGTCGTAGATAAAGCAGCAGAATATTCGCTGACGAATCCAAACACCCATAAGGTATCAAAAGGGATCAAGAACAAAGAAGGCCAGGATGCAATCACCGCTTATTTATGCGCTACCGTTACCAAGGGAGCCTATATGACACGCCGTTTGTTTTCTGTCCCTCTTTCGAGGCTAAAGCCCGCCGAAGTTCAGGCAACCGCAGTGGCCCCCGGCTCTAACGTAACAAATCTCAGCGGCCATTTTGACGTTCCTCACAGCCGCGTACAGGCAATGATCAAAAGATATTCCTCTTCCGTCGATCCTTCTCTGATACGCACCACTAAGGTAGATGCAAACGGCAATTGGCAGATTCCTGCCTTTGTCCTCTACGACCCTTCCGGCGGCTGGAAGGACGCCTATGCCCACAATCTGGTCGAGGTGAAGATATTAGCAGACAACGATGTGGTACTGAGCTGCGGAGAAAAAGACGTGCCGGCGAAAAGACCCTATGAGCCGAAGCCAGACCCGAGACCAATCCCCGATCCAAGGCCTGTCTACATTGTGGACACTCTCGTGGGGCTGGTCGCCGCGCTGGCCTTATCGAAGGCCTTTGCATACGCAATCGAGCTTAAAAACAATCTCACCGTGTCTGCCGCCTTTATGAGGAGCCTGTCTCAACTCGTCACTGCAGAAATCCCCATCGAAGGCGGCGGATATACGATGTATTTTGAATCCATCGATACATCCCTGATGGATGAAGTCTATGAGGTCAGCAATCTCAACGTGGAATTTACACCAGCGTCCGGCAGAGAAGAAACGACAGAAGGGGCGCAGGCTAGTGAAGCAAAACCGACTGGTGGGGCGAATAATGGCGGTGGCATCGCCCGCAAGGTAAAAAGTGGCGGCACGTTGAAAAACTGCAAGGTAACAGGGTCCGTCAACGGCTTTTCCAATTTTGGCGGCCTGTTCTGTGAGGGCAGCGACGTCACGGTTACGGACTGCAGCGTCAATCTCCGTGTAAACGGCGCGGACAGCTTCGGCGGCATCGCCGTATCCATGGATCGCGGCAGCATCTCCGGATGCACTATAAGCTGCACGACACAGAACGTCAAGAAGACGGCAGGCGGCGTTCTCACCCTGGGCAGCGCAGCCGCCATCAAAAAAACCAGCTTTGCCATTGACGCCACAGGCTGCGAGACAGTCGCAGGCGTTTCTCTGGAGTGCAGCGGAACCGTGGCGCAGGCACAGGTCACCGGTTCGCTGTCTGCATCAGGCAGTACATCGACTGCAGGGGGTATCGCAGCACAACTTACGGGTTCGTCAAAGGTCTCTGACTGCCGCGTTTCCGCCGACATCAGCGCCGTCACTGCAGGAGGTGTCGCCGCTAAGATGACCGGCTCCGCCAAAATCGAGCGTTGCCTCACAGCAGGCAGGGTGACGGGTTCTTCCGCCTGCTATGGAATCGCACCGGGCATCAACGGCAAAGAGGATCACGTGGAGACCAGCATCTCGGCCTGTTCCCATCTGGGTGGTCAAAGCCCGCATCGCGTCGCACAGTACAGCACGGACTGCGCCGCCTATGAGGGCATGACCTGCGACAGCGGAAAATCCTTTGTAGGAAGCGACCGGCTGCTCTCTTTTTCCGATCTGCTGGCAAAAGAAACTTACACCGGCCGCAACTGGAATCTCTCCTCCGTCTGGGAGCTTTCAAAGGGCTGCCCTGTTCTGCGGGGACTTGCAAATCCCGGCTACGACTTTCCTTTTGTCAATCTGGACATTCCAGAGGGCGGCTTCGTCTTTGCCCGCGGAAAGGCTGTCGCCGTCACCGGCGTCTGCAATCCAAAGGCCCAGGTGGTCTGGAGCATCGCTCCTGCGACAAAGTCTGCCCGCACGGGAAAAGCGGTTCGAAATGGAGACCGGTTCTCCATCACCGTCGGCGTCCTGCCCGGTCCTGCCAAATACAACTTCTCCGTGATTTCCATTCTCGACGGACAGAGATATCCATGCCCTGTACAGGTCCAGGTTCTCTAAAAAGATATTTCAAAAAACATGACCTGCCGGCCGCGCCGGCAGGTCATGTTTTTTTATCTCATCAGGTAATCGAAAGCTTTGCCCCATAGGTATATTCCTGATTCTCAAGGACGCCGATGACGTCCAGCCGGTAATGCCCACTCTCTGCGAGACTGCCCACCGTGATGGTAAACTGTCCGTCAGATACGATGCCTTCGCCGCGCAGAACAGAACCAGCCGTCTTCTTTGAGCCAGACGGCAGTTTCTCTAAGAGCCACTTCACATTGCTGGTCCTCTGGTGGCAAAGGCCGGAGATGGTAATCTCTGTGTTTGCCTGGTAAGAGAATCCACCTGCAGGTTCTTTTGGATTCGGGAACGGAAAAGCGTATGACGGGTTCGTCCCCTTCAGGACCGGACCGCAATCCGCCGAAAATGCCCATACATTTTCAAAGTCCCAGCGCTGTCCCTCATAAAAGGCCTTTGTCAGGATTTCGCGCCCCGTGACCAGCTTTGTCGAGGTATCTTGAAATTCCATATTCCCCGTAATTCCCTCATAGGCACAAGAGATCTCGTTCGACTTAGGACAGGTACGCCAGATACCCGACTCTGCGCTGATATGAGAGCAGGCGGAAAGACTTCCTCTCAAGAGTATGACGGTTGCTTCAGGCAGGGTTACTGCAACGCCGCAGGCTATCCTGTAAGGTCCCTGTGCCAGAGCGGCGACCCTGCAGAGGGAAAGGCATCTGCGAATCCCTGCGCCGGAATAAACTGCGCCAACAATGCCGCCCGCAGTCTCCCCCATGATCTCTGCATCTACCCGGCAATCTGCAAGGTCAACCCCGGCAAGTGACATGCCCACAATGCCGCCTACGGCATTGAGTAGCGGCGCCGGATCCGTCAATCCATCCATTTTTTCTTTTCCGCCCCTCGGTGGCAGGCAGGATAGGGTTCCGTTCACATCTGCCTGTGAAATGTTGGTATTGTTGGCAATCCACGCCACTCCGCCAGCGCCATTGGTACAGTTGGCTTTTATATCGACTTTTACCTTTGAAACCGTACCGCCGTTCAGGTTGTATGCGATACCGCCGCAGTGCTTGCCGCTGACCACGGCGGATACGGTAATGTTCTCTGCCTCGCTGCGCACAAAGGTAAGGGCCATGCCGCCGAAGTCCTCGCATGCGTACATCTTAAGATTGACACTGCAATCCTTCACGGTCACCTGGGTTCCCTCGGCCATCAGCCCGCCGATACAGCCACCGCGAAGGGTTCCGCTGACCGTACAATTGCTGATTTTGCCGTCTGCCTCAAGGAACCTTGCAATGCCGCCACGATCAGAAATGCCTGCGCTGGCCCCCGCTGATAGCTGTACCTTCAGGTTTCGCACCTCCGCCGCCGTGTCCAGAAGGCTCTTTCGTCCGATGTCAAAGCTGATGGTATGACCGTCGCCATCAAGACACGCCTTGACACAGAGCGGTTTCATCCTATCGATACTCGCCCCTGTAACAGAAAAATTCTCTGTGAGCTTCACGGTCTGCCCCTGGGCCGCATCTGCCGCTGCACAAGCCAGGCCATTTAAGTTTTTGATCAAAAACACGTTGGCGTCGGCAGGATCTTTTTTGTATGGGCAGGTCAATGAGATCGTAGACGTTCCCTCTGCCAGGATCGCCTCACCGCCCTCCTCCGCGTCTGCCTTGATCTGTACTTTGACAACAAAAGTCTCATAGGCGTCTCTCCAGCCGTCGGCAGGATCGTAAAGGATCAGGCTGTCAAAATTCCACTTTCCTTTTCCGTCTACAGTAGTTTCCTGGACTTGCGCATGGCTGTCCCCGTCCGTCAAAGTCGCCTGTACCCTTGCGCCGTGAAGTGTAAAGGTTCCCGAGAGTTCCGCCAGGTTATCCTCTGGCACAGGTACTTTGGCAACGAAAGAATACGCCGTCTTTGCCGCCAGCTTGGCGGTAAAGGTTTTGCGCAGTAAACACGGAGGCTCGCCGATGGCGGCGCTGACATATACCGTAGCCTCCTCCTTGTCAGAAAGATTCTGTATGCCGCTGACTACTTTGCCATCTGGCCCTTTTACCGAGTACGCCTGCGCCTTCGGTTTATAGTCCGGCATATAGCTGTTCCCGTGATACGGCTCCAGCCTCCACTGCACTGCCAGCCCCTGCTGGCAGTCTGCAAGTCCGTTGAGGTACCCGGCAGACGACGTCGGCAGCGCCAGCTCCTTTCGCGCTTTGACTGCCGCCTTGGCCTTTGCTGAGGTGTTTCCTAAAAACACGTGGAGCGCCAGGTTCCCGTATTGCTTCCCGGAGTCTTTGCCGCCGCACAGATCTGCAAGGTCGGTGCCGTCGATGAAGCAGTTCCCTCTTTCCACGGTAATGGCGTCTTTGGTGTATTCGTCCCGATACTCTACCGGCGCAAAGACCTGCATATAGCGCATTGCCGTGTAGGTCACTTTGATAGAGAACTTGCCGCTAAGCGTCACTGGTTCTTTTGGCATTACCGTATGATAGCCTGCATAAGACAGCTTCTTTTCCTGAACCAGCACGTGCTCTCTGCCATTCTCGATACAGACGACCTTTGCCAGACACGGCGTGAGCGTGAACAGCCCTACGCCCGTCAGGGTTTCGCCATCCCCTGCGGTGAAGCGGCATTCATAGGTGATTTTCGCCGTAGATGCTGCATGGGTATACCCTCTCATCATTCCAAACTTGCTGTGGCGCGCGATACGGTTCACTTTCGCATAAAAATCTTCGTCGTCTTTGCCCGCAGCGCCCCAGACAGAGGTGATGCAGTAAGGGTCGGCAAAACTCATATCCTCGTAGGATATCCAGAGAACGCGGTCGTCCGTTGTCGTCGCCGCACCAGAAAGCCGCGCTTTGAACGCGCCGCTGCCAGCAGGCTTTTTCTTGAAATGCTGCGGGCTGTAGTCGTCATCCCATCCGATGATGACCACATCAAAGTTGGCTCTATAGCTTTCGGCATCTTCATAGCAATAGTAACTGCGCTCCCACGGTGTCTTGAACTTGTCCGTCTTCAAAAATGGATTGTCCTCTTTCTGCGGGTCGAAATAAATCGAAAGCCCCACACCACCGTAACTGGTCACGCACTCCTTTACATCTTTGACAAAATCCGGATCCGGCCGATCTGCTCCGTAGGGATTTTCGAGATAGCGCAGACCGGTTATCAGGAATTTTCCAGGTTTTCCTGCAGTGAGATCATACTTTCTTGCCATCAGGGCTTGCCCAGTCGTGCCCATCGGATCCACCGTCTTCGCTACACAGCCGCCTCCCCTCGTCAGATAAGCCGCTGCGTCCAGGTAATTACCGATGTAATCCTGCTTTCCCCCTGGTGCAGTTCCCGGTTTTTTCCCATCTGGATTCTTGTACTCTCCTTCACTCTTCAGGTCAAACAAGTCGTAAACCATGTGCATCTGTGAAAGCGCCCCCTTATCCGTAGTCGTATAGCTTTGCTTGGATAAAAACGCTTCCGCTGCAGCAATGGCAGTCCACGTCCAATTTCCACTGGTCAGGGAAGGATCCTCTGACAGCAAAAGCGGACCTTTGGCAGAAAAGTGTTTCGGGAAGGCGCGCGGTTTCGAGGGCGTCTCTCTCGATCCATGGGGGATTTCCAGTGCGGGCGGAATCCTCCTGCCTGTTTGCTGTTCTTTCATTTCTTAAAGCCTCCTTTCAATAGGTTTAGCTACATTGTACCATGAATGTTCTTTTAGAAACACAAGAAAAGCATTGGAAATCAGCCTATTTTGATTTAGCGCCTATATGATAACGGCTTCAATATTTCTGCTCTGGCAGAGCAGGTCTTTTTTGGTTATAATAAATAGAAGGGCAATTTGGCACAGCAAGCCAGAATCCAGGAGTGAAATGATGAGAATAGCTGTATTATCAGATACCCACGGGCTTTTGCGCCCACAGGTAATAGAAACGATCAACACATGTGATGTCGTTCTCCATGGCGGTGACATTGATACGAGAGAAATGCTGGACCAGCTCTCGTCTCTCGCACCGCTATATGTTGTCAAAGGAAATAACGATATGGAATGGGCAGAGCAGATCCCTCTTTCTCTGCGCTTTGAGTTAGAAGGAATCAACTTCTTCATGGTCCATGACAAGAAGGACATCCCTGCGGATTTATCCAACGTAGACGTGGTCGTTTACGGCCACTCCCATCGATATCATGAAGAGCAAAAAGACGGTCGCCTCTACCTAAACCCCGGAAGCTGTGGAAAGCGCCGTTTTCGACTTGACCTGACCATGGCAGTGATAGAAATTATAGACAGAGAAATTCACGTAGAGCGAATAGAGCTCGTCACTACTCCGGCAGATGGCGACACATAATCTTATTGGTGTCTTAGATATACCCGTTTTTTTTTTCGCACTTTTAAACTTTCTCGTTATATCGCCCTTTCACCTCTGTACTTGTCTTAGTTTCATTATTGCAACCACTTTCTTTCAGTGGTATAATGATAACAGAAATGAGGGAGAACCGTTGAAAACGGTCAGCCTTTTACTTAATTAATAACCGCTAGGTTTCTAGGCTCAGGCGGTTATTTTTCATTGTAATCGTATCCTTACCCTTTTGATGGTAATTGTTACTCTTATCATAAAGCGCCCCTTTCTTCTAATTACCATACCTTTTGATGCCATGAGGGCTAACCGCTTTCGCGCCCTTATTCTGTCCGGCAACGCCATGCGGAGGAGCGAACGAAGTAAGCGTTGGTTCGAGTCCCTTCTTCTTTATGCTCACATAAAAATATCCCAACACCTGATGGTATCGGGATATTTTTGGTGCGCCATGAGGGACTCGAACCCCCAACCTTCGCATTCGTAGTGCGCGACTCTATCCAATTGAGCTAATGGCGCATGTACATGTAATGAAATTTCGTACTATATTAGTATAACTAATGTCAACGGCTTTGTCAATATGGAAAATCATTGTTCTGAAATCTATACTTCTGCTTCAAAAATGATTGTTGAAAGCTTTACCCGTCATTTCATCAAAAAGTGCCAATAACACCTAAATCTTTCCGTTACTATAGTGTCATAACGTTACCCTAGTCAAAATCTGAGACGAAGTTTCAACGGTTACAGCCTCTGTGACAGGGACGCTCCCTTTGCAGTCCGTAAGTTCTTTAGGTGCTTTTACGTCTTTTCACGGCAATAGGGGTTAACAGGAGACTTTGCAGATGCCATTTACGAAAAAAAATGTACTACAAAGGGTTCCTCCATGGTCCGAATAATATTTTTTACTTACTGCGGTTACTTTTCGATTACTCTTCAGGTCCTCATTAAATATTACTTGTACAACCTGCTGATAAACTTTATAATGTACGTACAATTAATATTTTCACAAAGGAGAATGCGATATGAATAAGAAATCATCAAAAGTTTTATTAACGAGTATCATGCTAATACTGACTCTGTCAATGATGGCTCTGCTCACCGGATGTGGCGGACCGTCCACTTTAGAAGAGTACATTAATGACAACAAAAGCGAGCAGGAAGAGATGGAGAAACTCAAGGATAGTATTTCTCAAGACGGAATGGACTGTAACATTGAAGTCAAGGACAACGCAATGATTTTCACAGTCAAATTAGACCAGGCTATCACTGACGATCAGTTAGCGCAGCTAAAGCCAATGTATGACCAGTTCCTCGACTCCTTCGAAAGCGAAGCCCAAAAAGTAATCAAAGAATTTGAGGAAGACTCAAAAATCGAAGGAGTTACAATGAGCTTTACTTTCTTTGACAAAAATGAAAAAGAAATATGTACACGAGAATATTCCGCAGGAAAATAATAACATCAAACTCACAAAAGCAAGGAACTGACAAGCTCCTTGCTTTTTTCATACTTCTAATACTGTTCTTTGATAATGCCTTTGCGGTACGCTTCTACCAGCTGTTTTATGTTGTCGACTTGCTCTACCAGCTCGATTCCTTGATCTGTATCGAGAACCATCATCCTCTCAGGCAGCACCTCCACCGTCTTCACAACTGGAGACTGAAACTCCTGCGTTCCATCTTCTTTCAATGGTTTATAAGGCTTGTGTTCAGCCAGAGCCATAAATCTGGAGTTGAAGATGAAAGTATAGCCTGCAATTCCGGTTTGTTTCTGGTAAGCTTTTGAAATCCCGCCATCGATGACATACAACAGGCCGCCGCCTTTGATCGGGCTCTCCCCGTCCTTGATTTTGACTGGCACATGACCGTTGAGAATCTTTGAGCGTGACGGATCAAGCCCGAATTCCCGCAAAATCTTTTCGCAGGGCCCTCTCTCCTTAATCAGCTTGTAATACGGTCTGACATGCTCTTTATGAGAAGCTTTGTCAGCGATAAACAGCCTTTCAAACGTCGTCATCTTGTCTTTGCCGAAGAGCGGCGAGTTTCCGCCCAACCAGAGATACCACATCAAATCCCCCAGCCTGCCGCTTTCCTTCGCTTCTGAGGGCGAGAAATAAGCCTTTCTCACCTGATCATCGAGATAATCCATCAACGCCTTGCCTTTGTAACAGCCTCCATTGATTTCAACCTCTTCAAACTCCCCTTCATCGGTCATCGGAATACAGCCGTGGTACAGCAGATTGCCGTTTACTCTTGTGTATAAAGCACCGTGGCTGTATAAAAAACGGATGTGCGCCTGGAGCTTATCGGAATTCAGAATCGACGCCTCGAGAGAGTTCATGACCTCCCGCTCTTCTTCCGTAAACGCATAAGGATTTTCAGGATCCACCGTCGGGAAATTCGTATCACGCAGGGGATAGACAACCCCTTCTACCTCTACGGTACCCTCCTGCCAATTGATTTTGTCGAGAAGAAGCCGTTTCTCCAGCTTGTATTCTGGGTGCGCCATAATTCGCTGCCCTTCCGCTTTGAACTGGCAAATCGCGATGGCTTTATGCATCTTGGCCGTCAGTCTCTCATCAATGGGATCGTATTCATTTCTATCGAGTATATGCGGTGCAAAGAATTCACACGAGTCGTCACCATAAACCTTCTCTGCAAAAATCGCCAGCGGCCGCAGATTAATTCCATAGCCGATTTCCAACATATCAAAGTTATTATAGCTGATATTCATTCTCAGGATATTGGCAATACAGGCCCAATTGCCCGTGGCCGCTCCCATCCATACAATATCATGATTTCCCCACTGAAAATCCACATCGTGATAGTTGATTAAGAAGTCCATAATTGTATCAGGATGGGCGCCTCTGTCAAAGATATCACCGATGATATGTAGGTGATCCACAGCCAAATTGCTGATGGCATCTGCCATTTCGATGATAAAGTCCTCTGCAATGTCACATTCTACGACGGTACTGATGATGGCACTGTAATAGTGGGCTCTGTTCTCCTCGTCGTCTGCGTGCAGCAGTTCGTCCATGGCATAGTCCAGATACTTTGGTAATCTCCTTCTCACCTTAGACCGGGTATACTTAGTTGAAACTGACTTGCAGATAGTTACCAAGCGATAAATTACCGTGGTGCACCATTTATCAAAGTCTCCTTCACCCTTTTTCCTTCTATTTATCTCCGCCTGCGGATTGTAGATCAGCGCTGCCAGGTCATCTCGATCGGTCTCGCTGAGTACGCCGCCGTAATGCTCATCTATTTTGCTCTTAACCGTGCCAGAAGCGCTCTTCAGCATGTGGATAAAAGCTTCATGCTCCCCGTGAAGGTCGCTTAAAAAATACTCTGTTCCCTTTGGCAATGCAAGGATTGCACTCAAATTGATAATTTCTGCTGTAGCTGCTTTGATGTTGGGATAGTCCTTAGAAAGCAGCTCCAGGAATTTAATATCAGCCATTGATACTTCCTTTCGTTTTTGTGATACGACAAATCCAATCATTGTCCACTTAATTATATACTTTTACGTCTATTTTGTCCACATCAGCATAGACTAAAGCAGGAGGATAAGCTTTATGTTTCACCAAAGAAAAATCAATATGCGCCATGTGGCAGTTTACATAGCAAGCATGCTGTTCCTCGTCGTTCTGCTTCCCTATGTAAGCATTCAATTGTTTCCCAGTCTCGTCGAACACGAAGAAGGAATCGCCTACAAAGGCAAAATTCCGGAAACAGTGAAAGTCTACATCACCGCGAAAAAAAAGTACGAGACGATTCCTTTTGAAAAATACATTCAGGGTGTCGTCGCCTCTGAAATGCCCGCTACCTTTGAGCCTGAGGCGCTGAAAGCCCAATCAGTGGCCAGCCGCACTTACGCCCTGGGCCGCATCAATTCAGGTGCCAAGCTGTGTGACACGGTGCACTGTCAGGTGTATAGGAGTGACAACATCTCTGCTAAGGTCAAAAAAGCAGTAAATGAAACAAAGAGTCAGGTCCTCTTATATGATGGAAAACTGGCCTCTCACGCTCTCTATTTT
Source organism: Emergencia sp. (assembly GCF_048465375.1). Classification (NCBI taxonomy): domain Bacteria; kingdom Bacillati; phylum Bacillota; class Clostridia; order Peptostreptococcales; family Anaerovoracaceae; genus Emergencia; species Emergencia sp. Next base: position 6,980 of record NZ_DBFWLQ010000012.1, on the reverse strand, counting down.
GCCTCCAGTGCCGGCAAGACAGAAAACTCAGAGGAAGTGTTTTCCGGCTCTTTTCCCTACCTTGTCAGTGTATCCAGTTCTTACGAACCAGGTGCCACACATAAAAAGGAGAAGCAGACGATGTCTATCAGCACGTTTTCCGCGAAAATAAAGGCTCATATGCCTGAACTGAATTTCGGTAAAATTAAACGTTCCAATATCCGCATCAAATCCCACTCAGATGGCGGTCGTGTAAAGACCATCAAAATAGGGCAGGAAATCATCTCTGGCGTAGACGTACGATCCGCCTTAGGACTTTACTCTGCCAGGTTCAAAATCTCCTTCAAAGGTCAAAAAATCACCATCACCAGCAGTGGATCAGGTCATGGTGTGGGAATGAGCCAATATGGTGCCAACGGTATGGCGAAAAAAGGTGAGAATTACAAAAAAATACTGACTCATTATTATAAGGGAACAATGGTGAGCAAATGATTTGGCGGAACCATTAAAAAGTGGCTGTGCCACTCCGTATTAAACAAAAAAGCAGACCGCATCCGGTCTGCTCGTTTATCCGCTAGTCTTCCAGCCTGAGGATATTTGCTCCCAAAGCTCTAAATTTTTCGACAAATTTCTCGTAACCACGCTCAATGTGGTAGATTTCGGAAATTTCTGTAGTTCCCTGTGCTACCAGACCTGCAAGAACCAGTGCCGCTCCGGCTCTTAAGTCCGTCGCGATAACCTGGGCGCCTTCCAGCATTTTTCCCCCCTGAATCATCGCACGGTTGCCTTCGGTTTTGATATTGGCACCCATACGGTTCAGTTCTGCTACATGCATAAATCTGTTTTCAAAGACAGTTTCAATGACATTGCTGGAGCCGTTGACCGTCGTCAGGAATGCCATGAACGGTGATTGAATATCTGTCGGGAAGCCTGGGTATGGAAGGGTCTTGATGTCGGTTGAAACCAAATCCCGGTCATCAGCTAATACATACATCCCTTCATCAGACATTTCAACAGTGACACCGCATTCACGCAATTTTGCCGTGATCGGTTTCACGTGGTCTGGAACCACATTTCTAATCAGCAGCTGTCCGTGGGTAATGGCTGCTGCCAGCATAAAGGTACCGGTTTCAATCCGATCCGGAATCACCGTATGTTCTGAGCCTCGCAGATGTTCTACACCTTCAATTTTGATGGTATCCGTTCCAGCACCTTTGATCCTTGCACCCATTTTGTTGAGAAAATTTGCAAGGTCGACAATTTCGGGTTCTTCCGCTGCGTTTTCGATGTAGGTGGTTCCTTTGGCAAGCACAGCGGCAGTCATAATGTTTTCTGTCGCTCCTACACTTGGAAAGTCCAAGTAAATACTGCTTCCAATGAGCCCCTCTTCACCTGCAACGGCTTCCACATAATTGTCTTTTACGATGATTTCCGCGCCTAAAGCTTCAAATCCCTTTAGGTGTAAGTCAATCGGTCTGGCGCCGATGGTGCATCCTCCTGGCGAGTGAACTTTTGCTCTGCCAACTCTAGCAAGCAAAGGTCCCATAACTAAAAAGGACGCCCTCATCTTGCTGACCAAGTCAAAGTCAGCCTCGTTGCTCAGGATTTCTTTCGTTTCTATCTCAATTACTGATTCTTCTATTTCTTTAATTCTGGAACCAAGAGACTTTAAGATTTCTTTCATGACATCTACGTCACGAAGTGCCGGCACGTCTCTGATTACACATTTGTCCTCTGCCAAAATGGCAGCTGCCATCAACGGAAGTACTGCGTTTTTTGCACCACTGATTACTACTTCTCCATTTAATGGCTCACTTTTCTGAACTAAAAATTTCGCCACTTCTCTCCTCCATTAGCTATTATACTATTATACTAACAGTATACTAATTATTCCCCCTTTTTTCAACAAAAGATGAAAAAAAGCCTGGCTGTTCAGGCTTTCCTCCATGCGATTTATAATTTCTTCATTTCCTCGATACATTTAGAACAAACTGTCTTGCCATGGATAAGCTTTACATCATTCACTTCACCGCAGAATACGCATGATGGTTCATACTTCTTCAGCATGATGTATTGGCCATCTACAAAAATTTCCAAGGAATCCTCTGTCTTAATTCCTAAATTTCTTCTAAGTTCTACTGGTATTACCACTCTACCGAGAGCATCCACTGGTCTTACAATCCCTGTTGCTTTCATAACAAAACTCCTTTCAAACCGAATAAACTACTTTTTTCTTTTTTTGACAGTCTCCCCTTCGTCAGCATCTTTCTTAAAGATAGCGACCAAAGAGCCTAAAGCCTTTACGATATTAGAAAGGGCGCCGACAAAATTCTGCTGTCCCTTTACGGCTTGTGATAAATCGGAAACTGCTGACTGCACATCGTCGACGATGGCGTCAACCTGTGTCGCCTTTTCTGCCGCAATTCCAGATATCACTGAAGTGTCCGCCAATATCTTGTTTGTTTCCTTTATTGTCTTAATCAGGTTCTTTGCCAACAAAGTAAGATAAACGACCAAAATAATGAGTGCAATGAACAGCAAGTATATTAATGCTGATTTTACATTGATTGTTATCATAGTCAGAACCTCCTTATCCCGTCTATGGAGTATTATACCGTTTTTACCATATAATAGCAACCGTTTCAAGGTAATTTCTCATATAATTTTAGTATTTGCTGAGAATAACTTCCATCTTCATTATGTACAAATAATGGGTCTAATATTCGCAGCTGCGGATTCCCATTCCTTGTACAGTGAATTAATATGATATTTGCTCTTTCAAAGGGCTTGCCGCTGATAAAACAGAGTTCTTTGGGTTCTAAGCGATGCCGTCTGCAGCTCTCGCAGATATCCACCAGCCGGGAAGGCCTATGAACCATGTAAAAGTCCCCTTTGTCTTTGAGCAGGTTCGCCGCCGTCCTGACAAAGTCATCTAGGGACGCTGTGCTTTCATGCCTGGCGATAGCCTTCGCTTTGTTGCTGCTCTCAATCCCCCCTGCGCCTTCCGTATATGGAGGGTTTGATGTAACTATATCAAAAGTTCCTGCCCAATCGCCATGAGAAAACTCTTTTACATCACCATGGAAGAACTGAACACGCTCAGTTAAGTCGTTGTACTGCGCATTTTTTACTGCCAGCCTGTAAGAGTTCTCCTGTACCTCGATTCCGCCAATTAGTGAAGCCTCTGTCTTGTGCGATAGAATCAAGGGAACGATCCCCGTCCCGGTACCCAGGTCCATGATTCGGCATCGACATTGTCTTTTTGCTGCGCCCTCAGCCGCGAATCCCGCCAATAGGACGGCATCTACTCCATAGCAAAATTCTTCTGGATTTTGAAAAATCTTCAGCTTTCCAAATCCGGTCTCATCCAGACGTAAACTCATCCTGCTATTCCTTTATCAATTCTTTCAATTCGTCGATATATTCTTCATCGACTTCTTCAAGAATATTGTTGGTATTAGTATTATTATGTTTCTTATGCTGTCCTAATCTCTTAATTTCATCTTTTTTGTAAGTATAGATGTCAGTTCCCAGCTTTGCTTCACCGTCATCGTCTTTTTCATTGGTATAAAGTCTTACTTTGACTTTGCTCTCCAGGATATTCGTATCCACGACTTTTCCCATACCATCTTTTGTTTTTACCTTTTCTCCATGGTCAGGCAGACCTTTGCGCAGTTCCATATATACGTCATTTTCATACTTGAGACAGCACATCAGTCTTCCGCAGATGCCAGAAATTTTGGTCGGGTTGAGAGAAAGGTTCTGTACCTTCGCCATTTTGATAGATACCGGCTCAAAGTCCGAAAGCCAAGTGCTGCAGCAGAGACTTTTGCCGCAGGAGCCGATTCCGCCTAACATTTTCGCCTCATCTCTGACGCCAATCTGTCTAAGTTCGATTCGCATCTTGAAGACGCTGGCCAGGTCTTTCACTAACTCCCTAAAATCCACTCTTCCGTCCGCAGTAAAATAAAAAATAATCTTATTATTATCAAAAGTATACTCCACATCGATGAGTTTCATCTCTAACCCGTGTTTCTCTATCTTTTCTTGACAGAGACTCAGCGCTTTTGATTTTTTCTTCTCATTTTCTTGATGGCGCTTTTCATCCTCTTCGCACGCGATTCTGATAATTTTCTTCAGAGGCTGCACCACATCGTCCTCTTTTATTTCTGTTATTTCCATTGTAACCGTGCCGAATTCCAGTCCCCTGGCCGTCTCCACGATAACATTATCATTCAATTTTACTTCGAACTGATCTGGGTCGAAGTAATATACTTTTCCGGCATTTTTAAATCTAACGCCTGCTACTCTTACCATTTATTTATCCTCCAATTTTCAGAATTAAATTTCTGATTGCATATTTATAGTTGACGTTGGCCAGCAGATCTCGCCTTGCTTCTTCAACGTATTTTACATTTTCAATAATCTTTTCTTTCCGCATTGCGCCTGTTCCATCTCCAGCCATGGCACGGCTGAACAGCCTTTCAAGACCATCCAACAGCATAAAAGCTTCTTTTCTGTCTTTTACACCTTTAGTCAGTGTGTCTTTCAAATCACAAAAATAGGCTCCGTCTATGACCATGTCCATGATTTTTTGCGCAAAGGCCATTTTATCATTTTGATTGTTGTGCACAAAATTTCCAAGTCGATATATGATGCAGCGAGATGTAATCGTCTGCAGCAAATTCTCTGTATTTTCCGAGAGTAAAATGATTATAGTGCCTGGATTTGGTTCCTCCAATGTCTTCAGCAGCCTGTTCTGTGCCCTCGGCGTCATGGAATCCGCACCTTCAATAATTGCAATATTACGGCTGCCAGCAGAGGGTTTGTTCTTTAAGTTTTCCTGTAGTCCTGAAACGGCTGCATCCTTCAGAGACAAATCATCAGCGCGCAGGATGTACAAGTCTTCATAATTATCATGATCAATCTTTCGGCAATTTACACATCTGTCACAGCCGACGCCTAATTCTTCCAGACATAGCACCGCTTTGATAAAGTCCTTAGCAAAGGCCTCTTTATCGATGCAGCTATCTCCTTCAATAATATACGCATGAGATATGTTCCCATTGACAATGGTTCTGCTAATCCTCTCGATCAATCTCTGATATTCACTGTAATCACGTAATGACATTAAAAAAACCTGCCTGTTAAAATTTTTTCGATGCATTCAAGAATATCCTTTTTAATCGTAAGTTTATCTCTCCCTGCATCAATCTCCACAAAACGCTGCGGATAGAACTTTGCAATTTCTCTGTATCCCGCATAAACTCTGTTGTGAAATTCAATCTTCTCTTGTTCCAGTCTGTCCTGGATTTCGGACTTAATCCGCGACTTTCCGATTTCAGGTGAAAGCTCCAACAAAAAGGTAATATCCGGCATGCATCCATCCACGGCAAACTCATTGATAACACGCACTGCGTCTCCCAACTTTCTTCCGTATCCCTGGTAAGCGATGCTGGAGTCTATAAACCGATCGCAGACTACGACTTTCCCCGCCTCTAAGGCCGGTTTTATCAGTTGTTTCACATGTTGGGCTCTGGAAGCTGCATAAAGCAGTGCTTCTGCCATATCACACATGTCGCTGTTTGCCTTGTCCAGAATAATTTCTCGAAGCTTTTCACCAATCTCCGTACCTCCAGGTTCTCTGGTCAGTATCGTCTCAATTCCTTGATCGTGAAAATATTCTCTTAAATATTCAATTTGCGTTGACTTTCCTGAACCGTCTGGTCCTTCCAGTGTGATAAAAAGTCCTCTGTCCATAATGTATCTCCTAATGCTTCTTTGTGGCATCATCAACGATTTTTGTAAAAAGATATGTTACAACATAAGCCAACGGGCAACAGAGCAGTACACAAAATATAACTTTTAAAAACAGCATCATTTATTAATACCTCCCTTTCACCCAAAAATTCTTTATACCATGACATTCCTCCGAAAGTAGAATCGAACGTCGTGTTTCAATGGTTCCTCCCTTGCGACAACGTATTACTTACGCAATACTCCTACGGTCGCTTCGCTCCCTGCGCTGTCCGTTTTGCCTAGCCAAGCAAGCTTGGGGCAAAAAGGCAACGTCGTAGGATCGTGGAACCATTATACCACATGCATTCCTTTATATATACAGTCGCAGCATGCGATTCAATAAACGCTTCCTTACAGCGAAGCTGCTTAGATTACAGCGTTTATTATACCATAAATCAACCTCTGAGAAAAGAAAAGATTAAACTCCGCCTATGCCTGCGATGATGTCTTAAGTAAGGAAAGGGAAAATGTCCTGATATGGTCTCATCTATTACAAGATCTGCTTTTGTTGTCTTGAACCTCTCCAGAATTTTTTGTCAATCCCTTGCGATTCGTTGTATAATAGATTTCATAGAGCCAACTCCTACGTGTGATATTTTTTAGCAGCTATATTCTATCACAATTTGTTGACCCCTATATTTTTTTATCTTGGAAACTCCATAACTATATTTATACTAACCGTTTATACCATACCCCTACCCAGTACATGTCAGTCAAAAACAGAGAAATCTGCCTGAATTGTCCAATTTAGGTCTTGATTCTGGCAGATTTTTTTGTTTTCCAGGAATTTCTTTGGCGTAGAATATTTCTCAAAACACACTGCCATGGCATTCTCCCCAAATTCCAGCTAAAAATCATATCTAACATGAGAATTACATCGTAATATCAATTAAATTTTCCTGTTATTTATCCTGCCTTTTGCTAATATACCCTCTCCAAATTGCGAAATCTGCCAGAATCTCCTGTTTTTTATGCTTTTCTGGCAGATTTTTCTTTCACATGGTTCCTTTACACATCAGAAAAAAATCCCCCTGCAATCTGCAAGGGGCTGATATGATCTGGTTATCTCACCTGTGTATAACTGGCAGCTAAAAAAAGACAACCCTACTGGATTGTCTTTTTTACAGAAACCGGCAACGACCTGCTTTCCCAGGCGGCTGCCCGCCAAGTATCATCAGCGCTGGGGAGCTTAACTGCTGTGT
>NZ_DBFWLQ010000011.1:0-260163 GCF_048465375.1 Emergencia sp. | reverse complement strand
GGAGTATTATGAAATGAAGAAGCTTACAGCCCGATAAGCTCTAGTGTTGTTAACGTTACAGGCGGCAAATGCCGCCTGTATATACCGATATTAATTTACACACAATTTTGGACTTGACTTTCCGGTTCATTTGCTTTTTTGCATTTTATGGTTAATCAGCCAAAAACAGGCTTATATTTCTCAAAAAAGTGCCTGAATTGATCAAAAAACAAGCATTTATGGCGGATTACTCAGTTCATGCGTATTTATCTAATCTTTTTTTCATGAGCTAGCCGTGTGGGTACCAGCCGTCGCCTTGACGCAGGCTGCGCCAGGTGCTATATTGAGAGGAAAACTAGGAGGTGGAAGTATGCAGTTACAGCAGTTGGAATATTTCGTCAAAGTGGCAGAACTGGGCAGCCTGAACAAAGCGGCAGAGGTCTTTTATGTGACACAGCCGGCGCTGAGCAAGGCGATTCAGAACCTGGAGCAGGAAATCGGGGCAGAGGTGCTGTGCAGAACCAATAAAGGCGTCTCTATGACAGAAGATGGAAAAAAACTCTACGAATACGCCAAGGTCATCCTATCACATGTGGATTTAATCAGAGATATCAAGGCCAAAGATGCACTGCAGACTCTGTCAGTGGCTTCTTATCCGCTGATTTCCATGTCACGCATCATCGCTGACTTCTATAACCGCCAATCGGATAGGAACGTGACGATCAGATTAAAAGAGGACAGGCTGATGCAGGTTATTGACCACGTGTATGAGGGCAGGGATGAAATCGGTTTTTTGCTGATCAACAATTCCCAACTGCGGGAAGTGAAGAACACGCTGAAATATAAGGGACTGTCATTAGAGATTCTCGGACACGACACCTGGTATGCAAATGTAGGTGAACACAACCCTTTGTACGATAAAGAACTCGTTACCATGCAGGAGCTGATTCAGTATCCCATCGTCAGACTCCATGACGACCACTATTCCAATCTGACTAATTATCTGCGCATTGATGGAATCTTGCTAAGAGACAGCTGGAAGCATATTTATGTCAGCGACAATGCCGGGTTGGTGAACGTGATGCGCCATACAGACGCCTATCGCTTCGGACCGGGCCTGAGCAACCGAGATTTTGCGGATCTCGGCATCAGAAGTATTCCGATTAGAAACTGCGATGTGGATGTGGTGGTGGGTTGGATTAAAAAGAAGTCTGCCGCTTTGAGCCCCATTGGGGAAGCCTTTGTACGCCTTCTGGAGGAGTGGACAGAGGCAGAGCTTAGAACATAAGAAAAATCGCAGAGAAAATAAAAAAACGAGATGCTGCCGGGTGCAGATGGTGATAAATGCCATTTGTACCCGGTTTTTGATTTACGATTCGACCCTTATGTCAGAATCCATTTGCTATAAAAATAAGTTATAACTCAGGTCGTAAAAAAGTGAATTATACAAGTTGAAAGAAAATTGGTAAAATTCAATTAAACAATGACGAGGCGCCCAAAGTCATGCACATGAAAGGATCGATACGATATGAAAGAAGTTTTTATAAAAATCAATGAATATGTTGAACGGCACCGACAGGAAATGATTGACCTATGGGAGAAATTAGTGAACATCGACAGCGGCACTGCCAATGGGGATGGTGTCAGGGAAGTCTGCACAGTTTTGCGAAAAGAGATGAGTGCCATTGATATGCAGACGAAGGTTATCGAAAGCGGACCGACAGGACCGGTCCTGGTCGGTGAATGGAACCGAGAGGCAAATACTGCACCGATTATTCTCATCGGTCATATGGATACTGTTTTTCCTGATGGCACGGCAAAGGAAAACCCTTTCCGCATTGACGAGGAGGGGCGCGCTTATGGACCAGGCGTGCTGGATATGAAGGCCGGTCTGGTCATTGCAATCTATGCGGTCAAAGCCCTTCAGACCATCGGTTATGGCAAGCACCCCATAAAATGTGTCTTTGCAGGCGATGAAGAGAAAATACACGTAAAATCCAACGCCAAAGCGATTTTGGCGGAAGAGATGAAAGGCGCTGCCGCAGCTTTTAACTTTGAGACTGGTTACCTGGATGACGGACTAGTGGTGGGCAGAAAAGGCGGCGGCATGGCGGTTTTGACGGTTCACGGCGTAGCAGTTCACTCGGGTATTGCACCAGAGAAGGGGAGGAGTGCCATTCTGGAGATGTCTCACAAAATCGTGGAACTGGAAAGTAAAAATAATTTGCAGCGGGGCAAGCTCATCAATTGCGGTGAAATCACAGGCGGTACCAACTCCAATACCATCCCGGGAGAATGCCAAGTTGTTATCGCCTTCCGCTTTCCGTCAGCAGACATACGGGATGAAATCGTGGCGGATATTCAGACTGTGGCAGCCAAGACCCATGTGAAAGGGACGAATGCACAGGTCAATATCAAAGCGATGATGGAATGTATGGAAAGTACCGAGGGTGTTTTAAGCCTGTTCGAGCATGTGAAAAGAACAGCAGAGGAGTGTGGGTATGGCGCCGTCCACGCCTTCACGGTAGGCGGCGTATCTGACTCTGGAATCGCTGTAACAGAAGGCGTACCGGCGGTCTGCGCTATGGGCGTCAAGGGGTCAGGTAATCACACGGCAGAAGAGTTTGCAGTGGTGGAATCCTTGTTCAGCAGAACGCTCTTGGCTGCCAGCTCTATTTATACCCTGTAAGGAGGAAAGAACAATGGAAGAGAAAAAAGAAAAAATGAAAATCGGAATCGGCGCATGGATTGCCTTGATTTTCTTTATCGTCATATTATCAGGGGTATTCAGAACCAGCGATACACCGCTGCAGATTCTGGACTTGACCAATTTGACAGGTAACTTTGGACTGATTGGAGAGACGGAGAGCAATTTCATCGGAAGCGGAGGCAGCGGCGCAAAGGACGGTTTTATGGCGGGCCTCAACCTGCTGCCGGGCATCATGCTATTTTGCGGCCTGCTGGGTGTCTTCGAACAGATGAAAGCCTTTGACGCTTCGGAAATCGTGTTCCGGCCCATCCTAAAGCCTCTGCTCGGCATTCCGGGGAGATGCGGCGTCGCTTTTGTCAGCAGCTTCAACGGTTCAGACGTGGCAGCCATCATGACTCGCGACCTCTACGAGGCAGGAGATATCACTGACGACCAGAGGACGATTTTTGTCTCTTATCAATACGCGGCTTCAGCATGCATCACCAACACCATCAACTGCGGCGCGCCGATTCTGGCTTTTTGCCCCATTGCGCTGGGTGTCATCATCGTCATCGAGTTTGTCTGCAAGCTGATTGGAGCCAATCTGGTTCGTCTGATTATCAGATTGTCCAACAAAAAGAAAGGAGCGTAAGCCATGGGTGAGAATAAACAATTAACAAAAAAACCGTCGATCATCAGTACGTTCTTAGGGGGCTGCTACAGGGGATTTGAGGTAGGTATTAAGAACATCGTTCCAGCCATGATTCTGGGATATACGTTAGTTTACATCTTACAGGCTACCGGCGTCATGGACTTGCTGGGCAACGTGCTGTCGCCAGTCATGGGTGTCTTTGGACTGCCAGGGGAAGCTGTCGCCGTGCTGATTTCTGCATTCTTTGCCAAGGCGGCAGGCTGCGGCACGGCAGCGACAATGTATGCCAGCGGCATTCTCACCATGGGTCAGGCGACCATGCTCTTTCCAGCCTGTATTCTCATGGGAACTCTGATTGGTCACTATGCCAGAATCGTGCTGGTGGCTGATGCCAATAAGAAATGGCACGGGCTGCTACTGGCCGTACCCCTTTTCGACGCAGTGATTTCGTTATTCATGATGAAAATTATTCTGGCCTTCATGGGTATTGAGTAAGGAGGTATGGTGATGTCAAAACAAATCGCCTTGGCCATGCAGCGGGTCGGCATGATTCTGATTGTAACAGTGATGCTGCTGGATCACTTTGTTTTCCAGATTGAGGAAGGTTTTATCCTCACTTGCGCTATCATCTCGGCTGTACTTCTGGCCGTATCCATCAGCAGGTTGAAATACATAGAAGCAAAGGAAGACTGTGGTCAAGCTGGAAAGTAGGACGAAAATACAGAGCATATGGAGGTTATCCTATGCTCTGCTTTTTCGTCCTTGACATACCGCCTATCATTATATAGAATTTTCTCAAAGCTTGATTAGGAGGTATATCAGTTGAAAAAGTATGGACTGTTTTTAGTGCTTTTGGCAGGGGTATCCTGGGGTGCAATCGGAGTATTTGTCAAAGCGCTCAACAGCTGCGGAATGGATGCCATGCAAATCGTAGAAGCGAAGACCATTACTGCCATTTGCGCTATCGGTTTGATTATATTGATCAGGGATAAACGGATGTTCCAGTTTCAATTAAAACATATTTGGACCTTTTGCGGCGCGGGGATAGCGGGAGTCGTTCTGTCTAATCAGCTCTATTATGTCACGATAAGAGAAACATCTCTTTCTGTTGCCGCCGTGCTGTTATATACTTCACCGATTTTCATTATGCTTTTTTCTGCCATACTGTTTCACGAAAAGATCACCAGCATAAAAGTGATTTCTCTGGCTATGGCATTGGCCGGATGCATGATGGTCAGCGGTATCTTTGAAGAATCCGCAGTGCTCAGTTTTCAGGGCATGGCAATCGGCCTTTGTTCAGGATTGGGATACGGCCTTTTTACCATCTTTTCCAGATATGGCATCAACTATGGCTATCCATCTCTGACGATACAATTTTATAGCTTTGTCATAGCGGCAATTGTCGGCGCTTTTTTTACAGACTTCAGTCAAATCAGAGAGGCGATGGAAACCGACTGCATCCCGGTTATTCTGGCTACACTGGGTGCTGGCTTGCTGTCGACAACGATTCCATGTCTGGCATATACCGCAGGCATGAGACATATGGATAACGGTAAAGCCTCCATTATGGTATCCGTTGACCCTGTAGTCGCCATCCTGATCGGCATTGTCTTTTATAACGAAAAGCCGTCAGTGATCTCGGCTCTGGGCATGGTCCTTTCCATAGCGGCCATAGTGCTGATAAATACTGATCAGAGAGAGATAACAAAACAGCCTTGACGTTCTTCCTGCGCTTGTAAAATTACTAAGATTCATAAAGATATTCTGAGGCTTTCGCGTGATACTGTGATACAATGTCCTTACTCAGTGATTGCCTTTTTGCCCCAAGCGATACTTGGCCAGGTAAAAAGGACAGCGAAGTGGGCAAAGCGAACGCAGGCGTGGGTGAGAACGCACGTTGGCAAGTGATAGCACAGACAGAGCTTCGTGCATATGGCAGAATGTTAACAAATAAATCAAATGACGGGGGGAAAACGATGGGCAAAGAAAAAAACAAGTATTTAGGTGCAATCTTCATCGCACTCTTCAGTGAGATTCTATTTGGATTGAGTTTTATCTTCATCAAGATGTGCGTATCTTCAATTTCTATTTTTACCTTGCTGTCCTGGCGCGGGCTGACAGCTTTTGCCGCGATGACGGTCTGCGCGCTTCTGGGGATCATAAAAATCGACTTGAAAGGGAAAAACCTGCGGCCGCTTCTACTGCTCAGCTTTTTTCAGCCTATCTCCTATTTTGTGATGGAGACCATGGGCATTCGCTTGACCACCGCTTCAGAGAGCGGTACGATATTGGCCTGTGTTCCCATTGTAACCATGCTCTTCAGCACCATCTTCCTCAAGGATAAACCGACAAAAAGGCAGGTTTTTTTCATGATGATGTCTGTAACGGGAGCGGTGATCATCGGTCTGTTAGGCGGTTTTCAGGCATCCAGCAATGTGCTGGGTTATCTGTTCATTGTCGGTGCCATGTGCAGTGAGAGTGCATACGCCATCACCTCGCAGAAGCTGAAAGGCTTCAACAGTGCGGAAAAGACTTATGCCATGGTCGCCAGCGGTGCCGTCGTCTTTACCGGCTGTGCTCTGGTGGAGCATGGAATCAAAGGAACTCTTGTCTACTACCTGACCCTGCCGTTTACCGATTCCAACTTCCTGATCTGTATCCTGTATTTGAGCCTGGGCTGCAGTGTCATCGCCTTTTTCTGTGCAAACTATTCCATTTCCATCATCGGTGCGACACGCAGGGCCGCTTTTGCCGGGCTTGCCACTGTAACCGCCATTATCGGCGGCGTATTCTATCTGGGCGAGTCCTTCACCATGATGCAGGCTGTCGCGGCAGTTCTGATTATGGCAGGCGCATATGGTGTCAATCGGAGCGGGTCAAGGGAATGACTGCGGTAAAAGATTTCTCAGCAAGGTGGTCTAGGAAAACCTGCTGAAAAACGCATTTGATATTTTTGCAGACAGTGAGAAACTCGGATGCATCATTTCAGTGAACTTCCGGGTTTTTGTTTTTTCTGTCAGTCGATGACTAAAATTTCACAGTATCGCAAATAATAGTAAGAACTTATGAGAAACGAGGAGCTTATTCATGTGGCTTACCATTGCTGTGATTTCGACGCTGTTCATCGGCGTCTCTACTATACTATCCAAAATCGGTATCAAAGATGCGGATGCCTATGTAACGGGAGCGGTGACAAATACCGTTTTGCTGCTGGCTTTCGCCGGAACTGCGTTATTTACAGGAAAATTTGACCAAATACCAGACATGGGCATGTGGACCTGGATTTCCATTGCGGTGTCCGGGGCAGTGCTGTCAGTTTCCTGGGTCTTTTATTTTCTCGGTCTTAAAGGCGGCAGTGTCAGTGTGTTTCTGGCCATCCAAAGCCTGACCATCGTGGTTTCCATGGTACTCTGCGCCGTGTTCATCAAAGAGAAGATCACCCTGTTCATGATGATCGGCACTGTGATGATTATCACAGGCACACTTTTGATGATGGATCGTGAAGAACTGGCCGCTCTGAAAAACAAGAAGATCTGGCAGAGTGATCAAAGATGGATTCTCTTTGCAGCGATTTCTGCCGTTCTGGCATCGGTCTCCTACGTCATTGTCAAAGCCGATAAAGCGCCTATTGATACCAATGTCACATCTACTTTCCGCTATATCATCGTCGTAGCATTTCTATGGATCATATTCCTGGCGAAGAAAAAACAGAGCAGTTTTAAGGAAATCGCACCAAAATGCTGGCTCTTTATCTTGCTGGGCGCTGCAGCCTCAGGTGCCGGTCACGTTTTAGTCTACAAAGCCCTGTTCCTAGGCAAAGCGGCAGTCATTATGACCATCTACCGTATGGGCATGGTCATTTCCATCATTCTATCGAGAATCTTCTTGCACGAAAAGCTGCAGAAGAAAGGCTGGTTCGGCTTTGCACTGTTGGTGGCTGGTGTCGTGCTCTTTGCAGTAGGAAGGTAAGCGTATGCCGCAATAGGAGCAATGCTATTTTTAATAGAAAGAGAAGTGCCAATCACTATCAAGCACTTCTCTTTTTTTGGAATCTTTCCTATTGGTAGATATGACTACTGTTTTAGCAGCGTAATGGTAAGTCTTTACACATTGCTGGCATCGTTCAATTCGAAGAGATTCCCCTCAGGATCTCTGAAATAGGTGCAGCGCATACCCCAGCTTTCAATATATTGCGGTTCGCCGAGAAATTGCACACCTGCCTCTTTCAGGCGTTGGTAGTCTCCATCCAAGTCAAGGGTTGGAATCACTGCTGCGACAGTGTCTGGCTGCGCGTCAGCGTTTGGCTGTTCATAGCCGCGAAACATCGGCATGGCATATCCTGCAAAGATGGCAAAGCAGGGCGGCGCTTCACTGCTGACGGCAAAGGACGTGTAAGGTCCGTTCCGATCTCCCCAGACTGCTGTCAGTCCAATTTTTTCTGTGTAGAAATCAAAGCATTCTCCATAGTCTTTTCGCACCAAAATGCGGATTGTCGTTTCATCAAATTTCATTTCTATTCATTCCTTTCTGGTTCTATACTGGGAATTAAATTATAGACTTAAAATTTTGCTATTTCACTGTAAAAATCGGACATATTGCTTCGATATGTCTGTGGTGTCATGCCACAGACGATTTTAAAATCTTTTACGAAGTGAGAGACATCATAATATCCTTGCCTTTCACAGACGAAGTCAAGTGTGTTGGTTCGCTCATTTAAAAGCCGAATGGACTTATTGATTCGCACCAGACGAGAGAAAGATTTGATGCTCATGCCGAGATATAGGTTGAAGAGTCTGTTCAGATGACGAGAGCTATAGAAAATCTGATGGGATAGGTCTTCTGTGGTCAGTGCGCCTTCCATTTGGATGATGGTTCTGACAGCCAGAGCAAACTCTACGGGGTATTGAAATCGAATTCTGGAAATCAGAAGCGCTTCTGATGCCAGCAACAATTCATCTACTGAGGAGGACGCAGCGAAAATGCTTCGTAATGTTTTATCGAGTTGATCGTCTACAAATGAGAAGGGCAGTATTTTATCTGCCAGCTCCTTCTGACTGATTTCAGTGAATGGAAAAAAGCCTGCAGGCTGGAATTCGATGATGAATATGACACCGCATCGATTGGCAATATCGCCGACTCTCTGTGGCTTCGTAGTAGGTCCAAATAGAAAGCTGTGTGCACCAGTGTTATCATTAAATAACACAAGAGTGACGCTGCCGTGAGGCATGATGGTATAATCGTCAGAAATAGTAGACTCGTCTGGGAAGGAAATTGTAAAATTAGAGATGAAATTTGTAAGTGGCGCACAGGGAGATAGATAGGCAAAATCTTCACCCTGAATGAGGATCTCCCTGCTTTCAGATATGTCTTTTAAACTTTTTTTATCTATCATGTTCTATTTTCCTTCAGTCTATAAAAAAATGATAATTGTACTTGTCATATCGGTACTACCTGTGGTAGAATATATGAGCGAAATGATTTGTTAGCTCAGCTGGGAGAGCGTCTGGGTGACAACCAGAAGGTCGGCGGTTCGAGCCCGCCACAGATCACCAATTATATCGAAAACGCAAGGCTTTGAGGATATCGAGTCTTGCGTTTTCTTTTGCCATGAAGTGAACTTGTCCCAGGATGACATCTCGTTACAATAATTTTATGCTTTTTGGGCATATCTTTGTATTCCTGCGTAACCGGATTGCTGCCGGAAGGCTTTACCAGGGGGGTATATCCGATACTGGTTACTTTTTGGTACCAATACTCTGTTTCAAAGACTGTCATCATGCCATAAAAGTAACCACAAGCTGTACTTTTATAGATTTTGTAAGCGATATGAACTATTTTTGAAGAGAATGACATCTGATGCTGCCGTGGAGTTACGCACAAACTTTAGAAAGGCATCAAAAAACCTAACTCTATTATAAAAAAAGCCTGACTTATACCCCTATACCGTATATGCACGATAGACCAATGAGTAGAAGCTACACCTCTGTTCCAATGAACTTGACCTAGGCACATATCATTTACGACATTATTTGGAATCTTTTCATGCTGTTTCTATCGCCATCCTCGCTGCCGTTTCGCCGTGAATCATGGTCGTATCAAAGAGTGGAATATCCGTATGATTCTGCTGCATCAGCAGGCCGATTTCTGTGCAGCCGAGAATGACGCCTTCTGCGCCTTGACGTGTCAGGCTGTCTGCGATTTGGTAGAACCGCTTTGACGATTCCTCACCAACGATGCCAAAGCCGGTCTCGTTGTAGAGGACATGGTCGATGAACTTCCGATCTTCCAGCGTTGGGATTATCACTTCCAGGCCGCGCTCTGTCAGCCGACCTCTGTAAAAATCTTCTTCCATGGTAATCCGCGTGCCGAGTAAGCCGATTTTCTTGATACCTTTCGCTAAAATCGCATCGGCGGTAGCATCTGCAATGTGCAGCAGAGGCGTTTTGATTTTGGATTCGAGGAATGGCGCATGCTTGTGCATGGTGTTGGAACAGATGATATAGAAGTCACAGCCTGCTGCCTCGATCTGTCTTGCACCCTCTAAGAGAACCTGCGCCTGCTCCTCTTTTCTGGTCACAAAGACCTCCTGCAAATTGACGTTGGCCAGAACCATCTTGGCACAGTTGTACTCTCCCAGAGCATCAGCAATATAATGATTGATGTACTCGTACATCTGAAGAGAAGAGTGCCAGGACAGGCCGCCGATCATACCGATTGTTTTCATATCACACCTCCGATTACCTGTTTTGTTCAGTTTACCCCAGGAAGATATGATTGTCAAACGTCTAAGATATTATGGACTTGCATCGCTCAGTTTCTCCCTAAATAATGTGCAAAGCGTTCAACTGAGGAAAAGTACCTTATGGGAAAACAGGAATCTGGTGTTCCGTGGTAATCAGCTGGACATTCTCCCTCATTGCGGCTAAAATAAGAATTAGAAAATATGATCTGGAGGTAAATGTATGAGAGCATACGAAAGATTTTTAAAATACGTCATGTACGATACCATGTCCCTGGAAGGCAGGGAGTCGGTGCCAAGCACACCAGGACAGAAGGCCTTTGCAGAGGTCTTGGCATCTGAACTGCGAGAATTTGGCATTGAAGATGTACGCCTGGACGATAAGGGATACATCTATGGCAGTATCCTGTCCAACATTGAGAAAGAAGTACCGGTCATCGGCTTCATCGCCCACGTCGACACTTCTGATGCGCATCCTTCTCCTGCAAAAGCGCCGCGGATTATCGAAAAATATGACGGCCGCATCCTGGAATTGGCACCGGGAGTGGTACTGAATCCAGCTATCGACAGCAATCTGCAGAACGCTATCGGCTGTGATATCATCGTTACCGACGGAACCACTCTGCTGGGCGGTGATGACAAGGCCGGTGTAGCCGAAATCATGACCGCGCTGGAATACATTACTTCCCATCCTCAGTTCAGACATGGCAAAATTGCATTTTCTTTTACTCCTGATGAGGAAATCGGCACCAGTCAAGACCACTTTAACGTGAAGGCCTTTGGCGCAGACTTCGCCTATACGGTGGACGGTGCAGACTTTGGCGATATCGAATACGAAAACTTCTACGGTGCATCGGCAAAGGTGACGGTCAGAGGCGTTTCCACCCATCCGGGAGAAGCCAAAGACAAGATGAAGAATGCTTCCCTGATCGCCATGGAGTTTGACGCACTGCTGCCGCCTTGGCAGAGGCCGGAACATACAGAAAACTATGATGGGTTTTATCATCTGCTGCGCATTGCCGGTGACTGTGAAAACTGTCAGATGGCATATCTGGTCAGAGAACATGACGATGCTAAGTATGAAGAAAAGAAGGCTTACATGGAAAAGGCGGCTATGCTGCTCAACGAAAAGCACGGCGCGGGAACAGTGCTCCTTGAGATTGAAGACGGCTATCGAAACATGGCGGAGATGGTGCGTCCCCACATGCATCTGATTGAATTTGCCAAGGCTGCCATCGCGGAATGCGGTGTAACGCCACGTGTGCCTGCTATACGCGGCGGTACTGACGGTTCAGAGCTCTCTTACAAGGGTGTGCCTTGCCCTAACTTGGGAACTGGCTCTTTCAATCATCATTCGCTGACGGAGGTTGCTAACATCGACCACATGGATCAGTGTGCGCAGGTGCTTTTGAAAATTATGGCAAAATATGCGGAGTTTGAAAAATAAGACTGCCCAACTGTTCACGCTGCATTGCTGCGGATGGGAACTCGGGAACCGGGTTTTGGGCCGTAATAGCAGCAAAAAAGGGCCGCAGCCTAGCGGTTTACATGCTAGTGCTGACAGCCCTTATCTAAAGTGACTTTGCGTCGCCATTTTTCACGAACTCCAAAATCTCGATGATTTTCTTTTGCTCTTCTTCGCTGAACTGATGGAAGATTCTTAATAGCTCTTCTTCACGGGACTTTGATGCGGCATCTGCGTCCACATCGTCGCGCCCGGCATTTAGAATGGAGTCAACCGAAACATGGAAAAGTTTGGAATAATAGAAGAGAACGCGAAGATTTAGTTTGGTGCGGTTATTTTCGATGTTGCTGATAAACGCTACAGTGCAGCCCAGATCTGCGGCTACCTGTTCCTGTGTGAAAGCGTGTGCAGTACGCAGACGTTTCATCTCCATGCCAACTTTGAGAAAGTCCAGTTCGTCCATGATGTTACCTCCTGCCTGGTATATACTTATAGATATATTTTAATATAACCATCAGTAGAAAACAATTGGCGCAGTTGGTATATAAAATTATACTTATCAATATAATACTTCTCGAAATAGGAGGAGTGTTTCTTCAGTACCAAACGTTTTGTCGTATGACATTCTGCCCAAAGAGGGGGACACATCCGCCTTCATTTTCGTTTTTTTGCTTGTTACTTGCACCTTTTTTGATTATCGTAAACCAATCCGCCTTCATTTTTGAATTCCAGCTCCCTACTTGCGCAAAAGAGAAGAATTAAGACGAATCTGGCGAATTTCAAGGTCAGATCAAGGGCATTTGCCCTTCCGTACGGTTGAACCCAGCCAGATTCATGACATATATTTCGTTTAATGGTAATTTATGTATGTAAGCATGAGTTCCTGCAAAGGGAGTGGTGCAAGTAAACTTAAAAAAATTAAAAATGAAGGCGGAAATCTATGCCCGGGCAGCATTTTGTGCCGTGATGCCCTGCTTTTTTCAAGAATGAAGGCGCGCAGAGCGCTCAGGAAACGCAGGACGCAGTTTGATTAGAATTGCTTTAGGCAGAATGTCATACGATGCGTTCCATGCCAGCCATAGGCTGGGGAACGCGTCGTATCCTAATTGTGCCATATCTCTATCTCATAGAATGGACGGCCAATTTATATATGCCAGAGCCGATTTACTGGGTTCTAAAACTGGGAGCGCCTCTCAGTTTTATTTGGCTGGCAGGATGCGGCTTGATCGCCCTGATTCGAAAGCTGCTTTGTGCCAATATCTGGCTGCTTGCAGGTATCAGCATCATGGCTTTTTACGTTTGTGAACGAATGACCAACTCTATGCTGGATAACTTTATCGGCAGTGATGACTCGTGGCAATTATCAGAACACTATCCCGTGGTCTATTATGGACCGGCGGCGATGCTGATTTTCATCGGACTGATGGTATCATTGTACCGTTACACGAAAAAAACTTCTCGATGATGGCGGTAAACACAAAAAAGTCCGCCTAAAAAAAACGGAGCGGAAATATAAAACTTTCATTTCCGTCCGTTTGGTTCCTTTGTTGTCATATCAGAGAGTTGGTTTGCTGCTGCAGGCCAGTGCCCGACACTGAAGTTTGGTGCTTTCGTTTGCCAGCACCTTCAGCAAAGACTGCGCCGCCGATAATCAGTGCGCCGCCTACTCCTTGCAGGAAGGTAAGACTCTCACCTAATAGAATTACGGAAAAGACCACCGCGGACAGAGGCTCCAAATATCCGCAGACCGAGACCGTTCCAACAGACAGAGATTGAATCGACGAAAAATACAAGTAGCAGCCGACGCCGGTATTGACCAGACCGATGATCAGAATGGGCAGCAGGTTTTCTGAAATGGAGCCAAAATGCAGCCCCTGCTTAGCCAGAGTAAATACTGCCACAGTGAAGAAACTGGCTGTCAGCTGATACATGGAATTCGCAAGGCCCGTGATACTGCGGGCTTTTTTGCTGGAAATGACCAGAACAGCGTAGAAGACTGCCGATAAAATGGCATAAATCAGCCCCTTGGAGAGACCGCTCGTAAGAACGGAACCGCCATTGATCAGAAACATGCCCGCTAGGACGACGGCCATACCGAGGACTTTGGCCGCGGATAACCTTTCATGGAAAAGAAGGGGAGACAGGGCCATGACGATGATGGGTCCACAATAGTAAATCAGCGTTGAAATGCCGACACCAACCATTCTATAGGCTTCAAACAATACCAGCCAGCAGGCACCCATGGCGGCGCCAGAAAGCAGCAGATAAGCGAAGTGTTTCTTATTTTGTGGAATCTGCAGGCGGCCTTTGCTGATTATAAAGAGCAGCAGCAAAAAGGCGCTGCCAATCAAAGTACGAAAAAAGACGATTTCGTGGCTGGGCAGAAGGATGTGGCTGGCAACAATGCCGTTGGAGCCGAACAGCAGCAAGGCAGCGAGATACTTTAAAAATGCGGTATTTACTTTCATCAAATCAGGTCCTTTCTATTGATTCTAATATCTTTTTAGTGTATCATTTTCACTAGAATTACAAAAGCGAATTATTCTCATAGGTTTTATTACGAAAACGGATGGAAAATGGATACAAATTTACAGAAATATATGGCCTTCTTAAAAACAGTGGAATACGGTAGCTTTACAAAAGCGGCAGAGGTACTTCATTACTCCCAGTCCGGCATCAGCCGCATGATCGGCGATCTGGAAAGGGAGTGGAATCTGTCTGTCCTGGAGCGGGGACGCAGCGGGGTAAGCCTTACTTCTGAGGGCATAAAGGTGCTGCCTTTCGTACAGAACGTGTGCCGGGAGTATCAAAACCTGCAGGAGCAGATAGATCGTCAGTGCGGCCTGGAATCAGGGCTGATTCGTATCGGCACCATTTCCAGTATTGCCACCCATTGGCTGCCGTCGGTAATCAAGAAATTTCAGAGAGATTTTCCTAATATCGAGTATGAATTGCTGTCGGGCGACTACGGAGAAATTGAAGAGTGGCTTCTGGCGGGCAGGGTGGATTGTGGTTTCTTGCTGCTGCCTGCTTCTGCTGAACTGGAGATCACCCCTTTAAAACGAGATGAAATGATGGTGATTCTGCCCCAGGATCATCCCCTCGCGGACTGCGAAACTTTTCCTTTGAAGGCGCTAGAGGAAGAGCCCTTTATGCTCCTAGAACGGGGAGAAAAATCTCAGGTATCGGAGCTGCTGCGGCAGCGGGGTCTGCATCCTAAAGTGCGGTTCATTACTTTGGACGATTATGCCATCATGTCCATGGTGGAGAGCGGTCTGGGAATCAGCATTCTGCCTGATTTAATTTTGCAGCGGACGCCTTACCGCATCGTAAAAAAACCGCTGGCGGCGCCTGCATATCGGGAACTGGGTCTGGCCATGCGGGATAGCAAAACCGCTTCTGCGGCCGTGAAGAAATTTTTGACATATGTATTGAAGGAGACGACAAATGGAATCATTGAAAGAACTATATAGAATTGGGCGGGGCCCGTCCAGTTCACACACTATAGCGCCGACAAGGGCGGCGGAACTTTTTGCAGCAGAAAATCCTGGAGCGGATCATTTTCGGGCGACCCTCTGCGGCTCTCTATCGAAGACTGGAAGAGGCCACATGACTGACACGGCGATTCTCGATGTCTTAGGACGGACAAAATGCGAAATTATTTTCAGCGACAGACCTGATGAAGAACTGCCTCATCCCAATACGATGATCTTTGAGGCTTTTGCTGCAGATGGCCATGGGATGTCTGCCTTGGAGGTTTACAGTGTAGGCGGCGGACGAATCGCCATCAAAGGCCGTCCGGCTGAAAAGGCGCAGGACGTTTATCAGTTGTCTACTTTTGAGGAAATCAGAGATTACTGCAATGAGAAAAATATGCGGATCTGCCAGTATGTCTATGAGACAGAAGGAGAAACCATCAAAGAATATCTGTCTGAAATCTGGCAGCAGATGAAGCGGACCATTGAGGCAGGTCTGGCAGCGGAGGGAATCTTGCAGGGCGGACTTGCCGTGCAGCGGAAGGCGCGCTATCTATACCGTCAGAATCATATCGACGAGAGTCCGCAGACCAGGGAGAATCGTCTGGTCTGCGCTTTCGCTTATGCCGTCAGTGAAGAAAACGCTGACGGCGGCACCATCGTCACGGCACCAACCTGTGGAGCCAGCGGCGTTTTGCCGGCAACCCTTTACTACATGCAGCAGTATCGCAGGCTGCCTGATGAGAAAATCATCGATGCCTTGGCGACGGCTGGAATCATCGGCAATTTGATCAAAACCAACGCTTCTATCAGCGGTGCAGAATGTGGCTGCCAGGCCGAAGTAGGCAGCGCCTGTTCAATGGCGGCGGCAGGGCTGTCTGAATTGTTTGGCATGGAAATCGATCAAATTGAATATGCGGCGGAAGTGGCCATGGAGCATCATTTGGGACTGACCTGCGACCCCATCAGCGGGCTGGTGCAGATTCCCTGCATCGAGAGAAATGCCGTAGCGGCCATGCGAGCCATGAACGCTTTGAGTTTAGCGAACTTCCTGACGCACACCAGAAAAATTTCCTTTGACGTGGTAGTGAAGACCATGTACGAAACGGGCAGGGACTTGTTCAGCAAATACAGAGAGACCAGCGAAGGCGGTCTTGCCAAGACCTATTTTGAGTAAATGACAAAAGCCGCAGGTTGGGCTCCTGCGGCTCGTTCAATTACCGTAAGTGATATTTTGCGGTTAAATTGAATCTTACCGCCCCCTTTCCCCTTTTGCTGTGGTGATGTCTTTATCGTGCCATATGCACTCGGCGCTGCATTCGCTTACGCTCGTCAGCTGCCGGGTATAGACATTGTACCACCAGCGGCCGGTTCTGTCCTAGACAGAACCTTACAGTAAACTTGCATTTTTGAAAGGTTGGAACAGATGATGATTGGTATTTATTTTAGTGGTACAGGGAATTCACGGTACTGTATCAAAAAGTTTTTGCTAGAATATGATCGACAGGCGAAAACCTGCTCCATTGAGGCGGAAACGGCTGCTCAAGAAATTGAAGGCCATGAGGAAATCATATTTTGCTACCCGGTGCAGTTCAGTAATATGCCTAAAATCGTCAAAGACTTTATCAACCGCCATCATACCCTATGGCGGGGCAAACGAGTCTTTGTCATTGCTACCATGGGCTTGTTCAGCGGCGATGGAGCTGGCATTTTGGCGAGACTGCTGCAAAAGTACGGGGCCGAGGTGATAGGCGGGCTGCATTTAAAGATGCCGGATAGCATCTGCGACGAGAAGGCGCTAAAACGATCGTTAGAGGAAAATCGAAAGCTGATAGCTCGGGCGGAAGTTAAAATTAAAGAAGCTGCCGAAAATCTGCAAGAAAACAGGCCGCAGAGAGAGGGTCTTGGATTCCAGTATCATTTAGCCGGGCTCTTTGGACAACGCCTATACTTCTATCATAAGACGAAAGATTATACTGACCGGCTGAAGATTGATGTCAAAAAGTGTATCGGCTGTGGCAAGTGTGTAAAATTGTGTCCTATGAAGAATCTCTTCCTGCGAGATGGCACAGCAGCGGCAGGCGGGCGCTGCACCATGTGTTATCGCTGCATCTGCCAATGTCCGGCACAGGCGATTACCCTGTTAGGGAAACAGGTAGTGGAACAGTGTTATATAGAAAAGTATCTGTAAACGAGGAGAGGAATCATCAAGTTGAAAGAGGGAGAAGAAATGTCACGTAAAGAAAACATACTGGGTTATTATTCAAAAGAAATTGCTGAAATCAAGGCAGCCAGCCTTTATAAAGAAGAACTGCCTATCACTTCCATGCAGGGGCGATCGGTGACTTTAGCAGATGGCAGGCAGCTGCTGAATATGTGTGCCAACAATTATCTCGGTCTGTGTGATCATCCGCAGCTGATTCAGGCAGCAAAAGATACTTATGACGCAAAAGGCTATGGCATGTCTTCTGTGAGATTTATCTGCGGCACTCAGGATATTCACAAGGAACTAGAGCAGGAAATCAGCCGTTTTTTTGGCATGGAGGATACCATTCTCTACGCTTCCTGCTTCGATGCCAACGGGGGACTGTTCGAGACGATTTTGACGGAGGAGGACGCTGTCATCAGCGATGAACTGAATCACGCCTCTATCATCGACGGCGTGCGGCTTTGCAAGGCGAAACGCTATCGTTATAAAAACAATGATATGGCAGATCTGGAAACACAGCTGCTTGCGGCTGATCAGGCAGGAGCCAGGATCAAGTTGATCGCTACAGACGGCGTTTTTTCCATGGATGGTATCATCGCAAATCTGGCTGGAATCTGTAATCTGGCCGACAAGTATGATGCTTTGGTTATGGTGGACGACAGCCATGCAGCGGGTTTTGTCGGCAAAACCGGCAGAGGAACGCCGGAATACTGCGGCGTCAGGGGACGGATTGATATTCTGACCGGCACATTGGGCAAAGCTCTGGGCGGCGCATCGGGCGGTTATACGGCAGCTCGCAGAGAAATCGTAGAACTGCTGCGTCAGAGAAGCAGGCCATACCTCTTTTCTAACACCTTGGCCCCAGCCATCGCGGGAGCCAGCTTGGAAGTGTTCAAAATGCTGGGGGAGAGTACCAAGCTCCGCGACCATCTGGAAGAAATCACAGGCTGCTATCGGCAGCAATTGATCGGGGCTGGATTTGATATCGTCGAAGGCAGTCATCCCATTGTGCCAGTGATGCTTTACGACGAAGAACTGGCAGTAGAGTACGCGAGGCGCATGGTGAAGAAGGGCGTTTATGTAGTGGCCTTCTCCTATCCCGTGGTTCCCAAAGGGAAGGCGAGAATCCGTACGCAGGTATGCGCTAGTCATACGAAAGACGATATTGATTTTATTGTAAACGCATTGAAAGAGACGCGCGCGGAAATCGGCAGATGATGAAGAAGTACCCATTTCACTTAAAATGGAATAGAGGGCTTTGTAAGATCGTCTGCAAAGGTTGCGGCACGCCTCTGCGGCAATTATGGTAGTCTAAATGCTTAAGAATGTGGTAAAATAGAGTTATGAAAGAAGGTGTTTATTTGAAAAATAAGAATACATCCAAGTTCATCAGTTCGCTGATTTATGCGGCGCTGGGTTTGGTTTTGATCGTATATCCTACTTTGATTGGGGAGACCATCTGCTGGATGCTGGCGGGAGCTGCGGCGGCAATGGGTGCCGTTTACCTGATTGGCTATGCCATGAGCAAGGGAAGCGCACAGTCAGATGAAAGTTCTAACGGGCTGGCGACAGGTATCGTCCTGCTTCTTTTGGCGGTGTTCATCGTCATCAAATCGGAATTCGTCATTTCTATCATCCCCTTTGTTCTCGGATTTATGATTACTGTCAAAGGCGTTGTCGGCGTACAGAGTGTCATCAATCTCAAACGTTTCGGATACGGCAGCTTCAAGGGGAGCCTCATTGCAGCTGTCTTGGTCATGATCTTCGGTATCGTCATGATGATGAATCCATTTTCCACGGTGAAAATCCTCTTCACCATGATCGGCATCGGATTGCTGACCAGCGGCATCGTCGATATCGCTGCAAATATCATGATGACCAGGGAGATGAAGAAGTTCAAAGACGATTAAGAATGTGTGTGACTAAAAAGCTGCCTGCATTCTGGCAGTAAGTGCCCTATCTCATGTCCACGCCGTATCACCACGAAAGTTACGCTTGCTAGGAACTTGAAAATAGCATATACTGGTAACAAATGAATTGCTATCATGATACAGGGGGACAACATATGGAAGAGAAGCTATCTCATAAGATTTATGCTGAAATCCGCAACGGCATCATTGACGGAGAGTATTCTGCCAGAGACTTTCTTAGCGAAGGGCAGATTGCGAAAAAGTACGGGGTCAGCAAAGCGCCAGTCAAGGAGGCGCTGCACATCTTGGCAGACCAGGGTTATCTGATCAGCTATCCGAGACGTGGTTATATGATCAACACTTATTCAGATGAAGAACTGGACAAAATTCAGGAAATCCGCAAGACGTTGGAAGGACTTTGTGTCCGTCTTGCTATCACCAACGCCAGTGATGAGGAGCTTGAAACGCTTCGCTTCTATCGGTATGGAGAGACTCGTGCTCTGGATCCAAGAGAGACGGTCAACTTCAAGTTCCATATCGGACTTGCCCGGCTGTCAGGGAATGAATTTTTAGTGGACACCTTGATTCCACTCGTTATCAAGGCTTCTATGAACAAAATTAAATGTGATCCGGACATCGATAATTTTGACAAGATTATTGATGCAATGCAGGCCAGAGATGAGGAAAAGGCTTTGCAGTACCTGGATGAAGATATCCGATATCTCAAGCGGAAACAATAGCCGTCTTCTTCCGCAGATAAAAGAAGTAGAACAAAGGGAGACTGTATCATAACCATCGGGGTTTGATACAGTTTTTTTCTGTCTGAAAATTTACAGAAAATTTGTGAAAGGGGCGGAAAGAGATTGACAACTGATATCATCAGTGATAATATCAATAAAACGACATCGTGAAATTATCAGTGATGATATCAAAAGAATCTGAAAGGAAACCTTAGAATTATGGAAAGAAAAGAAAAAAAGAAAATTGGTATGATAGGAGCGTTACTTATGGGTATCGGCTGTATTGTCGGCTCTGGTATCTTTGGAACGCTGCCTACAGTCATAGCGGAATATGGTCCAGGCATCATTTGGGCTCTGCTGGGCGCCGCTTTTGTCGTCGTGCTGCGCTCCCTGTCTCTGATGTACACCAGTGCGGCCATTCCATCCAGCGCCGCGCAGTTTATGTGGGCGACAAAATTGATGCATCCTTATGCAGGCGTATTCGTGTCTCTGTCATCGATTTTGATGCCGACTATGGTATCTCTGTTCGGGACGCTGTTCGCTATGTACTTTACCCCGCTCTTTCCTAGCCTGCATATCAGCAGTACGGCAGCGGCAGTGGGGCTGCTGGTCGTGTTTGCGGTCATTGCATGGTTCGGGAATAAGACGGCTGTCTCAGTCAGCAATATCATGGTTGCTTTGCTGATGATTGCCATCTTTTTATACATCGTGCTCGGTCTGCCAAATTTGGATACAGATAACGTTACCTTTGGAGAAATCGTCAAGCCGGGAATCGGTATCAGCAGTTTGGCAGCGGCAATTGGCGTCCTGACGTCTTCCCTCTCAGGTGCAAGTTCAGTATGCCAGATTGCCGATGATGTGAAAAATCCAGGAAGAACCGTGCCCTTTGCCTTAGTTTTCTGCCCAGTTATCGTTGCCGTTGTCTATATCCTCATGGCTGTAGTCACCATCGGCGTAGTGCCATCGGCTGAAGTGGAGTCCTTGTCCCAAGTGGCTTCTCATTTCATGTCACCGGCGCTGTTGACCTTTTTCATCATCGGCGGTCCAATCTGCGGGATCATCACCTCACTGGTGCCTGTAGCCTTAGCTTGCGTGGCGCTATTTGAGTTTTCCGCACGTGAAAAGGTGTATCCGGCAATCCTTGCAAAGAAAAACAAACACGGCGTTGCATACTGGAGTCTGTTCATTGTCATGGCAATTGCCATCGGGATTTGTGCTACAGGCGCAACATTCGGCGTGGTTATGACAGTTTTCTCCTTTTGCAACACCATTTCCGAACTGCCAAATACCGTGTCTCCGCTATTCGCCTGTAGAAAGTATCCTAAATGCTGTCAAAATTCCAGCGTAAAAATGGGTGTAAGGGTTGCCCAGTGTCTGGCGCTTCTCACTTGCTTCATCTGCCTCTACCTCAGTGTGCAGATGGCCTTGACTTTGGATCTCAAGACTGTAGCCCTGATTCTGGCAGTCTATGTTATCGGTTATATCTACTTCTTTATTCGCGCAAAGTATCTAAAGGGCAAGGGGGAAGATTTGATGGAGGAACTGAGACGGCCATATGCACCTTGGGAAGAAAAAGAAGCTTCTTATCAATAAGAAATAAATAAAGAGGAATATCATGATTGATTTTAGTAAGACAATATCTGATTTCAGAACTCGTGTCCCGGCAGCCCAGGATTGGGCTTACTTTGAGACAGGCAGCACCGGATTGGTTCCGGACTTCGTCTATGAAGGCGTCCGCAGGTACATAGATGATCGATACCTAAAAGGCGGCGACTCCAAGTGGGTTTATGAAAAGGAGACGGTTGGAACACTGTGCATGCATCAGCGTTCCAAAGAAGCCATTGCTGAGATGATTCACTGCAAACCGTCAGAAATCGCTTTCGGGCTGAGTTCTACCCATCTGTTCACCATGGTCACAGAATGCATCGATTATGCGGAGGACGATAATATTGTTACGGTACAAAAAGGCTGGATTGGCAGTCGTTTCGCCTGGCAGAAACGGGAGGCAGAGGGTCTGAAAATCCGTTACATCGAACCGGATAACGGCATGGTTACCGTAGAACGAATTATCGCTGTTTGTGATGAGCACACCCGTGCTGTCGCCGTTAATCTGGTCGAAAGCAATACCGGCTATAGGATGGATATGGATGCCTTGGGTAAGTTCTGTGCTGAGAAGGAGATTTTGTTGTACGTTGATGGTGTGCAGGCGCTCGGCTCTCTGGAGGTAAACGTGAAGAAGTGGAATATCGACTTCCTTGTGGGCAACGACTACAAATGGATGATGAACTTCTGCGGTACAGGCTATGCCTACATCAGTCCAAAAGTACAGAAGCTGATCAGCCACTGGGGGGCTGGCTGGATGTCAGATACGGATCGCTTCAACACTGCAAAGGACCGCTTGCAGTTGAGAGCTGACGCAGGCCGCTATGAAATTGGACATCAGCATAACGATGGAATTTACGGTCTGGGTCTTGTGGCTACGCAGAACAACCGCCTTGGTCTATCCAGCATTGAAAATTATGTTTGCGGCCTGGCAGATTATTTTTGCAGCAGAGTAGAAGAGACTGAGGGGATTCGGCTCAGCTACGATTTCCCCAAGAAGAACCGCTGCCAGATTGTGCCTGTGAAACTGGAAAATGGCCTACAGGTTACCGAAGCAGATTTTATGGATGCAAAGGTCTGTGTTCATATAGGTGAGTATGATGAAAATGAAGAAAGAGAAATGCGAATCGGTTTTCATTATTACAATAACAGAGAAGATATAGACCGCTTTTTTGCGGTGCTGAGGAAAGGAAAATAAGATGAACGAGATTGAGAAGAAGCTGCAAGATCTGGGAATCACATTAGACGCAGGACCGGATCCCATGGCCAATTATGTAAGTGTACAGAAGGCAGGAGATATCTGGTTTTTTTCTGGGGCGGGTCCCTTTGAAAATGGTAAACCAGCAGTGTTTGGCAGGCTAGGTGAAAATATGACAACCGCGGAAGGCTATGATGCTGCAAGGTTAGCCGCTATCAACCTTCTGGCCATTTTGAAAAGAGAGTTGGGCGGTGACTGGAATCGCTTAGAACAGGTTGTAAAAATCCAGGGGTTTGTCAACAGCACGCCGGATTACTTTGAGCAGCCAACTGTCATTAATGGTGTATCAGACCTGCTTGTAGAAGTATTGGGAGACAGAGGGCGTCATGCGCGTACAGCTGTGGGCACCAACGTGCTGCCATTTCGTATTCCGTTAGAAGTGGAAATGATTATCAAAGTAAAATACTAATCCGCTTTGCGATTATAGGCGGGCTAAGGCTTTTAACAAAGGGCAGGTTGTGCGCATTCTGCAGATAAAGAAAACAAATATGTAATACTCAATTTATGCAAGGGAGGATGGCAGCATGTACTTAGTTGCTATCCTCCTTTACATATGTTATGCTAAAGCAAAGAATGGGTTGCCGGGCAGTCAATCGTCTGCCGGCGGATTGAATCAGAAAAAGAGGTATTATATGAAACAGAAAAAAATAGGCTTAGGTTCAATATCCCTGCTCCTTGTCATCGTGGCTGTCCTATGGAGTTACAATATTTCCGGCTATTGTCTGGGCGATCAAATCCTGCATACACTGAACCTGCCTGCCTGGTCCAATGAAGCAGCGACACCTGAGCGTACACTTTCCATAGTGCCCTTTGGAGATGAGGCACGGGGTGTTCACTACACCGTATTCTATGCATTAATTCTGCTTGTACCAGCATTTCTGCTGGCCATAAAGAACAAAGAGGATTTGTTTGCCAAAGTTGGAAAATGGTCCTCGCTGGTTCTTACTTTGCTGCTATTGATCAGCCCGCTGTTTATGATTCTTTAATTACTGATCAGGGAGAAAGGAATTCAACATGTATGAAAGAATACTTGATAAGCAAAACGAACCGACCATAGCTGAAATGACGGCCTATTGCGGTGAGAATGGAGAACTGTTTACTTTATTGAATGAATGGCTGTCTCAGACATACGGCACTGCGCAGAATGTCACGTTTCCCTATGGCAATTATTATGGATGGGGAATTGCCCACAGAAAAAAGCAAAAACTAGTGTGCAATATCTTCGCAGAGAATAACGCCTTTTCGGTGATGATCAGATTATCAGATAAACAGTTTCAATCGGTGTATGAAGAGGTGCAGGCATATACCAAAGCGTATATTGACAATCAATACGCCTGCGGTGACGGCGGATGGATTCACTATCGGGTCACGTGTAGGGAGCATTTTGAAGATATTCAGAAATTGTTGGCCGTAAAATGCTCATAATACTATGGAGAAAATCAACAGGCCCGAAAGGCAGGAGGTTTATAAAATGATTCAGATTAGAAATGAAGAGGAACGCGATTTCAAGAGAGTGGAGGAAATCACCAGAGCCGCTTTTTGGAACTTATATGTGCCAGGATGCGATGAACATTATCTGACCCATATCATGCGCTCCCACGAGGATTTTATCCGAGAACTTGACTTTGTAATTGAAATCGATGGCCAGATCATCGGCAGCATCATGTATACGAAGGCGAAACTCGTCGATGAGTTTGGGAAAGAAAAAGACATTCTCACCTTTGGTCCAGTCTGTATTTCACCGGCATACCAGAGAAAAGGGTATGGCAAAAAATTAATCGAGCATTCCTTTGAAAAGGCGGCAGCCCTCGGTTACGATGTAATCGTGATCTTTGGCGACCCTGGTAACTATGTAAGTTGTGGCTTTCAGAGCTGCAAAAAGCACAACGTCTGTACTGCGGAAGGGACCTATCCGGCGGCGATGCTGGTAAAAGAACTGCAGACTAGCGCTTTGGACGGACGAAAGTGGATTTATCATCAAAGCTCTGCTTACGAGATAGATCAAGAGGAAGCACAGCGTTTTGACGCAGGGCTAGAGAAATGGGAGAAAAGACATCAGGCCAGCCAGGAAGCATTTTACATCCTCAGCCACGCCATCCTCCAATAGCGTAAAAGCAGAATATCCAAAAAGGTGCACTTAAAGCAGCTCGGCAAACGGGGATTTGTATCAGATGAGAGACATAATCGTTTCCTGCGTAATAAAGATGAATGGCTTTTTATGGTTTTTTGCAGGAAAGACAACTCAGGATGTCATGATTCCTGACCCCTGGAACAAAAGCGCCACGGTCGTTTTGTACTTTTTGTTATGTTTATGCGCATCCTGCACAAGAGCATGTCCGGAAAAGGATGTATAAACGTAAGATACCCCCGCTGTTACAGGCGTGGGCCTCCGAAAAACGGGCACGGGTTATTTTTTGAAAGTATTCCATCATCAAAAGGCCCTTCTGGCAGTCCCCAAAATAACCCGTATAGCTAAATACTCGTGTTTCACAACATCAGAGAGCGGTCCCGGTGAAATATTTTGTGCAGAACGGAGAAGAAATGCTCAAAAAGTACAAAAGCATCGTGGAAAGCACACCCAGTCCATCCTCTAGGAGGGCTGGCAGTCAGAAAAATCTCGATTTGCCGTTCTACCAGAATTCCAGAGCGTTGAAATAGTGTGTTTTCCAGTACAATACTTCTTTATTGGGGGCCGCCTATGGAGGCGGCGCCTATTAAATTGCAGTTTATTTTGTGATCGGTGCAGTCTGTTCGATCAGCCACTCTGCGACTTCTTCGTCTACCAGGGGCATCAGCGTCTCCCGGACCTTTTGATGGTAATCGTTGAGGTAATCCAACTCTTCCGCGCTCAGCCGCTCAGATAAAATCGCTTCTCGGTCAAAGGGGCAGAGGGTGATGGTCTCAAAAGAGTAGGAACTATCTGGCATCTCCACGCAGAGCAGTTCGTTCTCCAGCCTGATGCCGTATTCTCCTTCAATATAGACACCTGGCTCGTCTGACGTAATCATGCCAGGATAGAGAGGACATCTGGTTCCTTTTGGACTGATAATCTGTGGCCCCTCGTGGCAGCTGAGGATATGACCGACACCGTGGCCGGTGCCGTGACCGTAGTCCAGGCCTATGGCCTTCAGCGGCTTTCTGGCGATTTCGTCAAGCTGGGCGCCGGTGGTACCGGCTTGAAACCTGGCAGTTGCCAGGTCGATGTTGCAGCGCAGCACAGCGGTGTAATGTTCTTTCATCACGTCAGTGATCGGTCCCAGGACAATGGTTCTGGTGATGTCAGTGGTGCCATCCTCATATTGCCCGCCGGAGTCCACTAGGAGCAATCCCTCTGGCTGCAGAACTTTATTGGTTTCAGGCGTTGGGTCGTAGTGAATGATGGCGCCGTTGTCTGCATAACCGGAGATAGTCCCAAAGCTCAGGTCAAACCAGCCTTTCTGCGACCGTCTGCAATTTTCCAGATAATCGACAGCGGAGATTTCGGACATGGGGATTTTGCCGATGTTTTTCTTCAGCCAGTAAAGAAAATTGACCATGGCGATGCCGTCTTTGATATGGGCATTTTTCGTAGCAGCAATCTCCACAGGATTCTTCAGTGCCTTCATCAATTCTGCCGGATCTGAATCGCTGATGATTTCCACAGAAGGGGGAATCGCAGCGGTCATAGCGTAGCTGGCAATTTCTTCATCCAACAAGATCTTACCGCCCGGCAAATTCCTCAAATCTTCGAAAATCTGCAGATATGGGAAAAAATTCTACGCCGTCAATCGCCAGGTCTGCCGAATCGTCCAGCACATAGAGGCAGGCTCTCTCCTGCTGTATCAAAGCAAAGGAGAAAAACACGGGCGTATTGGCCACGTCCTTTCCGCGCAAATTGAAGAGCCAGGCGATTTCTTCCATCTTAGTGATCAGATGATAATCAGCGCCTTTTTCCGCCATGTAGCGGCGGATTCTCGAAAGCTTTGAAGTGGCTGATTCACCGGTGACCGACTCAGGGATAGAATAAATCTTTGTTCCGTCAAGGGCGGGGCGGCCAGTCCAGATTTCGCCGACGAGGTCCATATCCCAGCGCACCTTGAAATTTTCTGCCAGCTGGCGGCCCATATTGCAGTCCACCACTCTGCCGTCAAAGCCCAGGCTGCCCTCACCTGTCAATACCGTTTTCAGGTATTCAGGGATGGACGGAACACCAGTCTGGCCCATCTTCATCAGGCCGATGCCCGTATCAGCAAGCTGCGATGCAGCCTGCAGGAAATAGCGGCCGTCGGTCCAGAGCCAAGCTTCCTCCCTGGTAATGACCAAGGTTCCGGCGGAACCAGAGAAACCGGAAATGTATTTTCGGCACTTGAAATAGTCGTTGACGTATTCTGATCCGTGATAGTCCGTAGTTGGAATCAGATAGGCGTCAATCTGGTATTCCTGCATTTTTCTGCGTAGATCGATAAGCTGCTGTCTCATAAATTTTCCTCACTTTCTATTTAAACAAACTCTTTGGTACTTTTTTGTCGATTACATAGGCGACGATGCCAATCATGATACCGCTGGCAATCCCCGAAAACATCAATATCGGAAAATAGAGAAACATTTTCAGGTTAGAAACGACGAGAGCGGCTACGAGCAACTGCCCCATGTTGTGAGCGACTCCGCCGGCCATGCTGATGCCGACCATGCTGAAGAGCTTGCTTTTTTTGAGCAGCCACATGACGGTCAGACTGAGAAGCCCTCCGGCGAGAGAGTAGAGCGCTCCGAAAACGCCGCTGAAAAGCAGTCCGGCAATCAGGATGCGCAGAGCATTGATGGCAAAAGCATATTTGAAGCTCATCTCATAGAGAGCGATGATGACAACCAGGTTGGCGATGCCCAGTTTGACACCGGGAATCCCTGCATTGAAAGGGATGATTGCTTCTACATAGGAGAAGATCAGCGCCAGACATGCGAACATGGACGAAATTGCGAGGCGCTTTGTCCTCAGCGAATTCTTACTAATTTGAGATTGCATCATATTCCTCCTCTCCGCCGGTGATTTCCACCATCACTTTGTTTGGCAGACAGACGATGCTCTGATTGGTCCTGCTGATTTTTCCGTCTTTGACGCAGACCTGGTTGCGACAGTCAGAATAAGACATTTGCACTGTTTCGTCTTTTATGGTAATCTTATTGAGGTGGTTATTTTGTTGAATTTCTATGGTCTGATTTTCGACCAGGCTATAGGTGCCGTAAAGCTTGCCGTCAACAGTGACGACGACTTTCTGTCCCTGGGTTCCAGATGCGGCGGACCACCAGGACAGGCCCAGGCCGATTAAAATCAAAACCACAAATAAAGCGATATCCGCTTTTTTGATTATTTTAAACATTTAACACTCCTAACATTTTGCTGTGAGGTGCACATGAAAAAATTTCTTACACGATTATTGACCATTTCTATGGTAACAACGCTTATTATAACACAGACCGCCTGTGCGGGAAAGACAGAGAAGGTTGAAAAAGACAGCTATTATATGGACACCATGTGTCGAATCAGTATTTACGATATGGAGGATATGAGCGAGGAAAAGGCAGAATCCGCCATCGACGCTGCCTTTGCCTTGTGCGCAGAGTACGAGTCTCTGATCAGTGTCACCCGCGAGGGCTCGGATATCTATAAGATCAACCACGCCAAAGGAGCAGCTGTGACCTGCGATCCGCGCACGATAGAGGTTATCAAAAAAGGCATCGAATATGGTGAGCTGTCTGACGGCAAGTTCGATATCACCATCGGACAGGTGACAGATCTTTGGGACTTCCATGCGGAAGAGCCGCAGCTGCCGTCTGCATCGAAGATTAAAACTGCGCTGGAGGCAGTAGACTATCATCAGATTAAAATCGACGGGAATACGGTGACCATGGCAAATGCTGCAGGTGAAATCAATTTAGGGGGCGTAGGCAAAGGCTACGTAGGAGATAAAGCTGCAGAACTGCTGCAGGAGAAAGGTGTTACCAGTGCAGTCATCAATTTGGGCGGCAATATCATCGCCATCGGAGATCACAATGGCGACGATTTTAAGATCGGTATCACCAAGCCATTTTCAGAACGAGACGAACTGATCGGGGCGATGACAGTCAAAGACGCCACTGTGGTCACTTCCGGCACCTACGAAAGATCCTTTGAAATAGATGGGAAAATCTATCACCACATTTTGGATGTGAACACCGGCTATCCCGTGGACACCGATGTGGTCAGCGTATCTTTGGTTTCTGACCTGGGACGCTCCGGCGACTGCGATGCCATGTCTACCATCTGCCTGATCCTGGGCGTCAAAGAGGGCGTCAAGTTCATCGAAAAGGTAGACGGCGTGGAAGCCGTGTTCGTGGACCAGGACGGCAAGATTACGAAGACCAGTGGGATGGATTCCTTTAGGGAAGAATAAAGTTTTGAAAATCATAAATCAGTCTGATTGCAGCACCGGCTTCGGCCGGTGCTTTTTGCATGCAGCCATGAGCGCATTTTAGAGCAGTGATGCACTTTTGAAAATGTCCATAATTTCTCCTATCTATTGAAGTATTCTGACAGTAATCCGGTTACGCGAGAGTGTGCAGAGGTGACCAAAAAGCGTAACCTTATCGTAACGAGAGGTTCTCCTGGGGCATTTTCCCTTCGCTTACTTAAGACCTTATCATTTATGAAGCAGAGGATTTTGCTTTTTCACAAATCCCTTGACAACAGTTTTATAATGCGCTATATTTAAGAAGTAGTTTAGTTTGTTACTTGACTAACTAACTGGCAAAGAGGTGATAGCATTGAACATCAATCCAAATATAGACAAACCAATCTTCATACAGATTGCGGAACAGTTAGAGGATTCCATATTTACCGGCGTATTTCCGGAAGAGGGCAAAATTCCTTCCACAAACGAAATATCAGCGCTGTTGAATATCAATCCCCATACGGTGCTCAAGGGAATGAACATGCTTGTTGACGAAGAAATGATTTATAAGAAAAGAGGACTGGGGATGTATGTAAAGATCGGCGCAGTAGAGAAAATACGGCAGAAGAGGCAGGGACAGTTTTACAACCAATACATTGCGGCGCTGATTGAAGAGGCACGCAAGCTGCAGATGTCAAAAGAGGATATCATCACGTTGATAGAAAGGGGTTATGAACATGAACGCGATTGAAATTAAAAATGTGAGCAAAGAATACAAGGACGTCGCAGCCCTGACGGACGTTTCGCTCTCCTTTGAACACGGTAAGATTTACGGATTTCTGGGAAGGAACGGAGCAGGCAAATCTACCCTGATCAATATCATGGCAAATCGGATTTTTGCCGACCAGGGAGAAATTTTCATCGACGGTCTTGCGGCCTATGAGAATATGGAGGTCCAAGAGAAGCTTTACTGCATGAGCGAGGCGGATCTCTACGATGGCGCCCTCAAAGTCAAGGACCTCTTCAAATGGACGGCGCGCTTTTACGACTGTTTTGATTTAGAGAGGGCATATGAGATTGCAGAAAAATTCGACTTGAATACAAACAAGAAATTCAAAGCGTTATCCAAGGGTTATCAGTCCATCTTCAAGTTGGCCATCGCCCTCTCCCTGAACGTTCCTTATGTGGTCTTTGATGAGCCTGTGCTGGGCCTGGATGCCAACCACAGGGAGCTGTTCTACGACTTGCTGCTGCAGGATTACCAGAGCAATCAGAGGACGATCATCATTGCGACCCACCTCATCGAAGAAGTGGCGAACCTTATCGAGGAAGTGGTGCTCATAGATAGCGGAAAGGTTTTGCTGCAGGAGACGGTGGAAGCTTTGATGGAAAAGGGATACTGCGTTTCCGGCATTGCGGAGCAGGTGGACAGGTACTGCGAAGGGAAAAACGTCATCGGCTGCGACGAGCTGGGGAGCCTGAAGCTGGCCTATGTGCTGGGAGAAAGAGAAGACCTGCCGCAGGGCGGCAATCTGCAGATTTCCAATATGAATCTGCAGAAGCTATTTGTTAAATTGACAGAGAAAGGCGGGAATGAGCAATGAAGAAATTAGGCACGGTGATACGGTATGAATGCACGACGTCCTTCAAATATATCTGGGTCTTTTATGCCTGCGTATTTGCGGCAATTTCGGTGATTTCTGTCATCGTCTTCATCAGCACTGGCGACCGGGATAAAATCGGCACCAACGGATTGGAACTCAATTCGATGATCTATGTGGGAATCTTAGGCGTCTTTGGCTTCAAAGAGGACTTTAAAATGCTGATTCAAAATGGCTTCACGCGCAAATATATTTATCTGGCAGCGCTGTCGCTGTTCGCTTTTACCTCGGCCATTATGGCCGCTGTCGATACCATCGTAGGGAACGGGCTTCACGCCGTGGCCAAGGGGTACTTTTCCATCTTTGGCGGCTTATACGGATATGAACACTCCGTTTTCATCAACTGGCTCTGGCTCTTCCTCGCCTATA
Source organism: Emergencia sp. (assembly GCF_048465375.1). Classification (NCBI taxonomy): domain Bacteria; kingdom Bacillati; phylum Bacillota; class Clostridia; order Peptostreptococcales; family Anaerovoracaceae; genus Emergencia; species Emergencia sp. Next base: position 229,010 of record NZ_DBFWLQ010000011.1, on the reverse strand, counting down.
TGCTGGTCTGCTGCCTGCTGTATCTGGCGATTTTGATCATCAATAGAATTGGAAAAGCAGCGTCCATTTATCTGGGGATCGGCCTTGGGCTGACTTTCGTTCTGATCATACCTGTCGTGTTCAAGTTTGTTCTGCCAAAAGCTTTTACAGAGGCAGTCGTTGAGTTTGCCATCAAAGCGATCGGTTTTGCGGGTGGGAACACGATTAACTTCCTGTACCCTATCATGTTCCTGCTTCTCGTCGCTGGCATTTTCAGCCTCGGGTCCTATTTGATCATACGCAGGACGGAATTAAAAGTATGACATTCTGACCAAAGAACAAGGGGCTTGACCTTCCCCTAAGGGCAAGGTGTATTCTGTAGAGGAGAAGGAAAGGAGATGGCCATGCTATCTATCGGTGAGTTTTCAAAGATTTGTCAGGTGTCCAGCAAGACGCTGCGCTATTATGACGAGATAGGGCTGCTGCAGCCAGAAGAAATCAATCAGGAAAATGGCTATCGCTATTACGCAATCGACCAATTGGAGCAGATGCTGTTTATCAACCGATTGAAGACATATCACTTCTCTTTGGAGGAAATCAAGGGGATATTGGAATCAGATGAGGCAGAGGCAGAAAACCTCTGCCGGCTTCTCAGCAAAAAGAAGAGTGAGATGGAAAAACAAATGCAGCAATACCAAAACATTTTGGATCAACTGAGGGATGATATCAGCAAATTGCAAGAAGGCAGGTCTGTGATGACCTATATGGAAGACATCGACGTGACGCTGGCTGATATGCCGATGATGAATCTGCTGTCTATGCGAAGAATGATTAGCGAACATGAATTTGCGGATTCCTACAGCCATTGTTTTGGCAGGCTGTTTCGAAAAATTGCTGATGACCAATTGACAGTAACGGCACCACCCATGGTATTGTTTCACAGCAGTGAGTTTACGCCAGAGGGTATGGACACGGAATTTGCAGTACCCGTAGAAGAATATGCAAAAGGGACGAGGGATTTCCGGCCGGGATTGTGTTTGAAAACCGTTTTGCACGGTTCCTATAGCAAGCTGCCTTCTGTATACACAAGACAGCGTCAGTGGGCGGAAAATCAGGGATATGAAGGCAGTGACGCCCTCTACGAAGTCTATGTGACGGATCCTTCTCAGGTATCAGAAGATAGTGAACTGATTACGGAAATCTATTTTCCGATCAGAAAGAGAAAGGGAGGATCTTATGAAGCGAGAAAAACAGAGAGAACTGGAACAGATGATAGAGAGTGAGTATAGCAATATTGCGGGCCTGACTGTGCAGAAGGATGGCAGCCTGCTATATGAACAATACTTCAATGGCTGCACAGAGGACAGTCGCATTCACGTCTATTCCGTGACCAAAAGCATCGTATCTATACTGCTGGGCATCGCTGTAGATAAGGGGTATATCAAAAGCGTTCATCAGCGGGTGTTGGAGTTTTTTCCAGATTACACGGTGAAAAATGGGGAGAATACAATTGAGAATGTGACCTTGGAACATCTGCTGACGATGACCGCGCCATATAAATATCAGGAGGCGCCATATATCGAATACTTTACTAGCAGCGATTACGTGGAATTCGCCCTGGACTTATTGGGCGGCAGTGACAAAATCGGTGATTTCCGGTATGCGGGCCTCATCGGACCAGATATTTTATCGGGGATTCTAGTCAGAAGAACGGGTCAGTCTGTCCTTGATTTTGCGAAGGAAAATCTGTTTTCGCCACTTGGAATGACGGTGGAAGATCCTATCACTTTCAGCAGCGAAGAAGAGCAGATGGCTTTCAATACGCGGTCAGACATCAGCGGATGGGTCTGTGATGAAGCAGGAAACAATACGGCCGGCTGGGGTCTGACCCTCTCTGCCAGGGATATGGCAAAGATCGGTCAATTGTACCTTGACGGCGGCCTCTGGGAAGGAAAGCAAATTGTCTCCAAAGAGTGGATAAACCAGAGCACCCGAGAGTACAGCCGCTGGCAGGAGTTAGATCTGCCTTATGGTTATCTGTGGTGGCTGGAGGATCAGGGCTACTCGGCCATGGGTGACGGCGGCAACGTGATTTATGTCAACAAATCCCAGAAGCTGGTGGTTTCTATCGCCGCATTTTTTCACCCGCAGGCAAAAGACAGCATTGCGTTGATTCAAAAATATATTGAGCCTGCATTATAAAATTGATTTAGAAAAGGACCGAAATCTGCTCGGTCCTTTTATAACATAGGAAATATCGTCCGAAGGACGTATTTCCGTATGTTTCATCGTTCGCTTTGCTCACTCCTCCAGTCGCAAACGCTCCTTTCGCTGTCCGTTTCGCCTAGCCAGCTAAAGCTGGGGCGAAAAGGCAAAGAACGTACCTTACGAAGCGTCGCCCCTTGCGGGCGGCATGAGTGCATAGGAGCGACGCTCCGTCATGCACTCGTTTTTTATGCTGACCATAAATGAATCATTTCCCTGATGGAACTTTCCAACTCGTCCAGAGGAATCTGATTATAGTAAAAAATCAAAGCGGCAGTATCCTGGTCGGTCAGGCTGGCTGCCGGCAGGACATTGAGCCCGATGGTTTTTGCCATCTGCGATAACTTGCCGGGATCTTTTTTTGTACGCACCTTCAAAATGATATTGATGCCGGAGTTGGTGTTGGTAGGTGTCGTAAAATCATTTCCGTACTTCGAAAAAGCGGCCAGGGCTGTCTGCAGCTTCTGTGAATAGAGATTGCGCAGTTTCTTGATGTTGGTATAATACAGCCCCTCTTCCATGAAAAGTGCCAGGGTCAGCTGCTCTGTCTTCGAACAGGTCTGCGTATAGTCGCTTTTGATGGCGTCAAAGATATCCACCATTTCCTTGGGCAAAACCATGTAGCTGATTTTGATGGCAGGAAAGAGGGTGGAAGAGAAAGAACCCAGATAGACGACACGAGCGTTCTTGTCCAGTCCCTGCAGAGCGGGAACTGGCTTGCCGAAGTAACGCAGTTCACTGTCGTAGTCGTCTTCCAGGATGAAACTGTCGTTTTCGCTTGCCCACTCCAGGAGACGGTATCGCTTGCCGATGGGCATGACAGAGCCTGTGGGAAATTGGTTGGACGGACTGACGTAGACCGCGGCTGGAATGTTGGTGGGCAGTTTTTCAATCATGATTCCGTCGGTGCCGACAGGAATCTTCGTAATACTCATGCCGTGGTCGCGGAAGATATTCTGCACCGGCAGATAGCCGGGATCCTCCGTAGCGACGTGACCGATGTCCATCTTGCGCATAATACGGCACAGATGAGTGGTCAGCTGCTGGGTGCCGGCACCGATGACGATTTGGTCTGGATTGCAGGTGACGCCGCGGGAGGTGTAGACATATTTGGAAATTTCAAAGCGCAGTGCGGCTTCTCCTTTGGGGTCGCTTTCAAAGAGCAGCAGATGGGAGTATTCGTTCAGCACTCTCGCCATACATTTCTTCCACTTGTTAAAATCAAAACAGGACAGATCGTACTTATAGGCGGAATCCTCAAAGGTGTAAGTGGTAAAGTCATGGCTGATATTGGCATGCTCCTGGTCCTTGGCAAAATGCCCTGCGATACTTGCCACATAATATCCTGATTGAGGCTTGCTGATCACGTATCCCTCCACCAGCAACTGATTGTAGGCCAATTCCGTCGTAGTAACGCTGATGGACAGGTCCTTAGACAGGCGGCGCAGGGAGGGCAGCTTTTCTCCCGCATTCATATTGCCGCAGGTGATTTCTCCTTTCAGATAACGATATAACTGTATATAGAGTGGCGTCGAAGTATTGTCGTCAAACTGTAGTGTAATTGGCTTCATTCTGTTAAAAACCTCCAAACTGTTCATAAGAAAATAATTAAATTTGCATATTTAATTATTTACACTTTAATGCTATTATAATACTGCGATAGAAAATGTCAACAGATTGAATAGGAAACGGGTGAGAATAATGATCAGAAATGAAAACGATAATAAAATAACAGCCATCGTGATGACTGGACTGATGATGTGTTTGGTCATGGTAGCGACCATGTTCATCAAACTGCCCATTCCTTTTACGCAAGGTTATGTACATTTGGGAGACTCTATGATCTTCCTCTCCATCCTGGTGCTGGGGAAGAAGAACGGCAGCATTGCAGCGGGAGTCGGTTCTGCCATGGGAGACATCATCGGCGGTTACGCCTTCTGGGCACCATGGACATTGGTTATCAAATTCCTCATGGCGTTCATTATGGGAGCCTTTGTGGAACACATGGAGAAGAAGGGCAGGAACAATACAGGCAGCTTTGGTATTTCTGCTATGGAAATCGTCGGTATGGTTCTGGCTGGCCTCGAAATGGTAGTCGGTTATTATATCGCTTCTGCAGTCATGTACGGCAACCTGCTGGTACCGATTCCAAGCATTCCTTGGAACATCGGACAGTTCGCAGTCGGTATGGTGATTGCAAGTGTCATCGCATCGGCATTGTGCAAGACGCCGGCCAAGAAATTCTTTGCCATAAAATAGCTGGAATGTTTTACGAGAGAATGAGAATTCTCTCGTTTTTTTATGTGTTTCATGGTATCATATAGGAATAGAATTGCAGGAGAGTGGGTTAAAATGAAGAGGAATAGAGTTTTTGCAGTATTCTTAGCCGTTGCCATCTTACTAAGTCTCACCGTGCCCGTCTTTGGCGGCAACAGTGTTCAAGCCCATAAAAAAGTGAAAGTTGCCTTTGTAGAGCAAGAAGGGTTGATGGAAAAAGACGAAGACGGCAATTTGAGCGGATATTCATATGATTACATCATGAAGATGGCGCAGTATGCCAACTGGGACGTAGAATTCGTATTCTCTGAAACAGATAGTCTGGATGGGGCCATTGTAGACATGATGGAGAAAGTAGAAAAAGGCCAAGTAGATATTATCAGCGGCATGGTCTATAACGAGGGGCTGGCGGAGACATATGCCTATCCGAAGAAAGGCTATGGGTATGCTTTTACGACGTTGCTTGCCAGTAAGACCAATACCGCTATAAACGAAGATAATTTAGCACTGCGCAAAAACCTGCGGGTCGCCGTGATCGACATGGCCGATATGAGAAATGAAGAGCTGGAGGCATTCTGTAAATCCAATAACATCGAGTACACAGAGGTCAAATGCCAGACAGATGAAGAACAGCTGGAGGCCATTAAAAACGGCAAGGCAGATGTCATGGTATCCCTGAGTCTGTTACCACTGGCGGGAACCAAAGTTGTAGCCAGTTTTGCAGACAGGCCCTTTTATTTCGCCTGCTCAAAAGCGAATGCTCAGCTTTGCGATGAGATAGATAAGGCTATAGAATCCATCGAGTACGTTGAGCCGGATTACCGAAAAGATCTGCACGACAAATATTTTTCTGATAAAGAGGGGGAATGCGCCTTTAGCACCGCCTCCCAGGCTTACATTGAGAAAAAAAAGAAGCTGAAGGTTTTAGTGCCGGATGAGATTAAACCGCTGCAGTCACAGGAGACCAGCGGCATCTATAAAGGTATTTTTGTTTCCTTTATGAAGCGTTTGACGGAGGCGACAGGACTGAAGGTCGAATTGTGCAGTCTGCCTCAGGGAATGTCCCTCAAGGAAGCCATGGCTTCTGGAAGGTATGATATGACTCTGGCTGTGCCAGAAGACTATGTATGGGCAGATGAAAACGGACTGATTTTCTCGGTGCCCCTTCTGACCAGTGATAAGGTACTGTATTATAACAAATCGGCAGATATCTCCGACCTTTCTGCACTCAAGCAGAGCAGGGAGGGCAGTCTGCAAGAGCAGATGAAACGAGTGGAAAAAGGAGAAGCCGATTACGGCTACGGTTCATCTCTGGTAGTCAATTACAATATCTCAAACAACGCATACCAGGAAATTGCCACCCTTCCGGTTTCTGAAGAGAAGAGCAACTATGTCTGTTCTTTCAGTAAGGATGCCTCTCGCGAACTGATAGCAGTCGTAAACGAGGTCATCGAAAATGTGGATTCGGCCACGATGAATTCTTATCTGCTGGAATCATCGCAAATTGACAACCAGGACCTTCTCTCTTCCTGGATTCGTAAAAATCCAGTCAGAGCAGTCGGTATCATCTCAGCCTTTGTAGTGCTTGTCATCTGCCTTGCGGCAACGGTTGTCCTCAATCGACGCAAAAAAGAGGAAAATTTGGAACTGCTGAAGGCCAACAATGCGAAGAGTGAGTTTTTATCAAAGATGAGTCACGAGATGAGGACGCCGCTCAATGCGATCATCGGTGTGACTGCGCTGGCAGGAGACGAGGTGGACGATCCGCAGGAAATGAAAGAGTACCTGAAAGCGATCAACGACTCCAGCGATTACCTTCTCAGATTGATTAACGACGTGTTGGACATGGCGAAGATCGAAAGCGGAGAATTCACGCTCAACCCGTCTAAGTATAGATATCAGGACTTTGAACGGACGGTCAGGGTCATGGTGGAACCGCTCTGTACGCAGAAAAATATCGATTTTGTCTGTCGTTACGAAATCGGCGGAGAGGATATTCTGGTCGACAAGATCAGATTTGATCAGGTCTTTATCAATTTGCTGACCAATGCGGTCAAGTTTACGCCAGCCGGCGGTCGGGTAGAGTTTTCTATTCAGGCGGCTGACAATGGAAGTGGATTTTTAGATTCGACTTTCGTCATCAAAGATTCCGGGATCGGCATGAGCGAAGAATTCTTGCAGAATGTCTTTGAACCGTTTGCCCAGGAACGCAACGACGGATCAGGCGGCGGAACCGGACTGGGTCTGGCCATTGCGAAAAGTATTGTAGACATGATGGGCGGTACTTTTGATATCGTAAGCAAGAAGGATGTCGGTACGACGATTACCATTGGACTGATGCTGGAGGTAGCACCAAAGGATCATGCTGCGGAACAGACGGTGATAGAGAATACGCAGAAAACGCTGAAGGGAAAAAGGGTTCTTTTAGTTGAGGACAACGATATGAACCGGGAAATCGCCAAGAAACTGCTTCTGAAGAAAGAACTTCAGGTCTTCTGTGCTTTGAACGGAAGGGAAGCAGTGGAGCAATTTGCAGACAGCCAGGAGGGCTTCTTTGATGGCATTTTGATGGATATTCGTATGCCGGAGATGGACGGCTTGACCGCGACCAGTAAAATTCGCACCATGGACCGAACAGATGCGAATGAAATTCCAATTATTGCCATGACTGCCGATGCCTTTGAGGAAGATGTAGAGAAGGCAAAGGATGCGGGGATTACCAGCTATCTTGCGAAACCGGTGGACGTCAATCTGCTCTATGAAACTTTAGAAAATTTGCTGTAACCCATTGCCGTATACTACATATAGTGATATAATTGTCCAAGTGACAATATATAATGTGTAGGAGGAAAAAATGGCAATTGAAGAAATAAGCAAAAATGCCCTTACGGTATTGGAAAAAAGATACCTGGGTAAAGACGAAAATGGCAATGTTCTCGAGACTGTTGAGGATATGTTTCGCAGAGTTTCAGATACAATCGCGGCAGTAGACGCCAATTACGATACGAGTACAAATACGAGAGCGCTGAGTGACGATTTTTACGAGCTGATGACCGATCTCAAATTCCTGCCCAATTCACCGACGTTGATGAATGCAGGCAGGACTTTGGGACAACTGTCAGCTTGTTTTGTGCTGCCTGTAGAAGACAGCATGGAGGGCATCTTCGATTCTGTCAAGAACGCGGCGCTGATTCACAAATCAGGCGGCGGTACAGGATTCTCTTTTTCGAGGCTTCGCCAGAGCGGTTCTGCGGTGAGATCCACAGGTGGTGTTGCCAGCGGCCCGGTCAGCTTTATGAAGGTATTTAACGCCGCTACAGAAGCAGTCAAGCAGGGCGGCACTCGCAGAGGAGCCAACATGGGCGTACTGCGCATCGATCATCCTGATATTCTGGATTTTATCAACTGTAAAGCTGATAACAGCGAGATCACCAACTTTAATATCAGCGTCGGCATTACAGAGGCTTTTATGGAAGCTGTGGAAAATCAGAGTGACTATGACCTGATTGATCCGAAAACCAAACAGGCGGTTGGACACCTCAGCGCGGAGAAGGTCTTTGACATGATTGTCGACCACGCCTGGAGAAATGGAGAGCCAGGCATCATCTTCCTAGACAGGCTCAACCGCGATAACGTAACGCCAAGCCAGGGGGAAATTGAGAGCACCAATCCGTGTGGGGAGCAGCCATTGCTGCCTTACGAGAGCTGCAACCTGGGTTCTATCAATTTGGTCAAAATGCTTCGCAAGACTTTGACCGGCTACGAACTGGATTTCCGTCTGCTGGGCGAGACGGTAGAAAAGGCTGTGCATTTTCTCGATAATGTCATAGATGCCAATAACTATCCTTTAGAGAAGATTTCTGAAACCACCAGGGCTTCGAGAAAAATAGGATTGGGCGTCATGGGATGGGCAGATGCCCTGCTGATGCTGGGCATTCCGTATAATTCTGATGAAGCAGTGGAATTGGCGGAGAGAGTGATGCGCTATATCAATAATACCGGTCATGCAGCGAGTGCAAGATTGGCGGAAAAGAGGGGAAACTTCCCATTGTTTTCAGTCAGCACCCTGAAAGAGGGACCGGCTATGAGAAATGCCACGGTAACGACCATTGCGCCGACAGGGACCCTCTCTATTATCGGTGGGTGTTCTTCCGGTGTAGAACCGGTATTCGCCTATGCTTTCATTCGCAACATCATGGACGGCACGGAGATGATTGAAGTAAACCCGGTGCTGACAGCGAAACTGAAAGAACTGGGACTTTACAGCAACGAGCTGCTGAAGAAGATCGCTTCGGAAGGAACCATTGCTCACTGCAGCGAGATTCCAGAAGAGGTGCGCCGCGTCTTCGTCTGCTCTCACGATATCAAACCGATTGATCATATCAAGATGCAGTCTGCATTTCAAAAATATACAGATAACGCCGTATCAAAGACTGTCAACTTCCCGAAAGAGGCTACGAGAAATGAAGTCAGAGATGTCTATCTGCTGGCGTATAAAGAAGGCTGCAAGGGCGTGACCATCTACCGTGACGGCAGCCGTGAAGAACAGGTACTCAACATCGGCAAGGTCAACCGGGAAAGTGCACAGATGCAGAGCGTACATCAGAGTCCGTCAAATTGTCCTGCCTGTGACGAAATTGACTTTGGTCACATCGAACCGCGCCCTCGTCCTGACATCACCCGCGGATTTACGGAGAAGATGAAAATCGGCTGCGGAAGTCTTTATGTTACGACCAACTACGACGAAAACGGTATCTGTGAAGTCTTCACCAGCACTGGCAAAGCCGGCGGTTGCCCTAGCCAGAGCGAGGCGACAGCCAGATTGGTGTCAGTCGCTCTGCGCAGCGGAATTTCCATCAACGAAGTCTACGACCAGCTGAAGGGGATCAGGTGTCCGTCTACAATCAGGCAGCAGGGCATGAGTTGTACTTCCTGCCCGGATGCGATTGCAAAGGTTGTAATGAAGGTCTCTAAGCTGATTGAAGAACAGCCGAAGGAAAAAGCCAGCTACGAGATGCCGACAGACAATCCTGTCCCACAGAAACATCCAATCATACCGGCCACGGCAAATGAGATTCATGCCTGCCCGGAATGCGGAAGTGTGGTAGAGCATGAAGGGGGCTGTGTCATCTGCCGCAATTGTGGATTTTCTAAGTGTGGCTAAACGAAATAGAATAGGACTTGCACCGGCAGAAGCCGGTGCATTTTTGTATAACCAAAGCGCGCCAGCCGTGCAGTTAAGCAGAATCGGCTGAATTCAGCAAATCGGTTACGCAGGCGAACCGATCCGAACGGCATTTGCGTAACAGAGTGCCCTTTCAGAATGACAAAAGGCAACGAATTTGTTTGACCTTGTGAAAATCGAAAGCTATAATAGGCAGTAGATAGGAGTTGCTATGCTGAGAAGATATGTAGAACAGATTTTAAATTTATATAATTATATCGATGGAATTTTGGTGGTAGATGCAAAGGGAATCATAGAATACTTTGTCACCTACAGACCGGACGTCAATAATCTGAAGGAGAAGGATTTGATCGGCAGACATGTGCTGGAAATCTATCCTAACCTTACAGAAGAGAGCAGCAGCCTGCTCCGCGTGCTGAAAACGGGCAAACCTATTTCCAACGAGTATCAGGCTCTTTCCACTTACAACGGCCAGAGCATTAACGCTATCAACACCACTATGCCCATCAAGGATGGCGATCGAGTCATCGGTGCAGTGGACGTTTCCCGTTATATGGATTCCGCCTACGAACGGCAGGATATTACGTTGGAGCTGAAGGACAAGTTTGAAGAGAAGGCTCTTTACACAGTAGATGACATCATCACTTCATCCCAGCAGATGGAGCTGATCAAAGAGCGCATAACCATGATTGCCGATACCGATTCCTCTGTCCTGATCGTAGGCGCTACGGGAACGGGCAAAGAACTAGTCGCCCAGTCCATACATACTGGAAGCTGTCGGCGAAAGAAACGTTTTGTTTCTCAGAACTGTGCCGCCATCCCCGCCAACCTGTTGGAAAGCATCCTCTTCGGCACGGTCAAGGGCAGCTATACCGGAGCAGAGAACAGGCCTGGGATCTTTGAAATCGCCAACGGCGGTACGATTTTCCTGGACGAAATCAATTCCATGGAAATCAGCGTGCAGGCAAAGATTCTCAAAGCGATTGAGGAGAAAAAGATTACCCGAATTGGCGGCGTAGAACCTATTCCCATCGACGTAAAAATTGTTTCTGCCATTAACGAAAATCCCATCGACTGCATGGAGGCTGGCAAGCTGAGAGAAGACTTATTCTACCGCCTCAGTGTGGTGCAGCTGACCCTGCCATTGCTGAAAGAGCGTATCAACGATCTGTTTTTCTTAGTCAATCACTTTATCGCAGAATATAACGAGAAAATGCACCGCAATATCATCGGCATCGATGAGACCGTAGAAGAAATTTTTCGCGGCTACGACTGGCCGGGAAATGTCCGGGAATTGAAGAATGTCATAGAGGGAGCCTTTAACGTGACCTCTTCTGGATTTATTCAGAAAAAGGATCTGCCGGAATATCTGCTCAACGCGATTGAGCGGAGCCAATGCAGTACGGTGACTGGAAACCGCATTGACCTGGACCATCCGGCCTTTTCACTGAACAAAACCATGGAAGCCTTTGAAAAAGATTTGATTGGTCGTGCCCTGAGTGAGAGCAGGAATTTGTCGGCAGCCGCCAGGAAGCTGAAAATTTCAAAGCAGACCTTGAGTTACAAGATGAATAAATATAATTTAGATTAGAAATGTCAAAATTTTATGACAAAGTGATATGATTTTTTTGACATATTTCATAGAGAAAGTCCAAAACCGCTGAAAAAGCGGTTTTTCTTTTTGGCACGGCTTTTGCTCTTTATAATAGCAGAGAAAAAGTTTGGAGGCGATAAATATGAATGAAGAAAAAAAGAAGCTGGATATTGATGCGATTCCGGGAGAACGATGGTTTCCCAAGGAAACCACTTTTGAAGAGGACATGAATCAATATTGGGGAGACTGGGGTGTTTCCTCTGAGGTGGATACGCTGAAAGCGGTATTGTTGAGACGACCGGGCAAGGAAGTAGAACACTTTGACGCTGCGGAATACCGTTTTGCCGACGTACCTGTAGATGTGGAACTGATGCGAGCGCAGCACGACGCAGTGGCACAGATATACAGGGAGCACGGGGTAAAGGTATACTACGTGGAGGAACAGCGGGAAGACAGGCCCAACGCCGTATTCTGTCGAGATCTGATGTTTATGACACCGGAAGGCGCCATCATTACCAGACCGGGCATGGCTGCAAGGAGAGGTGAGGAACGGTATATCGCCAAGGCGCTGGCTGACCTGGGGGTACCCATCGTGAGAACGATTAATGGGGATGGTATGTTTGAAGGTGCCAACGCCATGTGGGTAGACCGCAAAACGGTGGTGCTCTCAACGGGAAGCCGCTGTAATCGCAGCGGTTACGAACAGGTGGAGACCGAGCTGCGCCGCATGGGCGTTACAGAAGTGATTCACATGCAGCAGCCATACAGCAACATCCACATCGACGGTCTGATGAATGCGGCTAGCAATGATGTGGTCATGGTTCACGCATCCCAGGTGCCTTACGACGTGTTAGATGTGCTGAAGCGGAAAGGCTATAAGGTTCTTGAAGCGCCGTCTACGACGGAGGTGAGAGAGACCTTTGGCTGCAATTTCGTGGCTTTGGAATCAGGACTTGTTTTAATGCCGGAGGGAAATCCGCGTTGCCAGGCTCTTCTCGAAGAAAATGGCATCAAAGTGCTGACGGTAGATGTTTCGGAAATCATGAAAGGCAGAGGGGCGCTGCACTGCATCACTGCATTTTTGAAGAGAGGTTAAAAGGATGGAAAAAAGAAGAGATATTGACGCAATTCCAGGTGAAAAATGGTTCCCTAAGGAATCATCCATCATCGACGATATGAAGGATCTGTGGGGAGACTTTGGCGTATGCTCCGAAGTGGACCCGCTGAAGGCGGTATTGATGCGCAGACCGGGAAAAGAAATTGAGAATTTTGACTGGCAGGCAGCCAGGTTCAAGGCAGACATCGATCCTGCGCGCTTTCGAGCACAGCACGATGCCCTGGCGGATATTTATCGAGCCCACGGTGTCAGGGTTCACTACATCGAGGAACAGCGGGAGGACAAGCCCAACGCCCTGTTCTGCAGAGACTTAGTTTTGATGACGCCAGAGGGAGCCATCGTGACCAGACCGGCCATGGAGGCGCGCCGCGGAGAGGAGCGCTATGCGGCAAAGGCGCTGGCGGACTTGGGTGTTCCCATCATCCGCACCATCTGCGGCGATGCAACTTTTGAGGGTGCCATGGTCATGTGGGTCGACCGCAGAACTGCAATTCTGGCCTCCGGGGTCAGAACCAACCGCAGCGGATACGAGATGGTCGAGTACGAGCTTCGCCGCATGGGGGTGACCGAGATTCTGCACATGCAGGTACCTTACGGCCACGCCCATATCGACGGCAACCTCAACTTTGCCAGCCACGATGTAGCGATGATACACGCATCTCAGGTACCTTACGACGTGTGTGATGCCTTGAAGAAAAAGGGAATCAAGCTGCTGGAATGCCCATCGCAGACGGAGGCGAAGCAGTCCTTTGCTATCAACTTCGTAGCTCTCGCGCCGGGTCAGATCGTCATGCCGGCCGGCAATCCGCGTAGTCAGGCGCTGCTGGAACAAAATGGAATCGAGGTTATACCAGTAGAATTCGATGAAGTGATGAAAGGATTCGGTGCTATTCACTGCTGCACCGCATTCCTAAAGAGAGGATAAGGTGGAAACTATGGATTTTGGTATATTATCAATACTGCCGCCATTGCTTGCAATCGTACTTGCATTTATAACAAAGAACGTTTTATTATCGCTGATAGCGGCGGTATTTGTTGGCGCGACTATGATTGCAGGTAATCCCATTGTTGGATTTGTAGATATCTTCGGCAATTATATGATACCGAAAATTGCAGACCCGTGGAATGCAGGCGTCATCGCCATGACTTTGTTTGTCGGTTGCTTTTCAGTCATGCTGGAACGAGGCGGCGGAGCCTGGGCTTTTGGACAGGCGGTCAAAGATAAGATTACGACGAGAAAACAGGGGCAGATCGCAGGCTGGATTGGAGGATTGATGATTTTCTTCAGTGACTCATCCAACTCCGTTATCGTAGGACCAATTTTGCGGGCCGTTACGGACAGGCTGAAGATTTCCAGAGAGAAGCTGGCCTATATCTGTGATTCGACGGCATCTTCGGTGCCTTTGCTTCTGCCGATCACTGGCTGGGGCGCATTGGTTATGGGAATTTATAAAGAAAGCCTGCCTGCGGGTACGAACCTGGTGGATGTGTTTGTTAAATCCGTTCCTTTTAATCTGTATACCATAACCATTATTTTGATGGTTCTCGTCATTGCAGTGACGGGTTGGGATTTTGGACCGATGAGAAAGGCAGAAATCAGAGCGCGGAAGCTGGGAAAACTAGTTGCAGATGACGCTCACATTAAGAAATCAGAAACATTTCAGTTGAAAGAAGGGGCGCATCCTACAGCCTGGGGTTTGATTGTTCCTCTGATTGTCCTTATTGGAAGCCTCTTCGCCACCATGTACTACACTGGACCGAAAGGCGAGGGCTTCATGAACACGATCACTAACAGCGATACCATGCTTAGTTTGACGGTAGCCTTTTTCTCTGCAGCACTGGTTGGCGTATTGATTGCCATGAAGAACAAAGTCCTCACCTTCAAAGAGAGTTATCAAGTCTTTATTGATGGATTTCAACAAATGATCGAAGCAATCTTGATTTTGATCTTTGCATGGTGCATCGGGGGTGTGACTTCTGATGTTGGAGCAGCAGACTACATAGTAGAGGCAACGCGAGGGTTTATGACACCAGGCATCATGTTTATCTCCTTGTTTGTGACTGCATGTATCACTTCTTTTGCAACAGGTTCCAGCTGGGGTTCTTTCGCCATCTTCCTGCCGATTGCTATTCCGTTGGCACTGGCGAATGATGTTTCAATCTATCCGGCAATTGGAGCAAGTCTTGCGGGAAGTCTGTTCGGCGACCATTGCTCACCGATCAGTGATTCGACGATTCTGGCATCCCTGGGAGCATCCTGTGATCACCTCGCCCATGTGAAAACGCAACTGCCTTATGCGGTGTTAGCAGCTTTAGCTTCCATCGTCGGTTTTGTCACAGCAGCAATCACCATGAACGGCTTTATATCCCTGGCGGTAAGCATTGTCTGCATGATCGCTTTCCTGTATGTCATGAACAAAGTGGATCGGAAGAGACATCCGGAAAACGAGATGGCGGAATAATCCTCGAATCGCACTAAAGAGAGTGTTATCATCTTTAATATAATTAAAAAAGGGCGCTCATAGCAATGGGCTGAGAGGGGGCTGATACTGCCCCGACCTAAACCTGATTTGGATAATGCCAACGTAGGGAAATATTTGCAGAATCAAAACTGTCAATACGCCTATAGAGCTATTGGCAGTTTTGTTGTGCAGGATTTTGCAGATCCATTGATCCCAGGTAGCATACCTACGAAACAGATTATGGTGAACTGGTACACTCTAAATCCGAACAGATACTGTTCAGTTCACTTTATGCATATGGTGCCCATTTTCATTATGAAGAGTGATTCTTATATGCCATCTGGAGATGGGGTCATATTTACCCCCGATTTCACTATTTTTCTTCCTGATGGGAGAATGATTCTTTGGGAACATGTCGGGAGTCTCTCCGATAACGACTATTGTTTGCGAAGCACTAAAAAGCTGAATATTTTCCAACTGAATGGGTTGGTGTTGGGAACGACGCTAATTCTGACAATGGATGATAATAAAGGGACTTCAGCAGCGGTATCGTCAACAAGATTATCAAAGAATAAATTCTGCCGCATTATGAAGGAATTGATCTAGAACAAGAAAACATCGTTGCAGGCATAGGGCAGCGGCAATAGTCATTATGCTCGGAATAATGTTTGGTTTTATTCCGAATAATGTTGCATTTATTCCGAATAAAGGGTATACTAAAGAAAAAAGGAGGCGGGTCATGAAGAAGATGATGAGCTGCCAAGAGGCAGCATGGCGCTGGGGGATTTCTGACCGCAGGGTATCCAAGCTTTGCGCAGAGGGACGTATTCCAGACGCATATAAAGAAGGCAGAAGATGGCTGCTGCCGGAGAACACCCCAAAGCCATCGGATCAGCGCATCAAGAATGCCCTCTATGTGAAGGAACCTACACTGGCTTACAGGGCCAAACGGCCGCTGCCTATCGGCGTGTCCAGTTACCGCGAGGCCACGATGAATTACTATTACATCGATAAGACCTTGATGATTAAAGATCTGCTAGACGAGATTCCAAAGATATCCCTGTTTACTCGGCCGCGCCGCTTTGGCAAGACATTGAACATGGATATGCTGCGCGTGTTTTTTGAAGATACAGGGGAAGACACTTCTTTCTATTTCAGGGACAAGGCAATCTGGCAGTGTGGAGAGAAATATCGACGCCATCAGGGCAAATATCCGGTGATTTTTTTCACATTCAAGGACATCAAGTTTGCTACCTGGGAGGAATCCCTTGAGATTATCGGACTGCTTTTTCAAGAGGAGTTTGGCAGGCATATGGAGCTTCTCGAGAGCAGCCGCTGCAGCGACTTTGAAAAAGCGTATTTTCAGAGGGTTTTGTCTCTCAAAGCAAGTAGTGCAGAACTAACCAAGGCGCTGTCCAAGCTGTCCAAGATGCTGGATGCCCATTACGGTGTCGCGCCGATCCTGATTATAGACGAATACGATACGCCGATACAGCAGGGTCATGTGAGGGGATATTACGATCAGGTGGTGACCTTTATGCGAAACTTCTTCTCAGATGGTCTCAAGGATAATACGCATATTTCCTACGCCTTCCTGACCGGTATATTGCGCGTGGCAAAGGAGAGTATTTTCAGCGGTCTTAATAATCTTAACGTGAACTCCATCCTAGAGGAACGATATGGAGCATACTTCGGTTTTACGCCGGAAGAAGTCAGGGAAATGTGCAGATATTACGGCGTGCCGGAGAAATACGAAGAAGTCTGTGACTGGTACGATGGCTATCGCTTTGGAAACAGCGACATCTTTAACCCATGGTCCGTGATTAACTACTTCAATCGAAAATGTGAGCCGCAGGCATTCTGGCTTTCCACCAGCAGCAACGACATCATTGGAGAAGTGCTACAGGCGGCTACGCCGGAGATTCGCGCCAAGCTGGCTGATTTGATGCTGGACAGAACGATTTTGACCCCTGTGGACATCGGCATCATCTATCCGCAAATCAAGAAGAATCCGGCTTCTGTCTATAGCTTTTTATTGATGACCGGATATCTGAAAATCGTAACAAAAGAACAGCAGTACAATGGCTCCTATCTGTACCATGTTGCCCTTCCTAACAAAGAGATCAAGCTCGCATACAGCAAAGAGATCCTCGCGGAAATGGAGGAGATTGTGTCATACGGTACAGTCTCTGCCATACAGGAGGCGCTTTATATGGGAAACGGCAGCCGACTGCAGGAAGAACTGTCACAGTTTTTGATGCGGACTGTGAGCTTTTACGATACGGCAACCGAGAGTTTCTATCACGGTCTCCTCTTGGGTCTGTTTGCAGTGCTGGCAGGATATTATGCGATCAGCTCTAACCGGGAATCAGGGACAGGCCGCTATGACATCCAGTTGATGCCGCGGAACGAAGGGATGCCGGGAATCCTCATAGAACTGAAAACGGCACCTAAGGGGAGCAGTGAAGCGCAGCTCCAAAGGCTGGCAGCAGAGGCCATCGGCCAAATTAAAAGCTGCAGTTATGAGACAGAACTGCAGCGGCAGGGAGTAGATCAAATTATCAGGTACGGCGCAGCCTTTTGCGGCAAGCAGGTACAGATTGCCGCCGAAGTGTCCTGAAACGGTTTACACCAGCCCGTTATTTACCAAAAACCTGGCAGCGTTAACCTCGTCTTTTAGGATACGGCGCGCATATTTTGATAAAAAGATGCTGTCACTGCTTTTGGCGCGCAGACTATCTGCAATGAACAGGGTTACCGTTCTGCGATTGGCAATTTTGAGGATTTCCTTGATTTTACCTAAGGAGGCAAGAGATTTTAAAGAGGCCAGGGACAAGTCGATATCTAGATCCATATCATCATTGGCCTCATTGACTGCCTGGTTCAGCGCCTGGAGGAATCGATCCTTTCGATATAAAATCAATGGATCTAATTCAAAAATCTTTGCTGCTTCATCAGCCTGTTTTAAGGTGCGCTTATCGAATTCGTTCTTTGCGAAAGTGTAATAGCCGCCATCAAAGACATCAAAAGTTTTCATGGTATCCAGATAGCCGATGCGAAGAATTCTCTTTGTGTTTGCGTGATCAAAGACGAGAAAATCTCCCAGATCCCACTTGCTTTTGATGAAGGTCAGGTTTGGAACTTCTTCCAGTTCCTCCGGCTTGAAACGTCCGATGGCATCTAAGTAGACAGCGATGACTTCTGTAGCGCCTTTTTCTAAAGCCATGGGAACAGGCAGATTATCCTCATAACCGCCGTCGATAAAATCTTTTCCATCGATTTGGTGGGTGTGGACTGCTGGAAAGGCGGATGCGCTGGCGGTAATATAGTCGTAGAGCTTACCCTTTGGAATATCCTCTTTCCAGACATAGTAAGGCTTCATGGCAGGAAATTCGACTGTCAGAAGTCCGTATTCAATTGGAGATTTGCGAATCACTTCTTCGTCAATATACTCTCTCATCATCTTCTGCATGCCCGTCGAACCAGCGCCGCGGTTGACAACGAATTCTTTGGCAAAGTCCTGGATTTGAGCGTCAGCATCTACATCAAAGATCATGTCTGTTGCCATTTCCCGCCAAAGATTTGCTGTTTTCACCACATCGCCCTGAACGACCATGGCGCCATTGATGGCGCCGACTGAAACACCGACGACAATATCTATCCTTATGCCCAGTTCTTCCAAGGCCTGCCATACTCCACACTGGTATGCCCCGCGAGAACCTCCCCCGCTTAAAACTAATGCAACTTTTCTTTTATTCATATACACAATCCCCCTTAATTTATGGTATACTATGATATTATACCATGTGCATTCCTTTGAGAAATATAATCGAAGCACATGATTCAATGAACGCTTCTTTGCAGCAAAGCTGTAAGATAGTTGCGTTCATTATACCACGACAATTCCATTGAAAATAAAATCGAATGTCGTGATTCAATGGTTTCTACCTTGCGATAAAGTCGAAAGATTTTGAAACCATTATACCATGTGCATTCCTTTGAGAAACATAATCGAAGCACATGATTCAATGAACGCTTCTTTGCAGCAAAGCTGTAAGATAGTTGCGTTTATTATACCCTGAAAGGGAGGTAAATGACAAGATGGATGAAAGATTAAAAAAAGTAATTGATGAAAGCGAAAACATCGTTTTCTTTGGCGGCGCAGGTGTATCTACGGAAAGCAATATACCCGATTTTCGCTCTGAAAGCGGGTTATACCACGCACAGCAGAAATATGGACACTCACCAGAAACTATGCTGTCACACACATTTTATAAGAATAACACAGAGTTGTTTTTCAAATATTATAAAGAGAATCTCATTTATCCAGAGGCAGAGCCAAATGACGCACATAAAGCCCTGGCCAAGCTGGAGGAAATGGGAAAGCTGAAGGCAGTTATCACACAGAATATCGATGGTCTACATCAAAAAGCTGGCAGCAAAAAGGTGTACGAGCTGCACGGCAGCGTACTTCGCAATTACTGTGAGAGATGCGGCAAGTATTTCGAAGCAGAGTACATCATGGACGAATCCCATTGCAAAGACGGCATTCCCCACTGCGAATGCGGCGGTATCATTAAGCCGGACGTAGTCCTCTACGAAGAAATGCTTAACGAGGATTGCATTCAAGGAGCGGTAGATGCCATATCAAAAGCGGACACCATGATTATCGGCGGGACTTCTCTGGTAGTGTATCCAGCGGCAGGTCTGATTAATTACTTCCAGGGCAAAAATTTGGTACTCATCAATAAGACACAGACGCCTTATGATAGCAGAGCCAGCTTAGTCATCTATGATTCCATCGGAAAGGTTATGAGATTAGAATGAATATTTTAGTAGTAAATGATGATGGCATTAAAGCGCCGGGAATTCAGGCGCTGGTCCGTGCTTTGTCAAAGGCGGCAGATGTTTATGTCTGTGCGCCTGACGGGCAGCGGAGCGCCAAAAGTCACTCCGTCACACTGGGGCAGCCGGTGACAATAGAGGCAGTGGATTTTCCCTATGCAAAAGAGGCCTATCAGACTAGTGGATCTCCCGCAGACTGCACCAAAATAGGACTGCAGTTTTTCGAAGAAGCTGGTGTCAAAATCGATATGGTTTATTCGGGAATTAATATGGGAAGCAACCTGGGACGGGATACGTTGTATTCCGGAACGGTGGGAGCAGCTGCAGAAGCGGCCCTCAGCGGATATCACGCAGTAGCGGTTTCTGCGGATGACCATCAGGCGACCCACTTTGATGTAGCGGGTCAACTGGCAGTAGACGTCATAGAGAAGGTCTATGGAAAAGTCGATCCTCATACTGTGATCAGTATCAATGTGCCAAATCTTCCGCGAGAAGAAATCAAAGGCGTCAAATTTGTACGTTTGGGACAGCGATATTACGATGATAAATTTCACCTGGTTGAAGATAATAAATATAAATTATCTGGGCAGCCTGCTGACTTCAAAGATGAGGCGGAGGAGTTTGATGTCACGGCAGTGGCTAACGACTATGCGACGATTACGCCGCTGCAATTTGATTTCACGGATTATGAAAATTTAGAAACAGTAAAGAAATGGGGCTTTAATATATGAATATTTTCAAACATTGTTTTGAAGAGTTGACAGAAAAAGACGCAGAAGTGCTGAAAGAATATTTTCACGGCTTTGATTATCGCGGAGCGGGTTATACCTTCCTGGCCAATTATATTTGGCGGAATACCCACTGCTTGTGCTGGGAAATCATCGGCGACTATCTTTGTATGGCGGGAGCAGATTGCATGATTGGCGATCCCAATGCCATCATCTCTATGCCGCTGACGAAAAATGGCGTTTATGAGCCAGAAAAACTGCGGGAAACCATTTTGGAAGCAAAACGCAGATTTGATGACAGAAAAATCAAATTTCTTATTGAATTAATACCAGGACATATGGTACAATTCTTGGAAAGCGCTTTTCCCGGCGAGATGAAATTCGAACATGATCGGGATTCTGACGAGTACGTTTATCTCAAGGATAAGATGATTACCCTTGGCGGCAGAGCGTTGCATAAGAAGAAAAACCATTTGAACTATTTCTTGAAAACCTACCAGTACGAGACGAAACCACTTACCCGAGAGATGACGGAAGAAGTCATAGACTTTGTCGTGCAGATGCGAGACGGCAGGGATTATAATGAGGATGAGATGGAGAGTCTTCGCATGGAAGAGGAAGCTATTCGTGAAATCATGAAATTCGTGGACAGAAGCGATGTATATTCGACTGCGATTTTGATTGATGGGAAACTACAGGCCTTTGGCATCGGAGAAAGATTGAGCCAGGATACGGCAGTAGAACACTTTGAAAAGGCAAATGATGATTTTAGAGGACTATATCAGGCTATTTGCAGCGAATTCTGCAAAAATCTGCCAGAAGAAATCGTCTATTTGAACCGAGAAGAGGACATGGGACTGGAAAATTTGAGGCATGCCAAAGAAGCGCTCAAGCCAGATCACATGGAAGAAAAATATTCGGGTTGCTTTTTGTAAGGGGATATAGTAGAATAAGTATGTGAAGAATTTAACAAATATATCAATATTATCAATTAGCCAAAAATGGCTTGTTTAATAAAGGAGGTACATATAAATGAAAGAGGTAGTAATCGTAGGCGCAGCCAGAACACCAATCGGAAGCTTTGGTGGATCACTGAAAAACGTTCCAGCAAGAACTTTAGGAGCAGTCGCTATTAAAGCTGCAGTAGAAAGAGCTGGAATCAAACCAGAGATGGTTGACGAAGTAATCATGGGCTGCGTCCTGCAGGGTGGATTAGGCCAGAACGTTTCAAGACAGATGTCTCTTGATGCTGGTATTCCTATCGAAGTTCCAACAATGACAATCAATAAGGTTTGTGGTTCCGGTCTGAGAGCCGTTGAACTGGCTGCACAGATCATCAAAGCTGGCGATGCAGATGTTGTCGTTGCTGGTGGTGCAGAGAACATGTCGATGGCTGGATATGCTGTTCCTTCCGCTAGATGGGGTGCAAGAATGAACAACACGCAGATGGTTGACATGATGGTTAACGATGGACTTTGGGAAGCATTCAACAACTACCACATGGGTATGACTGCTGAAAACATCGTTGAACAGTGGGGACTGACCAGAGAAGAATTAGACGAGTTTGCTCTTGCTTCACAGCAGAAGGCTGAAGCGGCAATCAAAGCTGGCAAATTCAAAGATGAAATCGTTCCAGTTGAAATTCCACAGAGAAAAGGCGATCCAATCGTATTTGATACAGACGAACACCCTAAGTTTGGTTCAACAATCGAAAAGCTTGCGAAACTGAAACCTGCTTTCAAGAGAGACGGCGGAATTGTTACTGCTGCTAACGCTTCTGGTATCAACGATTCCGGTGCTGCTCTTGTCGTAATGTCCAAAGAAAAGGCTGACGAATTAGGATTAAAGCCTCTTTGCTCAATCAAGGGATATGCATCAGCAGGTGTTGACCCTAAGATCATGGGTATCGGACCAGTACCTTCTTCAAAGAAAGCATTAGAAAAAGCAGGACTGAAGATTGAAGATATGGACTTAATCGAAGCGAATGAAGCTTTCGCAGCACAGTCTGTAGCAGTAGGTAAGGATCTTGGCATCAATCCAGAAAAGCTCAACGTAAACGGTGGAGCAATCGCTCTTGGACACCCTATCGGAGCTTCCGGAGCTAGAATTCTCATCACTCTGATTTATGAGATGCAGAAGAGAGCAGATGCAAAATACGGCCTGGCTACATTATGTATCGGCGGCGGTATGGGAACTGCTATGGTTGTTGAAAAATAAGACCAATTTTAAAACGAGTGCATAGGAGCGATCGTCTCCTGCACTCGTTTTTTAAATTCATAGGAAATTGCTCGACAGAAATTATTTTCTTTTTTTCTTATCCATACGTCGATGCATCAAAAATGATTTTGGATCAGCGCTTTTGTCATCATGATTTTTGCAGTGCTCTACCTTATGGCGAAGCATGCCTTTCTCTCTGCTCCATTTTTCGAAGTCGGCCATGGACAGTGGCTTTGAAAAAAAGTACCCCTGTATGACGTCGCAGCATGTATTGCGGAGAAAGTCGATCTGTTCCTGGGTTTCGATTCCTTCCGCTACAGTTTGGATTCCCAGGTTTTTTGCCATTTGAAAGAGACTGCTGATGATTTTCTGCGATTTGACATTGCTGATATCTTTAAAGAATTCCCGGTCCAGTTTAATCGTATCCACATCAAACTCTTTAAGTAATCCCAGTGAGGAATAGCCCATACCAAAATCGTCCAGAGCACAGAGAAATCCATTCTTGTTCAACTCTTTGATGGCAGCGGTCGCAAGAACTCTCTTGTTCTGGTCAAAGAAAGTGGATTCCGTCAACTCCATTTCAATAATCCAGTCGGGTACCTGATATTTTTCTTTTAGTTTCACAAAGTCTTTCAAAAAGTTCAAGTCTCTAAAATGGGCTCTTGACAAATTGACTGAAATAGGAAGCAGTTCTCGTCCCGCTTCTCGCCAATGCTTTATCATCATGCAGACTTCTTCAAAGATATACAGATCCAGCCTGCAGATATTGCCGTTCTCTTCAAAGAGAGGGATGAAGTCTGACGGAAGGATGATGCCATGGAGCGGGTGTATCCAGCGGACCAGGGACTCGCCGCCGCAAGGAGTCTCGCCAGCCAGTTTCACCTTAGGCTGTATATACACTTGAAAATCATGATTCTCTAGAGACTTTTCAAAGAGTGTATTAAGCTCTTGGGCTCTTTTTAACTGCTCTATCATCTTTGGCGTATAGAATGCGCAGGTCCCTTCGTGGTTATAGGACTTACAAGCCATGAGCGCCCGGTCCAGCACGATGTTTACGTCCAGGCTGGGTTCGTCAATTAGATAAACGCCGGACAGTATGGTAAAATGATATTGCATATCGCTGTTATAGTTAAAAGAATTAATGGCGTCTGTGATAGCTTCTAAACGCTTTTCTATGCTCTCTCTGCAATTTTCCTGAAAACAGACGAAGAATTGATCGGCATTTCCTCTCGCTGTAAATTCACTCGGCTGCATCTGAGAAATCAGGACCTTGTGAATGTATCTTAAGGTATCGTCGCCTGCAGATATGCCGTAGCTTTCATTGATTACTTTAAAAGCCTTCACATTTAGTAACACCGCGGCATAAGTGTTCGGCTTCATTCTCATTGCCAGCTTTTGATAGCGAATTTTAAAGGCCGTTCCGTTCATCCCGCCGGTCACAGGATCTTTAAATGCGATTTCTTCCAGTTTTCGCTGATTGTTCCTGTAGAAACGGAACAACATGACGAAGAGAATTGCGAAGATAATGATGATCGCTCCTATGATTAGGAACGCATTAAGGATATAGGCGTCTGCTTCGTGATAAATCAAATCCGCCGGAACTAAAGTCAATAAAATCCAGCCATTGATGCCAAGGGGATAATAGGACATAATCAGTTGCTGTTCATCCACAGCCGTGAATTGAAAGGCGCCGGGCTGCTGTTTTTCCATGTCTTTCTGCATTTCAACGATAAGTTGCTTTGTTTGTCGCTCCTCATCAGACTGAAAGAGGTTATCAATCTGCAGAAAAGGCTTCAGATCGGTAGGCGAAATGACGACGGTGCCGCTTTGGTTGATGATGCAGGTCAAGCCTTTACCTCCATAACTCTGTGGCTGAATATGCTCTTGCATCTGTTCTCTGCTGCAGATGCCGACCAGGATCCGGCTGTTCTTGCTAACGGGTTTGATTGGTGCCGCAAAAACCAGGTTGTGCTCCTCGTCATAACTGACGATGGTTTTGCCATCAAAGGCCTTTTTGATGGCAGACTCTTCGTCAACATCGTCTTTATCGATGATAGTAAGTGAATCGAAAGTTTGATTTTTCGTCTGCTTTTGCAGCGTCTCTCTTATAACCGTCTGCTCCGTTACATCTGAAAGCGAGTCCGCTAGTAATTCCAGATACCTTTTGTCAGCGTTTAACTGAGTGTAAATATCATCTGCCAGCTGTGACGATACATCGCAGACATAAGCTTCGGTATTGTCAGATAGTGTTTTTTTCAGTTCTGATATATTCCAGCCCATAATAGCAAGCATAAGAATTAACAGGAATGACATCATCCATGCAGACAGGCTTTTGCAAATGGATTTTTGCTGATACGATAAAATATGATTCTGTATTTTCATAATATTTGCTACTCCTTAGATCTATAGAAATGATAGCATTTTATCGCAATACGGACAATAACCAATCTGTGTACGTATGCATATAGCTTGCGTTTATTCCTCTGGATTTGGTATAATAAATGCATTGATTATAACGGCGTTGCCGAAAGGAGGCGTTCATTGAATCATGACGTACGAATCTATATTCAAAGGAATCGTCATGGTATAATGTTTAAAAGTCCAGATTTGTGAGGTGATGATTGCAATAAGAAAGAAACAAACCCTATTTGATTATGTATATCAAAATCTGCGGGAGCAAATTATTACGGGGCGTCTACAGTACGGCGTCAAACTTCCCTCCATGACCTGCCTCTGCGACTTCTATCACGTTGGAATACGTACGGTGAAAGACGTTTTACGTACCTTGAAGGAAGAGGGTTATATCAAAACAGAGGAACGGAAAGCAGCCGTGGTCATCTACAGACAACAAAAGACGGATGAGGCCATTCGGTCCGTCTTGACGAAGAAGAAAGTGATTCTTGAGGTCTATCAGACTTTGACTACTTTGATGCCGTGGATTTTCGCTTTCTCCGCCCAGTTTTGTGATAAGGCAAAATTGAAGCTGATCTTGGAAAATATAGAGCAACTGCGAGACAAAGAGAAGAAAATGCCAGGTGTGAGTTTTCTCAATCCCCTTTACGAATTGCTGGACCGTTCTAATAATCTTCTCTTTCGAGATTTGTTTGCTAATTTGGAAATCTATGCGAGAATGCCGTTTTTTCAGCGTTATTCTCGGTACTTAGAATTGATAACCGTGCACAATCAGTTTCGGGATGTTTCCTGGGTTTTGGAATCCTTGATGCTGGAAAACCAGGAGGAGGTGGTTTCGCGTTTTCGCCTAATGTTTCAGACCGTGGAGGATGCAATACGCGACCACTTAGAAGAAATGTCTCGAGAGTTTGGCGAAATCGAGGAGACGGAAGAGGCTTTCTTTCAATGGAAGGCAGAAACCGGGAGAGATCATTATTATATGCAGATTACTCGTGACCTGATTGATAAAATCAGCGTTGGTATATATAAGGAAGGTTCTTTTCTGCCTTCTGAGGCAGAACTGGCCAGCCAGTATCAAGTCTGCATATCGACGATCCGCAATGCACTTTCTGTGCTCAACGAACTGGGCTTTGGGAAAACGCTCAATGCTAAAGGGACCATGGTCCTTCTTCAAACCGATGCAGACGCCTTTCGATGCATGAAGAATAAAACCTACAAAAAGGATACACTGATGTACCTCAGCGGGCTGCAACTGATGGCGATTGCAATTAGGCCTGCCGCCAGGCAAGCCTTTGACCATATCAGTATAGAAACAGCAAAGGATTTGAGAGAAAAAGTGAGGGAAAGTCATGGAATTCCCCTGGGCTGCATCGTGACGTGCGTTATAGATCACCAGTCGTTGTCGCCGCTCAAGACGATTTTAGAAGAGACGGCAAAGTTCTTGAACTGGGGATATTACTTTTCCTTTTTCAGTAAAGGGCCGGAAAGTGAAGCGCTTCTTGCAGAATTAAGCGAGAAAGCAGTCGACTATCTGATCAAAGGAGAGGCAGATTCCTTTGCGGACATCTTGTCCCATAGCTATTGTCATATATTGGATTTAGTAAGAGACTTTTTAGCAGAATGTGGCCTGCCAGAAGCTGGCAAAATTTTAACGCCGCAGATTCAGTTCTACAAAATTTAATAAATAAATTAGTGAAAGCCTTGTAGCTGTTATAGCAAATGCTACAGGGCTTTTTTAGTTATCAGAGAATTAAAAATTATGTTGTCATACAACAAATACGACTTGACAACAAGAACAAACGGTGGCATAATGATAAAAAAATAACTATTGAATTGAACGAAAACAGAGAGCAGAGATATCAGACAAGAGGTAAGCAGATGAAACATGCGATTACGGTAGATTTTGGCAGCACCTTTACTAAAATTGTTGTGATAGATTTAGAAGAGAGAGAAATATTACTGAGCGACAGGGTTCCTTCCAGTGTGGGAACGGATGCGGCGATTGGCTTAAACCGTTGTTTCCAGTTGGCAGAGTCCGTAATCGGTCATGAAGCATTTGAAAAAGCAGTAAAATTAGCTTCGTCCAGTGCAGCTGGCGGTCTGCGGATGTCTGTGATCGGTCTGACTGATTCGCTGAGTACCCTGGCCGGAAAATCAGCAGCCCTTGGCGCTGGTGGAAAAATCATTGCGAATTACAGCGGCCTTATGACGGAAGAGAAGGTGAAAGACCTCGAAGCGAGTAAAACAGAGATTGTCCTCCTATGCGGTGGTTATGAACGAGGCAACACCTCAATGGTATGGAAAAATACACAGATGCTGGCACATTCAAGAATACAGGTGCCGATCATCTATTCTGGCAATTCTGCTCTCTGCAAAGATGTCCGAAAGACTTTGACAGCACATGGAAAACAATGTTTCACTGTAGAAAATATCATTCCTGGGGTTGGGATGCTCAACGTAGAACCGACCCAGGATGTCATCAGAAATTTGTTCTTAGAACGCATCACTGACATGAAAGGATTTCGGGACGTAAAAAGAGAGTTTGACAATCAATTTATTCCCACGCCTGTGGCGGTTTTGACGGCAGGAGAATTGTTAAACAAAGGGACGGACAGCTGTCAGGGTTTAGGACCGTTGATGATTGTAGATGTAGGCGGTGCGACTACAGATGTTTATTCTTTCAACGAAAACAAAAGTCACGAAGGCGCAAAGCTGGCAGGTCTTGAAGAACCTTTTGGAAAACGGACGGTGGAGGGTGATTTGGGCATGAGGGAAACTTGTTGCGGCGTGATGAAAGAGAATGATATAGATGCCGTAATCAGTGTGCTGGCAATTACAGAAGATCAGCTTTGGGAATCCGTTAACAATCGAACGCTGAATATAGAGTATCTGCCGGACAATGAATTAGAAAAACGCATAGACGATATGATTGCAAAAGCAGCGATATATGCAGCAAGCAGGCGGCATACAGGAAAAGTGATGCCTTCCTACAACAAGTCGTGTCAGAATATTCAGGTAGGAAAGAATCTCACAGAGGTATCAAAGGTCATCGGTACAGGTGGAATTTTGGTACATCATCATAATCCTTCAGAATTGCTGAAGGCAGTAGAGAGAGATTGTGCAGACAGGGGCGTTTTGCTGCCTGAGACGATTGAACCATATTTGGACACAGAATATGTTCTATTTGCAGCAGGTCTGCTGAAAGAAATAGATGAAAATGCAGCAATTGAAATAATGATGAAAAGCATAAGACGATGTTAGTCAATGCAGGAGGTTAACATGGAATTGAAGTTTAAGTGGAAGTTTAATATTAAAGACTTGCCTGACATGGGTACGTTAAATCATGAGATTGATGGGATTGCAAAGAATGTGACCATCGGCAGGACTCTGTTCATGGAAAAGTTCGGTGTCTCTTCCGAACGGGAATACAAAGAAAGAATGATGAAAGAGAAGAAGGTCATGAAGCACTCGGCCGTCGGTCTGAATTCGTGGCAGGCGCAGGAAGAAGGGCTGAAAAAGATTTATGACGAACTGACGGAATCAGGTTCTTATATCGATCGTTATGGTGCCTGCCTGGACTGGGTCATGGGCGTGCCTGAAGAACACCGCAGCAAGATACAGCCGGGATCAGGACTGATTCTGAAAAACGAAGATGAATGGGCTCGTCTCGGTCAGGTGGTACCTGTTCAGCCTCATTTGGGCGACCACATCATCGGCTCACTGAACTCACTGCAAAATACGATGCTGGGGCTGAATGCCGGTGTTACGACCATTGGAAATATCTCACATTACTATACATACGAGTATCCCGGTTTAGATATGGAGGAGTATCGAACCATAGATATGGTGAAGGCAATCGGTCTGATGGCAAGATTAAGCGGACAGGGAACAATCATTCACTCCAACCTTGATGACGGTTTTGGCGCACAGTTTCACGACTTGGCCAATCTGGTGGGATATGCAAAGTTGGAAAGATACATCTGTGAAGATCTCTTAGGCGCAAGGGTCGGACATTGCTTCGGCAATCTGTTTAACGACCCTATGATCAGAATCATCTTTAACAGTGCGATGGGCAAGATCAATACTTACCATACTCCTGGTTCGATGATCTATGGGAATACCATCGATTTCTCTTACAATATGCCGAAGAATTATGGTGCGGTAACTTCCTACGCTATGGCGGATGCAATCGGCCAGATGATCTGTCCAAGCGGCCATGCCATTACGCCGATTCCTGTGACAGAAGCCATCAGAGTGCCAGCGATAGACGAAATTATCGACGCCCACAATACTGTAGATATGGCCATTGAATCAGCAAAATACTATAAGGATTACGTCGACGTGCAGAAAGTGGAAGCGGAGGCAGATATTCTTGTCGCTTGCGGCAACATCTTCTTTGAGAGAGTCCTCAATGGATTGGACGAGCAGAACGTCGATATTACCCATCCAGGTGAGGTGCTGGCAGCCCTCAAGGCCATCGGCGTTACACAGCTGGAAACCTGCTTTGGCGTAGGCAGGAAAGATGCAGAAGCTATGAGAGGCAGAATTCCTGTCAGACCGACATCTATTGTAAAGGAAATTGACCGGCAGCAGACCAGTATCATTAACGGGATCGATGGTTTGGATAAACAGCCGTTAAAAGACATCAATGTTATCGTCGCAGCGACAGATGTTCACGAATTCGGCAAAGAGATCAGCAAAACAGTGCTGCAGAAAGCTGGAGCAGAGGTCTTTGATCTCGGCACTAACGTGGCAATTGCAGAACTGGGTGACACGGTCATTGAGACAGAAAGCCGCGCAGTATTGATTAGCACGTATAACGGAATTGCCTATAGCTTTGGGGAAGAACTGGTCAAGAAGTTCAAGGAGCTCGGCATCGACATACCTATCGTCATGGGCGGCAGATTAAATGAACCGATGGAAGGCAGTGATCTTCCTGTTGATGTTACAGACCGATTGGCAGCTATGGGAATCAATGTCGATAACGACATCGATAAAATTGTTGATTATTTAGTTAGAGTTTTAGGTCTTTAACTGATTAATTATAATAGGGGACGGGTTTAGACGTATCAACTATATTTTAATGCCTCGATGGTAAGAGGCAGAGAGGAGTGAATTATGTCAGGAATTACAATCGCACTGCTGCTGATTTATGCGGTAGTGTTTGGCGGGGGAAGTGTTCTTCTTATTTTACAATCCATGAGAAAGAAAAAAAGCCCTGCAGGAGGTGAGCAAAAAGCCGTGAAGAATCAAGACGGTTTTGGATCCCGGTTAGGATTTATCTTGTCTACGGTCGGTTTAGCTGTCGGTGTTGGAGCGATGTGGAGATTCCCGATGATGTGTGCTCAGTGGGGAGGAGGCGCTTTTGTACTGGCCTTCGTGGTAATCTGTGTTGTCATCGTAATCCCCGCCGGATGGGCTGAAATCTCTTTCGGCAGAAAGTTTAAGAAGGGACCGGTCGGCGCGCTCAATGCAGTCGCTGGCAAAACTGGTAAAGGCCTTGGCTACATCATGGGCGGCACCTCATTAGGTTTATTTGCATATTATCCCGCAATAATGGCAATTATTCTATGTTATATTTTTAAATCCTTTGGCGGAATCGACTATGCACAGAATGCACAGGCAGTCTATGACGCCACTAACGACAATCGGCCGATTATCTATATCCTGGTTGTGGCAGTGATTCTTCTGGTGGCATTCGTCAGTTTACGAGGTATTCAGAAGGGAATTGAGAAGATCTGTAAGATTCTCCTTCCTCTGCTGTTCCTCATTTTGATTGCGATTACGATTCGTATCTGTCTGATTCCGGGGATTGCAGAAGGCATTGAATTCTACATCAAACCTGACTGGGCGCAATTGGCGAATCCGCAGATGTGGGCGGCAGCTGCCGGAATGGCTCTCTTTGCAGTAGGGCTTGGTCCTGCATGCCTGTTGGCATATGGCAGATATGTTGATGATGATATGGATATTGCTACGGATTTCATAACGGTAAATGTCGTTCAGCTGACCATCTGCCTGATTTCTGGTTTTGTCGTCATACCTGCAGTAGTAGCTTTTGGGCTAGATCCATTTATCGGAAAAGGATTGCTGTTTGTTTCGTTACCGACCGTATTTGCAACAATTCCAGGCGGCAGCATCTTCCTGATCCTGTTCTTTGTCGCTTTGATGTTTGCCGGAATTTCATCATCGCTGAATCAAGTAGAGATTCCTGTTCAGGCGCTGATGGATGAGGAAGGCTTTGGCATGAGCAGAAAGAAAGCGGTATTGACCTGCGTTATCATCGCGGTACTGATTGCAATTCCAT
Organism: Emergencia sp.; assembly: GCF_048465375.1. NCBI lineage: Bacteria > Bacillati > Bacillota > Clostridia > Peptostreptococcales > Anaerovoracaceae > Emergencia > Emergencia sp. The sequence continues at coordinate 197,625 of NZ_DBFWLQ010000011.1, read as the reverse complement.
GTGTTTGGAATGACGCTTTCTTCGCCGTATTCGATAATGTCATCGGTAATATCATGTACACCTTTGACGCAGCAGCATTGGCCATCGTATTAGCTTGGAAGGTCGGGGCGAGAACCGTCAGGGAAGAATGGTATCTTCCGACATCGGCTGTCAAATGGGGCAGACCAATCGACTACATGTATAAATATGTCGCGGTTATCTGCCTAGTATACTTCACTATTACAGCGGTAATATCATTGTTCTAAAAAGCTTACTGGAGCTGATATACGAGGATTGCTGTATATCAGCTCCTTCTGATTAAAGAGAGAGGAGAATGTTATGAGATTTTCAGGAAAAGTTGTCATTATTACAGGCTCGGGTGCTGGTATTGGCCAGGCGGCGGCAGTTGCCTTTGCTAGGGAAGGTGCCAAAGTCGTGGTGAATTCTGTCAAGGAAAAAAGTGGAGAAGAAACCCTGGCTCTCATTGAAAAACTAGGAGGAGAAGGCATTTATGTGCAGGGAGACGTTTCGAAACCGGAAGATGTGAAGAAAATTGTCGCAGCCACCATTGACCGCTTTGGCACAGTTGATGTTTTGGTAAATGTTGCAGGGATCGTCATTGCAGGACGCGCGGATAACACCAGAGAAGAGGACTGGGATAAAATGATGAACGTCAATGCGAAAGGCACGTTTATGATGATTCGCGAGGTTTTGCCATGTATGCTGGAAAAACATCATGGTTCCATCGTCAATATCGCATCAATTGCGGCGCAAAAAGGACTGAAGGACCGTTTTGCTTACTCCGCATCGAAAGGCGCAGTTCTTTCTATGAGCCATTCCCTTGCGGCGGAATATGTGGATCAAGGGATTCGATGCAATGTGGTATGTCCAGGAACTATTTTAACACCGTCCCTGCAGTATCGCATCGATCACGCGGAAAATCCTGAAGCTATGAAAGCTAACTTCTTTGCCCGCCAGCCGATTGGACGTTTAGGCAAGCCAGAAGAAGTAGCAGAGGCAATTCTCTTTGCCGCTGACGATGCAGCGGGTTTTATGACTTCTGCTGTGGTCTCCATCAACGGAGGCATGATTATTTAGAGGCGCGGGTTACAGGGAAACGCGGACATAGGTTTTGTCAGATAATGCGCATGGCAAAGGCAAGAAAATCAGGTCCTAAGTAAAGCCGGCGCTGTTACAGCTTAAATTTTACTATTTGGAGCCTGTTTGCAAAAAATGAGTATAAAAAATTCCCGTAAATTCCATCAGTTATCGTAAAAATAGGTTAAAAACAGCATAAAATTGCTCAAATCTCGATTGAATTTACATTTACTTCCAAAAAATTATACTCAATTTTTTAAAATAGCGTCATTTTAGTAAAAGTTGTATTTGCAGGCTGACTTCATCAGCTTCCATGCGTTTGCCGTGGGACAATGCGTGGTTCCACTTTATTTATAGCTTGCTGTATGGTATAATGAACGTACAATCCTCTCAACTTCGTTGCAAGGAAACGTTCATTGAATCATGACGTTCGATTCTATATTCAAAGGAATCGTCATGGTATAATAGTTCCAGAATCAAAGGGCGTTGCCTTTTTGTCCCAAGCTTGCTTGGCTAGGCAGAACGGACAGCGGCGTGAGTTATGCGAGCGTAGGAATATTGCGAAACAATATGCTGCCGAGAGGCAGGAACTATTGAATCATAGAATTTTATTGAAAGATGGAGAATCACATGGAGAACGACAAGCTATTAGATAAACTGGTAATCAATGAGATTAAAACACAATCTGACTACCTAGCTGATAAAATAAAGAATATGATTGTATCACGGGAGTTTCATGACGGGTTTGTTTTTCCCAATGAAAATGAATTCTGTAAAAAACTGAATGTAAGCCGCAGTACGCTGCGAGAGGCGTATAAGATTCTGGATACCCAAGGCTTTATACACAGGACAAAGCACGGTACTTATGTAAAGTGCAGGGATGACATTGCCAAGCAGGGAGACTTTGCAGCCAGTTTGGAATTGGCAGACAACCATGAAATGGTGGAGTTCGTCTGTGCTTTGGAACCCGAAGCAGTATTTCTCGCTGCCCAGAAGGTGGACGAAGAGGGTCTGGCAAAATTGGAAGAGGTCATGATTGCCTGTGAAAAGGCAATGGATAACTCAAAGGATCTGGTGGAGATGAATTATCAGTTCCACGCCTGCATCAGAGAATTGGCAAAGAACAACCTGATTACCAGTGCTCTGACCGCATATTATGATATTTTCAATCATCAGATCATTGAGGATATCTATGCTGTCAGTACAGATACGGTGGACTTTAAGAGAAATTCTCTGGTACAGCATAGAGAACTGTTCGAAGCGCTGAAGAATCACGAAGCCGAAAAAGCAAAGAGCCTGGCATACAATCATCTGCTGGACTCCATGAAATTCCAGTTGAAAATGAGTGGAAAATAGAAGGTTACAGACTATGCAAAAAACGTCTGCTTCTGTAAACAAAGTCAAATAAACAAATGAAAAACCGCGCCTGGGGACTGGCTGAAGTCTCAGGGGCGGTTTTTCGCATCTTCAACTAAAAACTGATCTTATACGCTTTTCTGAATGGTTCTTTCAATAATATTGTCCTGTATTTCTGTGCTGAGATCAACGAAGTATGCAGAATATCCTGCTACACGAACCAGGATGTGTCTGTAGTTATCCGGATCCTTTTGTGCTGCGCGCAAGGTCTCATCATCGACGACATTGATCTGGATGTGATAACCGTTCTGCGCAAAGTGAGCGCGGAATACGGTTTCGATGATGTCGATGCCCTTTTCACCGGCGACGATAGCAGGGTCGAAACGCTGATTCAATAACAGTCCGCTTTGCGGCACCAGTTCGTCGCAGGCGCCTAAGGAGTTGACCACGGCTGTTGGACCGTTGATATCACAGCCCAGGGAAGGTGACGCGTTGTCTGCCAGAGCTGTGCCTGCCAATCTTCCATCAGGAGTGGCTCCAATCAGCTTGCCCAGTTCGATGTTGTATGCTTGGGTAGCGACCAGGGTAGTATATGGACCGCCGTGGGCATCGTGATACTGCTGGAATGACTCGTCGATGAATCCGATCAGCCATCCCGCATATTTGTCAACTTCCTCGATGTCATTGCCGAACTTCGGCGCTTTGTTGATCAAAAGCTGACGCAGATCTTCTCTGCCTGCAAAGTTTGTATCCAGCAAGTCGATGAGTTCGCCCATGGACAAGTAATGTTTTTTAAATACACATTCGTCGATGGCCGCTAAGGAGTCGACAATATTAGCAATACCGGAGATGGCGATAGCCGAATAATGATGATTGGATCCCTTTTGCTGTAACAGCTTGCCTTTCTCAATGCAGCCCACGGAGAAACAGGAACCGGTTAAAGTCGGCAGTGCGTAGGCGTGTGCAGCCAGAGTCCGGTTGCACAAGGTGACGAATTCCTTTAGGAAGTAGTTATGCTGCGCCGCATAGGCGTTCATGACGTCTTCTATGCAAGTAAAATCTCTCGGATCACCAGTTACAGGCCCCAGTTGTGCCTTAGTCACAGGGTCATAGCCATTGTGCAGTGCGATTTCAAAAATTTTGATCGGGTTGAAATATCCCGGATTGCTCTGGAAGTCCGTCTTTCCTAAAACGTGAGGTTCGATGCAGCCGCAGATTCCCCAGTTTCGCGCTTCCTTTAAGGTGAATCCCAGACCGAGAAGGTAGGTGATTGCTGTGGTGTCGTTATAGAACGCCGGGTGGCTGCCACCTTCTCTCGCCACGTCGATGGCCAGGCGGAAGGTCTCCTCATCAATATTCGGGTGCCAGCGGAAAGAAATGCAGGGCTCATCGGTCTGCAAGTCTTTCATGCTGCGCAGGAATACGCGCGTCAGTTCATTGCAGCCGTCTTTGCCATTTGGCAGTACGCCGCCCAACATGATATGCATCCACAGCGGGCAGCCAGGATCGGCAATAGATTCCTTCTCCGTTCTGATGTTCCAAAGCTCACAGATCTTGAGTTTGAATTCGAGAATGATATCTTTGAAGTATTCTTCACTGGCGCCATCGGCGGATTCCTTTTCAAAGAAAGAATACATATACTGGTCGTATCGCCCCAGAGTGTGGTCGCCGCCAGCTACTTCCAGAACCTGGGATAAGTGGTTGAACCATACCAGTTGATTTGCCTGTAGGAAAGTCTTTGGCGCGAATTCCGGAACGACTCTGCAGTTTTCCGCCATGGTCAGCAGTTCCGTTTTTCTAGTCTCATCAGTGCACTGTGCCGCCATTTTCTCTGCCATATCTGCGTAGCGATGGGCAAAGCTGATGATAGCTTCCATAGTGATAATCATAGCCTGCCATGCGATTCTCTGTTCCATATCGTAGACATCGTCTACACTGTGTGCCGTCAGCTTTTCCTTGCACTGGTCGATGTAGTAGCGATAACCGTGCTTCACCAGATCCTCGTAATTCGGTGAATGGTTCATAGTGGACTGATTGGAAATGCCGTGGGTGCAGATTCCGACGTCGATCATTTTTCTCGTCAGATCTTCTGTCTGTGCCCTGGCGAAATCCCCAAAAGCATGACCTTTCCAGATTTTAGCGATTTCCCGCAGTTCATCTTTTTCGCCGGGAAGGAAATCCAGGCGGTCTGAAGGACGAGTATCCAGGGTTTCCAAGTCGTCATATAACCAGGCAGTCACATCGGGGTAGAGAGGGACGGCCTGCCAACGGGAACCTAGATGGCCTGCCAGCTGCTCACCATCGGGATCGATGAAGATCTCTTTGTTCTCCAGAAAATACTCAAACGCCTGCGCTCTGCGCAGGATATAGTTTTCCATGGAGGGCTGGCTGTAAAATTCGGTCATCAGCCTGGCGCGGTCCAGGCAGATGGTCGGCTGGGTGTTGCGCACTCTGGCGCTCATTTCCGCGATTCTCTCTGACATCATATCAAAATCTCCTTTTTATTTTTTTTAGTATAAAAACACTGCTTGCCAAATGGTTGTAGAATTCGGCCTGACAGCTTCACCAACTGAACGATCTGTTCCTCGGCAGGGGGCGTTACGTCATTCAACACATAAGGTCTGCCCAAAGACGCATACTTTCCGCTGCCCAGATTGTGATAGGGAAGCAGCTCGTACTCTTTGACGGCGGCAAAGTCCTTGATCAGAGAAGCGATGCCTGCGATATTCTCCACAGCGTCATTGTATCCCGGTACGATCGGTGTTCGCACAGTAATGGGGATTCCATGCTCTGAAATCGCCTCCAGGTTGCTGATGATGATCTCGTTTCCGAAACCAGTTAGCTGCTGATGAACTGCCGAATCAATGTGTTTAAGATCAAAGAATATGTGATCTATATAAGGAAGAGCCGTTTTGAAGGCCTCATAATCGCCAAAGCCACAGGTCTCTATCGCAGTGTTGATCCTGAACCGTCTGCATTTCTCTGCAATCGCGGTCAGAAATTCCGGTTGGGTCAGAGGTTCGCCGCCGGAAAAGGTCACGCCGCCGCCATATAATTCGTAGTAAAGGCGATCCTTGTAGATCTCTTCGAAAACGGCATCCACATCCATCTCCCTGCCCACTAGCTCTTTGGATTCGGCATAGCAGACATCCACACATCTGAGACAGTTTTTGCATTGACTGCGGTCGATGACAAAATCACCGTCAACCAGAGAAATCGCTGCCTCTGGGCAGACTCTTTGGCATGCGCCGCAGTGGATGCACTTTCTGGGGATTTCCATGATCTCTTCCTCATAAGACTGGGATTCCGGATTGGCGCACCAGAGGCAGTGCAGGGGGCAGCCCTTGAGAAAGACCAGCGTGCGCAGCCCGTCGCCGTCATGGATGGAACATTTCTGTATGTTGAATATCAAAATCGTTCTCCTTTCGTTCCTCATCATTTGGGTCACAGATAAATACAGCAAGAACCATGCCATGGTGAGAATGCCTGATTTTACTCAATCTTTTCGAAGAATTGACAGAATGTGTATTAGAAACGAAACAATTGCTGAATAAAGTGTCTCAGATAAAAGACACTGACTGAACTTGCAAAGCAAAAAAAGACATGATGTAGAATAATATAAGGAAATTATATGTAAGAAGATTACTTTGAAGAGAGGATTCGGTATGCATGTCTAAAATATGAGACGGATTTACGAATGAAATCTCAAATATGATACACAAAAGCACTTGATTCTTAATAAGGCTTCACGTTGTGTCGCATTTTTCAGTCAATTCCACATGGTGTAAGCATGGCATGATATTTGCGTTAGTAATAAATAACCACATTTCCTTATGTATATTGTGGCATTGGAAGAAGAAAAGAGGTGGTGATAATAATATAAATCGGAGCATGGGGTTAGTGAAAAATGGACGTGTACCAAAGTTCAGATTGGAAAATATTGGACTGTGGTAATAAGTGGAATCTATGATATTATTATGTTAGGAACTAGAAAAGGAGGAACTATTAATGAAGAAATCGTTTTTGATAATCATGCTTGCCTTTTGTTTGATTTTCGTGATGACTGCTTGTGGCAAGGATGGCGGTGAGGGAAGCTCTGATTCGGATTTGCCTAGCTATACAATACGTATTGCGGACGTATGTGCTCCTGGCAGCGCATATGATTATGGCACTGCACAATTTAAAGAAACAGTTGAAAAGGCGACGGACGGAAGAGTTAAAGTGAACTGCTACCATGGCGACATGACGACTGATGAAATTGAAGGAATTGAAATGGTGCAGACGGGGAATTTGGAGATGATGTGGACATCCCTGGGAAGTTTGAATGGTTTTACTCCGATTACAGATATCATGCAGCTGCCATTCCTCTTTGACGACCCAGAACATTTGGAAAAGTGCTTGGATAGCGAATTTGGTGAGAAGATTCTTTCTGAAATTTCTGCAGTGGACAATTTGGAAGCGATTGCTTTCCATGAAGATGGATGGAGATATGTCTTTACAACAGACAGGAAAGTAAGCAAACTGGCCGATATGAAAGGGTTGAAAATGAGAAGCATGATGAGCGAAATGCTTGTCGATATGTATAAAGACTTAGGCGCAGTACCTGTATCAATCAGTTACAGTGAATTGTACACAAGTCTTCAAACAGGCATGGTAGAGGCACAGGATAACGGTTTTGTCCCTACTGAATCAGACGGATTTACCGAAGTATTGAAAAACGTATGCGTGTCAAATCATTTTTACGCTGGTGGTGTCGTCGTCGTTGCAGATGACTGGCTCAAAGGCTTGCCTGAAGAAGATCAGAAACTGATTAAAGACGCTGCGAAAGAAGCAGGAAAAGTGCAGAGGGCTTACCTGCTTGAAGAAAATCAGAAGCTGATTGACAAATACAGCAAAGAAGACGGATGGACGGTGACTCAGATCGAAGACAAGGATGCATGGGTAAAAGCCGTACAGCCTGTATATAAAAAATATCTGAAAGCAAATCCGGAGTGGCAGGAACTGCTTGATATCGTGGATGGCTTTAGAAAATAACAGATACCAAATAACTGAAATCTGTCGCCGCCAGGCGCTTTGCTTGACGGCGACAGTGAATAACAGAGTTTAGGAGGATGACTATGAAGGCACTGATAGAAAGACTTGTCCTTGTAGGCGCTTGGATAGATAAAGGCTGCCAACTAATATTAGGAATTCAGGCTGTAATGCTACTTGCGTTAGTAACCGTGCAGATTTTCCTAAGACAGATCGATGTATCAATAAGCTGGGCTACGGAATTGAGCTGCTTGCTTTTCATTTGGATGACATTATTAGGGTCTGCAATTTCGAGCAGGTATTTGCTGCATATCGGCGTGGACGTATTAAAGGACCGTTTGAAAGGAAAGGTTAAAAAAACCGTTTTATTTATTTCTCATTTCATTTTACTGATTGGATTAATTATTTTTATATTTTCAAGTTTTGAATACACGTTATCAAATGTTAATCATATGGCTACCACTATGCCGGCAATATCCCTATCCTGGTTCTATTGTTCCTTGCCTATTTGTGGCGCAATCATGTTCTACTATACGGTCATTCAGCTGCTTGAACTTGCAGTTTTAGGAGATATGGTGAAACTGGAACTATCTCCTGACACAGAGCTAATCGGAGAGGAGGTTGTTCTATGACGACGTGGATTTTGTTCGTGATATTTTTCTTATTGTTAGCTTTAGGCATTCCTATCGCTTTCGTACTGGTCATTTCTACAGTGGGCTATGCTTTCATCATTGGAGATATATCCTGGGCGCTTATTTCACAAAGAATGATATATGGAATCAATATTTTTGTAATGATTTCGTTGCCTTTCTTCATTCTTGCAGGAAATATCATGGCAAGCGGAGGAATTACAAAGAGACTGGTCGCCTGCGCGCAGTCTTTCGTGGGACATGTTAGAGGCGGGCTTGCCATGGTAGATGTGCTTGCCTGTATGCTCTTTGGAACAGTGTCCGGCTCTGCCATTGCCGGAACGTCGGCGGTAGGCTCCCTGCTGATTCCTGCGATGAAAAAAGAAGGCTATCCGTCGGGTTTCTGTGCAGGTTTGACCTCGGTGGCCTCCACTTGCTGTCCGGTTATCCCGCCGTCATTAGCCTTTGTAATTTACGCCTCTTGTGCGAAGGTATCTGTAAGCGATATGTTTGTGGCAGGCGTCATGCCGGGTATTCTAATGGGCTGTCTTTTAATGATGGTAATCTATATTTATTCGCGTAAAGACAATTTCCCAAGAATGAAAAAGACAACGTGGAAGCAGCGCGGCAAAGCGACACTTGAGGCACTGCCTTGTCTGGGAATACCAGTAATGATTATCGGAGGGATTGTCTCAGGTATCGTTACACCAACAGAGGCAGCAGCACTTGCCGTCGTCTATGCGCTGGTACTCTCAATGATTTATAAGACGATTACATGGAAGAGCCTGTGGAAATGTGTTGTACAGAGTGCCGTTGACAGTGGAGCGATTATGCTCATCGTAGGAGGATGCTATCTGTTTGGATGGGTCATTTCCAACGAACGGATTACAGTAATTTTGACAGAAGCCCTTGTCGGCATGGATTGCTCCTTAGTTTTGAAGCTGTTGATTATCAATGCAGCACTTCTGATTGTGGGTATGTTTATGGACAGCTCACCGGCGATTCTCCTGGTGGCGCCAATTTTGGCTCCTGCCATGCAGAGCCTTGGAATCGATCCAATTCAGACAGGCTTGATCATCTGTATCAATCTTGTTTTAGGATTGTCCACACCGCCTGTGGGCGTATGCCTCTATGCCGCGACCAATATTTCAAAGGTCAGCTTTGGCGAAACGGTTCGAGCGGCAATGCCGTTTTTATTGGCTACCTTAGGCGCACTGCTGCTGATTACATACGTGCCGGTTCTCTCACAACTTCCTTTCATGATATTGGGAAAATAAAGAGCGGCCATTATTAAACATTCATAGAAAAGGGCGACTCCAATCGTTATGAGGAGAGAGTCCTTTTTCTTTGAATTCCGTAAAGTTGGCTTAATAAAAAAGGCGGGTGAAAACATTATGAGTACGAAATTGGACTCTGTAATAGTTAAACTGGATCGCATCACGAGTAAAGGACGGCGCGATTCGTACATGAACTCAACGCAAGACATACTGGTAGGAAAAATCTTTGATTTTTTGATTGGCCGTTATGAGAATCGAGAGGAATTCGTGCTTTTTTGTTCGGAGAATGGTGGGGTTATCCGGTCATGTACACCGGGGGTAGAGTTGGCGGATGGGATAAAGCTGGCCGCAGAGGATCTGTCTATGCTGAAAGAAATGCTGGCTTGGTCTGATCGTGTTACGGGGTATCTGCTCTTTATAGGAACCTCTGCGGACGATGATACTGGATATCTGGATACTTTCAGCGATGACATGATTCGGCTGATGGAGATCTATGAAACAGAAAATGCTGAAAAAAATTTTTTGCTCAGGGCACTCGATTTCATGGATAACCCTCTGTGCATTTACGACCGAGACGCGATATTTCGCTATGGGAATACGGCGTACTGCAATGTGATGAACATCAGTGACCGAAAAACTGCCGTCGGGGTTCACGTCAACGACCTCATGAAAAACAGCGGCACATCGATTCATGCGCTGAAAAGTTCGTCCAATAAGTACAAGATGTTCGACGTGCTGGAGAATGGCAGGAAGGTTCTGGACTGGGAGGTGACAGTGGAATCCAGGTCAAATTCTGCGGACACTTTGTCCGTTTCTAATAATATGTATCCTATTCTTACGGATGATGACGAAATAGACGGCGTGCTGGAATTTTTGTACTTGAATAAACTGAATCTGAATAAGGTGAACAAAATTATCGGTCATGCGGCAGAGTACACCTTCGATTCTATTATTGGCGAGAGCGAGGGAATAAGGCAGAGCATCGACATCGCAAGTGAATTTGCAACAGCGGGAAGGAATAGTGTTCTGATCGTGGGAGAGAGCGGCGTTGGCAAGGAATTGTTTGCACAGGCGATTCATAATTACAGTAACCGGAGCCAGGAAGCCTTCATCGCTCTCAACTGTGCGAACTTTCCGGAAAATCTTTTTGAAAGTGAATTATTCGGTTACGTGGGCGGAGCCTTTACGGGGGCGTCAAAGAACGGACAGCTGGGTAAGTTTGAGTTAGCAGATGGCGGGACGCTGTTTCTGGACGAAATCGGAGAGATGCCTTTCTATTTCCAGTCAAAATTGCTCCGTGTTCTTGAAACTGGAAAAATTACCAGAATCGGCGATACCAGAGAAATCGCCATAGATGTGCGTGTCATCGCGGCTACCAATCGGGATCTTGAGCGAATGGTCGAAGAGGGATTATTTCGAAAAGATCTCTACTATAGACTACAGGTTCTTAACCTGGTCATTCCGCCATTGCGAGAACGGGAAGACGACATCATTCCTCTGGCGAAAGTTTTTCTGAAACAAGTGGCGCAGTCCAACGGGAGACTGGCAAAGATGCTTGATTATAGTGCGAAAAAGACTTTGATTGAATATAACTGGCCTGGAAATGTGCGTGAACTCAGAAATGTGATACAGCGCGTTGCCCTGCTCTCCAAACGCAACGTGATCAACGACAAAGATATTGATGCCTCCATTTCATCAAAGCCATATAGCTTTAAGGCTGATGCAGCAGAAACGACAGAGGACAGGCTGGAAAAATGCCGCAGAGAAATTGAGAAGGCCAATGCCAATCTGCTGAAGGAGGCGCTGGAAATGACCAATGGAAATAAACAAGAGGCGGCAGTTTTGTTAGGAATGTCACGAGCCACCTTCTATCGGATGATGGAAAAATACCTGGTATTCCCTCCGATTAGCGAATGAACGGATCACAATTATTCTCTTTACTTTTCACGCGTAAGACACTATAATTCTTTTAGACAAGTAAATTGTCTTAGAACCATTGCCATTGTTGCGGGATAATGGCGAATACACCTAAAAATGTCGATGGGGCTTTACCAACCCTGTCGGCATTTTTGTTTATAAATCAGCTGCTGGCGATATAACAAAAAGCTATGCGTAGTATAATGATTATTCGCTTTATTTTCAGCGTGTGAAACGCTATAATTCTTTTAGATAAGTAAATTGTCTTAGAATCATTGCCATTGTTGCGGGATAATGGCAGAGTAAACCGAAAGAAGTTGCTGGCAGAGGCGTTACCTCCTTTGTCAGCAATTTCTGTAAGGAGAAATAATAACTGCAGGAGGAAAGAATAATGGGTAAAGAACTTATATTTCAGACATTGAGGCACGAAAGTGCAGAGGAACTTCCATGGGTGCCGTTTGCCGGTGTGCACGTGGGAAAGCTGAAGGGGTATACGGCGGAAGAGGTTCTGCGGGACGAAGATAAACTGGTCGAGTGCCTGATTGAAGCGAACAAAATATATACGCCGGACGGTCTTCCAGTCATCTTTGACCTGCAGGTTGAAGCTGAAATTCTCGGCTGTGACCTGATGTGGGCAGAAAACAATCCGCCGTCTGTTAACAGTCATCCGATTGCAAACGAAAAATCCATTCCCTGCAGCTGCAAGATACCGACTCCTGAATCGGGAAGGCTGCCGATGATTCTTTCGGCGATGAGGCGCGTAAAGAAAGCGATTGGTGAAGATACGGCATTATATGGACTGATCTGCGGGCCGTTCACCCTGGCTTCTCACCTTCGAGGAACAGACATCTTTATGGACATGGTATCTGACCAGGCATATGTAAAGGAGTTGGTCAGCTATTGTGCACAGGTGTCTATCGCCATGTCACAGATGTACATAGATGCCGGCATGGATGTCATCGCAGTGGTTGACCCCCTGGTATCACAAGTTTCTCCTAAGCACATCGAGAAGATGCTTTCAGAAGCATTCAAGGCAGTCTTTGATTACATTAGGGCAAAGGGTGCATTTTCATCCTTCTTCGTCTGCGGCAATGCAACAAAACAGATTGAAGTCATGTGCAAGATGGGACCAGACGGCGTATCTGTTGACGAAAATGTCAATCTTCCAGTGGCAAAGGAAGTGACAGATCAATATAACATCACGATTGGGGGAAATATTCCTCTGACTACGACCATGCTCCATGGGACTCAGGAAGACAACATGAAGGGCGTCATCGATCTGATCGACTCCCTGGACCATTTCAACCTGATTGTCAGCCCAGGCTGTGATATGCCTTATGACACGCCCATTGAAAACACTATTGCTTGCGCCCAGGCTGTGAAACACCCGGACAGCACCAGAAAGCTGATTGAAAACTATGAGGTCGTCATCGACGATTCCGATGTGGAGATTCCTGACTATGCAGGTCTGGATAAACCGATGATTGAATTGTTCCTCTTAGACCCTGAGCAGTGTGCGGCTTGTACATACATGCTGGCCTCTGTAGAGGATAACTGGGAGACGCTGAAAGATATCGCTTCAGAATACAGAGTATACAAATACTTTATCAAAGAGGACATCGCAAGGACGAGAAAGATGGGCATTGCAAATCTTCCCACGATGTGTATCAACGGGCAGCAGAAATTTATCTCTATTATCCCTTCCCGGGAAGAGTTGATTGAGGCTGTGAAGGAAGCGCAGAAGCAAATGCAGGCTGAAAATTGAGGAAGAAAAAAGGATGGAAAAGCAGTTTCTAACGATTGACCGAAATAAGTGTAATGACTTGGCAACGACTCTTTTTTTGGAAAGTGCAGGAATCAACCGAGAAGGGGAGAAGTTTGAACGGATGAGAGAAGATGCCTTTCATATGCGGGAAAGGATAGAGTCGCGGATTATCCCTCGCGCAGTATATCTTTATTTCAATAGAGATGAAATAACCCTTCACCATGAAAAACTGTCGGCCGGCGGACAAGAATTTTGCTGTAAAGCCTTTGACCAATTGCAGACAGGAAGCATTGACGGCCTTTATCTCTATGCCTGTACAGCCGGTGACTATTCTCTTCCTGGAGAAGAGGTGTTGAATCAGGTTTACGCAGACATCTGGGGGACAGCTTTTGCTGATGCAGTTCGAATGCTGCTTAAAGAAGAGCTGCAAACAAAGTCGGACCTGAGCGACAGCTTTGGTCCCGGCTTCTATGGTATGAGTACAAGGGAGGTGACGAAGATTGATTCGTTGCTGGACTTTGCGTTGCTGGGCATAAAACTTAGAAACAACACGGTTATGCTACCACTGAAATCCTGTGCGGGCATGTATTTTGCGGTCAATGCTCATTACAAACCCCTTCATGGACGGTGTGAATTCTGTTATGGAGCACAGAGCAGCTGCAAATTATGTCATGTGCTTATTGCGAATGACGTCGAAATTCGTTAGGTGTAGTTCCGTTTTTCGCTTTGAACAATTTTGTAAAATAACTTGAGGAAGAAAATCCGGTACTGAGACAGACTTCTGTCACAGTCAAAGCGGAATTATTTAACAGCTCTTCGGCATGAGCAAGCCTGACGCTGTTCAGATAGGCAACAAAGGAGATGCCCAGCTCTCTCTTAAAGAGTGTAGACAGATAGGTACAGTTTACATGGATTGTTTCAGCTACGCTTTTCAGACTGATGTTATTGCAGTAATGGAGATTTATATATGTAATTACTTTTTTAATAATGGGAGATGAACCAGAGTACACTTTGTCAGCTGTTGATTTAGCCAATGCAGCTGTCAAAGTAGCTCCGGCTTCTGTTATTTCTGCTAAATTCTGCGCTTCGTTCATCTTTTTGAGCGAAAAGAAATTTTTATAGTTCTTCTGCCAGTCATCATCACTCTTCATGAGTTGGGTAAAGAATGCGATCAAGCGTAATTTTACCATGGATAGATTACCGCTTTCAAAGGTCATAAGCTCTTCCATATAAATTGAAAACTGCTTTTTGCAGATATCGATACTGCCTGATTTAATGATGTCGACTAATTTGTTCTCTGCGTGATAGGGGTAGTCAATATTCAGATGGGCTTTGTTCATCTGAATTAATTTATTGCCGATATCAGACTGCTCTTGATGGCGCTGATATTTTATTTCACTAGTATGATGTATTTCCAGGGACGCAGTAATAGCGCTTTGAAAAAGCGTCGATAAATAAGTGATTTCTTTCGGCGCATAAAGTTTCAATTCCCGTACCAGAGTCATTAAACGGGAGTAATCTATCGCTTCTGCCAGGCTGCTGCTAAGCAAAGTGCTGATAATTTTTTTCACGTCATTTCCCATGGCGATGGGGCCGGCTATGAGAAATCCGTACACCTTCGTATCCATCATCAAAGCATAACATAAATTGATCAGTCCGGCATTACACATGAATATATAGACGTCTGGCAGAGACAGTGAGATACGCATAGAGGACATGAGATTTCTCGTGCAGTCAAAGTTTTCATTACCGTACTGACTATTGGCGGCACATATCTTTTTATCTTGCAGAGTTGTCCATTGTTCTTTACCCACACTTGAAAAGTAAGTAACCGGCGTATTGGTAATCCGCGAAAAGGCCATAAGTGTATTTTCGAGCTGGACAATTTTCTTATTCATTATCTTGTCTTTAAAGATCATTAATTCGTATAAATGTTCCATGGTTCACCTAAATATAATATAATTGACTAGTAAAATATTTGGTTTTATAGTTTATAAATTGTGCTAATTATATACATGATAGAATAATTTGTCAATGAATAATGATAAAGTCGCAAATTATTTTGATATGCACACCTCCGTAAAATTGGTAAGATGATGGTATGATAAGACATGAATAAGGAGGTAGAGAGTATGAATTCTATAGAGAGAGTAACCATGACGCTGAACCATCAGGAAGCGGACCGGGTACCGGTCTATCCGCTGATTAACAGCATTGCGAGAAATTATCTCGGCATCAATTATGCAGAGTGGACAAAGGATCCTCACAAGTGCGCCCAGTCCATCATTAAAGCGACAGAGGAATGTGATGTGGATGTCATATGCACGCTGGTGGACTTGTCTATCGAGGCGGCGGACTGGGGAATGGAGATGGAGTATCCGGAGGATAAGGCTGCCGGACCTCTTGGAGACGGCATGATTAAAAGCACCGAGGAATATGAAAAGATTGGCGTTATTGACCCTTACAAGGGCGAGCGGATGTCAAAATATATCCAGCTGACAAAAGAGCTGGTAGAGGCAAAGGGAGATGAAAAGCCCATCGTCGCCTTTGTGTTCGGACCACTGGGCATTTTGAGCATGCTCCGAAGCTTATCAGGCATGCTGCTGGACACCTTTTCTGCCAAAGATCAGATTCATAAGGCTTTGGAAAATATCACAGAGACTTTAATGACCTTTATCGATGCGCTGATGGATACTGGCTGTCATGCAATCATGTTCGATACGCTGTACGCTTCCAAGACGATCATGAGTCCTAAGATGTGGTGTGAGCTGGAAGGGCCATATATTAAACGGCTTTCTGACCACGTTCACCAACGGGGCTGCATGGTGATGATTCATAACTGCGGCGAAGGCATTTATTTCAAAGAGCAGATTGAATACATGAAGCCGGAAGCGATTTCCACGTTATACGTACCGGCGGATTGTAAGACGATGGAAGAAATGAAAGAAAAATACGGACAACAGACTACCATTATCGGCATGGTAAATCCGGGCAATCTGATGATCTATTCAGAGGAGGATCTCCGGGCGGAATGCCATAAGGAGATTGATGCCCTTGCGAAAGACGGCGGGTTTATTCTGGCAACAGGCTGTGAATTTCCTGCCAATATGACCGATGAATATGCGAAAATCATGGTCGAAGAAGCAAAGACCTATGGCAAATATTAAAACAGGTTATCTATTATTTTCACTCTAAAGACTGCTGACAGACGAAGGAGATGATTTGGTATTATCTAATTGTAATTTTGCAATCCTAATCATCTCTTTCAGCGCAGTAGACGCTTTCTTTTGGGATTTGATACCGATTCCCATCACTCTGAAGACATCTTCTTCAAATTCTTTTTTCACCACGTTAGCAGGTAAATTCTTGCACTGCATTTCTGAAATAATATAGACTCCAAGATCGGCAGCGACCATGGAGACCGCCGCGGCATCGCTGTGGACGTAATATTTGACAAAGGGAGTAAATTTCTCTGTCTCTTTTACCGTATTGATCAGATCCTGTCCCTCCGGCGGAAGCATGATAAAATCGCAGCCGTTTAGATCACTGATAGAGATGGTCTCTTTTGCGACAAAGGGATGATTTTTGTTCACGATCAAACGGCAGGGATCGTTGAAAAGGGGAATGAACTCGATCCCTTTCACATCGAATTTACTCGTAAACCCGATATCGATGGTGCCGCCCGCCAGCTGTTCGATGACTTCAAATGACGGTATCTCATTCAGGGATATTTGTATGATGGGGTGTTCGTCTGAGTAGAATTTTATGATGCGCGGAACGTAATCCTGTATGATGGAGTTCAGCGCGCCGATGCGAATGTTGCCTGTCAGCAGACCATTCATAGCGTTGACTGCGTTGATCAGCTCGTCATCATACTTCACCACTTCCTTGCAGTAGGTATACACCTGCTTTCCGTTATCCGTCAGTTCTATGGAAGAACCGTTTCTGATAAAGAGAGAAATGTTCAGTTCATCTTCCAAGGATTCGATCATCTTGCTAATTCCTGGCTGTGAATACCCTAGAATCTTCGCTGCCCTTGTAAGACTGCCTTGCTCGACTACGTGAAGAAAGGCCCTGTATTTTATCAAACTCATAGCAAACTCCTCACTATATTTCTTTTAGTCCATTATAACAAAAAGTTATGCAAAATGCTATATGAAGTTGTATTTTCAGGTTTCTCGTTAGTTTTTATATCATCTGACAGCAGAATAACAAAAAGCTATGCTCAGTATAGCAATCAAGAGTTTTACTTTTATCTTGTCAGACAATATAATTAGGTTAGACAAAATAATCTGACAACTACGAGATCTAAAGTAATATGAAAGGTAATGAAAGGTGAAGAAATGGCGGAAAACAAATATAATGAATTAGCGGCACAGGCTATTATGGACGCAGACGGAGATGCGGTAGAAGAAATTCTCGACGATGCCAAAGCTGACGGAATTACAGCAGTTCAGCTGCTGCAGGAAGGTTTTGCCAAAGGCATGGAAGAACTGGGCGACGCTTTCGCAGAGGGGGAAGTATTCCTGCCTGAGCTGATTATGGCATCTGAAGTGATGAAGATCGTTACAGCCAGGGTTGAAGAAGAAGTTGCTGCAGGCGGCAAAGTTGCAGAAAAAAAAGGCACTGTGGTCATTGGAACCGTGAAAGAAGATGTTCACGATATCGGCAAGAGCATCTGCGTATCCATGTTAAAAGCAGCTGGCTTTGATGTTTATGACTTGGGCAAACAGGTGGAGCTTCAGGACTTTGTCGACAAAGCGATTGAAGTCGGAGCGGACATTATCGGCAGCAGTGCGCTTCTGACGACGACCATGGAACATCAGAGAACCATTGAAGAACTGGTCAAAGAAGCGGGGCTAAAGGGAAAAGTCAAGACTATGGTCGGCGGTGCGCCGGTGTCACAGTTGTGGGCGGATCAGATTGGCGCAGACGGATTCTCCACCGATGCGATGTCCTGCTGCAAGAAAGCGGAAGAGTTGATTGCGATATAGCAAATTCAAAATTTGATGGACATATACAAGGAGGGCGAATAATGGAATTTGAAAAAAATATGAAAGTTTTAACAGAAGATGAAGTTTACAGAATACATATGAACGTTATGGAAGTTCTTTGGCAGATCGGCATTATGGTCGAGGAGAAGCAATCCCTGCAGTTGCTGGAAAAGAATGGGGCAAAGGTGGATTATGAAAAGCAGAGAGCCTATCTGCCCGCGGACTTAGTGCAGCATTGTATGAGCGTCAAGGGTCATTCCTTCTCGTTTTACGACGCCTTTGGAAAGAAAGTCATTGATTACGGCGGAACCCGTACTTATTATTCTACCTGCGGATATACCACGACGTATGTGGACCAGGACGGAATTTCAAAAGAAGGCTCCTATGCGGCTTTGGAAAAAGCAGTCAGATACGTGGAAACTATCGATGAAATCGATATGATGCAGCCATCTATCCAGGCCTGCGACATTCCGTCGGAAAATCAGGATCTGTATATGACAAAGGCACTGCTGGTCAATACCCGCAAGCCGACCCATGCCATTGCCAACTCAGATAAGCATGCTGAAGGACTGATCATGATGCATGCGGAAATAGCAGGAGGTCTGGAGAATCTGATGAAGAAGCCGAGACATCTCTTCAACATCTGTACCTTCTCTCCACTGGGGATCAGAAAGGATGCCTGTGAGGTTATCAGAACGGCGGCAAAATACAATATCCCGTGTGAATTCAGCACCGGAACCATGGCGGGAGCTACCGCCCCGGTTACTCTGGCAGCCTCTATCGTGGAAGCCTTTGCAGAGGTCATCGGACATATCGTATTGGCACAGTGCTACAGGCCGGGCTTAAACTGTTCACTCTTATCCGCTAATAGAATTTTCGATATGAAATTTGCCGCCTGTACAGTGGCAACGCCGGAGTATGCGGTAATAAAGACTGCAGCCTGCCAGATGGCCCACTATTATAGAATTCCAATCGGATGCATCGGACCATGTTCCGACTCCAACGAACATGACGCGCAGTTCGGCTGGGAGAAATTCATGGGAGGGTTTGTCTGCAGACAGGCAGGTAGTAATATGGAATTTGGTATAGGATTGTATTCACAGCTGAACCAGTTTTCTTATACCTGTCTTGCTCTGGATGCAGAGCTAATCAGGAATCTGGAGAAAATTGGAAGAGGCATGGAAGTCAGCGACTTCACTTTGGCATTTGATGTGCTGGAGGAAGATGCGGGGAAAGGCGAATTCCTGTTCCATAATCATACACTGGACAATTACAAAGATGAATTTCTTGCTCCGGTTCTCACTGATAGAGCGCCATACCCGAATTATCAGAAGAGAAACGGTAAAAACACCCTTGTCGACCGAGCCAACAAACAGCTCGATAAATATGAAAAGGCTTATAATTATACGAAAGGCCGGGAACATGAGGCAGAACTGCAGAAAATCCTGGACGAGTATGCGGATTGATTTAGAAAGGAAAAATTATGAACATTAAGAAGGAAAGAGTAAAACTCAATAAACCTGTTTTCTGGGCACCGATGATCATCATGATCGGCATGGTAGTCATCAGCTTTGCCAACCAGGAACTGTTCTCCGCCATAACCCAGCGGGGTACCACATGGATTGCCAACAATACCATGTGGTTCGTATGTTTGAACATGATCATCCAGACGACGTTTACCGTACTTTTTATTTTCCTGCCCATCGGTAAGAAAAGACTGGGTGGTCCCAATGCCAAACCGACTCATAAGACTGTCACCTGGTTCGCAATGTGCCTGACATCCAGTATCGGCAGCGGCATTATCTTCTATGGTGTCGCACAGCCGATGACTTACTTCATGGACGTAGCTACTCAGTGGGGTATGGATTCGGGTTCTTCTGCCGCAGCAATCAAAGCCATGGCACAGAGCAGCTGGGAGTGGAGCGCGCAGTACTGGTTCTACACCTTGTACGCTATCGCCATCGGACTTGCCGCTTACAACTATGGGCAGCAGCTGCGGGTCAGTTCCTTCGTTTACCTGCTGGGCGGCAAGCCTGCGAGGACATGGGTCAGAAATCTCATCGACATCCTCAGCGTCATCGCTATCGTTGCCGGTGTTACCAGTTCTCTAGGCAGTGGCATCATGCAGATCGGATCCGGGTTCAACATGATCTTTGGTATTCCGGTCACTAAAATGCTGTGGCTGATTATCGCCGTCGGCATCGTCGCTTTCTTCGTCCTGACTTCTATTTCCGGCGTAGAAAGAGGTATATCCAAGCTGGCGGATCTGAACTTCTATATCTATATTGTCGTACTGGCTTTCGTATTCATCGTGGGTCCGGGCAAATATATCCTGAGTCTGTTTACAGAGAGCATGAGCTATCTCTTTGGCAACATCATAGAAACAGCAGGATATACCGGCGTGCTGGACAATGCAACCTGGACCAAAGATTGGCCATTCTGGCAGTTTGTAGGTGCCTCCGGCTTCGCACCGATCTTCGGCATCTTCTTTGCAAAGATATCTTACGGTCGGACGATTAAAGAGATTGCGCTGGGCATGGGCGTGATTCCGGCATTCTTCAACGTAATCTGGTTCTGCATTTTCGGCGGTTATGCCTTCCATCTGCAGACGAGTGGCAAATATAACGTATGGCAGGGCATTGTGGACAAGGGCGCTGAGGCTTCCATGTTCGACCTGTTAAGGACGCTGCCGCTGGGCGGTATTCTGGTTGTCGTATTCCTGATCATCGTAATCATTTCATTCGTTACTATGGCAAATTCTACCACAACATCTGTTGCGTTAGTATCCACGACCACCAAGCTGAATCCTGACGGCAGCGGAGAACCGCCGACAATGATTAAATTCGCCTGGGGCGCTCTGATGGGCGCTACCGCTTATACTTTCATCAGCTTTGCTGGTATCGCCGGAGCCAAGAGTGCGATTCAACTCTTCGACTTCCCGCTCCATGTCATGACCCTGATCGTTCTGGCGATTCTGATAAAACGATTGTTCAGCAAAAAAGAGCTGAAAGAAGTGTACGATGTTTCTGAGAAAGAAGAGACTTCCCAGGCAGAGGAGACTGCCTGAAATACGAGATGCAAAACCAATAAATGAAAAACTGAACTGAGAATATAAGGGGTTGTAGTAAAATGCTGCATCCCCTTATTTCATCGAGGGTCTTCTTGTAATTTGGAGATTCGAATCATCTCTTTAATCGTCGGGGAAACGTTTTTTGTATATTTGATACCGATACCCATGACTCTGAAAAGATCTTCCTCAAATTCTTTCTTAATTACATTGTCTGGAAGATTTCTGCACTGCATTTCGGAAATGATATAAACTCCTAGACCGGCAGAGACCATGGCAACAGCCGCTGCATCGCTGTGAACATAATACTTATTAATTGGAGTGAACTTCTGCCTGTTTCTGACGACTACCAGCAGATCATCCCCGCCGGGAGGCAGGGAAATAAAATCGCTGTTATCGAGGGCGCTGATAGGAATTTTGCTGCATGAAGCGAGGGGATGGTCTTTGTTGACGATTAAGCGGATCGGATCTTTAAACAGGGGAATAAAGTCCAGGCTTTTTTCGCTGAACTTGCTGGTAAAGCCGATATCAATCGTACCATTTTTTAAATCATCTATGATTTCGGCATAGGATAACTCATCCAAAAAAATTTGAATGATCGGATGGGCATTGGAATAGGTCTTAATTACATTAGGCGTATATTCGAGAATAATTGAATTTAGGGCGCCGATTCGTATGGTGCCGGTCAGCAGTCCGTTCATCGCATTTGCGGCGTTGATCAGCTCGTCTTCACGGCGGACAATATCTTTGCAGTAAATATAAATCTGTTTCCCGTTTTCTGTAAGTTCTAAGGCAGGCCCTTTTCTTACGAAGAGAGAGAGGTTTAATTCGTCTTCCAGCGAGTCCATCATCTTGCTGATACCGGGCTGAGAGTATTGCATAACTTCGGCTGCCCTGGTGAGACTGCCCAGTTCAACAGTGTGGACAAAGGCTCTGTATTTCGTCATGCTCATGGCTAACTCCTTATTATATCATTATTAAGTAGATTATAACAAAAAGCTATGAAAAATGATAGGTAAATATGATTGGCTACAGCGACTG
The DNA here is from genome assembly GCF_048465375.1 of Emergencia sp. Lineage (NCBI taxonomy): Bacteria > Bacillati > Bacillota > Clostridia > Peptostreptococcales > Anaerovoracaceae > Emergencia > Emergencia sp. The sequence goes on along the minus strand of NZ_DBFWLQ010000011.1, from coordinate 175,471 downwards.
CTATCCATCCATTTTATACGACAAGGTGTAAATATAACATAGGGCTATACTGATTATAGCCATTGTTTGCTTTATTTCTCTCTTGTCAGACAATATAATAACGTTAGACGAAATAATCTGACAAATGTGTATTCAATTAGCAGGAGAATACACTTCTGCAATTGTTTAAAAGGATGAAAGGTGAAGAAATGGCGGAAAACAAGTACAACGAATTAGCGGCACAGGCTATCATGGAAGCAGACAGAGAAGCTGTAGAACAAATTCTTGACGATGCAAAGGCGGACGGAATTTCGGCAGTGGAATTGTTAAAAGACGGTTTTAGCAAGGGAATGGAAGAGTTAGGGGATGCTTTTGCCGAAGGTGAGGTTTTCTTACCGGAACTGCTCATGGCCTCTCAGGCGATGAAGGTCGTTACAAACAGAGTGGAAGAAGAAGTCGCTGCAGGCGGGCAGGCGGACAGCCGAAAGGGAACGGTGGTCATTGGGACCGTGAAGGATGACGTCCACGACATTGGCAAAGCGATTTGCGCATCCATGTTGAAAGCATCGGGCTTTGATGTTTACGATCTGGGTAAACAGGTTGAACTTCAAAAGTTTATTGATAAAGCAATCGAAGTCAATGCCGATATTATCGGAAGCAGTGCACTTCTGACAACGACAATGGCACATCAGAAAACAATTGAAGATCTTTTGAAGGAGGCGGGATTAAAAGGAAAAGTCAAGACCATGGTCGGAGGAGCGCCCGTTTCAAAAGCCTGGGCAGACCAGATTGGTGCAGACGGCTTTTCCTCTGATGCGATGTCCTGCTGTAAAAAAGCAGAAAAACTAATTGCGAAGTAAATTATTGCTGTTTTATGGAGAGAATTCAAAGGTGAAAATATGAAAGAAACAAAAGAAAAAACCAGCGCCTTCAAATTGAATAACGCGATCTTCTGGCCAATCGTTGTGATTATGGTCGCAATCATCGCACTGAGTTTTATTAACCAAGATGGATTTTCTACGTTTGTATCCGGCGCATTGAACGCAGAAGTCATCAACTTTAAATGGTTTGTCGGACCAATCACGTTGTTTATGTTCATTACGATGGTTGCAATGATTTTCCATCCCATCGGCAAAGTGAAACTAGGCGGCGCTGATGCAAAACCGAAATTTAAGACCTTCTCTTATTGGGGGATGTGCATCTGTTCGACCATCGCTATCGGCATTGTCTTTTACGGAGTAGTGCAACCTCTTACCTATTTCATGGAGCCATGGGAATCCTGGGGCGTAGAAGCGGGTTCCGCGGCGGCTGCGGTCAAAGCCCTGGCGCAGAACAATCTGGAATGGGCATGGGGTCAGTACGCACAGTACGGAATCTTTGCCATGGCCTTAGGCGTTGCAATTTATAATTATAATCAGCCCTCAAGAGTCAGCTCCTTCCTATACTGCATCAATGGCAGACCGGCAAACAGTAAATTAAACACTGTCATCGATGTCGTCTGCTTATTCGGTATTGTTTCAGGTGTCACTTGTTCCTTGGGAACTGGTACGATGCAGATCAGCGCGGGACTGAAGTCGATCTTTGGTATTGAAGTGTCTAACGTTACCTGGCTCATAGTGGAAGTAGTCATTGTTTTAGGTTTTCTTCTCATGAGTATCGGCGGCATTGCAAAAGGAATTAAGATTATTACTGACCAAAACTTGAGGCTGTATATCATCGTGCTGATCTTTGTCGCAATTGTCGGACCTACTTTGTACATATTTGACATGTTTACTGAAAGTACCTCGTCCACATTTGGTTGTTTTATTGAAAGTATCTGCTACACTGGCGGCATCGACGGAAATGACGGACCAATATTCTGGATGATATGGCAGTATGTTAGTGTTGCGGCATTTGCCCCTATTGTGGGGCTGTTCCTGGCAAAGATTTCCTATGGTCGTTCGCTCAAAGAAATTGCCATTGGAACGATGGTGATTCCGGCTCTGTTCACCTGTGCTTGGTTTGTGATATTTGGATCTCTGGCATTTGACATGCAGACCAGCGGCAGATTTGATATCTGGGGCGCCATGAGTGAACTGGGAATGGAAGCGACCATGTTCGAGCTGTTCAAGCAGCTGCCGGGAGGCATCCTTTGGTGTGTCGTATTTCTAGTGGTTATCTACCTCTCATTCGTCACATTGGCCAGCAGTTCCACGACGACAGCAGCCATGGTAAGCACCGTGCAGCTGCGAGCCGTTTCAGACGATGAAGAACCGCCCCTATGGATGAAATCTACCTGGGCATTGGTTATGGCCGTGTCCGCATATGTGTTCATTTCATTTGCAGGGATAACGGGCGCCAAATCCATGGCTTTGATCGGCGGCATGCCGTCAATGCTGCTGGGAGCGGCATGTGCATGCTGTGTATGGCGAATCGGCAGGCTAAAGGAAAATTACAGTGAAGCAGCAGTATTGGAAGAGAAGGAGGAGAAATAAAATGGAATTAGCGAAAAATTTGACGGTTTTATCTGAGGATGAAGTCTATAAAATTCATATGAACGTGATGGAAGTCCTTTGGCAGGTAGGCATCCTGGTGGAGGAAGAGCAGTCGTTAAAGCTGTTAGAGAAGAATGGAGCGAAGGTGGATTACAATCTGCAGAGGGCCTATATACCTGCGGAACTGGTACAGCAGGCATTGCAGACGAAAAGTCATTCGTACGCTTTTTATGATGTATTCGGCAAGAAAGCCTTCCAGTTTGGCGGCAAGGAATCTACCTATGCAACGGCCGGTTATGCAACCACATACATCGATAAAGACGGCGTAGAACATGCGGGAACCTATGAAGCGGCACTCAGGCATGCGAAACTGATGGAAGTGATGAACGAAGTCGGCGTGCAGCAGCCGGCAATCCAGCCCTGTGATATGCCAGCGGAGCTGCAGGATCTGTATATGTACAAAGCTTCTCTGGTCGGCACAAAAAAACCGATTCACAGTGTTGCGAACTCTGAGAAGAGTGCGGAAGCGATCATCAATATGAATGCGGAAATGGTCGGAGGGCTGGACAACCTGATGAAGAAGCCAAGACTGATGTTTAACCTCTGCACCTTTTCTCCTCTTGGAATTAGAAGAGATGGCTGCGAAGTGATCCGAATGGCTTCAAAATACGACATACCATGCATCTTCAGTACTGGCACCATGGCAGGTGCTACAGCGCCAGTCACCTTGGCGGGTTCCCTGATACAATCTTTTGCAGAGGTCATCGGACACGTCGTGCTGGCGCAGTGTTATCGGCCCGGTATGCGGGTCGGCCTGCTCCACGCCTCGAGAATCTTCGACATGAAATTTGCAGCGTGTACTGTGGCTACGCCTGAATACCCGATCATCAAAATGGGGGCAATGCAGATGGCGCGGTTCTATAACATCCCTACCGTCGGTATTGGCATTTCAGCGGATTCCAATGAGTGCGACGCACAGTATGGCTGGGAGACCTTTATGAATGGATTCATTGCAAGACAGTCCGGTATGAACGTCATAAACGGCCTGGGTACTTTCTCGCAGCTGAACGGTTACTCCTTTGAGCGGACCGTTATCGATGGAGAAATCGTCAGAGTCATTGAAAGAATCTGTCGCGGAATGGAAGTGAACGACTTCTCTATGGCCTTCGATGTGATTGAAGAAGAAGGAGTGAAAGCGGAATTCCTATATAACCCGCATACTACGGGCAATTTCAGGAGCGAGTTTATGATTCCAATTCTGACCGACCGTGCGCCTTATGCCAATTATGTAAAGCGAGAGGGAAAAAATACCCTCCTCGAAAGGGCGGCAAAACAGCTGGATAAGTATGAGCAATCTTATAATTATACATATGGCCTGGAAAAGGAGGAGGCGCTGCAGAAGATCATCGACGAGTACGCAAAAACGTTTTAGAACATGATATATTAAATCTTAAGGTCCGGCTCTGCAGCCGGGCCTTAAGCCGCGTGAGCAAAGAGAAAGGATAGCAGTATATGTGTAAGAGCAAAATAAAAAAACCTGGAATCATAGGAATTGATGCAGGCGGTACCTATACAGATTTAGTCTTTCTAAATGGAAAAGATAATACTGTTGAAACAAAAGCAAAGACGCCGACGATTCACGACGATTTAGTAACGAGCATAGAAACGGGACTGGATTTGATCTTGGAAAAGGTCCAGATTTCAGCCATAAGTTCCTTTAATCTGGCGACGACCCTGGCGACGAATGCCATTGTTGAAAACAGACTGCGGCCGACGGCATTAATATTAATTGGTTACAACGAAAAGCTTGTCAAAAATGCAGTGGCAGAGAATACCTTTAACACTGATTATGTATTTACAGTAGAGGGCGGGCATAATCAACGTGGCGATGAGAGGAGACCTCTTGATGAAGCAGAACTGAGGGAGAAGATTGAGGAGATTCCCAATCATATTGAGGCAATTGCAATCTCCGGCTACTTTTGCGTGAGGAATGCGGCCCATGAAAACAGGGCAGTTGATATCATACAGGAGATGAGGCCGGACCTGTATATCAGTTGCGGACATGAACTGGCGACAGATTTGGATGCAGTAAAGCGCGGAACAACTACGGTATTGAATGCGGGCCTGATACCCATCGTTATGGAACTGCTGGATGCAGTGGAAAGAGTCTGCCAGGCAAGAGGAATCAAGGTGCCGATTACTATTGTCAGAGGAGATGGAACCATCGTCGGGGCTTCGTGGGCTAAAATGCACCCGGTGGAAATGGTCTTATCAGGTCCCGCCGGCAGCGCCTGCGGCGCACGGTTTTTGGCTTCTGCTGCCGGAGACAGAAGAGGAACCTGGGTGGTCGATATCGGCGGAACGACGACGGATATCATCCGTCTGGACGCAAGCGGAAAGCCGGCACTGATGGAAGAAGGCGCCATAGTCGCAGGTCATAAAACTCTGGTTAAAGCCATTGACATCTATACCTTTGGGCTGGGCGGAGATACGAGGATTCTGTATCATCAGGACCACTCTCTAGGGCTGAGTAACCGCAGGGTCAGGCCCCTTTGCGTTTTGGCCGAGGAGTACCCGCAGATTACAGAAGAGCTAAAATCTTTACAGAAAGCACGATATAAAGGAGAACCTCTTTTTCTAATTGCTGCCGCCGGAGAAGCGGAGAGTGAATTCGAACAGAGAATCATGGGGCGGCTGAAAGAAGGGCCTCATTCGATCAACACTCTTTTAGCCGATGAAAGTGCCCTTTGGCTGAAATACGCACAGCTGGAAAGAATGGAGGAAAAAGGCCTTGTCCAGTTTGCTTCCTTTACGCCTACCGATGCCCTGCATGTTCTGGGATTGTTAGACCTATGGAACAAAGAAGCTTCTCAACGGGGAGCAAGACTCCTGACCGGCAGCGGCAGAGACACTGAGGAAGCTGTGGCTGTCTCGGTGAGAAGGTTAGTGGCAGACACCATCGCAAAAGCTTTGCTGAATAAAAGCTTTGCCGCCGGCGGATTCAATCTGATGCCAGGCGGAGAAGGACAGCGGTTAATTCAATGTGTGCTATTGGGAGAGAGCAGGATTTCAAAACAGGTGCAATTGCTGTTAGACAGTATGCTCGTTGGAGTCGGCGCACCGTCCTGGGCCTTCGTACCTCTCGTTGGAGAGCAGCTCAATGAATCTGCATTGCTGCCAGACGATGCAGATGTGGCAGGCGCTGTAGGCGCGGCTGTGGGTACCTTCTCTTTAGTTTATAGTGTTCGAATTATACCGTTAAGAGAGAAGGAGCGCTTTCGTGTTCATTATCCTTTGGGAATTGCTGACTTTGACAACTTAGACGAAGCTATCGACTTTGCAGCCGATTTTATGAAACCGTGGCTGGCTGACCGGGCTTTGAAGGCCGGGGCAAAATGTCCCAGGGTGGAGGTACGACGTTTTGACAAAATCGTGACAATAACAAGATCCAGTCTTGAACTGTATCTATACACCCAGCTTTCTTTTGATGTCATCGATGAGAGGGCGAAGAAGGAGAGGCCATCCTGACGGATAAGCCCCTTCAAGAAAACCAATATTATTTCGTTAATTAAAAAAGTTCGTGTTTTTTCATCATCCGATAAAAGGTATTGCGGGACACACCGATTAAATCGGCAGCCTCTTTCCGCTTACCCCCGGTAATCTCCAGAGCCAGGTGCACTAAATCTGCCTGTGCACTGCCAATCGCCTCTTTTGCCTGCTGAATTCTGTTTTCATCCGTGTCGCCTGCGCCTGCGGCAGGTGAGTTTCTTACGAAAGAAGGTTTTTTTACTGAAAGTACGCTTTCAAGAAAGCTGGCATCTATAACAGGATCAGGAGAAAGAATCGCAATACGACTGATTACGTTTTTTAGTTCCCGCACATTACCGGGCCACAGCTGGCTTGCGAGAAGTCTTTTTGCTTCATTGGTGAGAGTTTTAGCCTGGTTTTTACCATCAGGGGCAAATTGTGCTAGAAAATATTCAGCCAATGGAACAATGTCCTCCCTTCGATCTCGGAGCGGAGGGATTTCTACATTTAGCACCTGGAGCCTGTAATATAAATCGCTTCTGAAGAGACCTTCTTCCACCATCTTTTCCAAATTTCTGTTTGTTGCAGCGACAAGGCGTACATCTACTGGAATTGGCTTGCTGTCACCGATCTTGGTGATTGTCCACGTCTCAAGGACTCTCAAAAGCTTGGGCTGGAAGTAGTAAGGGAGTTCGCCTATTTCATCTAAGAATAGGGTACCGCCGTCGGCAAGTTCTATTTTCCCTGTCTGCCCTCGTTTGGATGCTCCCGTAAACGCACCCTCTACATAACCAAAGAGTTCGCTTTCAATCAGTTCTGATGGAAAGCTTGCGCAGTTTAAGGCTACAAAAGGTCCCTTGCTTCTTGCGCTGTGATTATGAATCGCCTGTGCAAAGAGTTCCTTTCCGACACCGCTTTCTCCTGTAACCAAAACGTTTGCAGAGCTCTTTGCAAACTGTTTGGCAATATTGATTTTATCCCTGATCACCTGACTGTATCCGATGATGGAATGAAAGTCATATCCTGCAGAAAGCCCCATGATCTTACGGGCACTTTTGATTTCCTGCTCATGTGAACGATAAATTTCAATGACGCCGGTTACATTGTCTGCGGTGTCTTTGATCGGATACATATCGGTCGATAAAATTTGTCTTTCGTTTGGCAGTGGTTCGTATTCGAGGTATACGTTCCAATCCAGCACTTCAATACCGCTGCGCAGCACTTCAGGTACCTTGAGCTGGGGACGTTTCGAGCCTACCGGGAAAGCCTTGATTTTCCCCTTTCTCATGATATCGGCAAGGGTGGTACCGATCGCTTTTTCCCGTGAGGGTATGTGAAATAAATTGCAAAACGCAGTATTGGCAAATAGCAGCTCTGTTTTTTCTCCCCAAATCACGATGGGGTTCTGTGCAAAGTCAAGGCATTTTAAGAAATAACGTTCATTAAGGATTGCAGCATTCTTATCTGTTGTGGACTCCATGGAATTCCCTCCTAAAAATAGTATTCATAAAGCTTGACATGGAGAAATTGCTTTGACTGCATTGTACCATATATTGATGAAAGATAATAGCCGAGTGTAATTATTTTGATACAAAAAGTAAAAAAGGTGTGCCATAAATGGTGCGTATCTGAATTTTCTAGGTACTTTCTCCCGAGAAAGCAGTACGTAAAAAAGTGCATCGTGTATTAAAACTGGCACGCAATAGTAATGGATTACATACTTATCTGCCATTTTTTCAGAAATTATCGGTCTTTTCCGCCCAAAAAAGAACTAAAAGTTGGCATATTTTTTGCGATTGTTAATGTTAGCTTAAGATCAGAGAGAATGCGAGAACTTCTCTCGATTTGAGCACGTTCTTTATCTTTGCGATTCATTAAGAAAGGAGAAAAAATGGAAACACTTAACAAAAAGAAGGACGGATATTCGTCCCGGTTTGGCCTGCTGATGGTCATGGTAGGAGGTAGTGTGGGAACCGGTAATCTCTGGCGCTTCCCTCGCCTCGTCTGCACTTACGGCGGAGCTTTTGTGATAGCGGCAGTCGTATCGCTGCTTATCATCGCTATTCCACTAGTCATGGTTGAGAACTTTGCAGGACGTGCATCACGTCACTCTGCACCTGGAGCATTTCGTGACCTCCTTGGTTCGAAATGGACGATTATGGGAACCTTTGCGACACTTTGCTATTTTATGATGCACTGCAATTATACGGTCATCCTTGCATGGGTTGTTCGCTATCTGTTTATGTCAATCACTGGCAGTTATTTTGGTGTCGAAGACAAACTGGAGCTTTTTACGAATGTAGCTTCGGCAGATTGGGGAACAGCGGTATGCTGGCTGGTTCCGATGGCCTTGGTATTTTTCTGTACAAACAGGCAGGGATTCCTGGAAAAAACAGCGAAGTTCATCGTTCCCATTATGCTTGTCATTTTGGTAGGGCTTGCCTGTTATTCTATGACGCAGCCAGGAGCCGTTGAAGGTCTTAAATATTCCTTTGGATTTGAATTCTCAGAATTGCTGAATGCAAATATCTGGATTCAGGCGATTACGCAGGATTTCTGGTCACTTGGTTCTGGTACGATGCTTTGTGTGACGTTATCCAAGTATTCTGCCAAGAAGGAGGATATCGTTGTAAATACCAATGTACAAGGATTTGGCGATATTTCTTTTGCTATGCTGGGAACGCTGGTTGTTCTTCCATGTATCTTCACATTTGCAGGAAGTACAGAGGATGCGTTAGCGCTGGCACAGTCAGGAAACAACGGACTTACTTTTGTCGGACTTACAAATTTATTTGAAACCCTTCCGATGGGTAGAGTGATCGGAACCTTATTCTTCCTGTCACTGGCCTTTGCCGCCTTCACCTCGATTATCGCTGTGACGACAGTATTTGCAGGTCCCTTCATCGACATGGGATGGAATCGTAAAAAGTGCATTGCGGGAGCTATTTTCTTCCAGGTGTTGCTTGGATTCCCTAGTTTCATGAATCAGGACATTCTGACAAATCAAGACACGACATGGGGCTTCGGCATCTTCATTGGCGGTATGTTCTCAGGTATTCTCGCTATGAAGTTTGGTGCAAGGAGGATGCGCGAAAAGTTCATCAATCCAGTCAGCGACAGAAAAATCACCAGAGCCTTTGATATCAAAGCCGGCTATATTGCCCCGATCGTATCAGGCATCGTATTGCTCGTTTGGCTGAAAGATGCCATCGGCTGGGATGAACAGTGGTGGAACCCGTTCAGAACGGAGAGTGTGGGAACCCTTCTTTTCCAGTGGGCAGTTGGATTTGTAGCAGCGTACTTCTTTGCGAAGAAGTTTAATAAGGACACCATCGGCGTTTACTATGACCCTGGTAAGGAAGAATTTCCTGAGATCCCTGAGAGAATCATGGATGAAGTATAGAGGAGGTAAATTATGTGGATTGCCAGTTTAATCTTCTGTCTAGCGATTACCTTTGGATCTGCAATCTTTTACATGACTGTAGCAATGAAAGGATCAAAGAAAAAGGAAGATAAATAATTATAAAAAGAGCGAGGCGGTTTTTACTGCTTCGCTCTTTCTTTTAGCAACCAGGCGGCTGAGCCTGTATTCAATTTAACCTAAAAGAAACCCTTCTGGAAACGGGTCCTTCGGATCCAGCACCCAGGTTGCAAAACCCATCACGCAGGCATTGCCGGTGACCTTGGGAATAACTGCTTTGACTCCGCCAACGGTTGTCTCTTCTATAATCTCGCATTGAAACTGTGAGCCGATAATACTTTCGTGAGAAAAGCTGTCGCCTACTTTTAGTTTGCCCTCTTCAAATAGAAGGGCAGCCTTTGCCGAAGTTCCTGTACCGCATGGCGAACGGTCAACCACCTTGGGCAGTGCGACTACGCAGTTTTGGATGTCAGCGCCTGCTCCCTTTGGGGGACCAGAGAATTCTACATGGGTAACACGGTCGACAAAGTCGAGCTCTGGATGCTTGATTGTAACCTGTGTGTTAATATCGCCGGCAATGGAGTTTGCGGCCTCGACTAATTTGCCCGCATTGCCGGGATCAATTTCAATTCCCACTGCGCCAGCGGGAAGAATCGCATATACATTTCCTCCCCAGGAGATATCAACAGTCAGCTGGCCGTAATCCTTCGTTTGCACCGTGACATTTCGGTTTAACACAAGAGCCGGTGCGTTAATGAATGAAACCTCGATTACAACGCCATCTTCTACTTTTGCTTCGACCTCGACAATCCCGGCAGGCGTATCAAGACTGATCTTTGTGATCGGCTCGGTTACTTCAACTAAGCCTGACTCAATCAGCGCGACCGTTACGCCCATCGTATCATGACCACACATTGGAAGCCAGCAGCTTGCTTCAAAAAACAGGACGCCTGCATCAGTACCAGGTGTACAGGGTTCCGTGATGATGGTGCATGACATGATTTCGCTCCCACGAGGTTCGTAAGCCAGGACTTTACGGAACCAGTCTTCATGATCCTTCATATACGTGAATTTCTCGCTCATGGTTTTGCCCGGTATATGACGGAATCCGCTGACCACATTGCGAGTAGGATGACCTAACGTATGCGTCTCAACGGTTCTAAACATTTTTCTTGCTTTCATTTTTTCCCTCCATCTTGTAGTTTTTCCTAAGCTTAGATATATGCAAGAATTGAACCAAGTAAAAAAAGCTGCATTTAGGCTCTGTTTGCTCATCATCCTACAGAAATGTATCAAAAAAGGTACGCAATGTAGATGTAAGACGTATCGTTTTTGGCACGTTAAATCAAAGACCCATGAAAGGAAATGCAAAATGCTTGTTTTTCGCTATTTTGCCAGGAAAAATTCGAAATGCAAAAAAACAGGCGTAGCAAAAATGGTACAGAAGAGAAGTCTTTTGCTGATTTTCAACAGGTTTTGCCAGGAAAACCGGCTCAAATTTCCGGAAAAATCCTTAAAAATAGCAGATGAAGTTGGCACAACCTTTGCAATATGTAAGTGTATCAATGAAAAGCGAACCAAAGATAATGTGGAGGAATCATGAATGATCTTTAATATCCAAAAATGCTCTATTCACGATGGTCATGGACTGAGAACCCTGGTGTTTTTTAAAGGATGCCCCCTTAGATGTAAGTGGTGTGCAAATCCCGAATCCCAGGATTATGGTCAGGAAATCATGGAGTCCCAGGGTAAATGCATCGGGTGCGGGGCTTGCCTCAAAGTATGTCCCGCAGATGCGATTTTCTCTGCAGAAGACGGGCTTAGAATAGACAGAAAAAAATGCATAAAATGCTTTCGATGCGCAGAAAGCTGCTACGCAGGTGCGAAGTATCTGGTGGGCGAAGAATATGAAATAGAGGAGCTTTGTAAGCAGATCGAGAAAGACAAAATCTTTTATTCCATCATGGGAGGGGGCGTCACCTTCTCCGGAGGGGAACCCTTGACCCAGCCAAGATATCTTACAGAAATTGCCAGAAAATGCGGGCAAAAAGGGATCGACGTTGCAATTGAAAGCTGTGGCGCCGGAAATTACGACGAGTTCAAGGAAGCGCTTCCTTATGTAAACAGTATGTTCTTAGACATAAAGCATATGGACTCAGACAGACATCGGGAGCTCACCGGTGCGGGAAACGAAATGATACTGGAAAATATCAAGAAGATCGCAGCTTTCGGGGTGGACATTACAGTTCGAACGCCGGTCATTCCAGGACTTAATGATTCAAAGGATAATATCATTGCCACGGCAGAATTTGTAAAAGGGATTCCTCAGATAAAATCCTATGAGCTTCTCTTGTATCACCAATTTGGCGTGAACAAATATTCTGCACTTGGCAGAGAGTATGGGTTAAGTGATGTGAACCCACCGGAGGAATCCCAAGTTAGAGAATTGGCAAGGGCTGCAAATGACGTACTGGATGGAACGGATAAATCCTGTTTCTATACAAAAGACAACGAAAAAATAATAGTGAAAGAATAGATGATAATAGGAAAGGAGATATATTATGCTTTCTCAGAGAATCGAAAAACTCAGTAAAAGAGTTCGTGATACACAGCCGACCATTGATTTGGACAGAGCAAGATTAATCACGGAATTTTACACCCAGCCTTCCATGGATAACTACATTCTAAGAAGGGCAAAGGCTTTTAAATACTATTTAGACAATATGGCTATCTTCATCGATGATGACGAGCAGCTTGCCGGTCATCAAGGCAGCCGAGTGCAATCCGTCATTTTACATCCGGATACCACAAAATGGCTTTACGACGATTTTGATACATTAGACAATCGACCATCTGACAACCTGGCTTTCCGCTCAGAGCAGGATAAGAAAGACTTATGGGAGATCGTCAATAAGTGGAGAGGTAACACCTTCGGCGATTTTGCTAGCAGTTTGATTGATGATGATACAAAGAGAATGATAGAGGCAGGCGTGCTGACCCATGGCATATCGAATCAGTCGACCATGAATCACTCGCCAGATTATGATAACTTCATTAAAAGGGGTTATCGTTATTACATCGATGAATGCAGGGAAAAGCTTGCAGCACATAAAATCAATGATGTATACGACATGGAACAGGAAATCGCATGGCAGTCCATGGTGATTGTTATGGAGTCCATCATCAATTTGGCACATCGTTATGCTGACCTTGCTGAGCAAAAGGCAGCCCGCTGCAAAGATGCAAAGAGAAAAGAAGAGCTTCTTACTATGGCTGAAAACTGCCGCACGGTTCCGGAAAATCCACCGCAGACCTTTATGCAGGCCACCCAGCTTGTATGGTTCCATCACCTGGCCATTACTTTAGAGGCATCAGGCGGAGACCACAATCTGGGCAGATATGACCAGTACATGCTCCCATTCTTTGAAAAAGAAATGGCAGAGGGAAAAAACGAAGCATTTTTTGCAGATATCATCCACGAGTTCAAGCTGAAAGTTATGGAGATGTGGAATATCAGATGCTATGCAGAATCTGTGGCAGACCCGGGCTGTCCCCTTTGGATGCACGTGATCCTGGGCGGCGTAAAGGAAAACGGCAAAGACGCCTGTAATGAACTGACAAGAGTATTCCTTCGCTGCTTATTGGATTTACAGACGGATGAACCTTGCATTTCATTCCGCTATCATCGAAATATTGATGAAGAGACTTTCAGACTGGCCATCAAAGCGGCAAGAGATACGGGAGGACACCCGGCTTTCTACAATGACGATACGGCTATCAACTACCTGCTTCAGCTTGGCTTTACTCTGAAAGAAGCACGGAACTGGGGAATCTGCGGCTGCATAGAACCACATGTTCTAGGAAAATCAGATTTCCAGAGTAATCCGGGATATTTTAATCCTATCAAAATATTTGATATCATGCTTCATGACGGATATGACCATGTTACAGACACAATGATGGGACTTGAGACGGGTGATCCCAGAAACTTTAAGGATATTGAAGACGTAAAAGAGGCATTTAAAAAACAGCTTCAATTCTTCTTAAGCAAGTTTGTAGACATGTACGCAAGAACCTTGGCCGGTCATGCTTACACCCTGCCTACTATCACTGGCTCAACCCTGGCCGTTGGCTGCATGGAAAAGGGTAAACTGTTACAGCAAAAGGGTTCAGACCATCATTACACGGCCATAGCGATTACAGGAATTGCAAATGTCGTTGACTCTTTAGAGGCCATAGATGAATGCGTATTTAAGAAAAAGTACGTTACCATGGACCAACTAATCGATATGCTTGATCACAATTTTGCGGGACATGAAGAGAAACGCCAGATGCTTCTGAACAAGGCACCGAAGTTCGGAAACGATATTGAAGAAGTTGATCAGTATTCATACTGGCTTGTGGATGTACTGGATACAGAAGCAAAGAAGTATCGTGACGCCATGGGCGGTGCGTTCACACTGGTAATTGCAACACAGGCTTACAATGTGGAATTAGGTAAACTGATCGGTGCTACGCCAGACGGACGACTGGCAACGACACCCCTTGCAGACAATGCATCTCCAATGGCGGGAATGGATACAAATGGTCCTACTGCAGTCGTAAATTCTCTGGCGTGTTGTGACCCGCTAGTTCCGGCAAGCGGCATGCTGCTGAATCAAAGATTCGACCCTACCGTATGTGCAGGTGAAAAGGGTCTGGATATTATAGAGACCGTGTTCAAAGCACACTTCTTAAAAGGCGGTTTCCACATTCAGATTAACGTATTAGACGACAAGGTGCTGCGGGCGGCCCAGGAAGAACCGGATAAGTATAGAAATATCCTAGTCAGAGTAGCTGGATACTCAGCATACTTCGTAGACTTAAGCGAAGAAATTCAAAATAATATCATCGATAGAACCATACAAACAGGATGTTAAGGAGGCAAATATGTTATCATCAAGAATTGAAAGAATACGTGACAGAATCAGAACCACGACACCTACGATCTGTCTTGACAGAGCTAGAATCGCGACGGAGTTTTATAAAACGCCGTCAGTGGAGCCATATATTCGCAGGAGAGCCGAATTGTTCATGAAAGTAATGAAGACAAGGGAAATCTATATTGAAGAGGACTCGCTGTTAGCAGGCAGCATTGCGTCCAGAACCCATGCTGTGCCGGTGTTCCCTGAGATGATGAATTGGCTGCCTGAGGCAGCGCGTACCTTTGATACTCGTCAGTTTGACCCGTTCCAGTATATGCCGGGAGAAAAGGATGAACTGATAGAAATTGCAAAGACATGGAAAGGGCACACCTTTGGCGATTATACCGATGGGCTTATGACTGAAGAAGAACACGAGCTGGTAGATATCGGAATCTTTACCAGGGGAATACAGCAATGTTCGACCATGTGCCATGCACCTGACTATGAGAATCTGGTGAAACGGGGATATCGTTATTATATCAATCAGTGCAAGGAACAGATTGCAAAATTAGATGATGATATGACCATTGAAAACACAGAGCAGAGAATGAAGTGGGAAGCGATGATCACGTCCATGGAAGCGGTCATTGTCATGGCTCACAGATATGCTGATCTGGCAGAGGAACTGGCAAAAGCATGCAGAAATACAGAGCAAAAGAAGATGTATGAAACCATTGCCGAAAACTGCAGAATGGTACCGGAAAATCCGCCGGAGACTTTCTTGCAGGCAGCCCAGCTTGTCCTGTTCACCCATGATGCAATCATGATTGAAAATATGGGATATATCCATGCCCTGGGCCGTTTTGATCAATATATGTACGAATTCTACAAAAACGATTTGGAAAATGGAGTGTCTGAGCAGGAAATCGGGGATCTTATCCATGAATTCAAACTGAGAATTGAGGAAATGTGGTATCTCAGAGACGAGTTTGAATCCGGCGCATACCCCGGATGCGCTTTGTACATTCAGATGACCTTAGGCGGACAAAAGGCAGACGGCACAGATGCATGCAATGATCTGACCAGACTGATTCTTCATGGAATGGAAGATCTGCAGACCAAGGAACCGCCGGTTTCCTTTAGATATCATGACAATGTCGATGAGGAAACTTTCAGGCTGGCAATTCATGTTGCATTGACTGGCGGAAGTCATCCGGCATTCTTCAATGATAACAACAGTATTCCGGCGCTTCTTGATATCGGTTTCACTTTGGAGCAGGCAAGGAACTGGTGTCTCTTAGGCTGCACGGAACCGGTTGTGCCAGGTCTTTCAGATTATCAGTCCATGCTTGGATTCTTTAACACCATAAAGGTATTTGAAATAACCCTTTATGGAGGCAGAGATCCTGTTACTGGAAAACAAGTTGGACCGGAAACTGGAAATGCAAGAGACTTTACGTCCATAGAACAGCTGAAAGAAGCTTACTTAACACAGCAGGCATACTTCATCGAACGCTTTGTCCGCAAGTTTAACAGACTGGTATCTGCACACGCATATACCATGCCGACGTTACTCGCCTCAGCATTTACCCAAGGCTGCATTGAAAAAGGAAAGCTCCTGCAAGATAAAGGTGCCGATTATAGATGGGATGCTATGGCGACGACTGGTCTTGGGAATATCGCAGACTCCTTTACAGCAATTGAAGAATGTGTATTCAACAAAAAATATCTGACTATGTCAGAGTTGATGGATGCATTAGAATGCGACTTCAAGGATAAGGAAGATATACGCCAGGTACTGATTCAGAGAGCGCCTAAGTATGGCAACGATATTGAACAGGCTGATAAGTATGCGCAGTTTGTAATTGAAAATGCGGATGCAGAGATAAAGAAATATAAGGACGGAAGAGGCGGTAAGTTCATCTCTGTATGCGCAACCCAGTCCTACAATGTGCAGCTTGGAAAAAATATTACAGCGACTCCAGACGGAAGACATGGTTTTACACCGCTTTCGGATAATGCTTCTCCGATGATCGGCTGTGATACTTGTGGACCGACAGCTGTGGTCAAATCCCTGGATTCTATCAATCAGGAGGCATCACAAGCTGGAATGCTGCTGAACCAGCGTTTTGATCCACAGATTGTAAAAGGTGAAAAGGGCATTGACATCGTAGAAACTGTCTTAAAAGCGCACTTTAAAATGAAGGGCAGCCACATGCAGATCAACGTCGTAGATAACGAGACCTTGAGAGACGCACAGGTACATCCTGAAAAATATCGCAACATGCTGGTTCGCGTTGCAGGCTATTCTGCCTTCTTTGTTGATTTGGAAAAAAACATTCAAGAAAATATCATCGAAAGAACGATACAGACAGGGCTATAAAATCAAAGATCATAAATAATAGGATGGGGCTGCGTTCATGGCAATGGGGCAGCCCTATCTGCGTTTTTGCTGTTTCAGGTACTGCAAATTGGCATCACATTGGCTATTGAAAAACAGGGGAAGATATAATAGAATACAAACTGTAAAGGAAGGAGAAACAGTCAATGGAAAGAACGATTATGATTGCGGGAGAATTGGATCAATATCATTTCTCACAAGGCTGCGCAGAAGCGATTACAGAATTAGGCGCAAAAGCATTTATCTCTTATGATCCTGCGGATTTTGACAAATGTGACGCAGTTCTGCTGCCGGGCAGCTGGACAGGCATCAACGCCAGGCTCTGGGGAGAAGAAAACGTGGGCTGCGATATACTGGACGACCATCTGGACACCTGCCAGGGGGAAATCCTCCAAAAGGCTGTCAGCGAGGGAAAGCCAGTCTTAGGCATATGCCGCGGCTTTCAGATGATCAATGTCTTCTTTGGGGGCAGCCTGTATCAGGAACTACATCATAAGGATCACCACAAGGGCGAGCATATTGAGGAGAAGTATCACAATACAGCCTGTGTTCCGGGCACCTTGCTTCACGGCTTATACGGAGAGCACCTTTGTACAAATTCTATTCATTATCAAGCCGTCAGAGCAGTGCCTTCTTGCTTGAAGATTGCGCAGGTTTGGTTCAGCCCTCAGATTACGCGAGAAGAGCAGGTTCATTTTCTCCATCTCTGCCAGGAAGGTGCAATTACAGAGACACCTTCGGACTGCATTATCGAGGCTGCCGTCCACGAGAGCCTGCCTATCATCGGCCTGCAGTGGCATCCGGAGATTTTGCTCAGGAATCCGGCCCACGCTGCCGATGCAAAGAAGATTCTCCAGTGTTTTCTGGAAATGTAAAGGGTCATTCCAAATGCTTCTGCATCAGATCTATGAAGATTTTCATTTGAGGGGTGATCCATTTATTTTTATGGTGGACAAGCTGAGACCAAATATAGGGTGCAGGATAGTCCGTGTCGATGATGGCTAGTTCGCCGGCATGTTGTCTCCGCTGTTATCCGATGAGATGATTGGTGCATTCTCTTGTGTGGGAGCGCTCCTGACCATTCCTCTTGGAACAAATATGATGGGGGCAACCGATATCAAAATCGCAAACTACATCCCAGCAATCATCGCCGCCCCTGTGATGGTTTGGATAGCATCATTGCTTCCCTTCCTTTGAATTTCCTGCTGACCACAAGATGAGAACTGCTGCCTAAAGAAGAAATAAATGAAAAGAGAAAAGTCTCTTCGGTAATACGGAGGGGCTTTTCTCTTTTTGTTCCACCAGGTGTTTTTGGGAATGCAAATGTAAATTATTCAGAAAACTTACAAAGTTAAGAAAAAATGGTCAGGCACCCTTGACAAATCATACAAATTATTTATAATATGATGTAAGACAACGTTGTAAAGATAATACAAATAGTTCATGTAGAGAAAGGAGGAAAGCATATTACAACTTGATTTTGACAGCAAAAGCCTGCCGCATCGGCTTTTAACGTCTCAATTACATAACAATATGCGATTTCTAATATGAAGAATTTCAGGTTTTCAACAACAATCAGTGTAGCCGCTGCATTCTGCGCCTACTTCATCGGTTCAGGTTTTGCTTCAGGCCAGGAAGCACTGCAGTATTTTGCCGCATATGGCGGTTTCTGGCCAATTCTCATTCCCCTGATTGTATTCGCCTGTCTATGGTTTTTCTGGTCCAAGATCGGATATAACTCATGGGATATTCCAGAAATAGACGCACCGGCTGATGCCTACGATTACTTCTGCGGATTTAAAGGAGCAGCCAGAGTGGCGGACGTTTTGACAATCATCATCACCGGTCTCTTCAGCTTATCCATGTTTGCCGGCTGCGGTGCAACCTTAGAGCAATATTTGGGAATCCCCCAGTGGATTGGCGCCATCGGCCTTGGAATCATCGCCTACGCCGTAATCTGGTTTGGTCTTGAAAGCGTCACAAACGTACTGAGCTGCGTGGGACTGATCATCATCGGTTTTGTCGTATTAATCGGCGTCTACTGCTTCGCAGTCCAGGGCCCTGGCGCAATTACAGACGGCGCAGAGAAAATCAGCCAGTATGTGGACAACAGCGATATCTATATTGCCAGTGTGTTTGGCATTAAAAATCCGCTCCTGTCAGGCGCATGGTATTTTGGCACCTTCATCGTGACAGGATACGCCTTCATCGTAGCCCAGGGCAAGCGATTCCGCAGCTACAAAGAAAGTAATATGGCTTCGCTCTTTTCTGCCATCCTGTTTACATTGGGACTATACATGATTACTGGCGCCGTGTTGGCCAACATCGACCACATTGTAGAAGTCAAAGCACAGATCCCGCTTCTTGCCGTCATCGACAATACCCTGCCAGTTCTACAGCCAGTATTTGCATTAGTCGTCGTGGCAGGCATCTTCACGACAATTACGGGTTATTCCTGGACCATCGGAAGAAGATTTGCAGAAGACAAGACGACCAAACAGAGGCTGATTGTCGGCGGCCTGATGATCATTGGCATCCTGGGCGGCGCCTTCATTCCATTCAGCACCCTGGTCAACTGGATTTCGCCGGCATCCGGTCTGCTGGGTTTGATCATCGCCGTATACATGACGATCGGTGCAATCGCAAAATCAAAGAGCCGTAAAAAGGCAGCGTAAAGGAGGAAATTATGGTATCTGAAAGAATCAACAGAATGAAAGAAAAACAGAGAAACACGGTCCCTACGTTCAGTGCAGAAAGGGCGAGACTGGCTACAGAGGCCTATGAGAAATTCGGCGGCGAACCCAACGTACTTCTAAAAGCCAAGATGCTGGACTATATTGTCACCAATATGACCGTCTATATCGACGATGATGATCTGATCGCCGGCAACTATACGGACCGCCCCCGGTGCGCACCGATTTTTCCGGAATTCGCATCCCAGTGGATTTTGGACGAAATTGATACCTTTACCACCAGAACTCTGGATCAGATGACTGCGGAAGACGGCATAAAAGAAGAGGTCATTGAAATTCTAAAACGATGGGAAGGCAAGTCCTTTGATGAGGTTACTGCCGGAGTGTGCAGACCGGAGGCCATTGAAGCGATGAACTCCGGCATCCTTTCCATCGGTGGCTTGGAAACCAGTACAGGTCACATCCTGCCTAACTATTTCCGCTTGTTTGACGGCGGTCTTGCCAGTGCCATCCAAGCGTGCGAAAAGAACATCAATGAGATGAAGGTGGCAAAGAAAGAGGACCAGGAAAAAGTGGATTTCTGGAATGCTGTCATCATTTCCTGTAGGGCCTGCATCAAATTTGCCCACAGATTTTCTGTGCTGGCAAAAGAGATGGCCGCAGCGGAAACAGATGAGGGGAGAAAACAGGAGCTTCTGGTTATCGGCGAAAACTGTGCCACTGTGCCGGAAAATAGTCCGCAGACCTTCTGGCAGGCCATCCAGTTCGTCTGGTTTATCCATATCACCCTCTGGATTGAAAGCAACGGACATGCCAATTCCTTCCCCGTATTTGACCGCTTGATCAATCCGCTCTATGTAAAGGATCTGCAGGAGGGCAATGTGACAGAAAGAGAAGCCTTAGACATCCTGGAATGCTTTTTCATTAAGAACACAGACATCCTCAAACTGAGAAATGCCTTTTTCAGCGAGAGCTGGGCTGGCTATCCGGTTTGGCAGAATATGATTATCGGCGGCATAGGGGCAGACGGCAAGGACGCCTGCAATGAGGCCACCATGCTCCTTCTGAAAGCAAATGAGGAAGTGCAGAGTTCCCAGCCTACCATGTCTCTGCGCTATCATAGACATATGTCTAAGGCAGTATTTGACAAGGCCATTTCCATGATACAGAAGGGACTTGCCACACCTGCTTTCTTCAACGACCATCTCTGCATTCCTCTCGTTCTGGCAAAGAGCGACGGTATCAACATCGAAGATGCCAGAAACTGGGGCGTCATGGGATGCGTGCAGCCTATGGCTGCCGGAAAATCCGACGGAAGAGCCCAGGTGGGCACGGTCAATCTGCTGAAATGCATCGAATTTGCCATGCACGACGGTTTTGACCCGCAGACCGGCAAACAGACCGGTCCGCACACTGGAAAGTTTGAAGAATTCGCCTCTTATGAAGACTTCTTCCAGGCTTTCCTGACTCAGGTGGATCATTCCTTCGACTTGATGATCAATGCCTATAATTCCGTAACGGCTATCCACGCAACCCGTCAGAATATGCCTTTTGCTTCTATGTGTGTGGACGACTGCATCGCCAAAGGCACCACCCTGCAGCAGGGCGGCGCCAAGTACAGCTATTCAGGTGCCTTGGCAGACGGGCTGGCCAATGCCATCGACTCCCTGGCCGCAGTGAGAAAGTTTGTATTTGAGGACAAGATTATCACGCCGCAGGAGCTGCTCTCCGCCTGTGACGACGATTTCGCTGATGAAGTTCTGAGACAGAAGCTGCTCAACAAGGGGCCGAAATATGGCAACGACATTGATGAGGTGGATCTGATCGGTCATCTGATTATCAAGCACATCAACGAGATGATTTCCACTTACAGGGATAGCCGCGGCGCCAGATTCTGTTTTGATATCGAGTCTCAATCCTATAATATCGTGCAGGGAAAATGCGTCGGCGCCACACCGGACGGGCGCAAGGCCTTTGCCCCTTTAGGTGACAACGTGTCGCCGGTCATGGGCAGAGACATCAGCGGTCCGACGGCAACTGTACTATCCGTTGCAAAGATAGATCAGTTCTACACCACAGACGGAACCCTGTTTAACATCCGTTTCGACCCGAGATCCATCGCAGGAGAGAAGGGCAGGGAAGTCCTTGGCGGCGTCGTGAAGACTTACTTTGACAACTACGGCGAGCACATTCAGATCAACGTGGTCAGCGATGAAACCTTGCGAGAGGCGCAGAAACATCCGGAAGACTATAAGAACCTCTTAGTTAGAGTTGCCGGGTATTTAGCCTACTTCACAGAACTGGACAAGAACGTGCAGGACAATATCATCGCACGTACGCTGCACAGCTGTGATTGTTAAGACGGAGCAATATGATGAATAAGAACGGTAAAGAATTGATCGGCGGTATTCAGAGGTTTTCCACAGAAGATGGTCCGGGAATCCGTACCACGCTGTTCTTTAAAGGGTGCCCGCTGCGCTGTAAATGGTGTCATAATCCCGAACTGATCGATTTTGACTTTACACTCATACACACAGGCAATCAATGTATTGCCTGTGGCGAGTGTACCGCCATCTGCCCGGAAAATGCCATTCACATGGGAATTGAAGGGGTGCAGATTGATAGAAAACGGTGCAGGAGATGCGGAAAATGTGCGGATAATTGCTGTACAGGAGCTATGCGGCTTGTAGGCATGCATAAAACCGACGAGGAACTGCTGACCCTGCTGACGAAAGATCGAGGCTTTTATGCAGAGACGGGAGGGGGCATCACCTTCAGCGGCGGCGAGGTGACCAGCCAGGCTGCTTATGCACTGCGGCTTTTAGAAAAGTGCCGGGCAGCCGATTTGGATGTGGCCATCGATACCTGTGGCTGCTGCGATTATGAGCAGCTGCAAAAGCTGTGTCGGGGAGCAAAGACCGTGCTCTTTGATCTGAAGTGCATGGATGAGGAACGGCATAGAGCATTGACAGGAGTAAACGATAACTTAATTTTAGAAAACCTGGAAAAGCTCAGCTGTCAGCCGGATATTCACGACAAAATCGTCATCAGGCTGCCCCTGATTCACAGGTTCAATGATGGAGAGGCTGACATGAAGGCGATTTGCAATCTGCTGCATCGCCTTGATTTTAAAAAAGTTGACGGCCTGCCTTATCACAGCCTGGGAGTAGCCAAAGGGAGAAACATCGGTGAACCGATGGCAGAGTTTGAGACGCCGCCCGATCAGCATCTGGATCAGATTGCAGCCTGGTTTCAGGAGGAGAATCTCCATATTCGCATCATGGGCAGGGATAAGAAATAGGTGAACTGTATGACGTATACATTTTGTGTTGACTTTGGCAGTACCTTTACAAAGCTCTGTGTTTTAGACCTGGCGAGGGGCGAACTGGTCATGACCACGAAACATCCCACCACGGTGGGAACGGATGCCAGTATTGCTCTTCTGGCAGGTCTTGCGCAGGCGAAAAGATATGTGGGAGAGAAAGGCGTAAAGGAAGGAAAGATCGTTACCAGCAGCAGCGCCGCCGGGGGTCTTCGCATGGTAGTTGTAGGACTGACCAAACGATTCAGCCTCCTAGCCGGAAAAAACGTGGCATTAGGGGCAGGTGCAAGGATTATCAAGACCTATGCAAATTATCTGACGGAAGAGAATGTGTGTGAAATTGAGAAAATCAATCCGGAGATCCTTCTGCTCTGTGGCGGCATCGAGGGGGGCAATGTGGACCGAATCCTCTATAATTCCAAAATGCTCAAAGAGGCTGATATCTCCTCTTATGTGGTCTACGCTGGCAATCAGGAGGTTGCTCCATATATCAGGCAGGAACTGGTCACAAACTCCATTCCCTGCTATATGGCAGAAAATGTGTTTCCTGCCTATGGACAGCTCAACGCAGCGCCAGCGGGAAACATCATCAGACAGCTGTTTATGGAACGGATTGCAGGCGCCAAAGGGTTGGCCTCCGCCTTTCCCATTATCGGACGGGTACAGATGCCGACACCGGCGGCAGTCCTGGCTGGTGGACAGTTGCTGGCCCAGGGAACTGATAAAGAGTCAGGCCTGGGCAGTCTGATGGTCTTTGATGTGGGAGGAGCCACCACCGACGTGTATTCCTATATGGAGGAGACTGGATGTGGTGCAAAACATGTCGGTTCGCCGGAACCTTTTGCCAAGAGAACTGTGGAAGGAGATCTGGGCGTGCGATCTTCCTGTCTATCCCTGGCAGAAGCCATGAATCTGACGGCAGGTGCAAAGCGGGCTGGCAGGTCAGCCGAGCAGTTTTTATCCGATTGCAGGAGACGGGCAGCAATAGGGACTTACGTGCCGGATAATGAATTTCAGAAGGAAGTGGACGTTGTCTTAGCAGAAGGAGCCGTGGAAATCAGCGCCCGCAGACACTGCGGGAAAGTGACCAACGCCTACGCCAGGGAGGTCAGTGAAACCTTAGAAGGAAAAGATTTGCGAGAAATTGGCAGCATGGTCGGCACTGGCGGACC
The DNA here is from genome assembly GCF_048465375.1 of Emergencia sp. Classification (NCBI taxonomy): domain Bacteria; kingdom Bacillati; phylum Bacillota; class Clostridia; order Peptostreptococcales; family Anaerovoracaceae; genus Emergencia; species Emergencia sp. Next base: position 151,577 of record NZ_DBFWLQ010000011.1, on the reverse strand, counting down.
CATCATTCACAGCGGCAATCCGGCTGGTCTCCTGAGCCAAGCACTGCGCAGACCGTGGGAAAAAGAATTGCTGCTGCCTGAAGAAAGCAAGTTTTATCTTGATAAACGATATATTTTATATGCTATAGGCCTCTGTGCCGGCATCAATCCTGCCGGTGCACTGCATATTGCAAAAGAAAATATAGTGGAAGTAGATTGAGGAAAAGAGAATGAAAGCATATTCAAAACAGGATTTTATTACTACTGAATTTCCGTCGGTACAGAAGATGATCGAGCTGGCAAAGGAGATCAGCAAAGACTGGGAATACGGACAAACAGCCTTCTGCCGGGAAAGGGGCGTAGACTCGGAGAGGGCGTTCAAAGAACAGTGCAAGACTGAGAACAGAATTTCCAGACATGCCGCCATCGGCTATAACTCAGTAGAAGAGACCTGCAGCGCAATGAAGTGGCTTTATGAGGAACTGGAAAAGAAAGACTGCACCTTGGATCGAGTAGGTGTGTTGCTGGACGTTTCCATGGGCATTTCAGATGAATATAAAGACCATGCCATGGTCGGCTCTGGATTGGTACTGCACAGCGAAGAGGAGTGGGTGACCTTGGGACAGGCAGCGCCGTTTATGATTCACTTCGGAGACAATATGATTGGCTCCCTGAGAAGTCTTGAAAATCTCAAACTGGCCTTTAAAGCGGGAACGACATCGGTGGGGAATTTCTCCCAGTATTTCAGTTACAGCTATCCATTTCAATATGATATGAACAAGAGAACCCTGGATGCCTGTCTGGCGATTTGTATTATGGGACTTAACAAAGAAAGAGGCATGGTCATGCACTCCAACCTGGACGACGGCTTTGCCGCTGCCTTTAACGATTTGGTGACGGTTCTGGCATGGGCAAGGGTTGAGAAATATCTGGCCGAGGACTTGATGAAGGCCAAACTGGGCCACTGCTTTGGAAATCTGTTCAGCAGTCCGATCTTACGAATGACCTTTTCCCTGGCTCTGGATGAAATCAACGGCGGGGATTCCTGCGGCACCATGATTTACGGAAATACGACGGATTACACCAGGGATTTCGTCAGAAACAACGCGGTAGTAAATGGTTATATCATTGGAGACATGATCGGTCAGATTCACAGGCCTACCGGCCATGCCATGAGTTCGGTGCCAGTATCGGAGGCAGCCAGGATTCCCACCAAAGAAGAGATTTTGGACGCCCAAGTCATGAGCAACGAGATTGAGCGCTATGCCAGAGCTTTTGAACCCTATATTAATTGGGCCAAGGTTGAAGAGGACAAGCAGCTACTGCTGCAAGGAGCCGACGTAGTTTACGGCAATATAATGAGAGGCCTTGCAGACATGGGTATCGACATGAAGAACCCGGCGGAAATCATGATTACCTGTAAGGAACTGGGACCTGAATACTTGGAACGATCTTTTGGTCTGGGAGAACCCTCTGAGGAATACGCCAATGGCAGAAAACCGATTTGGCCGACAGATATGGTACGTAGTCTGGAAAAAATTCAAAATCAGTGTTTCCGGAACTTCAATCCAGATAAATCTGATCTGGCCGGGCTGAAGGTGATTCTCTGCGCCACAGACATTCACGAGTTCGGCAAGGTGGTGGTGGGCAATGTTCTGCGCAGAGCCAATGCCAGAATCATTGACATTGGGAGAGATGCCAGCCCTGGCGAAGCCGCTGAAATGGCTTTGGAGACAGACAGCCACGTGATTTTGGTCAGTTCCTATAATGGAATCGCCAGAACCTTTGCCAAAGCTCTGCTCCGTCAAATGGAAGACCTGGGGGTAGAGGCCGAAATCTTTATGGGCGGTCTGCTTAACGAAAACGACGAAGGCGGCAACATTCCAGTGGACGTGACTGAGGAACTGGAAGTAATGGGTGTGCACTGTGTAAAAGAAGCAGAAAGCCTGCCGGCGGAGATCAAAAGAGTTTTTGCTTAAATAGTCAGAGGCGGTTATTCTCATAAAGGGCTGTAAAATCCACTTGTAAAAAACCACTAGATATGCAATAATTTCAGTAGTAATACAATCGGAGGGAAATATTATGATGGATAACCGCAGCCTAACGGATAGAACGATAAAGGAACTTACAGAGATGATTACTGTGAAAAAAACGTACAAGCCGGGTGATAAATTACCCAATGAACTGGTACTGTCGGAAGAACTGGGGGTGAGCAGAACCACCCTGAGAGATGCAATTACCTATCTGACATCAATCAATGTTCTTGAAAGAAAACGAGGAAAGGGTACCTTTGTAATCGATAATGAGGCGCTGCGCGATGATTATGGTTTTAACGAATTAAATTTTCTGCAGGTGAAACTGAAAGACCTGTATGAAGTGCGGCTGATTGTAGAGCCTGAAATGACAGCGATTGCAACCAGAAAAGCCACAGAGGAGGATCTGGAAAAAATCATCAAATATACGAAAATGATTGAAGCGACACTTGAAGAGGGTGATTTCACAGCAGATATGAATAAGAAGTTTCACAACGCCATTGCTATGGCAACCCACAATGAGTTCATCATCAGGCTGTACGAGAACATCAGCACGGCTACGGTGAAGGCGTTCAATGAGGAGAGCATCATTCAAAAAAATAACGAGGTGCTTGTCATGAGCCATGGCATGATAACAGAAATGATGAAGTGCAGAGATGCAGAAGGAGCCAAACTGGCCATGAGGCTTCATATCAAGCAGTCAATCGACTTCTATAATTTGAAAATCTAAGACGAATTACAAGAGATATGCAGAAGCAAAATCTATGGAGGACAGACATGAAAAATGTGAACAAGAAAATTGTGTTTTACGGCGGGGGCAAAATGGCTGAAAACATCATCAGGGGACTGATTAAGAATGAGACGATGAATCCCGATAATATTACGGTGGGTGAGATGATGCAAGCGCGCTGCAGCTATTTGGCGGATACATATGGTGTAACAGCAGTTACCGATGCATCAGAGGCAATAAAAGAAGCCGACATGGTATTGATCGGGGTCAATCCGCCACAGATTCCCAGTGTGACTGGCGCACTGAAACCCGTTCTCAACGAGGATACCATAGTGATGTCCTTTGCTTGCGGCGTGGCCATCAAAGTCTTTGAAAATCAGCTGGGCAGTGATAAAAAGGTCGTAAGAATCGTACCTAACACTCTCAGTCAATCCGGATATGGATATTCCTTGGCGCACAGCAATGGAAACCTGGACGAAGATGACAAAGCTTTCGTCGACCAGCTGCTCCATGGTCTTGGAAAAGTGCTCTATATGGAGGAAAGCAAGTTCGACAGCTTCCAGGGCTATGGCTGCACAGGTCCGCTTTGGATATATAAGTTTGTAGAGGCGATGATTGACGCGGGGATTTATGTTGGCTTTACCCGGGCGGAGGCTCGAGAACTGATTCTTGAAAACATGCTGGGTACAGTAAAGATTCTTCAGGAGACGGGGGCATCGCCTACTGCCAAGATTGAAGAACTGACCTCGCCTGGCGGCGTGACCATTGAAGCCCTCCGAGCCTTACAGGAGAATGGCAGCTATATGAGACCTACCATAGCTTCTATGGAGGCAGCCGTAAAGAAATGCGCCATTGTGGCATCGTAATAATAAGGAGGATGAAGGATGAAAAAATTTGATTTACTAGTGATGGTGGACAATACCGGCATTGCAGAGTTTGCATTGCCGGCGTTGCAGTTGTTGGCAGAACGGGTGGTTTGTCACGATGATTTTCCCTCTGATCAAGAGGAGATTTTAGGGAGAATCAGAGAAGCGGATGCTGTTCTCGTATCCTGGAACACCAGATTGACGAAGGAGGTTCTCTCTCAGTGCCATAAGCTGCGTTACATCGGACTTTGCTGTACTTATTTTGACGAAAAAGCTTGTAACGTGGATATTGCTTGCTGCAGAGAAAGAGGAATCACGGTGACGGGAGTCAGCCACTACGGCGATTACGGCGTGGTGGAATACGTCATCAGCGAGTTGATTCAGATGGTGAAGGGGCTGGGTTCCATTTCCTTCTATGAGGAGCAGAGAGAACTGCGCCACATGAAACTGGGTATCATCGGTCTGGGAACCGTGGGAACCATGATTGCGGAGGCGGCAGCGTTTTTCGGCATGGAGGTCGCTTATCACAACCGCAGCCCAAAAGCAGATTGCCCGTATCCATACTTGGAAAAGAGGGAGCTGCTTCAACGCAGTGATGTCATTCTGGTCAGCATTCCTAGAAATCAGATTGTCATGGAAAAAGAAGACTTCCATCAGCTGGGAAATCATAAGATTTTTATCAACGTAGGGGTGGGTCCTTCTTTTGATCAGAAGGCTTTTGAAGAATGGATCGATGCGGGGAACTATGGTATTCTCGATGCAGGATCGATCCATAAGAACTGCCGTCAGTGGTACGAAGGGCAGAAACGGATATCTCTATCCGGCCAAGTGGCGGGGTTTACCTATAATGCCCGCCAGCGACTGGCAGAAAAAGCTGTTAAAAATATCGGAGAGTATCTGGCTTAGAGTTCATATTTTTCGAGCATGCGGTAGAAGATTCGGTGAGATTACGCCGATCAGTTCTGCCGCTTGTTTTTTAATATGTAGGCAATATAGAAGAAGTCGATATTGACCGAATATCAAGGGGCGTACCTTGCGAAGCGTCGCCCCTTGCGGGCGACATATGGAAATAGGTAACCTCTGGACTAGATAAAAGGCCGCCGAATGGCAGCCTTAAGGATGGTATCTGTTTATTCAAATGCATTTACTTTTTCGAATGAAGCGATGACTGATTTCATGACTGCTGTAGAAAATCCTTCTTCCTGCAGCACTTTCAGTCCTTCGATGGTTGTTCCGCCAGGTGAAGTCATCTGATCCACCTTGACGGCTGGATGTTCTCCAGTTATTTCCAAGACGCCTGCCACACCTGCCATGTTTTTAATCGCAATATTGCGGGCATCGGTGCGGCTGAAGCCTATGTAGACACCAGCGTCAATCAGTGCCTCTGCCATCTTATATAACCACATCGGTCCTACATTGCTGAATGCAGTAAAGGTATTGAACATTTCCTCTCTGATGTGCATCACCTGTCCCAGGGCATTGAGGGCCTCATCCACCAATGCTTGATCTTGTTCTGTACAATTTTCGTTGAATGAGGCAGCGCTATAGCCGTCACCCGACTGATTGAGGGTGTTGGGCATGACGCGAACAACCTTTTTATCACAGCCTGCGATATTTTCCACCGTTGCAATCGTTACACCGGCTGCAATGGACATGATGATCGTTTTTTTACTGACTAATGGTTTTAGCATCTTTGCTACTGTCGGTACTTGGGGCGGGTTGACCGCAATGATTATCATATGGGCTTCTTTAATTGAAGCTTCTGCATCCTTCGTCGCCGTTACACCATAGGTCTTCGTCAAGTATTCACAGCGGTTTGGAACCAATTCATTAACAGTAATGTCTTCAGGATGATTTACTCCATTCTGAAGCAGCCCTCGCATAATTCCTTCTGCCATGTTGCCGCCGCCGCAGAAAACAATTTTTTTGCTCATTTCATCTCCTCGTTTCATATTATTTTACACGTTCTTCCAGTCACTTTTTCTACCCTTATTATATCTATTGACATTCCTGTTGTCAACTTATATTTGTTGTCATACAACAAAAAAGTGTGATATTACTTCTAGAATAGCAGGCTGTAGAAGGGTATGTCGGACTGTAGCCGACTATATCTGACTATATCGGGGCAGCCTGCCATGTCCGCCTAGATATACAGAGTCGATTTGCGCAGGTTAGATACTTTGAAGTGCTTCCTGCCATGTTTTATTAAAATTGGCTGAGTGTCTTGCGGAACTCCCTTTGCAAAATAGGTCAAAAATCAGTCATTTTATAGTTAGTGGAAAATGGTGCGCAATGTAGATCTTGGTAAAGCAGGAAAACATGGCGTTTTAAAAGAGAAACACGATGTTCTGCGCAAGTGATAACCTGATTTCTGAAAGAACATGGCGCGTGACCTGTCAGACGCGCAAGTGGTTGTGTGAAATTGAGGTTATCATGGCGCGGAAGCTGTCGGGCGTATCCTCGAGCTGTCGGGTAGCCCGGAGACAAGCCAAGTAATCCGGAAGGCAGACAACCTTTACTTGAGATAGGGCTGTCTGACACCGGCAATTATTTTATTCCGATCAACTTTGACTTCCTGGAGCAGAGGCAGTATTTGATCGACAATGGTCTGGTTGATGATGCGGCTGCTGAAATCACCCCTGTTGTCATCCATGGTCAAGATTAAGTTGCTGCCAATGGTAAGCCCGTTTTGCTGAAATAAATTCAACTTTCTCGCACAATCATCGCAGTAACTCTTCTTCGACAGGAGTCCCCAATGTTCCCAAATCTTCCACTCTCCGTTAGGAAGAAGAATACGAAAATCTGGATATAGAATAATGCTGCCGGCACATGTGAATGCTTCCTCATAATGAAAGGGGACGCAGTACGAAAATAACGTGTTGGCTAACAACTGCTCTGACTTGGAACGAACCAATTCCCCGTAATCTGTCTCGTGTACATGAGATTCTGGGTCATAGGGGCACTTTTTATAAGGTGTGGTGAGACGTTCTTCTAGTTGATGCTGTTTTCGTAAAGAAAGCGCATGCTGATATTTAGGCGCACACTCCTTGACGATTTTATCAGGATTGACAGACGTGTAGGCTGTGCGAGCCTGCTCTAAGCTGGGCAGGTTCTTGCCAATGGTTTTTAGGGTGCGGCTCTTAATTTTTTTCTCTGTCAGTTTGAAAATGAGTTCTGGCTTATTTGTAATATTGATCTGCTCCTGCTTTGCTATTTTACCTTGTTTCTCCTCAAAGACCCAGTAATATGTAAAACTGCGGGCTCTTTTTCTCACCATCAAAAAACCTTTTGGAGCGCAAGCTAAGTACTCTTCACAAATGGCAGAAAGCTTCTTTTCTCGCATGATTTCCATATCTAATGATGCTGTTACATGATCCATAATAACCTCCTTTAAGTTCTAATTATGTAAATATTTTACATTTAGAATTGACGCAAGTCAAGAGTTTTTCCAGAAAATTCTAACTACCAAACAAAAAGTAATAAAATCTGAAAAATAATTTGACATTGCTCGTCGAATTGGTTACAATGAAAAGTGTAAAGAGGCAACACAGAGTGAGGGATTTTGATGAAACAGATATTAACAGAACTTCTGAAAACAAAGAAAAATTTTGTCTTTGTCGGAGAGGCGGGCAGCGGCAAGAGTGAAATTGCTATCAATTTTGCTGTCAATTTGGCGAAACTCAGCGATAAGCCTGTGCATTTCTTCGACGTAGACCAGACCAAGCCATTGTTCAGATCCAGAGACGTGAAGGAAAAGCTGCAGGCAGAGAATGTGCAGTTTCACTACGAAGAACAATTCTTTGATGCGCCAACCATTGTAGGCGGTGTTAGAGAACATTTGATGGATGAGAATGTCATCGTAGTCATCGACGTAGGCGGCGACCACTTGGGAGCCAGACTGATCGGCGGCTTCGCACCCATTCTGAACAGAGAATTTACACAGAACTTCTTTGTTATCAATTCCTACAGACCTTGGTCGAAAGATTTGGTGGCAATCGACGGCACCATGGCTCGGGTTTTGGGTATGGCCCACATCGAACTATCCAACGTCTCCATCATGAGCAACCCCAATGTAGGTTTTACAACCACCGCCGAAGAGGCTGTGAGCGGCAACGAGAAGGTCAGCAGTCTGATCGACGAATACTTCTCGGTAGACTACATGTGTGCAAGAGAGGAGATCTGCCCGCAGATAAAAGACAAAGTGCAGATTCCGCTGCTCCCCATAAAGTTATATCTTACATATGAGTGGAGCGAATAAATTTATCAACAAACCCACAATTACAATAGAGGGTTATTGAATAGAAACTCAATTTCTTATACGGCGATTGAGAAATTGAGGCGAGAACCATTATACGACTAAATCCATCCAATCGTGCTTCGTGCGTACCACTCGCACTCTTGGGGATTTACAGCATAAGGTCTCCCTCACAATTTCTAAAGAAATTGGGGCGAGAACCATTAGGAGGTAATCAAAAATGGCAAAAGGAAAAGTAGAAATTAGAGCAGAGAGCTGCAAGAGCTGTGGCTATTGCGTCAAATTCTGCCCTAAAAACGTACTCGCAATTGGCGACAAAGTTAATTCAAAAGGCTATCAGTATGTTGTCGCAGCAAATCCGGATGATTGCATCGGCTGCGCGTCATGCGGTGTTGTATGTCCAGACGCAGCAATCGAGGTTTATAGGGAGGTTTAGAAAATGGCAAGAGTATTTATGAAAGGCTGCGAAGCGATTGCAGAAGCAGCTGTTAGAGCAGGTTGTAGGTTCTTCGCCGGCTACCCGATTACACCACAGAATGAAATTCCGGAATATTTCTCAAGAAGAATGCCGGAAGTAGAGGGCGTTTTCGTACAGGGAGAAAGTGAAGTCGCATCTGTAAATATGCTTTATGGTGCAGTTCAGACAGGAACCAGATCCATGAGTTCTTCTTCAAGTACAGGTATCAGCCTTTACAGTGAAGGCGTATCCTATTGTGCTGCTGCACGTTTACCGATCGTCTATGTAAACGTAGGCAGAGGCGGCCCTGGTATCGGCGCAATCCAGCCGGCACAGCAGGATTACCTGCAGGCGACAAAGGCCTCCGGAAATGGCGGTTTTGAGATGATCGTTTTGTCACCATCTACGGTCCAGGAAGCTGTCGATATGACTTACGAAGCATTTGATCTTGCTGAAAGAGATAACAACCCGGTATTAGTTTTGACTGATGGCGTCATGGGCACCATGATGGAGCCAGTTGAACTTCCTCCTATGAAGACTGCAGAAGAAGTTGCTGCAATGAAGGAAGCACGCCGCAGTGTATCTGCAGTAGGACATAAGCCGGAAGAACAAGTGAGAATTCTTCCAGGCGGTGTTGGCGGCAGTTTTGAGCCTGTCAATATGGCAGCAGCTGAATTATACAAGTCCTGGGTAGACAAAGATGTCAGAGTGGAAGAAATCATGATGGACGATGCAGAAATCGTTCTAACTGCATATGGAATCTCTGGCCGTATTGCAAAGGTTGCAGTAAAAGAGCTGAGAGCAGAAGGCATCAAAGCTGGAATGATCAGGCCGATCGCAATTCATCCGTTCCCTTACAAATCCTTTGAGAACCTTGATTTTGACAGAGTAAAAGGCATCCTGGATGTAGAAATGTCCATCCCGGCACAGATGGTATGGGATATCGACCATGCCGTTCATGGAAGATGCCCAATCAAAGAATGTCTGCGTTCAGGCGGAGAACTTATGACAAAGGAAAGAGTCATGAGAGCAGCTCGTGAACTGGCAAAGGAGGTATTATAATGGAAAAGGTATATAAGAGAACCATTGGTATCAAGCCAGATGCAGTATCTGGTTTCTGCCCTGGCTGCATGCACGGAACCATACATAAATTGATCGGTGAGGTTTCTGAAGAACTGGGCATGTTGGACAAATTAGTTCGCTGTGAAGGCGTAGGCTGCTGTGGACTGGGACAGTTGTATGTAAGCCACGACTTGAACATCTCTGCACACGGAAGAGCTTGTGCAGTAGCGACAGGTCTGAAGAGAACAAGCCCGGAATCATTGGTTTATACATATCAGGGAGACGGCGACTTAGCCTCCATCGGATTAGGTGAAACCGTTTCTGCGGCAAACAGAGGTGAAAATTTCACTGTTATCTTTGTCAATAACGGCATTTACGGCATGACAGGCGGACAGATGGCACCGACCACTTTGATCGGTATGAAAGCGACTACCGCACCTAAGGGCAGAGATCCGAAAGAACATGGCTATCCTATTCACATGTGCGAAGTGCTGAATCAGCTGACAGCGCCATATTATCTTGAAAGAACTTCCTGCAATACGCCGGGCAACGTTCGCAAGACCAAAGCGGCTATCAAAAAGGCGTTCCAGTATCAGATGGAAGGGAAAGGTTTCTCCATGGTAGAAATCGTTACTTCCTGTCCGACCAACTGGGGACTGAACGAAGCAAAGGCGCTTGACTTCTTAGAAACGGATATGCTAAAGGAATTCCCTCTGGGAGTATTCAGAGATAAGGCAAAGGAGGAATAATCATGGAAAGAAATTTACTTGTTGCCGGATTCGGCGGACAGGGTGTCATGATGCTGGGAACTCTTTTGGCAACAGCAACCTGCGAATCAACAGATAAACACGTTACCTATTTCCCATCCTACGGCGCTGAGATGCGTGGAGGAACAGCAAACTGCTATGTCGTCATTTCTGACGATGAAATCGGTGCGCCAGTTATGGAAGCGATGGAAGACATGATCGTCATGAACGATCCTTCCCTGCACAAATTCCTTCCAAAACTGAAAGCGGGCGGAACATTGTTCATCAACAGTTCCATCGTAAAATCCAAGATTGAAAGAGACGATATCACCGTTGTAGAAGTTCCTGTAACAGAGATGGCTCTGGAGATGGGTAATCCAAAGGTACTGAACATCATCATGCTCGGTGCATACATCGGATATACTGAAGTCGTTTCTGAAGACGTCATCTTAGAGGGCATCAGAAACAAAATCGGTAAGAAAAAACCGCAGCTGCTTCCACTGAACGAAGAGGCTTATGCAAAAGGTCTCGCAATCGGAAAAGCTGCCAGAAAATAGTATATACTGCTAACACGGGCCGGCGCGGATGCGTCGGTCTTTTGTCGTTATAAATGTATGATAAGGCAATATTTGAATAGGCCGTGAAAGTGGCTGACAGAGCAGACTGGAAAATTATAACAAGATAACAAATGTTCTTGAATCGCTAGTAAAAACATCGTATAATGAAACCAGAATTGAAGATTGGGTAAACCTGTCGAAAGGCAGCGACACAAAGCTATAGGGCCTTCCCCTTTACGGATGGCAGCCAGTTGCACAGATTATTTGAGTTCGTTCATAGAAGAATGAATTCTGTTTTATTGCGCAAAAAGAGCATGTGCTGCGGCCATGCTCTTTTGTTTTTTAAGAAAGGAAACGTTATGAAGAAATTATTACTAGCATTTCTCTGCATTGCAGTGGTCATGAGCTGCATGCCGACAATGGTGTTTGCAGGGGTAGGAGAGTCACTGAACCCAGATGTTTTGACTGTCAAGATGGGGACGGAAAAAGACAATATGACTCCTTTGACTACAGAATACAGTCCGTCATTTGGAAGCAGTCAGTATTATAACTTATCAATTACAAATAAGTGTAGCCTGGATCAGAAGCAATATGTGTATTTACAGGTAGAGTGTAAAGAGGAATATAAATATGATATATCAGAGAAAATATCAATCTCTTACCAGATTGGGGATCAATATTATGAGATAGAAGAGCCAACTGCCATTGACAATACTAAGATTACAATACCAGCTAGTCAATTGAGACTACAGAATTATGATGATTATGATATGTTTATTATAACTGTAAGATATTCGGATTTGACATATTACTATAAGGGGTATTTTAAAGATCTTTTCACCTCATCTTCTGATACGTATGATAAATATGATTTAGAAAAGTGTATCGGGTACTATACCTCAGAGGGAAAAGCACCTATCGGTATCTTTAAAAATAGCAATGGAGAAGTGAAAGCAAGGATTTATGATGAGTTAGACGAGAAGGGTAATCCCGTAATTAGTAATCTATCTTCTTTGGTCGTTCAGGACAAAGACGGGAATAGAAAATCTGAAATTTTAACTCTTGGGTATTCGGTAAACGCAGAATTTAAATTCTTGGGAAACTCTCTTATTGTATTAAAAAGTGACAAATATCGCAATAAACCGGATAAGGATAAAACAGGCGACATAATCAAAGATACGGTCTATACCAAGGCTACAGCTTCTGTTGCCGCAAATGCGAATACAGGCAAATCCTATCCGTCCCTGGAGCAAGCTGCGGCAGAGGCAAAAGGTGAGGAGAGGATTCAGCTCTTGACAGATACGACGACTAATCAGAGCGTAATTGTTAGGAATGACATTACTTTGGATTTGAATGGCAGAACAGTTACAGCCGCCGGAGGTTTAGTTCGACCATTTTATTTGTCTCAACAGGGGGAATTGACCGTTGAGAACACAGGCAGTTCCGGTGGCATCATGGTCAACGTAAAACCAATCAATGCGCAGAAAGCGCTGAACTATGCGGTGGATTATACGACACTCAACTTCGCACCAGGTAACTATGAAAAGCTGGAAATCAGAAATAGGACTATCGATAAGGTCATTGATGATAAGGAAAAGGGTAGATATAGGAGGTCACTGAAGCATATTTCCTTTGTAGGACAACCAGATGCCAAACTGAAAAATATAACAGTAGAGCCGGGACATAATGCTACAGATAAGAAGATGGTCAATTATGTAACAGGCGAAGATATCGTGGTAAATGAAGCCGATGGCTATATAGGCCGAATTGATTTATCAGATATTATTTTTGATGGCCTATATTTTGTCAACAGTGAGAATAAACCGGGTATAGACTTAGCTTATTGGGGGAATGACCCAGGTGGTGCAAGCTATGGGACTGTGGACAATCTGGAAATTAAAAATTGTCACTTCGATTTGTCTAATTCGGGGAGCAATGCGGCAGCCATTAAAATTGTCGAACAGGGTTATCATACCTTTGGCAGGATCAGAATTCAAGATAACATCGTTGATCGAGCGTTTCAGGCGATTTATCTAGCGGGATGTGGGGATCATACAGAGGTTTCCGTTAGCGGAAATGTATTCAAGAATACAGTTCATAATGCTGTTGCAATGCAAAGTACAATCGACTTAGTTCAAAACACACAGCAAGTAATTCATGATAGCAGGATAAGAGGCAAAATTACTGTAGAATCCAACATAATAGAAAATGCGTCAGATAGAGCCTTTCGACTGGGGCAGGTTCTGGCTTCTGCGGACATCAAAATCAACAACAACATCATTTTGAACTCGGGCGATGCAGATGGAGAACTGATTAAGGATGTATCGATTGAAACCGGTGCCAAGATCGACCTGGAGCACAATTATTGGCAACTGAAAGAAACAGTAACCCTGGATAAGGCGATTGCAGGGAGTTTGCAGACACCAACTTCCACAGGTGTCGTTTCTGGCACCTTCCCACAGGATGTCAGCCAGTACGTTGCCGAAGGCTATGAGTGTGTCAGCGATGGAACTGGCAAATATGCGGTCAAGGAGATTTACAGACCAGTAATCGTGCCGCCTGCTAAGCCAGACGTGACGACGGACGACACTGGAGAAACGACAACTACTAAGACAGAGGCACAGACTACGACTAGCGGCAATGAGACGACTGCAGTAATTACTGATCAGACAGCAAAGAAGCTAGTTGAGCAGGCAATCGAGAAGAAAGCTGACGAGGTGGCCATTGAAGTTCCAAAAGGCAGCGGATCGGTAATAAAGGCGGAGCTTCCAGCGGAGACGATTAAAGAAATCGCAGAGAAGACAGATGCATCGCTGACAATCAAAACTGCCAGTGCAGAAGTTTCCTTTGATAACGAAGCGCTAGCTGCCATCTCTAAGGACACAGAAGGGGACAAAGTCACTGTTATCGCCGAGGTTGTGGAAGAGCCGACTGAGACGCAGAAGAAAATCATTGGAGAAGACAGCGTTTTGCTGGATTTGAAAGTGGTGCATGCAAATGGATTGATTACGGACTTTGGCGAAGGAAAGGCCACTATTGCGATTCCGATTCCACAGCAGCTCCTGGGTAAAGAAATAAAAGCGGTGTATTTAGCGGACGACGGTACCTATGTGACACTGTCAGGCAAGGAAGTAGCAAAGGAGGGGAAGTCATATTATGTGTTTGAGACCGGACATTTTTCCAGCTATGCCCTTGTGGATACAGAGACAGTGGATCAGTATTCTGCCAGAATCAAGAAAGGTGTAAAGGGCACCACTATCAAGGCGTCTTCCGTTGCGAAGAAAGGCTCTATTACAGTCAAATGGAAAAAGTCGGGAGGCTTTAAAGTTGACCATTACCAGGTTTTCCGCTCCACGAAAAAGAACAGCGGGTATGGAATAAAGGCTTTCTATACCACAAAAACGGGTACGCAAAAATCCTATAAAAATACGAAACAGTTAAAGAAGGGCAAGCGCTATTATTACAAGATAAGGGGCGTCAGGACACTGGACGGACAGAAGATTTATACCAAGTGGTCCAACAAAGCGATCAGAGTCGCAAAATAAATAATTCACTTGACACGAGCCTCCTACAGTTGTAGTATACAATTAGATACTACAATTGTAGGAGGTGTTTTTATGCGCAGATTATCCGAAGCGGAACTGACTGTTTTGACGGTACTCTGGGATGGAGATGGCTTTAACCTGGGGCAGGTGGTAGACCAGTTGAAGCCGATTACTGGCTGGAGCCGCAATACGGTGCATACGTATTTGACTAGAATGGAAGGAAAAGGACTTGTTATCATAGACCGCAGCAGAGACCCTCACCGATATAGGGCAGGTGTCAGCCGAGAGAATTGTGCCAAAAATGAGCGCCGCAATTTGCTTGAGAAGGTATATGGGGGTGCTGCGGGCGATCTTGTGGCCGCCTTTTTGAAGGAATCGAAGATAACAGAAGAGGAGCGGGATGCGCTGAAGAAGCTGCTTGACGAGATGGAGGTCTGAGATGACAAATATATGGGAGTTTTTGCTGCAGACAGCGGAAGTATCTATAACAGCTGCAATTATTTTGATTGTGAAGAGGCTTTTTGCCGACAAGCTATCGCCTAGGTGGCAATATGCGGTCTGGATTTTGTTAGCGTGCAAAATTCTTTTGCCAGCCCGGTTGATGGGGCGGTATTTGAGCGTGACGCTGGCAGCAGGGATAGAAGCAATCAAAATGACGGCAGAATCGACTCTCTCCTCGGCTTACAGCCAGCAGTGGATCCCCATCGGTCAAAATACATCTGTTTTGCCTTTTGTTAATAAGGCACCAGAGTCTGTCACGGACTGGCTCTTTGTCTTATATGTGACGGGGGTGTTGATTTCATTATTGTACTATGGTCTGTCCTATGTGCGGCTGCGCAGGATTCTGCGGCGCAGCAAGAGGGCAGAGGCGGTACTTCTGAAAAAGGTGGAAGAGATTTGCGCGCGATATGCCCTCAGCGGCTGTGAAGTCGTCACAGCAGAAGGAATTCCTTCTGCATTTGTCTGCGGCTTTTTCAGACCACTTTTGGTAGTTCCAGAGGGGGCAGATATTGATGAAAAGATTTTGCTCCATGAGCTTCTGCACAGGACCTATGCGGATGCTTTGCAGAATGCATTTTGGTGTATCCTGCGGGCACTGCACTGGTGCAATCCGTTTCTGCAATATGTCTTTCATCGCATCGGAAACGACATGGAGAGTTTGTGCGATCAGAGGGTTTTGGAGGAACTGGAAGGGGAAGAGCGCCGAGCGTATGGCAAAATTCTGCTTTCTATGACGGATGAGAAATATGCCAGGGCTCCGGGTACGACCTCTATTTCCAATGGCGGAAAAAACATCAAAAGGCGCATTGAAGCCATTGCCCGCTTCAAGAAATATCCCCGTGGGATGGCGTTGGTTTCGGTCTGCGCTTTGATCGTGCTGGCGGCGTCAATCTTTGCCGGAAGTGAGGCGAGCGGCTACGAGACGGATTATCCTGACCTGACCGATTATCGTTCAAAGGTGATGATGGCGGAGGCGAGGATGAACGGATGCACGACGCCGGCAGGTGCGATTGATACTTGGGTCAAGGGCAAGGTGTTCAATCTGCCGAGCTATCTGGCGGCTGTGACGCCTAGCGGCCAACAGGAAGAATTACATAGACAGGTGGAGAAAGGAATGGATTTTTCTTCTGCTATTTCTCATGGGCTGAAGGACGTTCCGTTCTCCGACTATGCGGTATATAACCTGCAGAAAGAAAATGAGCATTGTTATACGGCTCTGGCAGTGATCGAGGGACAGGAGGGATATGAAACGCGGCCCGTACTGACAATCCCTTTGATGATAGAAAAGGATAACGACTGGACGGTAACGCAGAGCGGAAAGATGAACATATATAAATCTCTTTCAGGCATTGGGATTTACTGGGGGTTTGAGGAACTGCCGGGCGCTGTGACATCGGAGGGCAAAGGAAAGACGGGAATCGTCCGTATCAAAGAGCAGACCATCCGTACAGTGGATAATCAGACACAAAATCAGGAGGATTTCTTTGCAGACATGATGGGGAATGGATATTCTTTTGATGTGCGCGCCAAGCGGTCTGCGAAATTTTCCATGGAGAGAATGTTCGTCTGGGGCCAGTATCAGGACTGTAGAAGTGAAGCGGAGCAAAGTAACGTCAAAGTGATTGGAATGATGGCAGCTGTACTTAAACACATGTCTGACGATATTTCAGCGGATCTCATAAAAGAAGAATATCTTGGACAGGAGACCAGTGGGAACAGCAGTGACGGTGTCGGGTATGATTACCGGTATATAGAGCAGCCTTGGGAGGGAAATTTTGACGGGCTGAACTTTCTTTTGTGGGGTTCATCTGATAGTGAACTCGCTAGTTTTGAAGGTTTTGAAACTAGAATTTACCAAGACGGCAAACTGCTGGATACTTTGAGGATCAAGAGGGGGGCGAAGCTATGAACTACTTGAGTGCCATTGGGAAGATCAGCTGGGGATATATTTTCATCTACATCAGCTTGAACCTTGGAACGATAAATATCTTTCCCGCCTGGGCAGGTTTTCTGCTGATCTATCTGTCATTGGACGCAGTGGCAGAGATGCAACCATCGGCAAAACTGCTGAAACCCTTTGCCCTGCTTTTGCTGGCAGAAGATCTGGCAGAATGGGTGCTGAACATATTTTCTATGACACCAGATTTGTATTGGATTGACGTGTTCGCCAACGTGATCATCCTCTATTTTCACTTCCAGCTTCTGACGAACCTTGCGAACATCGCAGAAGGTCAGGGATCTCAGTACGCAGAGAGACTGAAAAAGCTGCGCAGTGTACAGACGGTATTTATGACGGTGATAGCGTTGATTCCCGTCAGCAAGAGAGCTGCGATCACTTTGGCAAAAAGCGGTCTCGTTGTCTTTGGCATCGGACTGTTCGGCGTAATCGTAATGCTTGTTATTTGCGTGACGCTGTTTCAGTACAAAAGGGAACTGAGAGGGATGGAGCAGAACGCTTCATTGGCAGCGGAATGAAGCACTCTGCAGACTGTGCTTTTAACCCCTATTGCTGCAAAAAAATGCGAAAGCACCTAAAAAATCTGTCTTCTGCAAAGGGAGTCTATTTGCGACGATGGCTGTAACCGTTGAAACTTCGTGGTATCCTTCGCTCAGGCCACCATTACAGCCTCTCAACGGCCAGGATATTTAGGTGCTTTTGGCCTTTTTTGATAAAATGACAGGTAAAACCGTATCAAGGGCAGCTTACCTGATCCCTCTGGTTACCTGGCTCGCCATCCGTGTCTTTGCGTGATACTGCTTCGCGCCAAGATTTGAACAGCGGTTGAATAGAAGTGCGTAATAGGGTGGAAACTGATATTGACAAAATACCTGGGGGGGGGTATACTGTAGAAGAAAGAATTAAATATTTGGTAAAGCTGTCGAAAGGCAGTGACACAAAGCTATAGGGTCTTCCCTTTACGGATGGCAGCCAGTTGCACAAATTAGGTGGTTCTAGTTATTATGATTAGGGCTGTTTTTTGTATGGAAGGGAAGAACTTTGTGAATCGGGTTCTTCTTTTTTATTTGTAATGGTATATTTTAAATTTACTAAGTTAGGAGATGTTTAAAATTAAAAAGTACGTTTATAAGTTATTAACAGTTGTGCTGGCGCTTATGGTGGTGCTGAATACATCGGCTATTGGAGTGCTGGCAGGGAGCAACGGTTCAGTTGAGGCGACACCAGAACCAAGGGATTATGCGTTTTCAAATGGGACGATTACTGGACTGAAGACAACATATTTGGATGGACTGACTGACGAACAGAAGCAGAACATTAGACTGGAGATACCAGGAGAAATTAATGGGGAAAAGGTTACTGCGATTGGAGATAGTGCGTTTTCAAAGTGGTACAATAAGAAATATGATGGATATGATTTTGCATCATTGGATTTAAGTAAGGCAACCTCATTAGAAAGTATAGGAAAGGATACCTTTTATTCCTGTAAGAAATTAACTGGAGATTTATGTATTCCGGATACTGTAACCCAGATAGGAGAAAATGCTTTTAGAGAGTGTAAAGCATTTGATGGGACTTTACATCTGCCTAAAAACGTGAAAGTAATATCTAAATATGCATTTTATAATTGTAGCTTTACTGGAAGTTTGGAACTTCCTTCTAACCTAAAAAACATTGGTGATAGTGCCTTTAGACAGAGTTCGGCAAAAGTCAGCTTTACTGGGGAACTGATTCTGCCTGAGAGTGTGATAACGATTGAGGTAGCGGCTTTTTCTGGACAACAAGGATTTTCGGGAGTAGACTTGTCAAAATGCGTAAATGTCACGAGCATTCCAAGTGGCGTCTTTAGATACTGTAATTTTGAAAAGCTAATTATTCCTGAGAACATTCAGACCATTGGACCGAGTGCCTTTGCCGAAAATTCTGCATTGAAAACAGTGTACTTGCCTGAGAGAAAAAATCCAGAAAATGCTGATTTTGTTGCGGAATCAGCATTTGACTCAACTGCGAGTGATTGTGATATAATCTGCAAAAATGAAGATTATGATTATATACACGGGAAGCTCAAGTCCATTGCACAAGGCAAATTGACCTTCCCTGTCACGATATCCTTTAGTGATGATAAGAGTAACACATATGATGATATAGAACGCTTGTATAAGCGCACATATAATTATATAAAACAAAGTGATGGTTCGTGGAAAACAGATACAGCATATACATTTCCCCCAGTGAAAGGGGAAACGAAGAAAGTATGGAGTGTAGAAAAGGACGTAAATAAAGCCGTACGCGAAGGAGATACCATTTCTGAGAAAAAACCAACTCAAACTTTATATGCTGTAAACGGCATTATTGATCCAGTGATTGAATACAGTGAAGGAATTGATAAAGTATATGATGGGAAGCCGGCTAAATTGACTGTAACTGCAATGCATCCAGATATCAAGACCAGTGGTCCATACTATATGGGGGACAAAGTATACTATTATACTTGGAAGTTACTGCAGATTGGTAAGACCGAAACTATTTTACAGGGGATGAATGTAAATGTATGTGAGCTTACAGATGTATATGCCCCAGGACAAGCAATAGGTTGTGAAGTGACTGTACAAGCGTGTACATTAGTACCAAGTTCAAGCAGTAAGGTGACAGCGCAAGCAGTACCTTTCTATACAGAAAAACATACTTTTACGATAAAAATAAGCCAGGCAGAACCAATGGTTAACCCAAACATAGCCTCCGGTGTATACCAAATGACCTCGGGCAATACCGCTTTACCTGAGATAAAGTTATCCGATGGAGACACCCCAGGAGCGATTGCATGGAAGTCTGGTCAGAAGCTTCATGAAGGTGCAGGAAGCTATGAATGGACTTTTACCCCAGAGAAGAATTCACAGGGACAATATAATTACAAGCCTATGGAAGGTACAGTAGAATTATATTGCACCACGAAAAATTTTGATGACGACTTTGTCAATGGAAAAATCGAAGCATTACCATCTATTGAAGAAAATCAAGAGGCAACTGAGGCGCAAAAAAAAGATATTCTCGATGCCTATGCTGCATATCAGATAGCTAGTGATGAGATTAAGGCTGCTGTCAATGAAGAAGCACAACAAAAGATGTTAGATGCGGTTGCAAAGATTCCACAATTTGAAACAGCCACGGAGGGACTTGCCGTTAAGAATGAGCAGGATTTGCTGACGAATTTAACAGCAAAAGACGCTGCTGTTGTGAAAGACTCAGATGATACCAAATGTACCCTCAAGGTTGTTTCATCTGAAGTTCAAAATCCAGAAGATACCGTGCAGAATGCCATAGCAGAGGCGGCAGGCAGCGAGGCAAAGGTGGGTGGCCACTTTGACGTCCAGGTGGTAAAAACTATAGAAAGTGGTTCAAGTCCGGCCACAGAAATTTTGACCACCGTTAAGAAGCCGTTGAAACTTGTCTTTAATGTCCCGAAAGCACTTCAGTCTGCCAATCGCAAATTCTTTATTATACGGGCTCACGAAGATGCGGAGGGCAAGGTTACCGCAGAGAAGTTACTTGACGAAGACAACGACCCTTCCACTATCACGGTAACCAGCGACAAATTCTCCACATATGCAATCGCTTATGCAGAGGAGGAGTCTTCAGGCGGCAGCAGCCCTGGAGACAGTTCTTACGTCTACAATATATCCGCTTTTGCCGGCGACCACGGCGTAATCACGCCATCTGGTACTGCTTATGCATACTATGGCAGCACCAAAACTTTTAGCTTCACACCAGACGAAGGTTACAAAGTTACTGATGTCGTTGTGGACGGTGCCAGCATTGGTGCGGTTTCTTCTTACACCTTTGAAAATATAACAAAGGCGCACACCATAGCGGTCACTTTCGAGCTGATTGCAGACGATCAAGATAGAATTATCAATGGCGTCAAGGCAACGACCATCAAAGCGTCTTCCTCCGCAAGGAAAGGCTCTATTACGGTCAAATGGAAAAAATCCACAGGTTTCAAGGTGGACTATTTCCAAGTGTTCCGTTCGACAAAAAAGAACAGCGGGTATGGTAACAAGGCTTTCTACACCACCAAGACGGGAACGCAGAAGAGCTATAAGAATACCAAAAAACTTAGAAAAGGCACTCGCTACTATTATAAAGTCAGAGGTGTTAGAACCATCGACGGTGTCAAAGTCTGCACCAAATGGTCCAACAAAGCGATCAGAATCGCAAAATAAGTGGAGAAAAACCAGTCATAACTCACAAAGAGCCATGGCTGGTTTTTTGATACAGATATTCGCAGCGGCCAATACGCTTTTACAAAAAAATATCAAGAACGTACAGAAAAAGTCCAAAAAGTGACATAAACTTAAATCCCCCTTGTATTCCCCATATCCTGGTGGTACCTTTATTAAAAAGGACCGCGAGGAGGGGAACGTGAATGAAGCTTTTTGAAAATAATTATCGCAGCAGGCTCAAACTGACCAATGACCAGGTTTTCTACTGGGTCTATGGCATGGATACGGAAGAGTCGAAACGGGCGCTCATCGCACTGCTCAATGTGGTTCTGGACAGAAAGGACGACCCCATTGTCGAGGTCAGGCTCCTGAACCCGGTCCAGAAGGGCTTTGTCATCGGCGACAAACTCACCGTCATGGACGTCAAGTGCGAGACGTCATCGGGCGAACTGATTGACGTGGAGATGCAACGTTCGCTTCGCTCACTCCTCCAGTCGCTATCGTTCCTTCCGCTGTCCGTTTCGCTTAGCCAGGCATAGCCTGGGGCGAAAAGGCAAAACGGCCGGCTTCCGTTCTATCCGGAGCGGTCGCTGTTTTATAACATAGGAAATATCGTCCAAAGGACATATTTCCGTATGTTTCAAAGAACGTACCTTGCGAAGAGTCGCCCCTTGTGGGCTACATGTGGAAATAGGAATCTTTGATTCCGTCATTTCCACGTTCTTTATGGCGGAAAAATGGTGAATTCGGCATTGGAAGAAGGGGAAGACTATGATAAAATGAAGAAAAGTATAGTCATCTCCTTCGTGGACAAGGTGCTCTTTCCGGACATACCGGGCATCCATACGAGGTTCCTGGTCAAAGAGGAACATACAGGCCATCCGCTGGCCGACAGGCTTATCCTGCATTTCATAGAGCTGGGCAAGGTGTCGGCAGACAGGGCGGTGGAGGACCTGGACCCCCTGGAGAGGTTCGCAGCCTACATGAAATACTGCAGCGACCCGCAGAAGGAGGACTATGTGAACCAGCTGCTAGACAGCGGGGAGGAGGCGGTTCAGATGTCAGAACATGTATATAAGAAGGTGACGGAAAGCGATTTTGCAAGGGAGATGCTGGAGCGGGAAGAAAAGGCTGCACATGATATAGCGACCATGAAGGTCCATGCCCGCAGGGAAGGCCTTGCAGAAGGCCTTGCTGAAGGACGCAAAGAAGGACGAACGGAGGGTATTGTCGCAGGCGTTCAACAAGTGAAACGAGCGCTCAGGCTTTCAGCCGAGGGAAAAACGCCAGAAGAAATATCTGCGGAACTGGATCTAACCATTGAAATCGTCAGGGAGATGCTGGATTTGGAGGCTGTCATAGAGTGAACATTAATATACCGGATTACGTAAACCGTGCTTTGCTGGCTTTGGAGAATGCAGGCCACCAGAGTTTTGTCGTCGGCGGCTGCGTCAGAGACGCTTTGATGGGAAAAAAACCGGCGGATTGGGACGTCTGCACTTCGGCAAAGCCAGAGCAAATTAAAGAGACGTTCAGCAGTTATAAGACTATTGACATCGGAATGAAACATGGCACGGTGGCAATTTTGACCAGCGGCGGTTCAGTAGAAATCACTACTTACCGCATCGACGGAGCGTATTTGGACAATCGTCATCCTGAGAAAGTGATGTTTACCGACGACCTGACAGAAGATCTGGCGCGCAGAGATTTCACCATGAACGCCATCGCTTATCACCCGAAAGACGGCTTGCGGGATCCTTTTGATGGACAAAAGGCCATTGCGGACAGGCTGATCCGATGCGTGGGAGAGCCTGTAAAACGATTTGAAGAAGATGCACTGCGTATTCTGCGGGGATTACGATTCGCATCTGTTCTCGGCTTTCAGCTTGAAAAGGAGAGTGCAGAGGCTATGAGGCAGTGCGCAGAACTGACCAAAAAAGTGTCTGCGGAACGGATCAATGTGGAACTATCGAAGCTGATTATGGGAAGTTCTGCCGATAAGGTCTTACAGGAATTTGGGGACATCATCGAAATCGCAGCGCCGGGACTTAGGGCGGTGCCAGTGAGCCATGCACCAGAGAAATTACCAGTACGCCTAGCGATGTTGTTTCCAGAAAAGACAGAGGCTGCGTTGCGCCAGCTGAAGTATGATAATCATAACGTCAAAACAGCGGTGGCGTTGGCAGGTTTATTGCGAGAGGCACTGCCAGAGGGGGGCTGGGCAGCCAAAAAACTTTTATATCGCCATGGCGAAGAGATTGCCAGGATGTATTTTGAAACCTTGGGCAGGCTTCCAGAACTTGATGAAATTTTGCAGTCAGGGCAGTGCTACAGTGTCGGGCAGCTGGCGGTAAATGGCAGGGACTTGATTGCTGCGGGGATAGGACCGGGCAAGGCAATCGGTGAGAGCTTAGAATATCTTCTGCAGGCCGTGATGGAAGGCAAAGTGGAGAATGACAAAGAGCAGCTTTTGCAGCTGGCTTTGAAAAAGAAGTAAGCAGATAGCTGCTCATAGAAAAAATACAGTTCAAACTTCCATGACATAGATTTCATTATTTCCATCAAAAGTGAATCCGCAGGACAATAATGTGTTGCAAGAAGCTTTGTTTTCTTGCTCCGGCTGTGCGATAATACGTTTCGCACCATTTTGTAATTCAATTTTTTCAATCAGTAATTGGATCATCTTTTTACCAAATCCTTTGCCAAGATATGCAGCATCCCCAATCAGATAATCAATACTGTAAGTGCCATTTATATCCGTGCTGCCATGCCAATCTTCTCCACTGTGGCGATATTCATAATACTGACAGAAGCCGATAGATCTGTTTTCTGCTTCCAGTATGAAGTGACGTAAAAAAGAAAATTCATCATTCCTTTTTCTGACCTCGTCAATCCAATCCAACGGGTCGTGATACCATTTGGCTACATGGGGCGAATACAGCCAGTTTTCAAATAGAGCAACATCTTCATTCTGAAGTTGACGAAGTAACAGTTTTTCCAAGGGACGTCTCCTTTCTAAATATGAATAATATTTCATGTTCTTATTATAGCCGCCGCAGCCCTTGATGTCAATATGAATAATATTTCATATTTCTTGACCGGATAAATACTATGAGGTATACTTGTTCTTGTGAAAGGGGGGCTTGAATTGAATGATACAGCCGTTCGTGAGCCAATACAGAAACGCTCTATCGAAAAGAAAACCAGAATCATAACAGCAGGGTTGGATTTATTTTCTAAAAAGGGTTATTACAATACAAACACTGTTCAAATTGCAAAGGCCGCAGGTGTTTCCACGGGAACAGTCTACAGCTATTTCAAGGATAAGAAAGATATTTATATCGCTTCTTTTGAATACTTCCTTGATAGTTATCTCAGACCATTGCTAAATGAATTAGAGCGCCTGCCGAAACCTGTTGATATGCAAGTGCTTGTTGATAAATGTATTGATTTGTTTATCGATCTTTATGTCAATTCTAAGCAAACCGTAAACGAACTGGGACGTATGCAGCAATCAGAGCCGGAAATCATGCAGCGCTTTGCGGCTTACGAGGACATGATTTTGTCGGCGCTTGTAAAAGCTGTCGATCATCCCAGTGTTACTAAGAAAAATTTGTCAGAAAAGATATATCTCTTATATACCTTGGCAGATGTTTTAGGGCAGGAACACGCTTTTCATTACCACAGAAACATTGACTTAGAGGTGCTGCGCAGGCAGATAACAACCATGTTGACGTATCTACTGCAGAAAGACAAAGAAAATTAGCATGGACAGATGACATATAACGTGTATTGCGAAGCGTCCTGATTTCATGCCCTTTTCTATATTGCATTGATAATCTTGGCTTTGTTTGCAAATAATGAGTGCAGTAGAAAGAAGGGGAAAATTACTATGCAAAGAAAATCAAGACTATATTTCATCACGACCGGAATATTATTCTTGACTTTTATCGTTTTTACGATATTAGTGAAGACCGTCGATGTAAAACCGATTGGCCCGCGAGGTTCCGAAGTTGGATTTGCGGCAATCAACCGATTTTTCTTTCAACATCTGGGCACGAGCCGTTTCTGGTATGTTGTCACCAGTTGGCTGGGATTTGTGGCTATGGCAGTCATCTTTGCCTTTGCCATTCTGGGACTGGTGCAGTTCATCAGAAGACGAACCCTCCAAAAGGTGGACGAGAGAATTTTGCTGCTGGGCGGGTTTTATTTTGTTATTCTGATTGTGTATGCGATTTTTGAATTTCTCGTCATCAACTATAGGCCGGTAATTTTGACGAAGGAACTGGAAGCGTCTTATCCGTCGTCCCACACCATGCTTATTATCTGCGTCATGGTTACGGCGATGATGCAGCTGCATTACTATTTGAAAGAGAAAAGGGGATGGCTGACAGCAGGCGATGCGGCGGCAGTTCTTGTCATCGTTCTGACGGTAGTCGGCAGGCTTCTGTCTGGAGTTCACTGGTTTACTGATATCTTTGCCAGCATGATATTATCGTCAGCTTTTATTGCCTTGTACGTGGCGGCGCTTAAACATATTGAGGAAAAACGCGAAGAAAAAGACTGCTGAAAAAGCAGTCTTTTTGTACAATTAATTGGACGTTGGAATAAACGGTCTGACAGCACCTGCAACCACGTTGATTGGCATGGTTTGCAGAATGATTTTGCCTGGTCCCTTGACCACGGTGTTAAATACGCCTTCACCGCCGAAGAGCATGTTCTTCACACCTGGCACGGAGACAATTTCCATAGAACAGGTGGATTCCATCGCTGCCAGGTAGCCAGTGTCGACGACCATGGACTGGCCAGCTGCCAAGTTGTACTCTACGGCGTAACCGTCAATTTCGACAAAGACAGTGCCGTGTCCTGATAGTTTCTGCATGATGAATCCTTCACCGCCAAAGAAGCCTGCGCCGGCTTTCTTCTGGAAGAAGATGGACAGCTCAACGCTCGCTTCGCTGGCCAAGAATGCGCTTTTCTGTACGATCATTTCTTTTCCTGGTGCGATATCGAAGACTTTGATGGAACCGGGAAAGCAAGAAGCAAAAGCGATTTGGCCTGCACCACCCTGGGCGGTATATTTGTTCTGAAAGAGTGTATCTCCTGAGAACATTCTGCCCAGCGCTTTGCCGATGCCGCCATTGCTGGTGGTCTCCATCTTCATGTTTGGCGTCATCCAGCTCATAGCGCCACTCTCTGTAATTAATGCCTCACCTGAATCCAAGTCACAGATGACTGCAGGTAATGGTTCTCCGACAATTTTATAATTCATAAATTCATCCTTTCTTCTCTCAACGATAAGCTTATGTAGATTTTATCAGATGGTAGCATCGGCTGTAAAGAAGTTTTGGGCAGAGCTTTTGAAATTCCTAGCAATTTTTGTTTTGTAATTGGGTAATTTATGGTATACTAACATATTATACGAAGCATTTGGAGGATTTTTAAATGAGCGAACCTGTTTCAACCAATTTTATTCATGCGATTATTGATAAAGATTTAGAAAATAAAAAATACGGAGACAAAGTCTACACCAGATTCCCGCCGGAACCTAACGGTTACCTGCACATCGGACATGCCAAATCCATCTGCCTGAACTTTTCAACAGCTGCAAAATATGGCGGCAAGTGTAATCTGCGATACGACGACACCAATCCGGTCAAAGAAGATGTAGAATACGTAGATTCCATCGAAGAAGATGTAAAGTGGCTGGGCTGGCAGTGGGATAAGCGCCTGTGGGCTTCGGACTACTTTGACCAGATGTATGAGGCAGCGGTGGAATTGATTAAAAAAGGAAAGGCTTATGTCTGCAGTCTCAATCCTGAGGAGATGAAGGAGTACAGAGGAACTTTGACCTGTGCCGGAAAGGAAAGCCCCTGCAGGGCACAGAGCGTAGAAGAAAATCTGCGTCTGTTTGAGGAAATGAAGGCTGGAAAATACGCCGACGGCGAGAGAGTTCTCAGAGCAAAAATTGACATGTGCTCTCCGAACATCAATATGAGAGATCCTATCATTTACCGAATTGCCCATACAGAGCATCACAATACAGGAAACAAATGGTGCATCTATCCGATGTACGATTTTGCGCATCCCATCGAGGATGCTATCGAAGGAATCACCCATTCCATCTGCACCCTGGAATTTGAGGATCATAGGCCTCTGTATGACTGGGTTCTGAAAGAAGTCGGCTGGTGGGAGACACCGCCGCAGCAGATTGAATTTGCCCGCCTGAACATCACCAATACGGTGATGAGCAAACGCCATCTGAAGGCGCTTGTGGATGACGGTGTCGTCGAGGGCTGGGATGATCCGAGAATGCCGACCATCGCTGGTCTTCGTCGTCGTGGTTATACGCCGGAAGCAATCCGGGACTTCTGCGAGAGAATCGGCGTAGCCAAATCCAACAGCACTGTTGAGGTGTCGCTGCTTGAGCACTGCGTTCGGGAGGATCTCAAAGGCAAGGTTCCAAGCCGCAACGTCATTGAAAACCCGATCAAAGTGGTCATCACCAATTATCCAGAAGATCAGAGCGAAATGGTGGAGTTGGAAAACAACAAGGAAGTGCCGGAAATGGGTACGCGTCAAATTCCGTTCTCTCGTGAACTTTATGTGGACGGAGCTGACTTCATGGAAGTACCAGTAAAGAAATATTTTCGCCTGTTCCCTGGTAATGAAGTCAGATTCAAAGGTGCCTATTTCATCACTTGCAACGACGTAGTGAAAAATGAAGATGGTTCCATCAAAGAACTGCTCTGTACCTACGATCCTGAGACGAGAAGCGGCAGCGGATTTGAAGGCCGCAAGGTGAAGGGTACCATCCACTTCGTCGACGCCAAGACCGCCGTCAAGATCAAAATCAGAAACTATAATTACCTGATGGTAGAGGATGAGAATGGAGAATATGTTCTCAATCCGGATTCGGTAGAAGAAACCTGGGGTTACGCAGAGCCTTCCATAGCCGAAGCCGCGCCAGGAGAAAGATTCCAATTCTTCAGACATGGCTACTATGTTGCCGACAGCAAATTGACCACGGCAGATGAGAAGGTCTTCAATCGAATCGTAGATTTGAAGAGTTCCTGGAAACCAAATAAATAGATGTAAATGTACAGAACCGCTAATGCGGTTCTGTTTTTTTGAAATGATTGCGGTCAAATCGGAATCATTTCAATTAAAATCGGCAAATCTGCCATGAATACTTGGTTTTTGATCATTTTAGGCACTTTTTTAAGAAATCAAGCCGATTTTTAGATTGAATTACCAAAAAAAGTAAATAAATACAATGGTGAAGAAACCTATATAATAATTATATTTTGTAAAAAACAAGGTTTTAGCTTAAAATTCCATCCAATTATTGCTTTTTTTCCACCTGGGGAGACTGATAAAAACTGAAATCTGCCATAAAAGCCCTCAAAATTACTGATTTCAGGCACTTTTGCCGGATTTAATAATTTGCCGTGATGTATGAGTAAGAAATTATTGTAAAAAAATTACAATTATGGTATTATTTAAATGAAGGAGACGCGAGATGGACGATTTTTTAAAAATGGTGGAAGAAGAACTGCATCATCAAAAAATATTATTGAAGAAAAGCAAACAGATTTTGAGAAAAGGCACAGAGGGGACACTCAGATGCAGATTGCGAAAAGAGGGGACGGCAATCTATCGGATAAAGAGAGAAGGCGGGCGGCAACAGGAAGTCAATATCACGGATCAGAAAGATTTGATCAAAGAGCTGGTCGAAAAGAGAGTTTACCAAAAGATTTTGCCAGCTGCAGAAAAGAATATCGAGATTTTGAAAAAGCTGAAGGAGCAGTATCAGCCTGATTCTTTCAAGGAAACCATCGGAAGGCTTTCCCAGAGCTATCGTGAAGCTATTCTTGCCTTGGGATATGAAAAGACGATAGATAAAAAAACTTTTAAACCCATTCAATACCACTTTGATGAGAAGAGACACATCCATGAGACCAACTGCGGTCTGATGGTACAATCAAAATCCGAGGTCATTATTACCAATGCTTTAACCAGCTATGGCATTCCCTTTTCCTACGAAAAAGATTTCCCTCGTTACGAAGACGATCCATGGCCGATGCAGCCGGATTACACCTTTGACTTGCCCAATGGGGAAGTCAAGCTATGGGAGCATTTGGGGATGTTGAAAAGAGAGAAATATTGTAAGCGCAATGCAGATAAATTGTACACTTATCAAATGCAAGGCTTTCACATCGGCAGAAACCTGATCATCACCCAGGATGATGCCAAGGGCAATTGCAGCAGCCCGTATATCGACAAGATGATTCGCGAGCATCTGCTGCCATATTACAGAAGGTGACCAGAGGTCTTTACAACTCATCCAAATATTCATCTGCGATTTTGTTGATCTTTTCTATTTTGTCAGCGATCTTCCTCGGGTCGCTTCGAAAGTCGTAGTTGGGATTGCTGTGAGCCAGGCAGTCGTTCCAGGCATTGCAGATTTCGCTGAGTGAAGCGAGAATTTTTTTCCTTACCGCTGGTGTCAGCGTGTCTTCGTGATCTGCATACTCATATTTCAGCCATTGAGAGTAGAGACCGACATCAAAAACATCGTACTTCGCGTACAATTTGTCAGCTTGCTTGAAATCTTTGATCGCCATCGCGTTGCTATAACATCCGTAGTAGAAATCATCTATCAATTCTTTTGTCTGTACAACGGTGGCAGTAGAAGAACCTATTTCCTCCAGGTCTTCATCTATAGAGGCAAGTTGGTTGTTCATACCGTCGAGGCTCTGGTATACAGAACGGTCGATATAATGCCGAAGCTGATAGATATGACGGACGTTGAATGCCAGGCATGCAATCAGTACGATGCAAATTAGGATGGTAACGATATTGATGTTTTCTTTCTTCATTGCACTCACCTCTATAATCCAGATGATCCATTGGTACTGACTTTATCTGCCAGATCGTGCAAAGCTTGGGGGTCTGTTATCAGGTATCCGCTGCTATTTTTCGTTAAAATGCCTTTCTTGGCAAAAGCCGCTATTACGTAGAGCAGATGGCGGTAGGAGACACCGAGAAATTCTGCTGTTTCCGTGTGTTTCTCTCGATAAACGCCGCCGGTGGCAGTAGTGAGAATGAAGGCGGCTAAACGATTTTCCAAAGGGTAGGTCTGACTTTTTGAATACGCAGCAGTATTGCGCAGTGCTTTTTTGCTCAGAAACAGGCAGAGCTGGCGGAGAAACTTCACATCGGTCATAATCTGCTCACGGCAGGCAGCGGTGTCAATTCTGTAGCATTGGCAGGGTGTGATTGCAGTTATGCCGTTGGCACATTGCTGTGCGCCTAAGAATTCCATTTCTCCGATAAAGCAGGGAGCGTCAAGGAAGCTGACCAAAGAGGTTCGTCCGTTTTCATGTGTCAAAAACAACTTGGCTCTGCCTTCCATCAAGTAATATAGAGGGGAAGAATCAGTGCCTTCTTCTAATATCGATTCGCCGCTTTCGAACTTTACAATGGAACAAAAAGGCTCAATATCAAAGCTGAATAATTCCGTCAAGGGAAATAGTTTCATAAAGTTAGGTCCTCCGTTAATGATGTGAGAAATCTCATATTCATTTTACTCTAATTTATGGTACAATGCAACAAAAGGAGGCTGATTATGGAACAGATAGAATACTGGGACAGTGTTTCAGAGGTAAAAGAATTTACGACGCCTTTTCAGACAGAGGCTTTTGGAAAGTACGTGAGAAAGAAAGATGTGATTGCGGATATCGGCTGTGGCTATGGCCGCACGCTGCACCAACTACAGCAGGAGGGGTTTCAAAATCTCCTCGGCTTTGATTTTGCAGCGGGCATGATTGAACGAGGAAAACAGCAGTTTCCCACTCTCGACTTACGGGTAAAGGAAGGAGATGCCATCGATCTGCCCGACCAAAGTGTAGACGCAGTCATACTCTTCGCCGTTTTGACCTGTATAAGAGACAATGAGGAACAGCGACGTCTGATTAAAGAGATTCAGCGTGTGTTAAAGCCAGGCGGCGTCTTGTATGTCAACGATTTTCTTCTGAATACAGACGAGCATAATGTGCCTCGTTACGAAAAGTACAAAGACAAGTACGGCGTGTATGGAGTATTTGAACTTCCAGAAGGGGCTGTCTGCAGACACCACGATGAGCGGTGGATCAAAGAATTACTGGCAGATTTTAGAGAAATGGAGTATCAACATTTGACTTTTACAACCATGAACGGAAATAAGTCCAATGGATTTTACTTTATCGGCAGAAAAGACAAGTAGAGAATCTTGTGACGCGTTCCGAACCAGCCATAGGCCGGGGAACGCTAGCATAAATTCTGCCAGGCAAATCGCCAGTGGCTCTTTGGGCAGAATGTCATACGAAAACGGCGGGTGATCCTACCCGCCGTATTTTTAGTGCGCTTCTTCGTATAGCTGCAATCCCGTCAACTGACAGTAACAGTGAATCTCCTCCGTCAAAATCGAGCCGGCTGCATTTCCGTCGCCTGCCAGAAGGTATCTGTGAATGGAAGTCACAGAGGCAGAAGCCTGGCTGCCGCGAGTCTCACAATACTTTTTGAAGTGGAGGAGGGACACCTGCTTGAATGTATTGTAAATCAGGGAGAACAGGTTGTTACCTGACTTGATATAGATAAAGTGATGGTAGGCAAAAAGCGCGTCAGCCCACTGGCCGGCATGCTGTGGGTCCGTCGGAATCTTCTCCGCGATAGCAAAGAGCTCCTGCAGTTTTTCGTAGTCCGCTGGTGTGGCTCTCTGCACAAACCGCTCAAATGTCAGGGGCTCCAGCACCAAACGCAGTTCCAGAATCGATCGATAGGTCTGTGCATCCATCCTGTTATTGTTGTATTTGATGATTTCTGTCAAAGTCTCCAGAGAGCCGGTCTCCACATAATCGGTTACGACAGTTCCCTGCTTCGGAATCGATTTTACAAAGCCGAAACGCTCCAGATCCTTCAGACCGTCGTGTACGGCGGTTTTACTGATATTCATTTCTTCTGCCATGGCCCGCTCCGAGGGCAGTTTTTCTCCTACGGGCAGTTCTCCTGAGAGAATCATGGACTCCATCTTATTGATAAACATTTCTTTGATTGTAGGTCTTTTCAAGCTTTCGAATTTCAAAATGCGTACCTCCATGCTATTCTGGTCTGACCATATGATATCACAATTCAGAATATTTGTAAAGATTCTCTTAATCGGTTGACAAAAGGCAGTTCATCATGTATGTTAATAGTATAACAATCGTTATGGTATTTGGTCTGACCAAACAGACAGGAATTTGCAAGGTGGTAAAAATATGAAAGATTTCAAGATCATTGAGGTAAAGCAAAGCGTATTTGCAGATAACGACGCGGACGCAGAAAAGCTGAGACAGCAGTTAAAGGAGGAGAAAACCTTCCTCTTGAACCTGATGTCGTCTCCCGGAGCAGGTAAGACGACGACCCTGAAGAGGACCATCGCCATGCTCGCAGGCGAGATGAAAATCGGCGTCATGGAGGCGGATATCGATTCCGATGTAGATGCCAAAGCCATCTCAGAAACGGGAGCGGAGACCATTCAGCTTCACACCGGCGGCATGTGTCATCTGGATGCAGATATGACCCGGCAGGGCATAGAGCAGCTGAACGCAAAAGATTTAGATCTGGTGGTTCTGGAGAACGTCGGCAATCTGGTCTGCCCGGCTGAGTTTGATACAGGCAGCGTCAAGAATGCGATGATTTTGTCTGTACCGGAGGGCGATGATAAACCGCTGAAATATCCGCTGATGTTCCAGATTAGTGACGTGGTTTTGATCAACAAATGCGATACCCTGCATGTCTTTGATGATTTTGATACGGAGGCTGTCAAGGAGCGGATTCACAAACTGAACCCGAAGGCAGAAGTATTTTACATATCGGCAAAGACCGGCGAAGGCTTTGACGCCTGGACCGACTGGCTGAGACGTGAAGCTGCAGGTTGGAATAGATAGGAGGGAATGATATGGCACAAGAGAGAGAATTGATTATAAAGCTGGGGCAGAAGATTACGGACCGCATCGGTCACAAGGTTACGGCAGACGACCCGGAATACTACGGCCTGGCCTGTGTGGTAACCGACGAGATGGCGGAGGTGGCTTTGGCCATGAAAGTCAGAGTGCCGACCACACCAGAGGCCATTGCAAAGAAATGCGGCAAAAGCGCAGAGCGCACCCATGAACTGATGGAAGAGATGAGCGTCATCGGCCTTTTGGAATACAACTGGGAAAATGCGGATCATCACAAGCAGTACGTTTTGCCGATGTTCGTTCCCGGCTGTGCGGAATTTATGAATATGAACAAAGAGCAGGTGGAGACCCATCCGGAAGTGGCAAGGATGTTCGAGCGGATGTCTTTCCTGCCTCTTGAGAAGATTACGCCGATGATTCCGCCGGGAGGGGCTGGCGTCGGCATGCATGTCATTCCGGTAGAAAAGGCCATCCCGACAGAACAGAAGTCCCTCAGCATCGAGCATATTTCCCACTGGCTGAAAAAATATGAAGGCAAATATGCAGTAGGCGCCTGTTCCTGCCGTCGTTCCAGGCGCATTTTGGGTGAGGGCTGTGGACATCTGGAAGACGACATGTGTATCGGTGTCGGCGATATGGCGGACTACATCGTGGAGACGGGCAAAGGACGCTACATCGATATTGACGAAGTGATGGAGATTCTGCAGCGAGCCGAGGACAACGGCTTTGTACATCAGATTACAAACATCGACGGAGAGGACAAAATCTTCGCCATCTGTAACTGCTGTGTCTGTTCCTGTTATGCCCTGCGTACATCACAGTATTTCAATACGCCCAACATGTCCAGATCCAGCTACATCGCCAAAGTGGACACAGAAAAGTGCGTAGCCTGCGGCCAATGCGTGGAATACTGTCCGGCGGGAGCCGTCAAGCTGGGGCAGAAACTCTGCACCAAGGAGCCTATCGAATATCCGGTGCGGGAGCTGCCTGACGCGGTCAAATGGGGGCCTGAGAAGTGGAGCCCTGATTACAGAGACGAAAATCAGATCAACTGCTATGATACGGGAACTTCTCCTTGTAAGACCAACTGCCCGGCGCATATTGCCGTGCAGGGATACATCAAAATGGCTGCTCAGGGAAAATACATGGACGCTCTCAAGCTGATTAAAAAAGAGAATCCGTTCCCGGCAGTCTGCGGGCGAATCTGTAACCGCCGCTGTGAAGATGCCTGTACCCGAGGTGAAATCGACGATCCAGTGGCAATTGACGATATCAAAGATTTTATCGCGCAGCAGGAACTGAAGGCAGAGTCACGTTATGTGCCGCAGATGCTCAATCAACTGAACAAACCTTTTGCAGAAAAGATCGCTGTCATCGGCGCGGGACCTGCAGGCATGAGTTGTGCCTTCTATCTGACGCAGAAGGGCTATCCTGTCACTGTCTTTGAGAAAGCCGACAGACCGGGCGGCATGTTGATGCACGGCATTCCTTCCTTCAGGCTGGAAAAGGACGTCATCGAAGCAGAAATCGACGTGCTGCGTCAGATGGGCGTAGAGTTTCAATGCGGCATCGAGGTGGGAAAAGATTTGACCATCGATAAGCTGCGGGAAGAAGGATACAAAGCCTTTTACATAGCCATCGGCTGCCAGGGCGGACGCAAAATCGGCGTACCGGGCGAAGAGGCAGAAGGCGTGGACACGGGAGTCGAGTTCTTATACAAAGTAAACAGCGCCACAGATATCAAGCTTTCAGGACGCACCGTGGTCGTAGGCGGCGGCAACGTCGCTGTAGACGTAGCTAGAGCGGCGGTTAGATGCGGCTCATCTGAAGTATCTATGTATTGCCTGGAAAGCCGCGACATCATGCCGGCGGCAGATGACGAGGTGGCAGAAGCCGAAGAAGAAGGCATCAAAGTGGGCAACAGCTGGGGACCGGCGGAGATTTTGACAGAAGAGGGCAAAGTGAAGGCAGTCGTATTCAAGAAATGTTTATCGGTATTTGACGATAACGGTCGATTTGCACCGGTTTACGACGAAAATAACACCATCACAGTGGAATGTGAAAACGTGCTTCTCAGTGTGGGTCAGAGCATCCAGTGGGGCGGCCTCCTGGAGGGCAGCAAGGTTGAACTGGGGCGCGGAAACGGTGCAATGGCAGACCACGTGACCTATCAGACGGCAGAGCCGGATATCTTTGTGGGCGGTGACGTCTACACCGGACCGAAGTTTGCCATCGATGCCATCGCAGCAGGGAAAGAAGCCTCCGTGTCAATTCACCGCTTTGTCCACGAAGGACAGAGCCTGACCATCGGCAGAAACCTGCGCCAATATATCGAGTTGGATAAGAAGAACCTGGATATTGCCGAGGATAGTTACGACAATTCCAGCCGTCAGGTACCGGGCAGGAACGGTGAGGATGCAAGGTCCACTTTCCGCGATCTGCGCAAGCCTTTGACAGAGGAACAGATTGCCATCGAAACGGCACGGTGTCTGGGATGCGGTGCTTCTGTGGTCGATTACAATAGATGCATCGGCTGCGGTGTCTGTACGACAAAGTGTGAGTTCGACGCTATCCATCTGAATAGGGAGCTAGAGGCCAGCAAGATGATGAGAAGTGAAGACAAGATGAAGGCAATTCTGCCATATGCCGCAAAACGCCAGATCAAGATCATGAGAAACAAGAAGGCAAATAAGGGGCGCTGATTATGCATGAATTTGGAATCGTAGTCCACGTGGTGGATACACTGGAAAAACTGGCGGTGGAAAATGATCTGAGCGAGATTGCCAGCGTTACCTTGGAAATCGGCGAAGTTAGTTCAGTATTGCCAGACTACATCGTGGATGCATGGCAGTATCTGCATAAGAAATCTGATGTTCTTGCCGATGCAGAGCTGAAAATAGAGAAGCTGCCGGCGGTATCCATCTGTCTGGACTGCAAGAAGACCTATCCGACCCTGGAGGGCAAGAAGCAGTGTCCCCACTGCGGCGGATTCATGACAGAATTGGTATCCGGTGATGAATTTAACATCAAAGAGATAGAAGGCTGCTGATTATAACGGCCGGAGTACAAGGAAAACCTTGCCCTCCGGCCGATTTATATAAAAACGACCTTTTCAGGCCATTTTGTCCGATTGGTGTCTATCTGTCGTGAGGCCAAACTGAATTAGTCCGAACTAGGACTAATTCAGTTTGGCGTTAGATGCAGATTATGCCAACAGGCTGCCGCCCATGATGACGGAGAAGATGAAGCCGGCTGCGATGACGACAAATGTGATGATGTCCGCCATGGAGTCGAAAATCTTTTGATGATGCTGCAGCCTGCTCCAAGCGTAGAAGAAAAATCCCGGTGCAAACATCAGCGCGGATATGATGATATTGCTGATACCTGTTGCAAAGAGCAGCCAAAATCCGTAAATGGTTCCCAATATGGAAACCAGCCACACCTTGAAGGTGACATTATTTTGCCCCAGCCTGTTATCATGAATGGTGACTTTCAGGCAGTACAGAGCTGATAATACAAATGGTATCATAATGGCACTGGTGGCCAGGGTGTACATCGCCTGATAGGTGGATGATTGAAAATATACGACGATCAGCAGCACTTGCACCACGGCAGCTGTCAGTATCAAAGCGGCTACGGGCGCTTTTTTTCTGTTTTCGCCAGTGAGAAATTTAGGGAAGCAGCCGTGCAGAGCGGGGGCAAAGGCGCTGTCAGCAGTTACGATGGTATAGGAGAACATGGCGCCGGCAATGGAAATGATGACGCCGATGTTGATCAGTGTTGCACCCCAAGGACCGACGATGCTGGCCAGCAAGGTTGCCATAGCGGGATTTCCCAGTGCTGCCAGTTCGCTTCTTGGCATCACGCCCATGCTGAGGACGGAGATTAACACATAGAGTACCAGCAAGAAAAGAAAGGACAGTTCCGTAGCCTTGCCAGCAACTGCTGTATTTTTTGCTCTGCCGGAGATGACCACGGCCCCCTCGATACCTGTGAAAATCCAGACTGTCGTATAGGTAGTTTCGAGGACCTGCTTGCCGAGGGAAAGACCGGTGTCCTGCCCGAGGAAATTATCCAAAAAAATATCAAAGTCAAAAGCACCCAAGAAAATGATGAAGATGATGAAAGCGAAAATCGGGACAATTTTGGCGATGACGATAACAGCATTTATGGTAACCGCTTCCTGCACGCCGCCCATGATCAAAATGGTAAAGACCCAGATCAGAATGGAGGCGCCGATGATAGAGGCCAGGTTGTTGCCGTCACCGAACACAGGCATGAATTGCCCCAAAGCTGCAAATAATAACGTAGCAAAGGACACCTGAGAGAGGATGGCGCTGATCCAATATCCCCAGGCGGCGTTGAAGCCGATATATTCACCAAAGCCCTCTTTGGCGTAGGCGAAGATGCCGCTTTTTAAATTTGGTTTTACAATGCTCAATCTATTGAAGCACATAGCCAGACAGTACATGCCGATGCCGGCGATGGCCCAGCCGATGAGTACGGCCAGTGTTCCGGCTCCATTGTTTGCCATGTCCGCAAAACTGCTGAAAACCCCGCTTGCCAGGGTTGTTCCTATGGCGAAACAAGTTAATTTAAAAAGGCCCAGGCCTTGACGTTCACTCATAATTTGTGTCCTCGCTTGTAAATAAAGATAGTATTAATATGAGTGAGACAGAGAAAATTATACATGGGAAATAAATGGAGATACTGTTGAACTGTAACGTAGTTTGCGTTACGATATAATAAATAGGAAGGTGACAATATGGATAACTATTCCATATTTTACGTTATCTGAGATGAAAAAGTAATCGTAACCAATGTCCTATACAGCGCTTATGATATTAATAGGCGTTTGAGCAGGGAAAGTGAATACGAATAAATACAGCCTTTTTAGAGGCTGTATTCATTATCCATTAAAAGCTACAGAAACAGAAAACCACTCTTCATCGTATTTGACGTCAAAGATGCCGCCGCTTTTTTGGACGATGTCCTCCACGTTGCGCAGTCCCAGGCCGTGAACACCTGGGTTTGACTTGGTGGTCGCAAGACGGTCGCCGACGGTTTTGACGATGCCGTCATAGGTGTTTTTTATTTTAATGATCAGACAACCCTGTTTGTAGGCGATGGATAAATGAATTTCTTTGTTAGAGCAGCCCTCTTTTCTAACTGCTTCCAGGGCGTTGTCAATCAGGTTTCCCAGGACTAAAGTCAGGTTGTAAGCATCAAAATGAAGGTCAGCGGGAATCTGAATCTGGTAATTAAAGGAGATTCCTTCGTCCCCAACGTGGAAAAACTTGTAATTGATCAGGCTATCGATGACGGGATAGCCGCTTGCAGATATTTCATCACTGGAATTGAGATTTGCTAGAATTCTTTCCATATAGTCATGAACCTCTTCGTGACGTCCCTTTTGAATCAACCCCTGAATAACGGTTAGATGATTTTTCATGTCGTGACGAGTGCTTTTGACTGCAGCACCAGAATTTTGCAGTATCTCAAGCTGTTTTTGGTAGGAGTCGTTCTGCTGCACAATCATGTTGTTTTCCATCTGCAGACGCGAAACACGGGTAGAGCGGTCGTAGAGGAAGAACAAAATTACATTCAGAAGGAGAAGAATCGCTGAACCGATATAAAAGGTGAGATCCAAGCCGTTTACCTCAGCAAATAGGGGAATATTCTGAAGCTTAGAACCTCGCGAAAGGACGTTGATATCCACTAGCAGGGAGAAACCCACCAGCAGCAAAATGGAAATTGGCGTCATCAGGCTGGAAATCCAGCGAATCCAGGCAGTCTGGTGATTTTGTCGGTATTCTGTTAAGAATGAAATGGGCAGAAACAACAGCCAGAGAATGACGGCATAGAGAATCAGGCCAAAGGTGGCGTTGAACCTTGGCGGCGTGAACAGTCCCAGATGGATTCGTCCGGATAGGCGGATCAAAAAATATTCTACTGCCAGCATTACCGTAATTAGAAGGATTGTGGATAAAACTCTGCGGGCAGTTTTTGATTGGTAGATAAAAGTCAGACCAAGGCAGAGCAGCAGCTTAAGGCCCCAACCGACGTAGTAATTGACGTGAAGGAGGGGCAGAAGGGTGGAGACGCACCAAAACAAAACATAAGCAGAGAGTTCGAACCTTTTGCTCAGCTTCGCAACGGGATACAGCAGATGGTAATACCGATAAATTAGATAGGTCAGAAATCCGTCTGTCAGAGCAGATGCAAGCAGATAGAGATATATCATACATCTTCCTCCTCAAGTAATTGCCTTTTTTTGTGCTCTTTGAAACTTTGCTTATAAGTCTCTCCGATGGACAAAACCGCACCGTCTGACATCGTGACGGCAGCTGCGTGAAACTCCATGACCCGGCGCAGGTTGATGATGTAGGATTTGTGAATCCGACAAAATTGAATGGGCAGGGAGGGAATGATTTTCTGCAGCTGGCCGTAATAGGTAAAGCGGTTCGTTTCTGTAACGACAGTGATTTTACGATTGCGGCTCTCGAAGTAGAGAATCTGATTGTAGGGAATTCGGAAGGTGTCTCTTCCAATCTGAAAGATATGGGTTTTCTCCAAATCGCCGCATCTCTTTCTTGCAAGCTCCAAATCCTTGATGACCAGCTGCGGATCAATTGGTTTTGCGATGAAGTGGAGGGGCTGCACATCGAAAAGCTGTCGGTCGTATTGCGTCGTTCCCGATACAAAGACAATCTCGGTATCGCTGTCGCAGAGGACGCTGCGGATGTTCCGACTCAGTTCTATGCCGCTGAGGGAAGGCATTTCGATATCCAGATAGATCAGGTCAAAGCCGTGTTCCCGGCAGATAAAATCGTAAAGATCAGTGCCGTCATAGAAGACTTCAATCTCTGCGCGTATTTTGTTTTCTTGCGTGTATTGAATCAGCGTATTTTCAATAAAGTGACAGATCGCTCTGACGTCGTCACAAATGGCGATATTCAGCATCACAGTTCTCCTTTTATAGGGGTATCTTATCATATTTTTTACCGATTTACTACATTTAACTTTGCTGTTTACAACATCAAAAGGCAGAGACCGCAGTTATGAGGTAAAATAAGAGAAAGAAAGGGGTGTTTAAAATGAATAGGAATCGAAAAATTCTGCTGTTGGTAATCTCTGCCTGTCTGTTTACAATGGCTATAGCTGGCTGCAGCGGTGATAACACAGCAAAAAGCAGCGAGGGAGAAAGTCACACCGTCAGCCAAAAGGGGACAGGTGTTGATGTGGACAAGTATACTATGGATTTAAAATTAGATACGGAGAAAAAGACCTTGTCGGGAACTGTAATCATAGATTTGACTAACCATACGAAAGAGACGATTCCCGACATCTGCATCCGCAATTATGCTGCGTCCATTCTGAAAGAAGAGAAAAAGGGAAACAGTGAAATCCACAGCGTAACTGTGAACGGTAACCAGATGGAATCTTCTGTTGCGAGAGACCCTTCCGTGATTTATGTAAAGCTTCAGGATAAGAAACTGAAACCGGGCCAGTCCATCTCTCTAAAGGTGGATTACCTGACCGACATACCGAAGGTCAGAGATCGATTCGGTTATTATCAGGCGGGAAAGCGGCAGAACTACCTATTGTCTTTCTGCTTTCCGCAGCTTGCAATGTATGAGGCCGGAAAATGGAAGACACCGCCATACATTTCTGGCGCAGAATCCACCTGCAACAACGTCACTGACTACCGGGTGCGACTGGAAACAGAAAAAGACTTTATAATCGCTGCCAGCGGTGAAGAGAAGACGGAGGACGGGATTACGACGATTACGGCAGAAAACATGCGGGATATGGTCATTACGGCTTCCAATAACATGGATGTGAAAACAGAAACGGCAGAAGGCGTGAAAATCAATCATTATACCTTGCAGTACGACGGAGCTGGGAGATATAACGACTATGCCATGGAGGCGGCGAAGGATGCAGTAAAGCTGTTTACGGAAAGGTTCGGTAAATATCCTTACGAGGAACTGGATATGGTTCAGTGTTTTGACGAAGGAGGAATGGAATATCCGGGATTGATTCTGGTTGGTCTGCCGGATATCGCTCCGGCAGAAGACATCGTGTCTCAGCTTGATAAAAATGGAGGCTACAGCGAACTATGCCTTTTGGTCGCTCATGAAACCGCGCACCAGTGGTTCTACGGGGCAGTGGGAAACGATCAGTTTGAGGAACCGTGGCTGGATGAAAGCTTTGCCGAATTCTGCGAAAGCATGGTTTTCGGACTCTCACGGCCAGACAGCTTGAAGAACGCCATGGCA
The DNA here is from genome assembly GCF_048465375.1 of Emergencia sp. NCBI lineage: Bacteria > Bacillati > Bacillota > Clostridia > Peptostreptococcales > Anaerovoracaceae > Emergencia > Emergencia sp. The sequence goes on along the minus strand of NZ_DBFWLQ010000011.1, from coordinate 110,400 downwards.
TCAGATGAGAAACGGTTTGAGTATTACGGCAGTCCGCTTATCTTTTACGAAACTGAAAAAGATGTCGAGGAACATCTGAAATATGCGGATGAGGATCAGTTTCCAATCAACAAAGCTTATGATGAATACAAGGAACCTGACGATTACTCATGGACTGTTTATCAGGATGGAGCGCTGTTCCTCTACGAATTGAAAAAATCTATGGGCGAGGAGAACTTTTATGAAGCCATGCAGGATTACTATAAGACTTATTGTCTTAAAATCGCTAAGGGAGAGGACTTCTTAAAAATCATCAGGAAGTATGATGATTCTGCTAAAACCCAGAAGGTAATAGACAAATACATTGAAACCTCCAGCTAAAGGCGGTATCCTATAGTCAGAAGGAGACGGATTGGATGAAGAAACAAATTATTTTTTCCATGGTGGCGCTGATTGCAGTATTGGTTTTGGTCATCGTGCGCATTACCATCGGCTATGACATAGAAAAGAAAGAAATTCTGGACGACGAATATTATAACCGGCGTGTGAAAGCTGAGTGGAAGATGCAGGAGAAGGCAGATGGAGATGCCCTGGAGACTTTCCGCAAGCTTGAGAAAAACCCGGAAGACAGGGCGCAATGCGTTGAAGAGGTCACTGACTGCCTGCAGTATGCCCTGGATCACTTTGCAGAATTGGACAAGGGGCAGGAGGCAGATATAGAAATTACTGCTAAATTGTGTTACGCCCATAGCTTTATCACCGCCTTGTATATGCACAGTGATTATGACCAGACGGTGCACACCGCAAAGGAAAAACGATTTTGGAAATGCCTGGTCAATCGCTATATCCACCTTTACAGAAACTATGCGATTAATGCTACGTCGAATCATCAGGAGAAGGCTGAGCTACTTGAAATCGAGGCGCTGGCACGCAAACTATTGCCGAACCTGGACGAAGAGGCAGCGGTTTTCGTCAATCGTCTGGCAGATGTGATGGAAGAAAGCAGCCATTGAGAAGGTCTGCATCTGCAACTATGCGGCTTTGATTCTGGAAATCATCAGAGTACTAGTGACATTTTAATCTGCCGTTTCTTTTGCAGGCGATTCCTCTAAAAAGGTTGAACAGCACTTTGCAATCAGTATGAACTGCCCCAGATTATCAAATCTGCCATAAAACTCAAAAAAATAAAGAAATATGGCAGATGTTAAAAGAGATCAGGGGTATATTGGTTCTCAAATAGGCAAAAATTCATAAAAAAATAGCCAGGTAACGCATATAATAAGAATGAACTATATGAATTTTGATGATTTTTCCTGCTGAGCTGAGCGTATTGCGGTACGTAGGTGTCTGTAACCATGGAATAGATGCAAAAATTCGCCAGAACTCGCAAAAAAATAGTGAAATATGGCATTTTTGTGATCCACACCTTGTGACATACCTGGACGGGGTATAGTGAACTGCCTTCGCGGTTTTTGCTGAAACGAAAGACCCAACAAAAAACACATCTTTTGAATGGAAACATTCTTAAGATGTGTTTGTATTTGCAAGATAAATTGAGGCAACTCTATTATATGACTAGCGTCTAACGGCTCGCGGGAAGCTAAAGCATAAGATCTGTCAAGTCAAATCAAAGATTTGGGGCAGGACCATTACAATATCGGCAATTTGAACATGATAATGGTAAAGATGATCATACCGAACAAGGCGAACGGATAAGTTGCGCCGTAGCCTGCGCCGGGATCATCGCTGCCCAGTGCGTCAGTGGCAGCACCCAGTCCTGGAGTGGAGGTCATGCCCCCGCAGATCGCACCGCAGAGCATTACCCAATTGAGTTTAAATACGTAGCGTCCCAGGAGGAATCCGACCAGAATTGCCAGCAGCCCGACAATAATAGATACGATGGCGAGGGTCAGGCCTGCACCAGCTAAGGCGGTGATTGCGCCGTAACCGTAGTTGAGGCCTACGATGGCCAGGAAGAAAACCAGCCCCAGTTCTCTGACCGTGGCCAGAGTTTTCGGATCCATCCTAAAAGAAAGGGGACCGATTTTGCCGATGTATCCGAGAGCCAGAGAGGCGATAAGAACGCCGCCGGTGGATTCCAGGCTGACATAACCCAGAGGTCCCATATAGATATTCAGGTTTCCTAATAAATAACCGACAAAACATACGATGGCGAAGGACAGAATATTGAAAGGCGTCGTTGGAATCTCCTTGACCTTGACGTCTTTTTTCGCTTGCGCCATTTCCAGGGCGTACCTTCGCTTTTCCTCCTCCACATCAAAACGGAAGATGACATTTAGAAAGTTGACTGCTAAGATAACGACGATGACACCAAAAGGGTAACCGACGGCGTACCCCATGCCCACCTGCCCGGCGGCATTGGATGCATAGGCAGCTGTCATACCTTCATCCAGAGTTTTGACTTCAGAGGCCTTCAGATTATAATCGTCGCTGATATTGATGACGTCGATGACGGCAGCTTTTTCTTCCACAGACAAAGTCTCATAGTCTGAAGCCACATCTTCTGCATGCTTTTCTGACGTTTCCAGTGCAGAAGCGAGACCTGGAGAACTGGTCAAAGCGCCGGTGTAGACGCCGGATACCGCATAGGCGTTGGTTCCTTTGACGATGGCTGTCGCGCCGTAAGTGGCACCGGCACCGACTAAAGTGATTACCAGACCTAGTATGACGAACTTGGCACCATATTTTCTGAGGACGATGCCCAAATCCTTTGCTGCCAGCAAGCCTACTGCCGCTACAAAGAAAATCAAAGAAGTAGAAAAGAAGTTGGTGTGAATCAGTTTGCCGCCGTTTCCAGAGAAAATGGTGGCCGCTGCGGCAAAACCAGCTGCACTTTCGTCGCCCGATTCATAGACGCCGTTGGCGTATTTGTAAACTATCCAGCCGATGACCAGACCTACAAATAAAGCGCCCGATGCACCAAAGCTAAACTTGCCAAACTTGATTTTACCGAATAGCAGACCCAAAGCGATGGTGACGAACATCAGCACAAAGGGGTTAAATAGCAGACTCATGTAGTCAAAGTGAATAAAATCCATTCCGTCCTCCCATTGTAGTTATTTTTCAACACTATGGTCAATTATATAGCAATAGGAGGGGGTTACAACCCCCGTGACAGATTGAAAACTTGTACATTTGTTTATTTTTTGTATATTCCGGTTGTATAACATGTAAAAATATGGTAGCATAATGGTGATAACAAAAGGAGCTATAAGAGGAAGGGTTTAGAGATGACAGATGCATTGCTAATTGGAATCAAGTGCCTGTCGGCAATTCTGGTGGGAATTTTTGCCGGCAACGGCGCTGTGTACTTTTTTAATAAGATGCCAGCTGCGTGGCTTTGTGACTATGGGGAAAAACCATCGCAGGAATTGCTCGACCCTTATACGCAGAGAGTGAAAAGCTACCCGTGGAAATTTATTTTTACTATGCTTTTTGTCGTATTGGGGATTAAAATGGTCATAGATGACTGGCAGTTCGCTGTAGCAGGAATCTGCGCACTTTGGCTGTTGCTGGAAATGGCCATTGCAGATCAGAAATACCGTATCGTACCGGATCAGTTAATTATTCTCCTGGCTTTGACTGCGTTAGGGTTTATTCCTTTTCACGGCAGCTGGCTGGACTGTCTGATCGGCGGCGCTTTGGGCTTTGGCATCATGGGGTTTGTCGCCATTCTGGGCAAGATGGCTTACAAGCGGGAGACCTTGGGCGGCGGAGACATCAAGCTTTTTGCCAGTCTGGGTCTGATTGCGGGAACCAGCGGCATTTTGGTCATCTTCGTGATGACGACATTGCTCAGCGCAGCCCATTTGATCTGGCTTTTGGCTCGTAAAAAAATCAAACGCAGCGATACCATAGCGATGGTTCCCTATATCTCAGGCGCGGCGGGCGTTTATCTGGTGTTTCTGTGGGGAAGCTTCGACGTGCTGCTGCTTTAGATGTTTGGCAGAGGCTGCTTTATTACATATAAAGTATGGCTGTACTGTTGAAGTTGGTTTAACAGTGTGAAAATCCGGCGCTCAGGTATTAAAAATACAGGATTTGTGCCAAATTGACGGATTCCTTTTTTCAGAGATAGCGGAGAGGTGACAGTATGTTTATAGATATGAAATCTCAGTGCTTTATGGAAGCAGCAAAATGCCTGAACTTCACGAGAGCGGCGGAGAAACTGTATATTTCACAGCCAGCGCTGTCCAAAAACATCGCTGCTTTGGAAGAAGAGTGCGGCATGAAGCTTTTTTTCCGCGATACTAAGCGCAGCAAGGTGAAACTGACGCCGGCGGGAGCAGTGATGCTCTGTGAATTTCAGAAGATGGAAGAGATTTTAGATGGCGTTATCGACAAAGCCCGCCGGGCAGAATCGGGTCAGGAGGGACATCTGACCATCGGTTTGCTCTTCGGTCAGATTTTCAATGAAATCACGCGGGAAGTCCTAAACCATATCGATGATAGTTACCCGAAGATTGAAATTGAGAAGCTGACAGGCGGCTTTCGAGACTTGCGCGGCTGGCTGGAGGATGGCACAGCGGATATGGTAGTGACGTATGAGGAAGAAGCGCAGTTGGTGAAAGGCGTTCTTTATGAGGAAGTGGCTGAGACGCCACTGGGCTTTTTAATCCCGAAGGGACATCCTCTGACGCGTAAGCGCACCATCAAAATTCGGGATTTGGAAAAACAGAGGATTATTTTCCCGGACGAAAAAGAAACCTTTGCGATTTACGATCATTTTAGGGAATTATGCATGCTGGAAGGGTTTGTGCCTCAAGAGATCCAAGCGGTGGATCTGAATCACATGAACATGATGGCGGAGATGGGACGGGGAATCAGCATTGCCAGGGAAGACACCATGGTGACCAGAAGCCCCAACGTCAAATATTATAGAAGTGAAGAACTGGGAAAGGTCAGATTGGTGGCTGCCTGGAAAAAGGATAATCTCAATCCGATCATCACTTTCTATCACAATATGTATGAAGAAATCTACCAAAAAAACAAAACAGAATAGTCAGACGTATTACATTGTGCCCATAACCTCTGGTTATGGGCGTATAAATTTTTGCTATTTTACGGCAGGCGAATTATTTGGTATCTTGTAATTGACAGAAAATTAACGGACTTATTTGAAAGTGATTTACACAAACCAAACTTAAGTATCGGAGGAATTATTTATGAGTAACCAAACTACTACCGTAAAAGCCAGCAAGAGCAATTTTGGCTCTAAGGGCTGGTTCGTCATCATCTTTTCATTCTTATGTATCCTGTTGCAGAGTTCACTGATCAATGACTCGCTGAACGTCGTTATTGAAGCTTTTGCCAAAACCAGAGGATGGAGCACCAACTCACTATACGCATTCTCATCTATTTGTTCAGCAATCTCAGTATTGGGCGCGGCCTTCTGGGGATTTGTCTCAAACAAAACTAACATTCGATTCGCATGGGGCATCTCCTTGGCAGTCACAGCAGCAGCCTGCTTCTTCTGGGGCAGCGCACAGAGCAGCACCATCTACTTCATCTGCCTGGCAGTCTCCACCGTCTGCGGCATGGCCTTCTGCTACATCGCCAACATGAACGTCATCTCCAACTGGTTCCCTAAGAAGAAGGGCATCGCCATGGGATGGGTCACCATCGGATTCCCACTTTCTGCATCTATCACCACACCTTTGGTAGGCGGTATAGTGGAATCTGGGGGACTGGAGAGAGTCTACACCGTATATGCCATCATTGCGGCAGTCTTCGCTGTCATCGCATTCGCTTTCATCAGAGACTATCCAGAGCAGGCGGGCGCTTATCCTGACAACGACAAGTCCTACTCCAAAGAGGAGGCGGACAGAGAGCTGGCAAAAGGTCTGGAATATATGAAGATATCCCCGTGGAAGCCAGGTAAACTATTCAAAACTGCCACCGTATGGAAAATGGCATTCTCCCTAGGGGTATTAGAACTGTTATCTCTGGGAATCATGACAAATTTCAGACCAAGATTTTTGCAGGCAGGCTATGAAGATCCTGAAATCTTTAAGATGTTAGGTATCGCAGGCATCCTGGCTTGCTTCGGAAGCTACCTCTGCGGACAGCTTGACGCTCACGTGGGATCAAAGAAAGCCATCTTGATCACACAGGCCATCGCCATCGTCGCTATCGTGCTGAACCTGATCCCGACGAAGCCGACACAGTACCTGTCCCTGCCGTTCCTGGCAATGATGCTGGGCGGCGCGTCCAACTACCTGGTATCCCTGGCAAACACTATCTGGGGCCGTTACGACTTCCCGATGGCATACAAGGTGCTGAAACCGATGGTAGCTTTAGTAGGCGCTTGTGGCGTTGCTATCACAGGCATCCTGGGTCAGACTTTCTCCTACGTCATCGCTTACGGCGTGCTGGGAGGATTGGCAGCACTGGCGCTGATCGTCATGATGGTCACACCAGACACTTACCTTGGAAGAACCGAGGACGACGTCAACAAAGCAGCATAGTCAATATAACTGATTTGGCATTAGCCTTTTGATAAGTAATAAAGTATAATATTTTAGGAAAATAGAAAGAGGAGTTTTAAAAATGAAGATTTTAGGAATTTCTGGCGGAAGCAAAAACGGCAACAACGACGCTATGTGTAAAGAAGCTCTCATGGGCGCAAAGGAAGCAGGCGCTGAAGTTGAGTTTATCAACCTGAACGAATTACATATCGAGCACTGCACAGGCTGTACAGCCTGTGTCATGAGTCTGATGAGCGGTAAAGGCGGAGCCTGTCCGGTCAAAGACGATTTTGAATGGCTGAGAGATAAGATGATGGATGCAGACGGTATCGTTTGGGCGATTCCAATCTTTGAGAAAGGTGCATCCGGACTGTTCAGAACGATTACAGACAGAATGGGACCTAGAAACGACAAGGCGATGATCATCGTCGGCAGCAAGATTGCGGAAGAGAGCGGCGGAACCATGCCTGATCAGAGAATGCTGAAAGAAAAAGTCGTTTCCTACATCGGCATCGGCGGATCTGACTGGTCAACGAGAATCCAATGTGACTTCTTCAACCAGGCGCTGACTCCAGCGTGGACTGTTGTGGACACAGAAGTGTTCCCTTGGTCAAAATGTATCGTCATGGAAGATGAGAAGGTGAAGAGAAGTCATCAGATCGGCGCAGACCTTGCCAATGCTGCAAAAGACATCGAAAACGCGAAGTGGATCGGCGATCCTGGAATCTGCCCGCACTGCCACTGCAGAAACTTCTACCTCAATGACGACGCGACAAAAGCTGTCTGCTGCGCTTGCGGATTAGAGGGCGAAATCAAGGTTACAGACGGAAAGGTATCTTTCCACTTTGATCCAGAGACAGAACATCACGCACACGACCTTCTGTCCGGCAAGTTCATCCACGTGGACGATATCAAAGAAAACGAAGGCAAACTGATGGAATGGAAGAAGACCGATGAATTCAAGCAGAAGAAGCAGGCCTATATCGACTTCATTTCTTCCAGCAAACCGGCAAAATAAGAATAGGAGATGAGTGCATCATGACGAAGAACATGCTTGGCTTTGAGCCGATGAGAAGCTTGATTTATGTTGATGTAGCAAAAGAAGACTACAGAGTAAAATTGGAGAACTGGCTGTATAAGTATCACATTCCAGACAGCATTTCCCAGTTCGGACCTTATGTATCGAAATACGCGTTTTACCAGGCGCTGCCTGTGCCAGAAGGCGGGGAACGTTTTGGCGCCATCAAAATGCAGCTGACAGAGCACTACTGGCTGGCGAACCCTAATAACATCGCGCAGTTTGACCACCACAAGGCTTTGACGGAGTACTTTCCGCCAGACGTGCTAAAATGGCAGGGCAATCTGCCGGACGAAGACTTCCAGTGTGAGAATGTAGAGGGTGATGAGGCCAGAGCCGTCAAAGGCGACGCGTCAAAGGGAACAGTCCCTTTCATCTTTGCTTTCGTACCAGTTTGGTGGGAGGAAGATTACAAAGGAGCGGGCAGGACCATCGAGGATGGACCGAATTATAGATGGCAGATGGTCATCAAATTCCCGGATGATGCCAAGGACACCGGAGACAAGTGGCTGCGCGATGAATTCATTCCGGCCTTTGTAGAATGCGAAGAGACGACGAGAATTTTGTCCAGCAAAGTCATTAAAGAAGCTAACGGCTGTGAATTTGACAGAGTGGTTGAAATGTGGTTTGAAGGACCGAGTGCCTGGAAAGCCGCGGTAGACAAGGCAGCAAAGAAGGTGCGCAGACCTGCCTGGTTCGAAACAGAGGACTTCCCGTACCTGACACAGTCCTACGGTATCTCCAGCATCTTCCTGTCAGATATCGCAAGATCAGACAACATGACACAGTACAACGGATATGTTACAATGAGATAATGGTTCTGGTCCCAATTTGCGGGAGCAAATTGGCAGACAGACCTTATGCTTTCGCGTCCCAAGAGAGCGAGCGAAGAGAAGCTCGATTGGCGAGGAGCGAGTCGTATAATGGTTCTGGTCCCAATTTGCGGGAGCAAATAGGATAGACAGACTTTTCATGGTTAGAGACTGGCCTCGCCGGCCGGTCTTTCGCCTATTTGAGACAGAAAGGAGACAATATGGCAGAAGAAAAATTCTACGCAAAAGGACCTGGCAACGAAGGGTTCATCAAGAATCTGGAAGTCCAGTCCTTCTGCAATCTGGATGGCGAATGCGGCATGTTCCAGATGGCTTTATATAAGACAGAAGAGGGTAAATACTATCTTTACGGCGCCTGCTTCGGCGGCACTAAGAACGGTGTCATGATCAGTGATGTGACTGATCCGCAAAATCCGGAATTTATCAAACATTTTCAGCTGGTAGACCCGCAGGAATATCCGACGACGACCACGCCAAAGCTGCAGATTGCAGATGATCTGATGATCTGCGCCATGAGCGCAGGTTCTGGCCCTGACGCCCTGGTGGATCAGTCAGAACTGAAGGATATGAAGTGCGAGGTAGGCATCAGGATTTACAGCCTCAAGAAAGATCCCCTCAACCCTGAGTTCCTGGGTTATTGGGACTGCGGCGTACCCCATTCCATCGGTGTACATCGGTTCATGTATAACGGAGGCAGATATGTACATCTTTCCTGCGAATCGGATCGTTTTGAAGGAATGATCTATAGAATTGTCGATATTGCAGATCCAACCCATCCGGTAGAAGTGGGTAACTGGTGGTCGCCAGAACAATTTGCAGACGGCTATCCGGGCAGGACTGTGGATCACACGGCTCCGCATGTGCCGGCCTTCATGGACAAAGGATGGATGCACGGGCCTCCTTTTGTCAGAGATGGCAAAGCCTACTTAGGTTACTGTGGAGACGGACTCTACGTTTTAGATGTAGAGGATATGACTCGCCCTAAGTGCTTAGGCAATCTGCGGTTTATGCCGGCCTTCAGCAGCGAACTGGCGGGCGCGAGAACCCATACAGCATTGCCGCTGCCGGGAAGAGATTTGGTAGTTGTAACCAACGAAGGCGAACGATTCCAGTTCTTTCCGCAGGATAAGGTGCTGAAACCGCAGGCTATGAACAACATCCACATGGTCGACGTCAGCGACCCGACTCGGCCGACACTCATTGCAGAGTTCCCTTATCCGGAGGTTCCTGAAAACTTCCCTTATCAGAACTTTAATGTAATGCAGAGAGTCAATGCCGGACCTTTCGGGCCTCATAACCTTCACGAGCCGATGGACGGAAAACCATGGCTGGAACAGAGGGGCGACAGAGTCTACTGCTGCTACTTCCATGCAGGTCTCAGAGTTTACGATGTCAGCGATCCATATTATATTAAAGAAATCGCCTACTTCATTCCGCCAAATCCAGGCAAAGAGCCGGAAGGGTCTTATTTCCCTGGATTTCCAGGTCCGCGCAACGCGACCACAGAAGACTGCATCGTAGATGATAGAGGAAACATCATCATCGATGCCCTCGATGACGGATTTTATATCTTAAAGATGAAAGAAGACAAGTAACAATCCATTCATTCTGAAAAATCAGGGCATGTGTCTTTATTTGAAGACACGGCACTGATTTTTTTGTACAGAAAAAGAATGTTCAATTGACATATGCTTGCCTAAATGATAAGTTTAATATATAAAGAGAGAAAGCGTGGTACGATTAATCTATGAAGAGAAAATGCAGCCTGAAAAATTTGATGATAGCAATTTTCTTACTATCTGCTGTTATTTGCGCTGTGGGGGTCATGCAGATGAACGACTTTCCAAATGAAAAGATCCCACAGAGGACGGATCCGACCTTTGAAAAAGGCTGGACGTACCAGATCGGGGCCAGGCAGGGCACAGTGGACAGTTTTCCGCTTATTGAAAAAGGGAAGGCTGATCGTCTGGTTTTGACGGCAAAGCTCCCGCATCTTGATGGCAGCGAATATTTGTCCTTTGCCAATCAATATGCTGGCTGCCAGGTTTTCGTGGACGGTGTGAAAATCTTTGACTACGGAGAAGAGATGACGGCACCCTTCGGATCCATGCTGGGCAATCTGTCTTGCAATGTGCCCCTGAAAGGACAGTATAGTGGAAAAACTCTTTCCATCCACTTAGAGAAAAAGTATGATTTTGCCAGCTTTAAAGTAGAAGAGATATTACTGGGTTCTGGCAGTGAAATTCGATTCTACTATGCGAAAACCAACGTTGGAGTGCTGGCATGCACCTTGTTGATGTCCCTCCTTTCCCTTGCCATGTTCGTTTTGTATCTGGTGCAGAAGTCAAAGAAATTCAGATACGATTATAAGTTGTTTCTTCACTTAGGATTCGTTTCCTTCATCGGCGCCATATGGATTTTTACAGACTCTTTATTGCCCCAGTTTCTCTTTGGCAACACGCTCATCATTACCGTTCTCTCTTTCTGGTCCTTTATGGCCATGCCGATTCCCGTCATTCACTTAGTCGATGATTTATGCCGGTATGGGAAAAAAGGTCTTCATACAGCTGAAATGGCTATCTTTCTCAATATGATTGGTCAGACCCTGCTCTATATGTTGAACTTGGCCGATTTCCCGCAGATGCTGCTGGCAACCCACGCCATTTTAGTGTTTACATTGGGATGCATTGTCTACGCCTTGCTCAAGGATTCCAGGAGCAGCGAAGCCAGATTTGCAAATGACATCTTGTTTGCCATCCTCGTATTAATTCTCTTCGGCCTTGTCGCGCTGACAGACTTTTACGTTTCTGGCAGCAGCAATAACAACAGTCTCTATTACCGCTGGGGTATCGTCATTTTCGTCCTTCTTCTGATTGTGGCGAATATCAAACGAATGGGCGCTTTCCTGGAAGAGTGGGAGCAGAACCGTGTTCTCAGCAAGCTGGCTTTTATGGACATCATGACCAAAACCGGCAATCGATCCGCCTATGAGCGGTTTTTGGACGATAAGGCCGACTTAGATGTTAAAGGGGGGAATTTATCTCTCGTTCTGCTTGATCTCAACGACCTCAAGAAAATCAACGATACTTATGGACATAATGCAGGCGATCAGGTCCTGGTCGAAGCTGCCAGGTGCATCAAAACGATCTTTCAGAACGTGGGCGATGTATATCGAATCGGCGGTGATGAGTTTTTGGTGATTATCGAAGGAGACGATGTGGATGGTCAGCATTATCAGGAGAAGCTGAGCGCAGAAATAGAAAAGAACAATCAAAAGACGAAATACCCGTTTACACTGGCTTTTGGTTTTGCCTCTGCCAGAGGAGACGACTGCAGCGATTTGAAAGAACTGCAGAAAAAAGCTGATTTGAACATGTATCAGGATAAACAAAAATACAAGAAGTGAAAACAAGAGACGGCTGCAGACCGTCTCTTTTCTTTGGCGCTGATGTCAAAAATCTGTGTAATCAGTAATTATTTAGAGAAAAAAACAGTGATTTATGGTATACTATAATGGATTATAACTAGAAATAAGATGAAAGAGGATTTGAATATGATATCGAGCAAACAGAGAAGCTATTTGAGGGGGCTTGCACAGCAGGTCGACCCTACTGTATATATTGGAAAACAGGGACTGACAGAGAATGTAGTCAAGGAAATTGACACTGGTCTGACATGTCGCGAACTTGTGAAGGTCAAGCTGCAGGAAGGCGCTGACCTGGAGCCCAAGGATGTGGCTAACGAGATGGCAGAAAAATTGAAGGCCGAATTTGTACAGGCAATCGGCAGAAAATTCGTCTTATACAGAGAATCTAAGGATAATAAGCAGATCGAGCTGCCAAAGAAATAGAGATGGAGAGAAATATTCTGCTGACAATAGAATATGACGGCACCAACTTCTGCGGCTGGCAGCGACAGCCAGGCGTCCGTACGGTGCAAGGCGAGTTGGAGCAGGCTCTGAGCAAGGTCTGCGGCGAAGCAATCAAGTTGAACGGAACCAGCCGCACTGACGCCGGGGTGCACGCTCTGGGACAGCGGGCTTCGTTTAAAGGGGAGTTTGGCATTCCCACAGACAGAATCATGCTGGCCGCCAACAATTTGCTCTGTGGCGGTATGAACGTCAAAGGCAAATGCTCTGATGTGTGTATCCGCGAGGTGAAAGAAATGGCGCCAGCCTTTCATGCCCGTTTTGATGCCAGAGGGAAGAAATACCGTTATATCATCAGAAACAGCCGAGAAATGGATGTCTTCGCACGCAATTACTGTTACCAGGTAAAAACACCGCTGGACCTTGCGGCCATGCGGCAAGCGGCCTCTTTGATCGTCGGCACACACGATTTCGCCTGCTTCCAAGCTGCAGGCGGCAATCCCAGAGAGACTACGGTGAGGACTGTTTTCAGCCTGGATGTTTTCCACAGAGAAGATGGGCATATTGTCATCGAAATCACTGGCGATGGATTCCTCTACAACATGGTGAGGATTATTGCAGGAACACTGGTCGAAGTCGGACAGGGGAAAATAAACCCCCAGGAGATTTCAGCTGTCATTATGAGTAAGGAAAGACAACGAGCGGGACATACTGCCCCGCCAGAAGGGTTATATCTAGTAGAAATTTATTATGGAGAGTTTTATGAAAGAGAGGCATGAAGAGATGGTTCAGATTGTTGACGACAGACCCAGCTGGGACGAGTATTTTATGCAGATGGCACAGCTGACCGCACAGAGATCCACTTGTCTGCGCAGAAAAGTGGGGGCGGTGATTGTCAAGGACAAGCATATTATCGCCACTGGCTATAATGGAGCGCCGCGGGGGCTTAAGCACTGCGTTGAACTAGGCGGCTGCCTGAGAGAGAAACTGAAAATTCCCTCAGGTCAGAGACATGAACTCTGCAGAGCCCTTCATGCGGAGCAGAATGCGATCATACAGGCGGCGACGCTGGGACAAAGCATAGAGGACGGAACGATCTATATCACCCATCAGCCTTGTGCAATTTGTGCAAAGATGATCATTAACGCAGGATTAAAGAGAATCGTAGTAAAAGAAGGGTATCCAGATGACCTCTCAGTAGAAATTCTGGATGAGGCAGGACTGAAAATTGTCATGCTGAACAAATAGACAGACTAGGAGATGTTGAAAGAAGATTATGGAAATTACTAGGATAACATTACTGGCTGCCTTTGTTACATCTCTGGTGCTGGCACTGATTTTTTCGCCGGTAGCAATGAAATTGGCGCCCAAAATCGGGGCTATGGATATACCAAAGGATGGCAGGAGAATGCATACGAAGGCCATGCCGCGATTTGGCGGACTAGCCATCTATCTGGGGACAATCGCCTCCCTCCTGATTTATGCCGGCAATAACGAAAAAATCATCGCGGTCGCCGTAGGCGGCACTTTGATCTATCTATTGGGCATTGTGGACGACCTGATCAATCTGGACGCAAAGATCAAGTTTGCAGGTCAGCTCCTGGTGGCGGTTCTCATGTATTACATGGGACTGCAGATTAAATTTATCAGCAATTATTTTGGGGAAGGTGCGCTGCACTTCGGTACGGCGATGTGCTTCATCGTTACGATTTTATGGATTGTGGGAATCACTAACACCATCAATCTGATTGACGGTTTAGACGGTCTGGCGGCGGGAACAGCTTCTATTGCCGCCCTCTGTATCGCATATGTGGCGTACATCCACGGTGACGAATACGGAATGATGGTGGTTTGCCTGGCCATGCTGGCATTGGCAGGCGGCTGTATTGGATTTCTGCCGTTCAACTTTTATCCGGCCAAGATTTTTATGGGTGATGGCGGTTCGCTGTTTCTGGGCTTTATGATGGCGGCCCTCTCTGTGGTCGGACCCCTAAAACGTTCTACGGTCATCGCCGTGGTAGTGCCAGTCATCGTCCTGGGGATTCCCATTTTCGATACCTTTTTTGCCATTTTTCGCAGATTGATCAACAAAAGGCCGATTATGGAGGCCGACAAAGGACATCTGCATCACAAGCTGATGGCTTCTGGTTACGGGCAGCGGAGAGCGGTTCTGATGCTGTATGGTATCAGCGCCATCATGGGCATGGCGGCAGTTCTGATCAGCCGCGAGTTATATAAGGATTCCTTTGTTCTGGTGGCAATTGCGGCAATTTATCTCTATGTGTTCTTGACAGATCCTAACCACAAGATGCCGCAGATCAAAGCAGTCAATATAGCAAAAGAAGAACGAAAAGAAGAGAAACAGGAGCCAAGGTGTCAAGAAGAGAAGGAAGAATAGAGATTGATGACAGCCAGCTTTATAGGAAGCTGGCCCGGATAGCGGTTCCCATCTCCATCCAGGGAGTGGTTTCTGCAACGCTGAATTTGATTGACAATCTGATGGTCGGATTTCTAGGAGAAGCTGATCTTGCAGCCGTGGGCATCGCATCACAGATCTATTTTATCCATTATCTGATCCTCTACGGGTTTACTAGTGGGACAGCGACTTTTATGGCGCAATTCTATGGAGCGAAGGATTACAAGAACATCCGAAAAGTCGTCGGCTTTTCCATCGTCGTCGCCCTCTGTATTGCAATCATTTTTTTTACTGCTGGATTTTTTTTCACGGACAAAATTTTGGGTATCTATTCTAATGATCCGCGTATTATAGAAATGGCTCGTCCCTATGTGAAAATCGGTACGGCCAATTTCTTTTTCCTGGCCGTTTCCGTGCCTTTGGAAATGGCTTTTAAGGCGACGCAGCAGACCAGGGTGCCTCTGATTGTCAGCACTGTCGTTTTCAGCACCAATACGTGCTTGAATTACATATTTATCTTCGGCAAATTTGGCGCACCGGCTATGGGCGTAGCGGGGGCTGCACTGGCGACAGCTATTGCCAGATTTCTCGAGGTTTTGATCAGTTTGATCTTCGCCCACAGGAAGAGCAACTGCTTTCACGGATCTTACAGCGAGTTCTTCGGCTGGAAAAAAGAGATGGTGCTCAGAATCGTCAAGAATTCCATGCCGACTACACTCAATGAACTGCTTTGGAGCGTAGGACAGTCTATGTATGTAGCCGCTTTTTCCAGAATCGGCACGACGGCCTATGCGGCCTACCAGGCGGCAGCTTCCATCAACAGCATCTTTTCCTTTGCTGCTTTCAGCGTAGGGGATGCAGCGCTGATTTTGGTGGGCGAAAAGCTGGGAGAGGGCGAGGGAGAGCAGACCTATCTTCTGGGGAAGAAGCTGCTGAAAATCGGCACGGTTTTGGGCATTATCGTGGGAATTCTGCTAGTTTTGGCGGCAAAACCGCTGGTGGGATTTTTCAGTCTTACAGTTCTGGGCAAGACTTACGCCTTTCGAATTTTAGTTATTTACGGCCTGTGCATGGGCTTGAGTTTGTATAACGGGATCAACATCACCGGAACTCTGCGCGGCGGTGGTGACACGCGCTTTGCCATGGTCGCCGAATGCAGCTGCGTATGGATTGTGGCTGTACCGCTGGCGTTTTTGGCATCTCAGGTGCTGCACGTGCCAATTTTTATCGCTGTTTTGATGATCAAAGCAGAGGAAGTGGTCAAGTGCGTCATTCTGACAAAACGTTTTATATCAAAAAAGTGGGTAAACAACGTAATTACAGGACTTTAATAGGGGGATATTTACATGCAAAGATTAACAAATTTTAAAAGAGTGATTTTGATGGTCACCATTGTGACGCTGATTGCCGTTTCAATACCGGTGACGGCATATGGCGACGAACAGCCGGAGACCATCAAAAAAGAATATATCATTACGTCCAGTGGAGATTTATCGGCCGTAAAGGAAGAGGGACATATCGTCGACGTCATTCTTGCGGACAGCCATACAGCCTTAATCAAATTGGACAGTGCGGCTAATTTGGATAAAGCACAGCAGATGTTGACCGATCAATTTCCTGACCTGACTGTCCAACCCAACTATGTATACGAGACTACCAGCGTCAACGATCCTTACTACGATCTGCAGTGGGGACTACTCAATACGGCTGGCGGCGTGGATATCGGATTTGAAGAGGCGCAGAATTTTATCGAGTCTAAAAAACCGATGCTGAAAAAGACTGTCGTGGCAGTCATCGACACGGGTTTTGACTTTACACATAATGACCTGGTGGATAACGTGTGGATTAACAAGGATGAAATTCCTGGCAACGGCAAGGATGACGACGGAAACGGATATGTGGACGATACATACGGTTACGATTTTTCTTCCAGTTCATCCGTGACAATGCGGCCTACGAGCAGTGAATATGAACACGGCACCCATTGTGCGGGCATCATCGGTGCGGTCAGCAACAACAACATCGGCATCACGGGCATCGCCTCCATCACTGACAAGGTTCAGCTGATGAATCTAAAGGTGCTGGCTGGAAACGACGGCGAGGGTTCTTCTTTTAACCTGATTCGTGCCATCAAGTATGCGGAAAACAACGGTGCAGATATCTGCAATCTGAGTATGGGTTCTTATGGCAATGATACGGCCCTCTACACTGCTATCGCAAAATCTAAAATGCTCTTCGTCTGCGCCGCAGGTAACGATGGGAGGAATCTGGATAACATGCGTGTCTATCCTGGCAGCTATGATTTGGACAACGTTATCTGTGTAGCCAATATGAAATCCAACGGAACGCTGAATCGGCTCTCTAATTACAGCAGCAGGTATGTAGAACTGGCGGCGCCGGGAACAGAAATTTACAGCACCGTGCCGGGAGACAAATATCGAAACATGAGTGGTACGTCTATGGCCACGCCTTATGTGAGCGGGGTCGCAGCTTTACTGCATTCCTATTATAATGGAATCAGCGCGGCGCAGATGCGTCAGCTGATTATTGAACACACCACTTATTCGCAGAACCTGCGGGGGAGAACGGAGACCAGCGGTTATCTTAACGCTTACGAACCTCTGTCCGCCTATGATTCAGATGCCTTCAAACCAGATGAGACGGCACCTGTAGTTACGGCTTCCGTGGTGGACATCGAAGGCTCTTATAAGCAGAAGTTAGTCATTACGGCTACCGATGACAGCGGGGAAACGCCAGAGGTAAGATATGTAAGGGGCGATAAGACGCTGGCCTACTTCAGAGGCGGCAAGGGCTATGACGTGAATCTGGACGAAGACAATACCGGTTCAAAGACCATGGCAGTACCGTCGGTTTATTCGATTTATGCTGTGGATTCCTCTGGAAACGACGTGCTGTATCAGGTAGAATGCACAGCCGATGCTGTGAAAAGTATCAAGCTGAATTACATCAAAAAAACCGTCAAACAAGGGAAAACTTACAAACTGAAGACGACGCTGTCAAAGAGCGGAACTTATGGCCGAAAGGTGACTTATACCTCATCTAAGAAATCTGTCGCCACGGTATCCAGCACTGGAAAGGTGACGGCAAAGAAAAAGGGAATTACAACGATTACTGCAAAGACTGAAAATGGTTTGACTGCGAAATGCAAGATTGTGGTGAAATAAGAACATATATTATAAAAACTGCGGACCGAAAATGGTTCGCAGTTTTTTGTTGAAGTGAGGTATGGAGCCGTAGAGGCTTATGTTAAATGTTGATTTCGCCTTCAGCTAGAATGACAGCGCTGCCGCCGACTTTGATCAGGCAGTCTTCTCCTTCGGCATTGATTTCCGTCAAGATGATAGATGGACGTTCCATTTTCTCTCCCTGGATGATTTTGCAGTGGTCTTTGGCCTGTACAATATTGTTGAGATAGAAGTAGTAAGTAAGCGCGCCGTTGGAAGTGCCTGTTGCCGCTTCTTCGTCGATGTCATACAGTGGCGCAAAGTTTCTCGTATGAGCCGTCACACCGTCTTCAGCATCCAGGGTGAAGGCGTGAACACCTGTAACCTTGTAGCGTGCTGATAGGTCTGACAGAGCCTTCATATCGGGCTCCATGGCGTTCAGATCAGCTTGCGAAGCCAAAGGCATCATGATGTCGGGCAGTCCAGTGGAAATCAGCTTTGGCAAGAGTTCGATGTTTGTTGGATTGTAAGCGGCACCCATGACGTCGTAAAGCTCTCTGATTGCGGCTTCGTCTTCGATTGTGGATATTTCCACTGGAGAAGCCATATCCATCATGACAAAACCGTCTTTTATGTTAATGTTCAGATCACCTGCAAGGGTGTGGTTGATGCAGTGACAATTTTCGCTGACAATCCCCATATGCATCAAAGCGCAGAAGGAACCGATGGTTGCATGACCGCAGAGGTCCACTTCTGCTGCAGGCGTAAAATATCTGATTTTAAATTCGTTTTCAGCTAGTTTTTTGATAAATGCGGTCTCAGAGTAGCGGAGTTCTGCGGCGGTTTTTACCATGACCTCGTCGGATGGAAAATCGGCACCCTCTGACAGAACGACTACTCCGGCAGGATTTCCGCCGAAAGCTGTCTCTGTAAACGCATCGACAATTAAAAATTTCATATGATTGGCCCTCCTAATTTATTCAATAATCGTACGACAAACTTCAATAACTATAGTATATTGTAAAACCTTTTTTTTAGCAAGAAGTAAAATAAATTGCACATAATAGTGTTAAAGATACAACAAATTACGATGAAATTTATTGATACAACACAATTTTACGCGACGCCGTGTGAAATAAATGTGAAAACTATTGGCTTCGGGTGTATTCGACAATTAGGATGCTTATAATAGTAGAGTCGCTTAAAACAAGTGACAAATTTAAAACAGAAAAAGAGGAGAAACAAGAATATGGCAAAGAAGCTATTTGTTGTGTGGCTCTTGATCACCATGGTAACGTTCTCATCGATTTCTATTTATGCTACAGAACAGACACAAGGAGATTTTTTTATTCCAAAGACCCCGTTGATGAAAGTCAATGAGGAGGACGCGAAAAGCGTAAAAGAGGAAAAAGAAAGCCGCACAAAGACAGAACCAGAAAAACTGGAAACTGCCATGGCAGTAAAAGCTACTGCCATCAGAAGTAAATTAGAAGACAAAGAATATTTAGAAGGCCTGTCCTCGTACATCCGCCATGTGAACCGCAATGTCGGCAAGCAGGAGTCGATGGATATGGCAGAGAGTTTTGTAAAATATGCTGAAAAATATGGAGTTGATGAGAAGATTGTCATGGCAATCGCTCAGAACGAAAGCTGTTATTACAGCGATGCAGTCAGCTGTGAAGACTTTAAGGGTCTCATGCAGACTGGAGACGGACTGGCAAGAAATGCTGGGTATGATCCGCAGGAATTATTTAATCCTGCCGTGAGCATCAAGGTTGGTGCGAGGTATATCAGCATGAAGCTGGATGAGTTTGGAGACGTCAGTCTCGCACTTACCGCATACAATCAGGGTTCAGGTTCCGTTCACTCGGGAAACTATTCTACCGGTTATGCAGAGCTTGCTATGGCAAGGACTGCCGCCATGGAAGACTACCTTGAAGAGAACGGATATGTTGAATAAAAAATCATTAGACTAATTTGAGAGCATTTAATAGAAAGCAGTCAGCGGCCGGGGAGCTTCCCGGCCGCTGACTGCTTTTTGTAATTCTTAAGAAATCTTAAGAATTACCGCTGGAAATTGTATTCATTTGTAGATAAACAACAAGTAATAAAAGAAAAATATGGACTGCATCACCAAAGAATCGAAAACCTTTGTGAAAAGCCTGTGAAATATAAGAATTTCTTAAGAAAAAGCCTTGCACATTGTTTATAATAAATAAAGCAGCAGGAAAGAAATCCCTGCCGCACAATAAAAATATAGAGAAAAAGAGGAGAAGAAAGAAATGGCAAAAAAGCTAGTTACAGCGCTTTTAACGATTACCATCATCGCTTGCTCATCAATTTCCATTTATGCTACAGACACGAATCAAATTGAAACAACAGAAGCTAAAGCTACAGCGACAACAGAGAATGCGGAACCAGCGGCGGATACTACAGTCAAAGTACAGAGCTCATCTACAAAAACAAATTCTAAGTATAAAAAGGGATTGGCTGCTTACATTAGAAAAATCAACCCCAATGTAAGTAAAACGAAATCATTGAATATGGCAGGTCATTTTATCTCAAAGGGAAAGAAGTACAATTTGGACGCTAAAGTCTTAATGGCTATTGCTCAGAACGAAAGCACATTTTACACTAACGCGAGGAGTCCTTATGGATACAAGGGACTGATGCAGACCAGCGATGCACTGGCGAGACAGTACGGTTATAAGCCTTCCAGCCTATACAAGGCACAGGTGAGTATTGAAGTAGGAGCTAGATATCTAAGAGCCATGAAAAACGAATTCAATACTTATACCAAAGCGCTTTCTGCGTATGCTTACGGTTCAGGAACGGTAAAGTCAGGGAACTATTCTACAAAGATTGCCAAGAAGCTGTTGAACACCAGAGTACAGATCAGAAAGTATCTTGAGAGAAATAACTATATTTAATTAAGGCTTATATTTACGGCACTAGCATGTAAATAGAATTTAAAAGACGCCGGGGAAGGCAGGTTTGCTTTCCCCGACGTCTTTTAAATTCTTTATTTAGTCCACATGTTTATCGAAATGCTGAATCAGCAGCTGGTGAACCAGTTCGTGCTCGCAGGCTCTGATGGCGTCGAGGATCTGTACGTGTTCTTTGATGTTGTCTTCTCGGTTCAGAGCGGCTTTCTGATAGTTGTACCGCGCAAGAAGAAAGAGCAGGGTGTATTGCTCCTCAAAGGCTCTGGATAGCTTTTCATTGCCGATGACATCGACAAAACAGCGATCAAAAGCCAGGGCGGCATGGATGGAAGTTGCGATATCTTTATCCAGGCTCTTTTGCTGTTTCTCCAAAGCTTTTTCTAACATGATGCGCAGTTTACTGGTAATATTTTTGACCACGCAAAGCTGATAGGAGCCTGATATGAGAACAAGAAAGATCTGATTCATTTCGTTGCCCAGGCTCTCAGTCATTTCGACGACCTTTACTCTGGAATTGAGGGAAGAGGTCACCAGGCCTTCCATTTCTAAGAGAGAAAGTGCTTCTCTCACCGGCGTATTGCTGACGCCCAGTTCCTTGCAGAGGGGCAGAATTCTGATCTGATCTCCCCAATCGTATTCTTGAGACAGAATCTTTTGTTTTATTATTTCATAGACCTGCGTCCTCATGCTGACCTTGTTTAACTGTAACATGGGTTCGTTCTCCTTTGATAAATAGTGTGCACAGTACATATTTTAATACAATCAGAAAGAAATGTCAAACAATTGTGAAAACAGCTTGACAAATTTCGCACAGAGTGTAAAATGATAATAACAATTTAAAGTATGCATACTATTGTGGGCATACTTTGCGCAAGCAAAATAGGAGGATGTTATCATGTCTGAGAAAAAACAAAATGAGGGATTCAGTTCGCTCTTCGGGTTCCTGCTCACGGTAATCGGTTTTGCCGTCGGCGTAGGCAGCCTTTGGCGTTTCCCTTATGTCTGTGGAACCAATGGGGGTGCGTTGTTTATCCTTACATATGTGCTGGTCATTGTCCTCGTCGGTATCCCTTTGTTAACTGCAGAAATCTCGATGGGATATGTTTCGCAGAAAACAGCCATTGGAGCGTACAAGACTCTAAAGCCCGGCAGCAAGTGGTATACCGCCAGCTATCTGCATATCGTCGTGGCGCTGTTGATTTTCTGCTACACAGTGCCGATTTACGTATGGGTTCTGGCCTATATATGGAGAACTGCTACGGGATTTTTTGTAGGATTAGATGCA
The DNA here is from genome assembly GCF_048465375.1 of Emergencia sp. Classification (NCBI taxonomy): domain Bacteria; kingdom Bacillati; phylum Bacillota; class Clostridia; order Peptostreptococcales; family Anaerovoracaceae; genus Emergencia; species Emergencia sp. The sequence goes on along the minus strand of NZ_DBFWLQ010000011.1, from coordinate 88,323 downwards.
GAAGGCATCGCGCAGTCTTTTGAGGCTCTGTCCGGCGATCCGAAAACCATGTTTATATTCGCAATTATTAACTGGGCGTTAATCGCCATTATCGTCAGCGGAGGAGTGCAGAAAGGCGTAGAAAAAGTCAACAAGTTTCTGCTTCCCGCATTGGCCGTTATCATGGTTGTCTGTATCGTCATCGGGCTCAATGTGGAGGGATCGTCAAAAGGGCTTGCGTATATGTTCAAACCAGATCTCTCGTCTTTTTCCTTTGACGCGGTAACAGCTGCTACTGGCCAGGCATTTTTCGCCTTGGGCCTGGCTATGCTGGGGTCTATGATTTTCGGCAGTTACATCAAAGATAAAAAGGCCAATATTCTGAAGCAGGCTACGATTGTCAGCGGCTCTATCGTAGCGGCTGGTCTGGCGGCGGGCATGATGATCTTTCCGATGGTATTTGCCTTTGGTCTGGAACCAGGCGCGGGCACGGGCTTAACCATGATTACGCTGCCTAATGTGTTCAACTATATCACCGGGGGCAGAATTATCGGGACACTGTTCTATGTGGGTTTTTACTTCGCAGCCTTGTCATCTGCAATCGGTATCGGTGAAGCCATTGCTGCTGTCTTCATGGATCTTTTCCACATCAGCAGAAAAAAGGCCGTCGCTTTGGTTATGGCCTTTGCTGTGGTCATCGGCAGCTGCTCCATTTTGATTCCGGGATTCCTGGACACAGTGGACATCATCACGGGTAATTACTTGTTAGTCATCAGCGGCCTTTTAATTGACATCTTTGTAGCCTGGATTTGGGGCGCGGATAACTTCCTCGACGCGATTCACGTGGAAAAGAAAGCACTGCGCATCTGGCTCAAGGTCTCAGTAAAATATCTCTGCCCGATTGCCATTGTTATCATTCTGGTGGGAAATTTCTTACAGTAAATTCTAATTTCATTATAAGTCTTCTAAAAAGCCGCCATGCTGTTGATCACCGAATCAGCAGCATGGCGGCTTTTTGTCGTGTTTGCAGCCCCCCCTTGTTTGAGGGTTACGCATTTTAGGTGTATTATTGGCCTGCCAGATAAATTTTTTCAGGTTTTAAGCTGAATCCGCGTAACCTTCTGGCATGTCGAGCTCGGCAGTTACGCAGCGAGAAGAGGTTCTGGGGTCTGTTTCTTAACTTTTTGCAGTTTTTAACTGAATCTGCGTAACGGTCCCGGTACGTCTAGCTGCCGTGTTACGCAGAATGGGGAGTACGCCGGACGTAACGATAATTTCTAAGAATTTTGAAAATTTCCCCTTGACAAAATATTTTAGAAGGGTAAAATGAAACTATAAAATATGCATAGTGCACGATGCATAAGTTGATGAGAACAAACTGAGGAGGAATATGATGAGAAGTTTATACGAACCAATGAAGGCAGAGGGCCTTACTACACTGAAAATCAGATATGACTGGAAAAAAGACCAGTTCTGGATGGAAGCCATGAAGCAGTGGGAGCAGGATCTGGATTTCAGCAAGTACAACAAAGAATTCTACGTGGAAAGCATTTTGACAGAAGACGTGGTCTACCTGAACACAAAACAGGTGAGAGCACTGTACAAGAAATACGACCTGGAGGATTACCTGGATGAAATTCTCGACTTGATCAGACAGGGCAGACACTTTGGAATCGAGTGCTATTATAACGACAAGTATAACATCCGGTTCATGTGCCACCAGCACAGCCGCAAGCTGGGTGTCAACAACCGGCTGCACGCCACTTTGGCAGGCGGAATCAGACGTCATGATGTAAACGAAGACGAAAAAGAGGTCATTATCGACGGATTGAACCTGGGGCGAGGTATGAGTTTTAAAAACGTGGCCGGCAACCTGGCCTTCGGCGGCTGTAAAACGACGGTACAGATGGAGGAACTGGATCTTTCAAATCTGGAAATCATGGGATTCCTCGGCTTTGCCATCGACAACTGCAGAACCATGACCGGTCCGGATATGAACTTCCCGACAGAGATGGCTGATGTGGAAAACGCTAATTTCTCCATGAACTACACCAGCGGACCCAATTCACCACTGGGGGAAACGGGAAAACCTACGGCATATGGAGTCTATGTGACTATGAAGCAGGCGGTCAGATTTAAGGAAGGTACAGACAGTCTGAATGGAAAGACCATCACTTTGATCGGTCTGGGTGCAGTAGGCTGGTACTTGGGCGAATATCTGCTGCAGGAAAACGTCAAGCTTTACATAGCGGACTTGAATCAGGAAACTGCACAGAAATTTATAAACGAAAATCCTGGCAAAGACATAGAAATCGTATCCCTGGATGAGGCTTTATATATGGATGTGGATATTGTCAGCCCTTGCGCCATCGGCGGCATCCTCTACGACGACAACATTCCAATGTTGAAATGCAAGATCATCTGGGGATCGGCCAACAACCAGTTAAGAGCTTCCAGTCAGGAAGAAGAAATACGCATTGCGAAGCTGCTGGCTGACCGAGATATTCTCTTCCAGACAGAGTGGTGGCATAATACCGCCGGCGTCATCTGTGGTGCGCAGGAATACATGGAAGGCGAAAATGCAAGCTATGAAAAACTGACCAAGGTCATCGACGAAACCATGCCAAAGCAGACGTGGGATAACCTGACCAAGGCCGAGGCTTTAGGAATTACGCCGTGCGAGAACGTTTACAGGACTTGCCAGGACGTGATATACGGTAGATAACCGGGGAGGACATGATGTCAGAGAAAAAACAAAACGAGGGATTCAGCTCGATTCTGGGCTTTCTCCTCACAACCATCGGTTTTGCTGTAGGCGTGGGGAGCCTCTGGCGTTTTCCATATGTGTGCGGAACCAACGGAGGCGCGCTGTTTATCATCACCTACGTACTGGTCATCGTGCTGATCGGAATTCCCCTTTTGACAGCGGAGATTTCCATGGGTTACGTAACGCAGAAAACCGCAGTCGGCGCTTACCAGACTCTGAGGCCGGGAACAAAATGGTACACTTCCAGCTATCTCCATATTCTGGTGGCACTGCTGGTCTTCTGCTATACCGTTCCTATCTATGTATGGGTTCTGGCCTATATCTGGAGGACGGCGACGGGTTTCTTTTCCGGTATGGATGCGGCAGGCCTCGCAGACTCTTTTGCGGCACTGACCAGCGATCCCAAAACTATGTTTCTCTTTGCCGTCGTCAACTGGGTGATTATCGCTGTCATCATCAGCGGCGGCGTGCAGAAGGGCGTGGAGAAGGTGAATAAGTTCCTGTTGCCGGCATTGGCTGTCATCATGGTGGTCTGCATCGTAATCGGCCTCAACGTGGAAGGGGCGTCAAAAGGGCTGGCATACATGTTCAAGCCGGATATAAGCACATTTTCTTTTGACGCTGTAACCTCGGCAGTGGGGCAGGCATTCTTTGCCATCGGCATCGGCATGTTGGCCTCCATGATCTTTGATAGCTATATCAAAAATAAGAAGGAAAATATATTGAAGCAGGCTGCAATCGTCAGCACTTCCATCGTAGCAGCCGGAATCGCCGCCGGACTGATGATCTTCCCGATGGTATTTGCTTTCGGTTTAGAACCAGGGGCAGGCGTCGGCCTGACTATGATCACTTTGCCAAATGTCTTCAATTATATTTCTGGCGGGAGAATCATCGGTACTTTGTTCTATGTAGGCTTCTACTTTGCTGCACTGTCTTCTGCCATCGGCATCGGTGAAGCCATCGTGGCAGTGGTCATGGATGGCTTTCACATAAATAGGAAGAAAGCTGTCGCCATTGTCATGGCGTTCGCCGTGGTCATCGGCAGCTGCTCTATTCTGATTCCAGGCTTCCTGGACACCGTGGACGTCATTACCAGTAATTATCTGCTGGTCGTCAGCGGGCTGCTGATTTCTATCTTTGTAGGGTGGATTTGGGGAATTGACAACTTCCTCGATTCTATCAACGTACAAAACAAAGTCCAGCGCACCTGGCTGAGGATTTCAGTCAAATATCTGTGTCCAGTAGCAATACTGATCATTTTCATCGGTAATTTTCTATAACATCAATGGCGGCATTACATGGATGCTTGCCGCAAGAGCAATTCATTGCTTGCAAGTGAAGTGCTGTTTGCAGCACTTTGAAATAGAAGAACACTGTCGGACGAATTCGTCTGACAGTGTTCTTTTATCACATAAAAAATCGTCTGAAGGACATATTTTTAGTATTCAAAATGTTTGTCGTAGTGAATATAGATGAGTTTCTGGGCTCCCATGAAGTTGTTCTTCCTGACCGCATCGAGAATCTGCTGGTGCTCACTCAGATTGAATTCCCGGTTAGGTTCAGGATGCTGGTGGGTGTAGCGGGTCAGCAGATAAAGAATCGGGGACTTGGTATCGAATGTGTTGAGCAGATAATCGTTGCCTGTCGCGGCGACAAAGCATCGATCAAACTCGATAGCCTTAAATGCGTAATTCATATATTCCTTCTCCTTGAGAGCGCGCTCCTGTGCGAGAATCGCGTTTTCCATCAACTCTAAAAGATATTCAATTCGATCCTCTAAATAGCACGTAGTGTAGCAGCCGGAAATAATGGAAAAAAAGGTATGATCGATATCTTTATATAAATCCTCGGTGATATCGATGACTTGGACTTTGGAATTCAGCGTGGAAGTCACTAGACCTTCCACCTCTAAACGAGAAAGCGCCTCGCGAATCGGCGTGTTGCTGACGCCCAGCTCGTTGCTCAGCGCAGAAATATTGATCGTGTCGCCGAAGTCGTACTCCAGCGAGAAAATTTTCTCTTTAATGATTTGGTAAACCTGGTCTTTCATGCTGGTCTTTGTAATTGCCGTCATATCTGTCCCTCCCTGTTTCACTACAATTATACACTATTTGGCAGATAAAGTTAACAAGATTTTCGATGGCACTTTTGTTGACAACATACACAGTACATGTTATATTTGTATTTACAAACACGGTGTATGTATTTGAGGAGGTGTGAGATGCCGCGCAATAAATATCCGGAAGAAACAGTGCAGAAAATACTGGATGCTTCTCTGAAGCTCTTTCTTGAGAAAGGGTATGAGGAGACGACGGTCTTAGATATCGTAGATCATCTCGGAGGATTGACAAGGGGGGCTTTTTATCATCACTTTAAGTCAAAAGAAGAGGTTCTCGACGCCTTAGGGGACAAAATGTTCTTTGATAATAACCCTTTTGAAAAGGTGAAAAAGGAAAAAGGTCTGACCGGTCTGGAAAAGATGAAGAAAGTCATCAAACTGCAGTTTCAAAACCAGGAAATGCAGGAAGTGAACGCCATGTCTATTCACTTGCTAAATAATCCGCGGATTTTAGCTGACTTTTTGCAGAATCAGCAGAATGTAACCGCAGCGTATTTTGAGGAGCTTTTTCAAGAAGCCATAGAGGATGGCTCCATTAAAGACGTAAAATACCCGAAAGCCCTAGCCAGTTTTTTTACGATGATTGTAGACGTATGGATGATTCCTTCCATTTTTCCATGCAGCAAAGAAGAACTGACAGAGAAGCTTTACTTCGTCAAAGAATTATTTGAGGGCATGGGAATTCCCATCATTGATGAAGAAATCCTACAGGGGTCTTTACAGCAAATGGAGCGCCTTACAATAGAATAGAAGCAATGAAACTCCCAGAACCCTCCTCACAACATGAACGAGGAGGGCAGGGGCATTTTTTTCATCAAAATACATACAAACACCATGTATATAAAAGGAGAATGATTATGAAAAAGACAGATCGAGCCATTTCTGTAAAAGGGGTGTATAAAAGTTATCAAGAAAAATCAGTGTTAACGGATGTGAACTTTGAGGTGGAGAGGGGAACAGTTTACTCTCTTTTGGGCTCCAACGGCGCAGGGAAAACGACGACCATCAAGATGCTGACGACATTGCTAAGGCCAGATGCCGGGGAACTGCGGGTGAGTGGTCATGATGTGATAAGAGAGCCGGAAAAAGTGCGGGAAGTGATCAGCTTGACAGGGCAGTTTGCAAGCGTGGACGAATCGCTGACAGGTAGAGAGAACCTATTGCTGATTGGGAAACTCAATCATATCGCAGGTCCAAAAGAGAGAGCTGATGAACTGCTAGCCTATTTCAACTTGACGGATGCTGCTAATCGTTATGTATCGACCTATTCTGGAGGGATGAAAAGAAAATTGGATATCGCCATGAGTTTGGTCAATAGACCTGAGATTATCTTCTTAGACGAACCGACAACGGGTCTCGATCCGCAAAGCCGTCACAGCATGTGGAAGATTATTCGGGAACTGAAAGATTCCGGGGTGACGATCTTTTTAACCACACAATATTTGGAGGAAGCTGAGCAGTTAGCCGATAAAATCGGCATTCTGGACAAAGGGTCTATCCTCGTCGAGGGAACGGCACGAGAATTGAAAAACATGCTTCCCCAAGGTGTGGCAGAGTTCACCTTTGCCGATAAAGAAGCCTTTGCGCGGGCTTGCAGGCTTGTCAGTGAATTTGAAACGATGGAGACACAGGAAGAGAATAAGCTGACAATCTATACTGACGGAACAGCAAATATGCTGTCCCAGCTGTTCCAGAAGTTTGCTTCTAACAGGGGAGGAATCAAAGAATTCACGCAGAAGCACCCCACCCTTGAGGATGTCTTTTTAACGCTGATTGGAGAAAAGGAAGGTATAAAAAATGAAAAAACTTGTTAGCTCGTTTTACGATACAAAAACCATGGCTGGTCGATGTTTATTATTAACAAAACGAAATCCCGATATGATTTTGACCAGCTTTGTAGCACCTGTACTGATGATGATTCTCTTCGTCTATGTTCTCGGCGGAGCAATGAACGTAGGCAGTACCTCTTACGTCAACTATATTGTTCCAGGCATTATACTGCAGAGCTTGGGACAATGTGCGACGACCACGGCAATCAGTGTAAGCACCGATATAAAGACGGGCATCATTGATCGCTTCTGCACGATGCCGATCAAAAAATCCGCTATATTATCCGGTCATCTCTGGGAATCCTTTGCTAGGAACGGACTGACGACAGCTCTGGTAGTGGCGGTTGCTTTTCTTGTCGGTTTCAGGCCAGAAGCGAATTTTGCAGGCTGGCTGGTGGCGATACTGATCCTCTGTCTATATATCCAGACAATTTCGTGGTGTTCCATCTTCTTTGGCATCATCGCTAAAAGCCCAGAAGGGGCAGGCGCCTTTTCTGTATTCGCCATCGTCCTTCCATACATAAGCTCCGGTTTTGTTCCGACAGATACGATGCCGAAGGCTCTGCGGATTTTTGCCGAGCACCAGCCTATGACACCGATCATCGATACCTTGCGGGATGCTCTGCAGGGAAAAGCACTGCAGGCGGATATCGCGCTGACTGCCATGTTGTGGTGTGTATTTCTGTTGGCGGCGTTTTATGTCCTGTCAGTCAGAGCCTTTCAGAGAAAATATTAAAAACAGATTATTTTGAAAAATGTATTGACACAGACGGGAACCGGCGTTATAGTTAACTTAGATATTATGCATTGTGCACGATGCATGGTGTTGCGCAGAAATTAAGAGTGAAAAGGTTAATGACGGAGGTGAAATGATGTCAAAGATATCTGAACTGGCTGCAATTGTAGAAGCAGGGAAACTAGACGACGTGGTTCCTGCAGTACAGGCCGCCCTTGATGAGGGTAACGCACCCTTAGATGTACTGAACGAAGGGCTGGTAGAACCAATTAATATCCTGGGGGAGAAATTCCGGGATGGAGAGATCTACGTGCCTGAACTTCTGATTGCATCTAAGGGCATGAAGATGGGCGTGGAGGTAATCAAACCTCTGCTGGTGACAGGCGATATCAAAGTTCTTGGAAGATGTCTTTTCTGCACTGTAGCAGGAGATATGCACGATATCGGAAAAAATCTGGTTACTTTGCTCTGTGAGAGCGCAGGCTTTGAAGTAGTAGATCTGGGTATGGATATCGAGCCAGAAGATATCGTGGACGCTATAGAAGAAGATCCGACCATTCAGATTCTTGGGATGAGCGCCATGCTGACCACCACCATGTACGCCATGCAGGATACCATCGAGGCGCTGGAAGAGGCGGGGCTGCGAAATAAGGTGAAGATTATGGTGGGAGGCGCTCCGGTCAATCAGGAGTTTGCTGATAAAATTGGTGCAGATGGATATAGTCCCAATGCACCGATGGCTGTAGAGCTGGCAAAGAAACTGCTGGTCTGATGGAAAAGAAAGAAGGATGAATCATGAGAAAGCAATATCCATTACATTTAAATGCGGCCTCTCCTTTGGAATTTCTGAACCGGGAGGAGATGGAGAAAATACATAGCTGCGCACTGGAACTGCTGCAGGACACGGGTGCGGAAATCCAGCATAAAGGCGCAATTGAAATGCTGAAAAAAGCTGGCTGCTTTGTGAAGAGAAAAAGGGTGCATATTCCGCCAACCCTGGTAGAGTGGGCGTTGAAGCAGGCTCCGTCGAGAATCTTCCTCTACGATAGAGACGGAGAAATTGCTATGGATTTGTCAGAGCGAAACACCTATTTTGGCACGGGATCGGATTGTTGTAACCTGTACGATTGGGAGAGCCGGTCTCACCATACCTTCACAGAACAAGATATGATCGATGGTGCAAAAATCGCGGACAGCCTGGAGAATATCGATTTTCTAATGTGCCTGGGTTTGATGTACATGTATCCAGGAACTAGTTATGAGCATCAGTTTGCGGCGATGCTCCGCAATACGACAAAACCGATGGTCGTCACAGCGGCAGATAGAGAAAGTATCAAAAATATTGCAGAGATGATGGCCGTGGTACGGGGCAGTATGGAAGAAGCCGTCAACAAGCCGCTGATAATTCTATATGATGAACCGACATCGCCGCTGAACCATACCTTTGAAGCAGTGGATAAGCTGATCTATTGTGCCGAAAATCGTTTGCCCACCAATTACGCACCGGCAGTGATGATGGGAGGCACTGGTCCGATGACGATGGAAGGGGCTTTGGTGCAGTGCCTTGCTGAATGTATGACCGGCATTGTCATTCACCAGTTGTCAAATCCGGGAGCGCCGTTTGTCTTCGGAGGCTGTATTACTAACATGGATTTGAAAATTACTCAGCCGGCATATTCCTCACCTGAAGCCAATATGTGCTATTCTATGATTCCGCAGATCGGCCGTGAACTGTACCATCTGCCGACTTGGGGCATGGGCGGTGCCTGTGGAGCCAAGATGCCGGATGCACAGGCGGTCGCTGAAGGAACACAGCAGGCATATATTTCTGGCCTCTCCGGCGTCAACCTCTGCCACGACGTAGGGTTCATGAATTATGGCCTGACCTTTTCCTTTGAGTTCTTGGTCATGATGGACGAAGTGATCAGCCAGCTGCGCAGAGTCTTCTGCGGAGTTAATCTGACAGAAGAAAACCTGGCTATGGACGTGATTAAGACAGTGGGGCCGAAAGGATATTTTCTAGCTGAAGACCATACCCTGCGCCACATGAGGGAGATGTGGGAGCCAAAGGTTCAGGATCGAAACGAGCACGTCAAATGGGTAGAACTTGGACGGCTTTCCATGGAGGAACGCGCTCACGAGATTGTGCAGCAAACCATCAAGAATTATATACCAAAGCCTCTGACCGACGAGCAGGAGGCCGGCATTCAAAAGATCTTAGAGGCGGCAGATTCTGCCAGTAAGATCAAAGCATAGGAAAGGGTGAGGCAAAGACGTCTGTGACACGTCTTTGCCTTTTTTAAAGAGGGCGGCGCATATGAAAATCGGAATTGGAATTGATACAGGGGGAACTTGTACTGATGCGATTGTTTATCATTTTGAGGATAAGACAATTTTGGCATCTGCTAAGACGGCAACGACAAAAGAAAATCTCTCAAAGGGAATCGCAGCGGCGCTGCAGGGGCTTCCAACAGAATTTGTAAAACAGGCGGAGGTCATCGCCCTGTCTACAACCTTGGCGACCAATGCTTGTGTAGAGAACAAAGGCGGTCGTGCAAAGCTGATTTTCTTCGGTGTGAAGGCGGAAAATGTAGCGCGAACAGGGGCGGAATACGGTCTTACCACGGAGGACTCGCTGATTTTCATTGACAGCAAAACCAGGCCTGATGGGCAAATTGTGAAAAGACCTGACTGGATCCGATTTCGACGGCAGGTCAAGGAGACGCTGCGGGGCATCGAGGCAGTCGGTATTGTGGAGATGTTTGCAAAGAAATCAGGAGCGCCTTTGGAGAAAATGGCCAAGGAGATCATTCAAGAAGAGCTTGACATTCCAGTAGTTTGCGGACACGAACTCTTTGCAGAAAATAACATCGTGAAACGGGGTGCCAGTACCTTGCTCAATGCGCAATTGATATCCATCATTGCAGAATTCATGCGGTCGGTAAGGTCGGTCCTAAAAAGTATGGATATTGACGTGCCCTTTGTCATTGTACGAAGCGACGGCAGCCTGATGACAGAAGAATTTGCAAGAAAACACCCTGTAGAGACGCTGCTATGCGGCCCTGTAGCCAGCGTGAGAGGCGCCATGGAACTGAGTAGTGAAGAAGACGCTGTCGTGGTGGATATGGGAGGAACGACCACCGACGTCGCTCTTGTTAAAGAAGGCGTACCGCAGAATGCGGAAGAGGGCGTGCAGATTGGAAACTGGAATACCTTTGTTAAAGGCCTCTTTGTAGATACCATAGCATTAGGCGGAGATAGTGGTATCCGATTGGACGAAAATCATCAAATTTGCCTGGAAGACGAGAAGGTCATGCCCTTCTGCATGGCTGCTTCAGAATTTCCAGCGTTAAAAGAAACTCTTTACAGGATACAGACGGACAAGTCAATGCTGCTGACACAGAGAGAAGAAATTTATCTGGGCATCAAAGAGATATCAGACGGTTATACAGATTTAGAGAGGGGAATTGCTCAGCTGTTCTATAGAAATCCTCTGACCTTGGAAGATGCAGGCAAGCACTTGGGACAGACTTTGCTGAGGGTTCATCTCGCCAGATTGATAAAAGAAGGGGTTGTGATCCGCTGTGGCATGACTCCTACAGATGCCATGCATGTACTGGGAGATTTTGCCCACTATGATACAGAGGCTGCAAGATGTGGAGCAGCAAAGCTCGCCCGCATCAGAAGAGAATCCGTGGATTCTTTCTGCAGGCAGGTTTACACTGCGGTGGAGCGGAAATTATATTGTAATCTGGTCCGCGTTTTGCTTGAGGACCGAAATCGGAAGGTTAAGGATCTGGCGAAATTTGAGCCGTTTTCCGCTTTCATTGCAGACACCTTTGATGATGAGACAAAGAATAACGACTTTTTCTTAAACCTGCACTTTCAAACAAATGCCGCTCTGGTGGGCGTAGGGGCGCCAACCCATGTCTTTTTGCCGGATGTAGGAAGACGGCTGGGTGCCAGGGTGATTACCCCCATGTATTCAAAAGCTGCCAATGCGCTGGGCGCCATTGTTGGAGGTGTCAGCGCTAAAGCAGTTATCGAGGTTCTTCCCAACCGGGAAGACGGCTCGTTCATCATATGCGGCTGCGGGGAGAGACGGATTATGACCAATCTTCAGGAAGCAGAGGAAGCGGCCGTGACTGTGGCGATAGAGAAATCCCGCCAAGCGGCTTGCCAACGCGGCGGTGTAGAGCCCCTCGCCATTCAAGTAGAAGAAAAAGAAGAAATTGTAAAGACGGATTTCGGACCAGTGTTTATGGGATACAGAGTCAGTGCAAGGGCAAAGGGCGAACTTTGCTATGGTGTAAAAGAAAAAAGGCAGGTGGATCAGGGATGGGTGAAAAGATGACAGAAGTTCAGCTTCAGCTCAATGAAAAACAATGGCAGAGAGCCGCTTGTTATTTTGATGCCTATACCCATATTGCTATCAGCGACGTGCCAGAGAAATTCAAACCTTATGTTCTGCCGATGAAAGAAGTAATTTCTGATGAAGGAAGGCTGATTTTGAAGTATTGCTGGGAAGATGTAAAAGGGCGTGTGGAAGACGGTATTTTGCTGGCAAAGGGCGAGATGCTTACGAGTGAGATTATCCGCAAGGCTTATAAGGACACGAGAAAAGTTGTTCTCTTTGCGGCATCTGTAGTCAATATAGATCCGCTGCTAGAAAGACACGAGGATATGATGGAACAGTTTTTTCTCGAGTTTTGGGCAGTTTCAATACTCAGTGTGGCGAGAGAATGGCTGGTAGGGCAAGTTGAAACCACGTTAGCAGGCAGCGATTTGAAACAGACCAGCGTCTGGAGTCCGGGGCAGTCCAAGTTTGAGCTGTCCAACCAGGGAGCTCTTTTCAGACTGCTGCAGCCGGAAACAGTGGGAATCACCTTGGATCGGCATTTTCGCATGATACCGTTGAAATCCATATCGGGCACCATCGGTATCGTACCGGCAGAATCTGAGATAACAATGATTTCCTGCGACTACTGTGAACATGCGAAGACCTGCCCCGGCTACATGGGTCAGAAATACGCCGATATTGAAGGAAACCGTCGCCTGATATGAAAGAGGATTTCTATATTAAAAGCATGCTTTTTAGAACGGAGGTGTAATTTATGACAGATAAAAAACAGAATGAAGGCTTCAGTTCCATTTTTGGATTTCTGATGACCGTCATCGGATTTGCCGTCGGCGTGGGCAGCCTGTGGCGATTTCCGTATGTATGTGGTACAAATGGTGGAGCCCTGTTTATTTTAGTATATGTTTTGGTAATCGTGCTCATCGGAATTCCGCTCCTGACTGCGGAGATCTCAATGGGTTATGTTACGCAGAAGACAGCGGTGGGTGCGTATCAGACTTTGAAGCCGCACTCCAAATGGCATCTTGCCAGCTATCTGCACATTATCGTGGCGATTTTGGTCAATGGTTATACAGTACCGATTTACGTATGGATTTTGGCATATATTTATAAGACTGCCACGGGATTTTTTCAGGGTCTGGATGCAGCGGGCATCGCTGAATCTTTTGATGCCTTGTCGGGTGATTATAAGACCATGTTCCTCTTTGCCGTTATCAATTGGCTGATTATTACGGTGATTATCAGCGGGGATGTGCAGAATGGCGTAGAGAAGGTAAACAAGTTCCTACTGCCGGCGCTAGCGGTCATCATGGTGGTATGTATTGTCATCGGCCTTAGAGTTGAAGGCTCGTCAAAAGGGCTTACCTACATGTTCAAACCTGATTTTTCTACATTTTCTCTCAGTGCTGTCACTGCTGCTGTCGGACAGGCTTTTTTTGCCATCGGCATCGGCATGCTGGCCTCGATGATTTTTGGCAGCTATCTAAAGAACAAAAATGAGAATATCGTAAAACATGCTGCGGTCATCAGCACGTCCATTGTGGTGGCAGGCATTGCAGCTGGTTTAATGATTTTTCCAATGGTATTCGCTTTTGGCCTGGAACCGGGTGCCGGTGCTGGGCTGACCATGATCACCCTGCCAAACGTGTTCAACTATATCGCAGGAGGCAGGGTCATCGGAACCCTGTTCTATGTGGGATTTTATTTTGCCGCTTTATCGTCAGCAATCGGTTTGGCTGAAGCCATCGTAGCCGTGGTCATGGACCGCTTCCAACTGACGAGGAAGAAAGCTGTAGCTGCGGTCATGGGCATCATCATTGTCATCGGCTGCTGTTCAATCCTCATACCGGGATTTCTGGATCAAGTGGATATCATCACCAGTAATTATCTGTTGGTTGTCAGCGGACTTTTGATTGCGATTTTTGTCGGCTGGATTTGGGGTATTGATAACTTCCTCGATGCGATTCATGTTGAGCAGAAGGCGATGCGGACCTGGCTGGGCCTTTCAGTCAAGTACCTGTGTCCCATTGCCATATTGATTATATTTTTAGGAAACTTTATATGACTTTTATTGTTTTATATTGAACTTTTTCGCGGAGGGCTGCCTGTGGCCCTCCGCGTTTGCGAGGTCAGGGTATTTTAATTAGGGCAAATTATGTATCAAATTATGCAAGTAGTCTGCAATTGAGTCAGCTGCAGAAAATGTTGGGAACATTTCTTTCATGTCTATGTGTTTGCGGACTGCGAAGAAGGTTTTTCAGGGGTGAAGAGTCCGCAACTGACCAAGCTGCAAAAAATGTCGGGAACATTTCTTTCAAACTTATGTGTTTGCGGACTGTTAAAAATTTTTCTCTGAGGTATTCATTCATAATCTATATAACCACTTAAGTGCTGTTGCTACACCGTTGCGAAGATTCTGATAGAATTTAGGCAGGGTGGCACAGGGGAAGAACTTTTATATGTTTTGCGGCATCAAAAGCTAGAGATAGTGCTCAGTTTTTTATCTGTTTATTATAAGCAAACAACAGGGCTATTTCCCTTGCAGAGAAGGTAAGATTAATGGTATAATGGACGCTATAATCAAGACAGCCTTGTCTTTTTACTCCAAGCTTGTTGGGCTAGGCAAAACGGACAGCGAGAGGAGCGGAAGTGACTGAAGGCGTATTGGGCAAGTAATACGTTGCCGCAGGGAGACATGCATTAGATTCCAATTATAGGCAGGTGGAGAAATGAAAGTATTTGAAATCGCACCAGTGAAATACATAGATAATAAGATGTTGGTTTTAGATCAGACGCGCTTACCCGGCGAAGAAATCTACGAAGAGATGCATACGAAAGAAGATGTTTGGGAGGCTATCTACAAACTGAAGGTCAGAGGGGCGCCAGCTATCGGTGTTGCGGCGGCTTATGGTCTCTACTTGTCGGTGAGAGATTTCCAGGGCACAGATATCGACGACTTTGCGCGCCAGCTGAAGGCTGCTAAAGACTATCTGGTGACAGCCAGACCCACAGCGGTGAACTTGGCTTGGGCGCTTTCTCGCATGTGGGACAAGTTTGTAAGCGGAATTGATGGAACTGGGGCTGCATCTGACAAAACCGCAGCAATGGGGTTCGACGTGAAAACAGCCAAGGAGGTTCTTTTTGCTGAAGCAGAACAAATCCGCAAAGAGGACGAGGCAGCCTGTTTTGCCATGGGAGAATACGGGCTGTCGCTGCTCAAACCCGGCATGGGAATTCTGACCCATTGTAATGCTGGTACCATTGCAACAGCAAAGTATGGAACTTGTCTTGCACCTATTTACCTGGGGCAGGAGCGGGGTTATGATTTCAAAGTTTTTGCTGACGAGACGAGGCCACTCTTGCAGGGAGCGCGGCTGACTAGCTGGGAGCTTTGTAAGTCAGGAATCGATGTGACTTTGATTTGCGATAACATGGCGTCCATCGTCATGAAAAACGGTTGGATTGATGCCGTGGTCGTAGGGTGTGACCGTATGGCTGCCAACGGAGATGGAGCCAACAAAATCGGCACATCAGGCGTGGCAATTTTGGCAAAAGAATATGGCATTCCATTCTATATGTACGTGCCGACTTCGACGATCGATCTGAATACGCCTACGGGAGAGGATATCCATATCGAACTCCGCGATGGTGAAGAAATCTACAAGATGTGGTACGAAAAGCCGATGGCGCCGGAGGGAGTAAAGACTTACAATCCATCCTTTGATGTGACACCGGCAAACAATATCACAGCAGTCATTACAGAGAAGGGAATATGCAGACCGCCATACGAAGAGAGCTTGGCGGCGCTGTTCAAATAAAAATGAAACATACTAGAATTTACATACTGATGGTGCTGGCAGCATTTTGCTGGTCAGGTGCTTTTATTGCCGGAAAATTTGCGGTACCCTACATTCCGACTGTATCGCTGACCTTTGGGAGATTTGTCGTGGCGACTGCCGCTATGGGATTCATCAAAAAATACATGGAGTCAAAGAATCCAGAGGAAAAATACATATTTCAGAAGACGGATTTGAAGAAGTTCCTCTTTACAGGTATCGTCGGCATGGTGGGATACCATATCTTTTTCTTCTTGTCGCTGAAATACACCACTGCGATCAATTCGTCGATTATCGGGGCGACCAATCCGGTGGTGACTGCCTTGTTGGCACTGCTTTTTTTGAAACAAAAGCTGCCCCTGAAGCAGGCATTGGGTATCGCTCTATCGCTCTTCGGCGTGGTATTGACTATCACCGCAGGCGATCTGTCGGTACTGGCAGCATTTGACTTGAACAAAGGCGATCTGATCATGTGCCTGGCAGTCATCGTTTGGGCAGCATATGGCGTATACAGTAAGAGCAGATGTGCAGGGATTTCTCCGGTTGCTATCACCTACTACAGTTTTTTGGTATGTACCTTGGTGCTGATACCTTTTGTGCTTTTGGAAAAACCATGGGAATTTCTGCCAGGGGTGCCGGCAGAGGCTTACATCGCTGTCATTTTTATGGCCATTTTCCCGTCCTGTTTTTCTTATCTGGTACAGCAGATCGCCATCAAAGAAATCGGACCGGCCAGGACTTCGGTATTCATCAACCTGGTGCCGATTTTCTCCTTTGTCCTGGCTACTTTGATTTTAGGAGAAACCTTACAGCCAGTGAAGATTTTGACCGCCGCGCTGATCATCGCCGGGGTCTGTATCTGTCAGCTGGCAGGAAATACAAAGAAGGAATCGTGAAGAATGGAAAATAAGAAACAGGGCTTTTTAGCCCGCTATGTAAAAATTATCGTCGTCTTTGCCGTGGTGGCGGGGTCATCGTCGGGAATCTTCGGCAGTGTCATTGAGGCACCTTCCATGGCCATCGGGTTTTGGAGGCTGAGCCTGGGAATGCCCGTCTTTGCAATTCCCGTTTTACTGAAACAGCGAGACGTGCTAAAGAAAATTTCAATCAAGAATTACATATGGACCTTTGTGGCAGGCACTTTTTTGTTCCTCCACTTTTTTACCTGGTTTAACGCTGTCAAACTGACGGATATCGGCAGCGCCTCTGTGCTGGCGGCCCTGCATCCTCTGATCGTTTTGGTCATCACCATATTCGTCTTTCGCAGAAAAGTGGGGGTGCGTCCCGTCATAGGCATCATTCTGGCTTTGCTGGGCGGCGCTTTGATTGCTGGGCTGGATTTCAGACAACTGTCAGCCAGTAATTTTGCTGGCGACGTTTTGGCCTTTTTGGCGGCGATGTTCATGGGACTGTATTTCACAGTCGGAAATGAAGTGAGAAAAGATGTATCGGGCAGTGCCTATGTGTTCCTGGTCTTCCTCGCCTGCTGGATTTGCTTTGCCGTAGGTATGGTGGCTACAAAGACGCCGGTCTTCGGATATTCAAAGGCGGACTATGTGTATATCATCGGTCTGACTTTGGTATGCCAGATTGGCGCACACGCCGTGTTCAACCTCTGTTTCGGCCATGTGGATTCTCTCTATGTCTCGGCTTGGGAATCCGGCGAATGTGTTTCGGCCATCATCATGGGTGTGATATTCCTAGGGCAGGTTCCGACATCCTGGCAGATGATCGGCTGTGCGGTTGTAGTCATCGGACTTTTGTATTATAATTACTATACCGGCTTGGCGGAAAAAGAAGCCGAGGAAAAGGAGCAAGTATGAGTTACAAGGTTAGACTGCAGTCCTTTGAAGGACCTTTTGACCTGCTCGTGTATTTGATAGAGAACGCTCAGATGAGCATTTACGATATTCGGATTTCGGAGATTACAAGACAGTATCTCGCATATATCGAAGACATGAAGGCCATGGACTTTAATGTGGCGACAGAGTTCATGGTGCTGGCAGCCACTTTGATCGATATCAAATCAAAGATGATTCTGCCTAGGGCGACGGTAGAGGGAGAAGTGCTGCTGGAGGAAGATCCTAGAAGTGAACTGGTAGAGAGACTGTTGGAATACAAGAAGTATAAGCGGGGGGCAGAAGAGCTGAAAGAGCGAGAGGATTATATGTCCCTGATCTACGAAAAACCGCAGGAGGATATATCGGAGTATCTCAATCAGCCGGACGAATACCTGGACTTGGATATCAAAAAATTCGCCAGCGCCTTTGATCAGTTCCTGCGAAAGAAAAAGCGGGAAGAAGAGGTACGCGCTCACTATACAAAGGTTGAGCGAGAAAAGGCGACCATAGAAAGCCGCATGGTCTACATCAAAGACCGTTTTAAGAACGTATTTCTGAAAGGAATTCGTAAGTTGAACTTAAAAGAGCTGATTCCCAACAAGAAAGATCGTTACGATATTGTCGTCACCTTCGTCTCTGTGCTGCAGATGATAAGGGACAAGTATCTGGATGCAGACCAAAGAAGTGTCTATGGGGAAATTACAGTGGTACCGGGTGAGCGAAAATTTGAGGAGGCAGGCGCAGATGAATAGTAAGAAGACAATTAAATCTGCCTTTGAGTCCATGATGTTCATTTGGGGACAGCCACTGGACGTGAAGACTTGTGCAGATTTATTTAATATCAGTAAGGAAGACGCTATGACCTATTTTCTCGAACTGCAGGAAGAATATGAGCAGGAGGGAAGGGGGATCGTCATCAGGCAGGTGGGAAGATCTTTTCAGTTTGTGACCCGGCCTGAGAATGCAGAGTTTATTGAACGGCTCTGCACGCCAGTTAAAGTAAAGAAGTTATCGCAGTCAGCCCTTGAAGTTCTGGCAATCATAGCCTATAAGCAGCCAGTAACAAAAGGGGAGATTGACGCCATCAGAGGTGTGAAGTGCGACAGGGTCATCGACGGTCTTCTAAAGAAAGACTTGATCTTGCCAAAGGGAAAATCTGACGGAATCGGCAGGCCGATTCTCTATGGTACCACTGATACATTTTTGAAAAATTTCGGATTTACCAGTCTGAAGGATTTACCTGAGATTGAGGATATTGAAGGGGTAATCAACCTTTCTGAGGAAGAAGGGGAGGACGACGATAACGGCATGGAACAGATTTCAATAGAAGAGGTGGAGTATGGAGAAAGAGAAATTTAAGTGTCCCAACTGCGAACACGAAATTACGATGAATCTCAACGAGTTTGTGGATGTTTCCACAGATCCGGAGTTCAAAGACCAGATTATGAACGGGGAGTTTTTCCTGATCAAATGCCCTGAATGCGGAGATGAGACTCTGGTGGAATATCCTGTGATGTACATGGATCCGGGCAAGAAACTGACGATTTACATGGCGCCGGAACACGAGTCGGATCTGCTGGAACAGTTGAACAGTCTGGAAGTACCGGAAGGGGATTTGGACGAAGAAGCCGTCTTCCGTGTGGTTGGAAACAGCGCAGAACTGCTGGAAAAGATTTTGCTAGCTGACGGCGGCAGAGACGACCGGATTATAGAACTTTACAAGGCCATCATCGTGGAAAATATGAAGGAAGAGTGGCCTGATGTAAAAATCAGAGACCTCTTGTATTTCTTTGACAATGGCGAAGAGTATTTTATCATCTGGGACTACGACAATGCGGCTGGCGAGCAGCTGACGGTCAATGTGGACGATGAATTATACAATCAGCTGAAAGATGACTATCTATCTGCCTTGGCAATTCCGGCTAACAAATATGCCGAGGTCAACGATCAGTGGCTGGCAGAGAGAATCGACGTGGTGGAATAGAGCGCAGGCGATTGCCGTTTCGGCAGCGTTCTGACAGATACAGACGGATAACAAAAAGCAGCGCATCGTGAAGACGGTGCGCTGCTTTTGAATGGTTTGACGGGTGCTGAGGCAAGACGTTCTATATGAATCGGCGGCATTATAATAACCCGTATTTGTTCAGCTTGTTATATAGTGTCTGCCGGGCAATCTGCAGTTCTTTGGCGGTGCGCGTGATGCTGAAGTGGTTGCGTTCAATGGCGCCTGCCAGAATGTCCTTTTCCAGAGCTTCTATCTGGCAGGACAGAGGCGTGTTTGGCTGGACGTATTCCGTTTTTTCCGCAGCTACTGCCTGCGGCTTTGATGCAGACGGAATGCGGGCGTTCGTTTTCTTCTTTTGGACCATGTAATCCGGGATATCACCCCAGCCGATGTCGCCTGCGGCTTTGATGGTGCAGGCGTATTCGATGACGTTCCGCAGTTCTCTTACGTTGCCGTCCCATTCGTATTGATTGAAAAAGTTCATAACTTCTTCGTTGACGCTGTTGATATTGTGGTTCAGCAGGGCGTTGTAGTGATCGATATAGTGGCTGCAGAGAAGGGGGATATCGTCCCTGCGTTCCCGCAAGGGCGGGATGGAAAAACTAGCTACATTGAGGCGGTAAAAGAGGTCCTTTCGAAATGCGCCTCTCTGCACCATGGCGCTGAGCCGTTCGTTGGTGGATGTGATGATCCTCACGTCGGTTTCCCGCTCAAAGCTTTCGCCGACCCGGCGGACGGATCTGCTCTCGATGGCACGGAGCAGCTTCGCCTGCAGCTCCAGGGATATGGAGTTGATCTCGTCCAAAAACAGTGTCCCGCCTTTTGCCACTTCAAAAAGCCCCGCTTTGTCCACAGCGCCGGTGAAGCTGCCCTTGACCGAGCCGAAGAGGATGCTCTCCATCAGATTGCTGGGAATGGCGGCGCAGTTCTGGATGATAAACGGTTCCCTTTTGCGCGGGCTGTTGGCGTGGATGGTGTGAGCAATCAGCTCCTTGCCGGTTCCTGTTTCCCCATATATCAAAATATTCGCGTCACCTTTGGCCAGCATGCGCAGCTTTTCGAAACTCCCCTCGAATTCGGCATTCTGGGTCAGGATATCCTCAAAGTTGTACTTGGAAGAGACGGAGGACATTTTCTTCTTTCCCGATCGGTTGTCCAGCTCGATGGACATGACCATGCAGCCGATGACCCCATTTTCGTTGATCAACGGGTAAGCCGAATTGAGGGCTTTTTTTTGTTTGCCGTTGATCTCGAATTGCTGGACCTCATTGACGATGACCTGCCTCGTATCAATTGCTTTAAAAAAGGTAAAATCCTCCCGCTTGAAAAAAGGATAAAGCTCAAAGATGGAGCGTCCTACGGCATTTTTATATCGCCGCATATTGATCCGGTCATTGTAATCCTCGTAATAAAGAATTTTACCATTGGTATCAGCAATCAGAATCAGATCGCTGTGTCCGAACATTTCTTTGAAAACTTTGTCTTCTGCATTCATGAATCTTCCTCCTACTGTGGTAAGATATAGATTATCAAAAAATATGACAAAAAACAAGTCAATTTGTCTATATTTTAGACAAATTGACTTGTATAAAGACAATTGTAATGGCCTTTCAAAAAGTTTTGCCCCTTGCATTGCCGCGTTTCAAGGAAACAAACTGGCGTGCATGTTGAAATCAGCTGCTTTGACGTCGTTTTTGATTCACGGACCGCATTGATCTGAATTATGGTACAACTCTTGCTTTATGTATGGCAGATGCATCGAATAGATTGAGAAGGAGAGGAACTATGAAAAAGAAAGGAATGACAGGGAAAGATTATTTCGCATTGGCATTTGGCAGTATGATTGGAATCGGCTGGCTTGTTTCGGCGCCACTGTGGATTGCTAACGCCGGCTCTGTAGGCGCAATGATTGCCATGCTGCTGACGGCTTTGATCGTGATCCCTATCGGATTTGTTTATTCTGAATTATGTACAAGCGTTAAAATAGTTGGCGGCGAGTTCGCCTATGCATATCAGTTTCTGGGGCGATTGCCCGGGTTTTGTGCAGGCTGGTTCTTGATATTAGGGTATGTCAGCATGCTGCCCTGGGTCGTGCTGTCTACGTCCTCTATGCTGAACTATCTGTTTCCGCAGATTCAGACGACATTGCCGCTTTATACGATTTTGGGGAATACCCTCCATCTGCCGGAAATCATTATCGGCCTGGTCATGATATGGGGCATCACCCTGATTAATCTGCGGGGCATGCAGTCGTCAAAGAAATTTCAAAATGTAGCCACAGGAGTGCTTTTGCTCACTTTTGCGTTGTTTTTTATCTGCAGCTTCATCTTTGGCGATATCGAAAATCTGAAACCGGCTTTTTCGGCAAAGGGCGCGGGAAGCGGCATTTTGATGGCGATTGCGTCCATGATTTTCTTCATGAACGGGTTTGACACAATCCCGAAAGCGGCCGACGAGATGGACAAAGACATCAATGCCCGAAATCTGGCAAAGGCACTGGTGGGAACGATCTTAATGGGAAGTTTCATCTACATCCTGGTCATTCTCTGCTCGAGCCTGATTATGAATCCGGGCGAGAGCGTTAATCTGGGAGCGCTTCCCCTGGTAACTTCCTATGAGCTGGCTACTGGTTCAAAGGCGCTGGGATTCATCATGGTGTTGGGCGCTTTGATGGGTGTGCTGACCACGTTTAACGGATTCCTCATGGCGGGGGCAAAATTTATCTGCTCTTTTGCCGATGCGGGATTTATGGGCAAAGCGTTAGGAAGCGGTTCTTCTGAGAAGCACATCCCGAGAAGGGCGTTGCTGATACTGGCCGCTCTTGCAACCGCCGGTATGTTTATGGGAAAGGGATTGCTGGCACCATTGATTACGATGGGCGGCATTACCTTCCTGATCGTTTGGATGATTATGGGCATTGCAAACTGGCGCTATCGTGCAATGGAGCCTGACGCGCCGAGGCCGTTCAGAGTGCCTGGAGGTAAAGCAGTAATCCTGCTTGCCATTGTGATTTGCGCGGCGTTGATTGCCATGATGGTGATTCCAGGAACGTTGATTTCGCTGGGAATCGTAGAGAATATCCTGTTGATTGGCTGGATAGCAATCGGGATAGTCGTCTATATCGTCTATCGTGGACAATCCATTCAGATAAAGAAAAACTTTGATAGGAAAGAATAATGAGGTGAAAACTATGAATAAGAAACATTTTGGTATTTTGGGATTTCCGTGGGATGGCGGCGCTTCTTTAGGCAGACCGGGCGCAAGATATGCCCCAAAGGAAGTAAGGGAAGCCTTTGGCTGGTTCAAGGGACGCATTCAGGATGAGAAAGTCTATCACGTGGAATCCAGAAAGAACTACAATGTGAATGCAGAGGAGATTGTAGATTACGGCGACATCGATATCACGGCTTACGATGAGCAGCAGACTCTGCTGAATGCCTATGAAGCGACGAAGGCCATTCTCGATAAGGGAGGCTTCCCCTTCGTCATTGGCGGGGATCATTCCATCTCCTATCCGCCCATCAAGGCGCTGCATGACACTTGTGAAGGAGAAGTCGGCATCATCCACTTTGACGCGCATCTGGACTTGGTAGACGAGAATCACCTGCAGGGAAGGTACTCGCAGAGCAGTGAAATTCGCAGGGCTTTGGAACTGGAGCGGGTAAATCCGGAGCATATCGTGCAAATTGGCGTCAGAGGATTTAATTATCCGTGGTACAATGACTATTTGAAGGAAACGGGAATCAAACAGTACACCTCCTATGACGTCCATGCGGGAGATCCGCTGACGATTGCGAGAGAGACCATGGAGCTGCTTCAAGACTGTGAGAAGATCTATCTGACCTTCGATATCGACGTCATGGATCCAGCTTTCGTACCGGGTACCGGCGCGGATGAGCCCTTTGGATTGTATCCTTTCCAGTGCATGGTAATGTTGAACGAAATGTACGACAAGGTGGACGCTTTTGACATTGCGGAAGTGAACCCGACTTTTGACACACATGGCATCACTACGGCAGTTGCCGCCAGAATCATGTTCGAATGCTTCATCAACAAATTTGGCAGATAATATAACCGCTGTCAAATAAAAAGGGGGTTCTTCTGTGTTTTGGGTTGCGGCAGCAGGTAAAGCCGTGCTATGATAAACCATAGCAATCAGGGGAGGTTAGGGATGATAAGAGAAAAGACAGAAAGCTACCGGCTGCACAGGGAGGGTGAGAGGCAATATCTGACCTTTCCGCAGCTGGACGATTACGAGGAACTGCGTCACTTGTTCACTACACGTCACGGGGGTGTGAGCCAGGGGCCTTGTGCCACTTGGAATTTCGGCGAACGGCATCTGGATACGGACGAAAACATCTTGCAGAACTTTGAACTTCTCGGACAGGTGCTGGGTGCAGACACAGATCAAATGGTGACGTCAGCGCAGACCCACACCACCAATATCAAAGTGGTGACAGCGGCAGACCTGGGCAAAGGCGTAGTCCGGGACAGAGACTATGCGGATATCGACGGCTTGGTGACTGATGAACGCAATTTGACCATCATCACAGGACACGCAGACTGCAACGCCATCTTTTTCTTTGATCCGCTCAAACAGGTCATCGGATTGGCACACTCAGGCTGGAGGGGAACCTTGGCAGGCATCGGCGCGGCTATGGTCTCAAAGATGAAGACCGAATATGGGTGCCAGCCATCTGATATCATAGCTGGTATCGGACCGTCTCTTTGCCAGGACTGCTTTGAAGTGGATGAGGATGTCGCGCTGGCTTTCTTTGACGCAGATGAGGCCTATCGGCAATTTGCTGACCGGCGCGGCTGCAAGTTCCATATTGACCTGAAGGGGATAATACGCCATGATTTGCTGGCTGCAGGTCTTGCGGAAGGAAATCTGTCGGATATGAAACTCTGCACCAAATGCAATAAGGAGATGTTTTTCTCCCATCGCGGGCATCAGGGCAGGCGGGGACTCATGGTCGCTGCAATGATGCTGGTGTAGACGCCAACAGAGGTTGTTTCAATTCGAGGGAAAGGTGCGAAAGATGATAGAATATGCAAAAACGGAAATGGATTATATCTCTGCAAAAGATCCAGTCATGAAAGAGCTGGTTGCACACTTTGGTCATTTGGGCGGCGGTGAAAGAAAGGATGTATTTGCGTCTTTAATCAGCAGTATCGTAGGGCAGATGCTCTCTAACAAAGTGGCTGACGTTATCGACGGCAGGCTGCGGCAGTTGGTGGGTGATTACTCACCGGAGCTGATTTTGCAGAAAAGCGTTGAAGAAATCAAAAGCTGCGGCATGTCCCAACGAAAGGCGGAATACATCAGAGGGTTGGCGCAGGACGTGGAGGACGGAAAGTACGATTTTACTTTGTTAGTGGATATGGATGATGACGAAGTGGTCAAATATCTAATGCAGATCAAAGGCGTGGGGCGTTGGACGGCTGAGATGATTGCCGAATTCACCCTGGGCCGGCTGAATATTTTCAGCTTTGACGATGTGGCACTGCAGAATGGCATCAAAAAAGCCCACGGCTATAAGACGCTGAGTAAGCAGAGATTTGAGCGGCTGCGGAAGAAATACTCACCCTTCGCTTCAGTCGCATCGCTGTATTATTATGCGTGCAACGATGAAAAATGAAGATTATATTTTGCTATCGCGGCGCGGATATGTTAGAATAGAGGCTGTGACTAAAAAAGTAAGAGGTACGAATAGATGAAAAATGTCATTTTAGTTGGAATGCCGGCCTGCGGCAAAAGCACCGTAGGAGTGGTGCTGGCAAAGACTATGAACAAAGGATTTGTGGATACGGACATCCTCATCCAGCAGGCGGAGAGCAGAACGCTGCAGGAGATCATCGATCAAGAAGGCAATGATTATTTCCATCATGTGGAGGAACGAGTTCTTCTGGATTTTGACGGAGAGGATTACGTGGTGGCTACAGGAGGCAGCGCCATCTATTTTGATCGGGCCATGGACAAGTTCAAGGAAAAGGGCGTCGTGGTTTACATCAAGGTCACCCTGGATACAATCTTAGAGAGGCTGAATAACATCAAATCCAGAGGTGTAACTCTGGAAAAAGGCCAGACCATCGCAGACCTTTATGAGCAGCGGATTCCGCTTTATCAAAAGCACGCGGATATGGTGGTAGAGGCAGACGGCCTCAGTGTGGAAGAAGTTGTAGAGAAAATTGTTGAATTAATATAAAGGAGTAAGAAATTAGTGATAGATGTAGTGAACGTGAGCCTGAATTTCAGCGGGCAGACACTTTTTAAAGATGTAGATTTGAAGTTTACGCCGGGCAACTGCTACGGCATTATTGGCGCCAATGGAGCAGGTAAGTCCACCTTTCTGCGCATTCTCTCAGGGGAACTGGAGCCGACCACCGGGAACGTGTCCATCAAGCCGGGTATCAGAATGTCCGTCCTCAAGCAGGACCATTTTGAATATGACGAATATACGGTTCTCGATACCGTCATCATGGGCAACCAGCGTCTTTACGACGTGATGAAAGAAAAAGATGCCATCTATATGAAGGAAGATTTTAACGACGAGGACGGCATCAAAGCAGCGGAGCTGGAGGCCGAATTTGCCGAAATGGATGGCTGGGAAGCAGAATCCGATGTCAGCCGCCTGATTCAGGGGCTGGGGCTTACAGGTGACATCCTGTATAATCAGATGGGCAGTCTGAGCGGTAAAGAGAAGGTCAAAGTGCTGCTGGCACAGGCCCTCTTCGGCAATCCGGGCATCATCCTTCTGGACGAGCCGACCAACCATCTGGACATCAAAGCCGTCAACTGGCTGGAAGATTTTTTGATGGAGTACGAAGGCACGGTCATCGTGGTTTCCCACGACAGACATTTCCTCAATACGGTCTGCACCAACATCGTGGACGTGGACTACGGCAAGATCAAAATGTACGTCGGCAACTACGAGTTCTGGTATGAGTCCAGCCAGATGATTCAAAAGATGGTTAAAGATCAGAATAAAAAGAATGAAGATAAAATTAAGGAACTGCAGGCTTTTATCCAGCGGTTCTCTGCCAATAAATCCAAGTCGAAGCAGGCTACCAGCCGTCGTAAGCTGCTGGATAAGCTGACGGTAGAGGAGATGCCGTCCTCTTCCAGGCGTTATCCTTTTGTCGGCTTTACTATGGATCGCGAAGCTGGCAAGGATATTTTGATTGTCGAGGGAATTTCAAAGACCATCGACGGCGTCAAAGTGCTGGATAACGTTTCTTTCCGTGTGAACAAAGGTGACAAGATCGCTTTTGTCGGTGAAAATGAAATTGCCAATACAACCCTGTTTAAAATCATCATGGGTGAGATGGAAGCCGACGAGGGCAGCTACAAATGGGGCGTGACTATCACTTCCTCTTACTTCCCGATGGACAATTCGGAGTATTTCAACGGCTGCACCTTGAATCTGGTGGACTGGCTCAGCCAGTATACTTCAGAGACCACGGAGTCCTTTATGAGAAGTTTCCTGGGCAGGATGCTCTTTTCCGGCGACGACGTGTACAAGGAAGTGCAGGTGCTGTCAGGAGGGGAAAAGGTCCGCTGTATGCTGTCCCGCATGATGCTCTACGGCTCCAACGTGCTTGTGCTGGATCAGCCGACCAACCATCTGGATCTGGAGTCCATCACAGCAGTCAACGAAGGACTTGCGAACTTTAAGGGGAACGTGCTCTTTGCATCCCACGACCACGAGTTCATCCAGACCATCGCCAATAGGATCATCGAGTTCAAGACTGATGGAACCATGGTGGACAGACTGGGAACATATGATGAATATATAGAAGAGAATTAAGATTGAAAGTAAAAAGACTAGTGCACTGACAATTGATTTATCGGTTGGTGTACCAGTCTTTTATTAATTTGACAATCTTTACCTAATTCTTACAAAGATTTAGCAATTCCATGATAGATGAGAGCAGAGACTTTTTGCTAATATATATAGAAAGGAAAGTAAAAGACTGGAGGTAGAATGAAAGAAATTACGTACAAAGAAGTGAAGCGTTTGGATGAAGTAAACGCTTATATTGAACAGGGAAATGAAGTGCTTGGCGTGTTGGGATATACGGAGCATTCGAAAAAGCATGCGGCCAAGGTGGCGGAAATTGCCGGAATGATTCTCAAGAAACTGGGCCATGACCAACATCTAGTTGAATTGGCAAAGATAGCAGGTTATCTGCACGATATGGGCAACAGTATTAATCGGTCAGATCACGCCCACACAGGGGCTTTGATGGCTTTCCAGATGCTGAGAGAGTGGCAGGTTCCGCCAAAGGATATTGCGGTCATCATCAGTGCCATCGGAAACCACGACGAAAGCACCGGCACAGCTGTGGATCCGGTATCGGCAGCGTTGATTCTTGCTGACAAAACTGATGTGCGCAGGAACAGAGTCCGCAACAGGGTGAAGGCAAACTTTGACAAACACGACAGGGTGAACTATGCGGCTCTTGCTTCTGACCTGCAGATCAATGTGGAAAAGAAGGTCATCACTCTGGAAATTGAGCTGGATGAGTCGATCTGCTCCATGATCGACTATTTTGAGATTTTTCTTCAGCGGATGCTGATGTGCAAACGTGCTGCGGAACTGTTGGGATTGAAGTTCAAAATGACAGCTAACGGCAATAAGATTTGCTGAGTCTTTTGGTAAAGGGCTGTAACATGCTGTATCACAGGCACGACTTAAAAGAAATAAAGACCTATCATTGCAAATTCTGATTTTAAAGCAAAACCTGGCCGATGAGCAACTGCCGCCAGAGAAGCTATACATAAAATACAAAATAAATGGATAAAAAATCATTGGCGGCCGCAAGAGGCTGCTGATGATTTTTCGATTATTTACTTCCAGACGCAGGAGGTAACGGGAGGCGGATCTGCCATCTTGCGATGACCGCGCTAAATTTTGCGAAATACCTTGAAGTGACCTTTTCGATAGATTATAATGAACAAAGGAATGTCAGTCGTTACACAACTCTATTAGGAGAAGGAATAAATATGAGATACAATTGGGATTTAGAGAATTTAGGAGAGAATATCAAGCGAAGTGTCCAGGACGCTGTAGATACGAAAGATTTCGGCAGCCTCAACCAGACCATACGCAACACCATTAACAGCGCTTTCGGCGGGGCTATGGAGAGCACGACGCCGCCGGATATTGACCTGGGAACGGGTGCGTCATCCAAGCGCAAGACCTATGAACATAGAAAACAGGAAACAAATTATGATAGGAGCAAGACTGTAACTCCGGCAAATACAGCGTTATATACAGGAATTGCGGGGAAGAAAGCATTTGCCATCGCTTTGACGGCGGTCGGATATAGCATGGGCGCGATTACAGCATTGGCATTTCTGGCAGCAGCTGTATCTTCATCCATGGTCGGCGGCAGTCTGCTTCATGTGGCGCTCAGCACATTGGGGGCGCTGATTGTGCCATTTGCAGCTATGGCTGTAATCGGTACGCGCCGTCTGGGGAGAATCAAGCGGTTTCAACTATACTTGAATACGATCAAAGGCGAGCAGTACTGCAATGTAAAAGACTTGGCTAAACGCATTATGAAGCCGGACAAGTATGTGGTGAAAGATTTGCACTGGATGCTGAAGAACATGTGGTTTCTGCAAGGCCATCTGGATGACAAAAACACCTGCCTTATGACGACCGATGCAGCATATAGGGAATATTGCCGGTTGATGAGACAGCGGGAGGAACAGTTGAAGGCGGAATCCGAAAGGGCTGCGGCGGCAGCAGAAGCAGAACGAGGCAGAAAACAATCTATGGACCCACAGGTGCTTTCTATTATCGAAAAAGGAAATGAATTTATCAAAAAGATACGCGCTTGCAATGACGCTATACCGGGTGAAGATGTGTCGGCAAAGATCTTCCGCATGGAGACTCTGACGAGAAGAATTTTTGCCCGCGTGGAAGAAGAGCCAGATACTGTGAGTGATATCCGGAGATTGATGGAATACTATCTTCCGACAGCCGTAAAGCTGCTGGAGGCGTACAAGGATTTAGACGCACAGCCTGTGCAGGGTGAAAACATCATCTCCTCAAAGCGAGAAATTGAGGAGACCTTGGATACCCTGAACGGGGCTTTTGAAGTTTTGCTGGACGATATGTTCCAGGATACGGCGTGGGACGTATCTTCAGATGTTTCCGTACTGAAGACCATGCTGGCGCAGGAAGGACTAACCGAAAAGGATTTTAAAACAGGAGGAAGACGATGACAGAGGATTTTAAAGATATGCAGGAGAAACCATCACTGACATTGGACCCGTTTCAGGAAACTGTGGTTCCTGAAGTGCAGTTTCCGGCCGCGCAGGAGGAGCCAGAAATGGACGAAACCGTTTTGTCAGAGGAAGAACGCCGTATGGCGGAGCAATTTGCACAGCAGATTGACCTCACTGATTCGTCCATGATTTTGCAGTACGGCATTGGAACACAGAAGAAGATGGCGGATTTTTCTGAGTCAGCACTCGAGAACGTGCGAACAAAGGATTTAGGGGAAATTGGAAACCTGCTCAGCGGGGTGGTTTCTGAACTGAAGAATTTTGACGAGGAAGAAGAAAAAGGATTTTTAGGCTTTTTCAAGAAACAGAGCAATAAGATACAGAACATGAAAATTAAGTATGCGAAGACGGAGGCCAATATCAATCAGATCTGCCAGGTGCTAGAGAACCATCAGGTGCAGTTGATGAAAGATATCGCTTTGCTGGATAAGATGTACGACTTAAATCGGACTTATTTTAAGGAACTGACCATGTACATCATCGCTGGCAAGAAAAAGCTGAAAGAAGTCAGAGAGGGACAGCTTCAGGTGATGCTGGCAAAAGCGCAGCAGTCTGGCTTGGCAGAAGACGCCCAGGCGGCGAGAGACCTGGATTCTATGTGCCAGCGTTTTGAGAAAAAGATTCATGACCTGGAACTTACAAGGATGATTTCCATTCAGACGGCACCGCAGATCAGGCTGGTGCAGGGCAATGATACCGTGATGACGGAAAAGATTCAGTCTACCCTGGTGAACACGATTCCTCTGTGGAAAAGCCAGATGGTTCTAGCTCTGGGTGTTGCCCATTCGACGCAGGCGGCAAAGGCGCAGAGAGAAGTTACGGATATGACCAACGAACTGCTGAAAAAGAATGCAGATACCTTGAAGATGGCAACGATTGAAACTGCCAAAGAGTCTGAACGAGGCATCGTCGATATCGAAACCCTGAAAGCGACCAATCAGTCCTTGATTTCCACCTTGGACGAAGTCATGAACATACAGGAAGAAGGCCGCCGCAAACGTCAGGAGGCTGAGGTTGAGATTACCAGGCTGGAGGCAGAATTGAAGGATAAGATGCTGCAGATCAACAGTCAGAGATAAACTGTATCGGATTGGGTATTGAAAATTCATTACTGATAACCTGCTGCCGTTTTCTTCAGGTGTTCGATCCTCCGTTCGTGTGAAGCAGGCTGTCAAGCGTCATTTTTCAGATCCTTCACTGGCTTGTGCCCTGCTTAGAGGAACTCCGGCCAGTCTGTTGGGCGACTTGGAAACACTGGGAGTTTTGTTTGAAGCACTCTGTGAGAGGGATTTAAAGATTTATGCGGAATCTTTTGGCGGCACATTGTATCATTATCAGAGAGCAGATGGTGTGTATGTTGTTCCGATTACGGTATTGAAGAATTGAAAATTTGAAGTTTGAAGAAAAGCAAGAGCCGCTCACGGGAAACCGGAGCGGCTTTTAAAATGGATGCGATTGATGACATGCATTATTGCTGCATCCTGGCTAACTCAGCTTTGGCGCTGATGACGGGATTTCCGATGCGGCGGCTCATCTCAAGAGATGCGGCGACGCACTTTTCCAGATCTACGTCGCTGCCAATGCCCAGCTTATCCAGGAGATTTACGAAGTCTTCCGTAGCGATATTGCCTTTGGCATTTGGTATGACGGGGCATCCGCCCATGGCGCCCAGCGACGTGTCGAAGTCTGTAATACCGCATTCCAAGGCGGCGTAAGCGTTGGCAATGCCAAAGCCTTCGGTGTTATGCAGATGGACGGACAGCTGCGAGGGTGAAAAGCAGTCCAGAAACTTAGACAGAATGTCTTTGATCTGAGCAGGCGTGCCCATGCCGGCAGAATCTGCCAGACCGATGGCGGAAGCTCCCAGGGCGATCCCGCGTCGGGCATATTCGATGCTTCGGTTTGCCGGCGTTTCGTCTCCGAAGGGAGAGCCGAAGACGGCGCCAAGAGCCAGGGTGACCTTGATGCTCGGCAGCTTTGCAATTTCTGCTAAATCGGCAAAGCTTTTTTCGGCGGTGGTGTCAAAGCCTTTGGCGAATTCTTCGCTGACGGAGAGAAAGCAGGACACGTCGCTGATGCCAGCATCGAGGGAGCGGCAGGCGTCCTCATAATCGTTGACGAGACTGGTAATCTTTACGCCGTGTGCTTTGGCATAGGGCAAGATGGCGGCGGCAAGAACCTCTATATCCTGATACTGCCTGGTCAGCTTTGGTATTTTGGAAAAAACACCTAGTTCAATTTCATTGCAGCCGTAGTCGATCATCGATTTAATCAGAGCGATTTTGACGTCAGTGGGCAGGATTTGCTGATACCTCTGCCAGCCGTCTCTGGGGCAGACTTCGTGGATATTCACATGTTTTGGAAATTTCATAGATTACCTCTTTTCAATCATTATAGCATTAGCAGGATACTGGATGTAACAAAGGCGGAAATCATCCATAAGCCGAGAACCAGCAGACCTGAGGACCAAATGAACTTATTGGTGATATTTTTTTCACTGAGGAGCAGGGTTGCCTGTCCAGAGGAGGCGAAGGTCAGATACGCCATCTGGGCGCTGGTACTGATCGCAACAGGAAATACGACGATGTTGTACCCTGCATCGAGAAGCGGCATACAAAGGGATGCCACCAGAGCGCTCATGATATACATGGTCGCCGTGTTGGAGAAAAAGTTTGTCAGTATGGTTGAGACGACGATAGCGATGGCAAGGAGAATCAGCGGCGAGGAGGAGGTAATGGTGCTTCCCAGTTCACCGACTAGCCAGCCTTTGATGCCGTAGTCGTCAGCCAGAAGCTGTCCGCCCAAAGTGGCCAAAGAGCCGATAGCCAGACAGATGGGCCAGTTGATTCCTTTGGTAAAGGCTTCATTCAGATCGAAGATACGCTCCCCGTCTACGCGAACCAAGGCGAGAACTGCCATGACGGCGCACCCAAAGACGATGTTCTCCATGCCCTTGATGCTCGAAATGACTGGAATGCCGTCAGGAATAAAGCCGCAAAAGAAGGTATAGATCGCGATGAGGAGAAAAGCCAGCAGGGGGATCAGCTGTCTGCGGCTTGGTTTTGTATTTTCTGTGCCCAGAACCTGAATCAGATCCACCCCTGAAAGTTTATTCATGTCGCATCTGAAGATAAACTTCATCGAGAATATGTACACGAAGATGAAGACCAGCAGTAAGATTAGCGAGTAAAGGGAGAAGGCATAGGGTGGAATGTCCACACCGGTTCCGTCGATGAAGAACTGAGCGGTAGCCCAGTGGAGGGCATTCATCTTTCCCATGATATTGACGCCTACACAGGCACTTGTAAAGCACCCCAGATAGAGAAGGCGGCCGAATTGTGAATTAGGATCGATATCGGCTTCTTTACAGATGCTTTTCAGCAGTACAAAGCAGATTATCAGAGCACCGAAGACGCCGACAAAGACCGCAGCTGTCGCCAGTGTGAGCATCAGAACCGCAATGATGAGCAGAGGACGCTTCTGAAAACTTTTTCTGGTCAATATAAAGCGGGCGATGGTTTCCCCTGTCCCATCGCGGACGATGACATAACTGAGGGCGAAGAGGGTCATGACCTGCCATACCATGGGGTTTCCGATGAATGCGGCGATGACGCCTGCCGGCTCAAAGATTCCGTTGTACACCAGAGCGCACATGGAAAACAGCGCTGCCAGGATGCAGTCATTTGTCGCGATGAGTCCGATGATGGTGCCGATGAAGATGAGTACGATGCAGACGCCCGCATCGGTGATTCCTTCTGCCCAGGGTGAGACAAAGCGGGGAAGGAGAAAGGAAAAGAGGAACATGACGGCGGCTCCTATATAATATTGTTTGCTTTTCTTATCCATTTTGTTGCCTTTCTTAATTACTAAATAGGGAGATGGTTTCTTGCTTCTCGTGCGGTATCGCGAAGGTAATTCTGAATCTGTATCTCAGGACTTCCGCACATGATCAGCCTGCAGGCTTTGCTCAAGATGTCCTGGCTATCAGATGGTTCCATGATCATCGTGGTGTATATTTTACCGTATTGCTCGGCGAGGTTTTCTGCCTTCGCGGCCGCATCACGCACCTTTGGGTGGTCAATCTGGCCGGAAAGACCCAGGGAGACAGATAAATCAAATTGTCCTGTGCCGATACAATCGATTCCATTGAGACTGATGATTTTCTCCATATCTGCCAGGCCGCCGGTATCTTCAATGGTAGCGACGATAAAGAGATCCTCGTTGGTTTTTTTATAATAATCTGCGGGGGCGTCACTGCCGTAGTAGTTGGCTCGGGTGAAAGGACAGGCTCCGCGATTTCCCAGAGGCGGGTAATGGGCTGCAGTTACAAGGGCGATGGCATCTTCTTCGCTGCTGACATTTGGGACCAGAAGGCTGGTGACCCCCATATCTAAGATTTGATTGATCAGGATGGGGTCGATGGTCGCGATTCTCACCATGACGGCCAGGTCAACGGCTTCTGCAGCGCGAATCATGGTCAGCAGCTGACTTCGTGTGATGTGACCGTGTTCGCCATCGATGATAACATAATCAAAGTGTCTTGCCATTTCGACGATTTCCGGCGAGGGGATTTGAACAAAACAGCCAAATAAGTGTTCTTTTTCTTTCAGAAGGGTGCGTAAATTCTTTCTCATTTTGTGTTGGTTCCTTTCTACATTTTATTAGATTATATACAATGTCAATTAAAAAGTGAAATGCATCATTTTTGTTAAAATTAATAACTGATTGGAATAAGTGTCTTGTCAGCCTGCGGCCACTTTGATATAGTAAGAGTAAGGAGGTGGTGTCATGACCATTGATCAATTGGAACATTTTTATGCGCTTTCCCAGTGCAGAAATTATACGCAAGCGGCAAATCAGCTTTACATATCACAGCCGGCCCTGAGCAAGAGCATTCAGGCGCTGGAGAAAGAGCTGCATCTGGATCTGGTGCACCGCAATACGAGGACTGTGACCCTGACGGCGGAGGGCATCGCCTTCGCGGACACCTGCCGGGATTTGCTGCACACGCTGCGGCATGGGATCAACAATGCAAAATCTGCATCGGGCACACTGAACGGCCGGGTGGTTTTCGGTCTGCCGTCGGATCACTACGATGCTGCTGCAGTCAGCTTGATTTTGGCATTAAATGAGAAACAGCCGGGGATACGGTCAGATTTGAAGTTTTTTCCGCCAAACGGCCTGCTGCGGGCCTTGGACAATGACACCGTGGATTTTATCTTCTCATCCGATTGGCCCAGGGCGGAAAATCTGGCATTTCTTCGGGTCTGCGAGAGCGTCAACTGTGCTGTTCTGCCAAAGGATCACCGGCTGGCAGACAGGGAGGAGATTTCTTTTGCAGAGTTGAAAAACGAAGGCTTTCTCGCCATTTCCTATATGGTCTCCGGTAAAGAGCATGATTTGATTATTGAACTTGCAAGAGAGGCAGGGCTCTCGCCCAACTTGAACTATGAGGCAAATTCCTTTCCGGAGCTGCTGATGATGGTTGCGACAGGGAGAGGGGTGACGGTTTTGGCAGAAGAACACAAAGCACTGCAAATGGATGGGGTGAGCTTTGTACCTCTGATAGATGCGCCGAAGAAAGAAGAAAATCTGATTTGGAAAAGAAGCGATAACCCGTGTATTCTGGCGGTGGCGGAGCTGGCGGGAAAGATTTCCGAGCCGTGTGCAGAGGTTGAGGACTAAAGTGAAAGAAATGGATATGGCGAAAAAAAGCGCTATTTTAAGCTGGATATTGTTGGAGTGTGTACAACGATTAATGCAACTGTTATTACCATTGTAACTTTTGCTTGCCAATTGCGGCTTACTGAAA
Organism: Emergencia sp.; assembly: GCF_048465375.1. Lineage (NCBI taxonomy): Bacteria > Bacillati > Bacillota > Clostridia > Peptostreptococcales > Anaerovoracaceae > Emergencia > Emergencia sp. The sequence goes on along the minus strand of NZ_DBFWLQ010000011.1, from coordinate 52,739 downwards.
AAATAGTGGCTATTTCATATTTCGCTTTGATTGTTCTGTTCCTGTTGATGAGGATTGTTTTCGTGAAATACGAATTTAAGTTTTTTGCTGTTTTGGGATTTACAATGTTTCTAATGGTTGTATTCGTGCGGGATTTAAAACACGATTAATTGAAGAAGCCAGCCTGGGTATACCAATTTGACTGGAGATTTTAATAGGAGTGCTAACTTTTACGAGGAAGGTTTGCTTCATTGAAAATACTACTATTATAAGAAGAATCCTATATTGAGTTCAAAATTTTATTTCTGAATTATTGATGATGGTGACGATGGGTTCCTCAATTATTTAGAAAATGAGAAAATGGTGTATAAGATAGAGAAATGAATGATTATAGAGTCCAAACAACCTATCTTGTTACGGGCTGTTTGGACCCTGCTTCTTAGTATTTATAATTTTATAGAGTCTACATTAGAAATTGGTTCAAGTTTGATCGTTATTTCGTCATAGTTCAACGGGATACGAAGACTAAAACGACTTCCAGAGATATACTCTGGACCTAATATTGGATTTATATTGGCAATCAATGTTCCTTTTGCTCTGTAAATCAGTTTGTTATTTTTGTCGTAAGCACATGCATAAGCGTCAGTGTATTCCTCCCCACTGTAGTTTTCAACTACCTTAGTATTAATTACAAATTCTATTCCATAAGAATTATCCGAAGAAAACCATTTGCTTAGTGTTTTGATACCCAATAGACTTATCTTTGCATCATTATTTGTGAAAGTAGCGGTGGAGTCTACGGTTACATTCAATGGGAACTTTTCGTATACATTTATAGTAAGTATTCTATAATTTTCAGGATATGCTTTGGAATAAATTTTGATTTTTTCAACACCAGATGAAATAGCTCTGATTTCTGCTATTGCAGAGCTTGATGAGTTGGTTTGTTGAAATTTGAAATCCACACATTCTCCAGATATTACACTATACCCAATACTGTCCTTAAAATATACACGGATTGATGTAACCGTACTCGTATCCAATGACATATTTACTATATTATTCGGGGATATTCTTAAGCTATTTTTACCCTTAACAGTGCATTTGTAGCTCTTTCCTTTGTACTTTGCCGTAATCTTTGCGATACCTTCTTTCTTAACCTTGATTACGCCTTTGGAAGAGACTGTAGCGACACTCTTTTTGCTGCTCGCCCACTTTATCTTCGAATTAGAAATTACATTTCCTTTAGAAGAAATCAACTTCTGGGCATAAGTGTGTCCTAAGTGCATTGTTATATTTGCCTTTTTTAAGTGGGGTTTTGCTATAGCATAAGATGGTTCAGTGGCAAAAAGAACTGTAAATATCATTGCAATAATACATAGTGCAGCGATAACCAGCTTTGATTTTTTTCTAACATCGGTGCGCATAATGAGTCCTTTCTTAATTATTAAACTATTTCGTAAAAATTATTGATTATAATTATATTATGTAATTCTTAGGTTGTCAATAATAGCAAGCTTTGTGGTATTCTAAAGGTTTGTATAATATTTGGAAATGAATAAACTGCTTGAGTAAAAAGATGTATCTTGTGTATGAAATGTACTTTAAATTTAAGAAATATTTTTGGAGAAATTGTCGAGGCCTTCTTTGCTATTTAATATATTCCTCATAATAAACCTTTGCATTCTTATTATCCTGTGCATATTTTCCCGGAGAAACGCCGACGGCATTGTGGAATGTCCTGACGAAGTGGCTGACATCATGAAACCCCGATTCTTGGCATGCATTAGTCACACTGCTTCGCGAAGACAACAGAGACTTTGCCTTCGCGATGCGGCAGGAAACGATATATTTGTTTATGGTTGTACCGGTTTTGTCCTTGAACAGCTTACAGAGATGATATTTGCTGAGGCCGATGTGTTTGGCGATATTGTCCAGCGAAAGATCTGCCGTAAGATTGGAAGAGATGTATTCTAAGGTGTCTGCAACGATGCGTATGGAGTGATTGCTGCTATGCTGCGTCCGCAATGGAACAGGCGCTGTCAGGTAAACTTCCGATATAAAGGTGAGAATCTCAATGTAACAAACTTTTTTCAGAATATCACTGCCATATCTTTGTGCTTCTAATGATTCATATTTTTCTATCAAAGAAAGGATCTCTCGGAATTGGTTTTCGTTTAAGGAGACCTGATGAGAGAAATTTTTGTCTCTATTATAAACGTAATGAAGCAAATCTGTCTCGGCAGTGCAGTAGGGCAAAACAAAGATGGGCTTGAACTCAAAAATATAGCGCTCATAAATGTCTTGATCATTGGCTATGACGCGATGGATTTCGTTTACATTTGAAACAAAGAGATCTCCAGGCTTAATTGTATATATTTTATCGTTTATAATAAAATGTTTTCCTCCAGAGATGCTTAAATAAATCTCAACGAAATTATGGGAATGAAATTCCATATTGAATCCATCCGTATCAAGCAGATGCGAAATATTAAATTCTGCTTTTGATTCTTCTCTTTCAACAGATCTGCCGCTATAAAGACCACTCATCTTGAAATCCTCGTTTTTAAAATTGTCAGAAATCTATATAGACCAAAATACCACAATAAATGCAAAAAGTAAAGAAAGATATGCCAAGAATTGATAAATAAAGCGTGATAACATTGTTGTAAGACAACGACACCGATGGAAGGCTTTAAACCATTGCAAGAGAAGATGTAAAACGGAGGTAAACCATGATTACACCAAGAGTACAAAAACTGAAAGACAAGCAGAGAGATGCGACACCGACCTTTAGCGCGGAACGTGCCAGGCTGGCAACGGAAGCCTATCAGCTCTATGGCGGTGAGCCAAATGCGCTGCTCAAAGCAAACATGCTTTATTACATCATCGACAACATGACACTGTATCTGGATGAAGGCGATTTGATAGCCGGAAACTATACTGACAAACCTCGCTGTGCACCTATTTTTCCTGAATTCGCATCAAAGTGGATTGAAGATGAAATCGACGAGTTCACAACTCGTACACTAGACAGAATGGTCGCTTCAGATGAAACAAAGCAGGAAGTTCTGGATGTACTGAAATACTGGGAAGGAAAATCCTTTGATCAGATTACAGCAAATGCCTGTACAGACGAAGCCATTGAAGCGATGAATACAGGTATCCTTTCAATTGGCGGCATGGAAACGAGTACAGGACACGTACTGCCTAACTACCCGCGCCTTTTTGACGGCGGTCTGTCAAAGGTCATCGCGGACTGCGAAAAACTGATTGCAGACACGACCGTCGTCTGCCCGCAGGACCAGGAAAAAATCGACATGTGGAGGGCTATGATCATTTCTTGCAAAGCAGCGATCAGGTACGCTCATAGAACAGCAGGACTTATGGATGAACTGGCGGCGGAGGAAACAGACGCAGCCAGAAAAGCAGAATTGCAGGAAATGGCCGAAAACTGCAGAGTCGTTCCGGAGCACGCACCGGAAACATTCTGGCAGGCGGTTCAGTTTGCATGGATCATCCATATTACAATTTGGATTGAAAGCAACGGACACTCAAATTCATTTGCAAACTTTGACCGCACCATCAATGAATATTATGTAAAGGATCTAGCATCCGGAAAGATTACGGAAAGACATGCCTTAGACATCCTGGAATGCTTTTTCATCAAACTGACGGATATTCTAAAACTGAGACCTGCATACTTCAGCGAAAGCTGGGCGGGATATCCGATTTGGCAGAACATGACCATTGGCGGTGTTGGTGAAGATGGTCAGGACGGCTGCAATGAAGCCACCATGCTTCTTTTAAAAGCAAATGAAGAAGTGCAGACTTCACAGCCTACCATGTCGCTTCGTTATCATAAACACATGTCAGAAGAAGTATTTAACCAGGCGATTTCCATGATTCAGCAGGGAATGGCAACCCCTTCCTTCTTCAATGATCACCTCTGTATACCTTTGATTCTGACGAAGTGTGACGGAATCAACATCGCAGATGCCAGAAACTACGGAATGCTGGGATGCGTACAGCCAGTTCCAGGTGGCAAAACAGATGGCAGAGCACAGGTCGGCACCGTGAACCTTCTAAAGTGTGTCGAATTTGCTATGCATGATGGATTTGATCCACAGACAGGAAAACAGACGGGACCACACACCGGAAAATTTGCAGACTTCAAGACATACGAAGAATTTTTTGATGCATATATCAAACAGGTCGACTTCTCATTTGACCTGATGCTAAATGCGTACAACTCCGTTTCTTCCATTCACGCAGTAAGACAGAACATGCCTTTCGCATCACTGACCGTTGATGGATGCATCGAAAAGGGTAAATCGCTGCAGCAGGGCGGAGCAAAATACAACTATTCAGGGGCTCTTGCAGATGGTTTTGCCAATGCCATGGACTCCCTTGCAGCCGTGAAATTGTTTGTCTTTGATAAGAAAGAAATTTCGGCAGAAGATTTACTAAAACAGTGCGACAAAGACTTCCCGGATGAAGTCCTGAGACAGAAGCTGCTTAACATCGGACCTAAATATGGCAATGACGACGAATACGTAGATATGATCGGCCACGCAATCGTCAAGCACATCAACCAGTTCATCGAAGGGTACAGAGACAGCCGAGGTGCTCGCTTCTGCTTTGATATTGAATCTCAGTCATACAACATCAAACAGGGTAAGTGCGTAGGAGCAACACCGGAAGGACGTAAGAGCGGAGCCTCTCTGGCGGATAACGTATCACCCTGCATGGGCAGAGACATTACAGGACCTACAGCGACCGTGCTTTCCGTAGCGAAGATTGACCAGTTCTACACTACAGACGGCACATTATTCAATCTGAGATTCGACCCAAGGTCCATTGGCGGAGAAAAAGGGAAAAACGTACTGGGCGGAGTTGTCAAGACCTACTTCGACAATTACGGCGAGCATATCCAGATAAACGTAGTATCAAACGAAACGCTGAAGAAGGCGCAGGAAGAACCTGAAAACTATAAAAATCTGCTCGTAAGAGTCGCTGGCTACCTGGCTTACTTCACGGAACTTGACAAGAGTGTTCAAGACAACATCATTTCCAGAACATTACATACCGCAGAAGGTGGTTGTTAATCGATGACAAATAAGGAGCAAAGACTCATCGGCGGAATCCAGAGGTTTTCAACAGAAGATGGCCCAGGCATCAGGACGACCCTGTTTTTTAAAGGCTGTCCGCTGGACTGCAAATGGTGCCACAATCCGGAATTAATCAGCAGCCAGAAAGAGATCCTTTATTATGAACAAAAATGTATCAAATGTGGGGGATGCGCAGCTGCGTGTCCTCATCATGTTATTACCTTTGAACATAATGAGGTAAAAATCGACAGAGAGAGCTGCCGGCATTGCGCCATATGCACTAGCCATTGTTTTACAGGTGCGCTCAAGGTGGCGGGAGAAGAGAAGGAAAATGATCTGCTCATAAAGACGCTTTTAAGCGACAAAACCTTTTATGAGCAAACTGGCGGTGGAGTGACCCTTTCTGGTGGAGAGGTGACTTCCCAGGCGGATTATGCCCATGAGCTGGAAGAGATTTTAGTAAAAAAAGGAATCGACATTGCCATCGACACCTGTGGGCATTGCAAATATGAAAACCTCGAGAAGTTATGTAAAGATGCAAATCACATCCTTTTTGACATCAAGTGTTTTGATTCGCAGAAACACAAGGAGCTGACAGGAGTAAGGAATGATTTGATTATAGAAAATTTGAGAAAGCTGGCAGAGGACGCAGAGCTGAAGAGCAAAATCATCATAAGAATGCCGCTGATCCATCCGGTAAATGATTCTCTGGAAGAAATCAATCAAATAGGCACGTTGTTAAATGAAATAGGATTAGATGTTGTAAATTTAATTCCTTACCATGAACTGGGCAGGGGAAAGGCGAAGAGCATGGGTCTGACGCAGGATATTTATACAACCCCTACCGATGAGCATTTGGATGAAATCATCGCAACCCTTGTGAAATGGGGCTTGTATGTGACTGTCATGGGAAGGGAATGATGCCGGGAGAATGGTAATAAATTATCTGTGGACCTGTCGATGCGGCACTTTTAGAGACTGGAGCTTTTCCCATTCCACTTGAGGACGGAACAATTACGAGAGTAGGTATTAAGGGAAGCCTGAGAGGTGTGATTAACAGTGTTATTCGGGGAAGAGAAAATGACTCGGACTGTGCTGGGAGTAAAAATAATAAACTAGACAAGACTTCTCATTCGCTGGTCCGCATGCTATAATTTCCATATAGAAAGCCAAAGATAAATCGAAGATTGTCTTTTTGATTGAATAAATAGACGATGCAGGAACAATTAGCCAGGATTTGGGTTTTCCCCCAACATGACGAACAGCATGCCACGACAATAAAACTTTCATGTTAATATGCGTTGCTTGCAGCAACGGGCAATCCTTCATACAATGGGGTTAACAAATGTAGAGAAAAGAGGTTATTCAAAATGTTAAACGAAAACATGAAAGCAATCAGAAAATCAAAAGGACTTTCGCAAGAAGAACTTGGCATCAAGCTGAATGTGGTGAGACAGACAATCTCTAAATGGGAGCAAGGATTGTCAGTGCCTGATTCTGATATGTTAATCTCTATATCAGAGGCGCTTGAAACACCCGTAAGCACTTTGCTCGGAGAAACTGTTATTGAATCTGAGGTCGATGACTTGAAAGCGATTTCTGAAAAATTGGAGATTATAAATTTGCAGCTGGCACAAAGGAAAACCGCGAGACGAAAAATACTCCATTGGCTGCTTATCTCATTGTGTGCGGTCATAGTAATCATTTCTGTGGTCTTAATCCTATTAAACAGTCCCTATTTAGGCTGGAATTATAATGATTCTGAAACAGCCGTTGCTGGAGCAGCTTTTCACGCATTTGAATGGCTGTTTATCAGATTAGCCCCGATTATCCTTATAGGGGCGATCGTTGGGGTTTTCCTGACGCGGAAGAAAGTATAGAGCGGCTTTCCTTTTGAAGTATCGTTCTCACTGCAAATCAAAACATTTTAGGAGGACTTTCAATTATGATTAAGATACTTTTCATCTGCCACGGCAGGAGTAAGGTGTCAAAGTGCTTGGCGGCGGTTCGTGCGATAAATGGGGGCAAATCGGTGCAATAGGAGAAGCGGGGTACTACGGTTTTACTACGATTGTGAGATTTAAAATAGAGAAGTGTAAAATGTTTATCTGGAGGAGAAAAACATATCCTCCGGATTTTTTTATTATTCCGATACGCGAGAAATATTATTCCTATACATTGCTATTGTTCCGAAAACAGGGTATACTATTACTTGAAGCGAGGTGCAGAATGATGTATATATCCGTAAAACAGGCAGCAGAGAAATGGGGCATTTCAGATAGACGAGTACGAATTCTGTGCTCGGAAGGTAAAATTTCAGGTGTAATCCGTGAGGGACGTAGTTGGAGGATTCCAGCAGAGGCTGAGAAACCGGAAGATGGACGCTATAAGTCCGCAGAAAATCTTCTTGAGAGCATTGACAGGAAGAAAACAGAATTAGATTCCAGACGCCCTTTGACGGAGGGAGAGGCGGAACGGCTGACAGAGGAATTTGTGGTGGAATATACCTATAATTCTAACGCCATCGAGGGAAATACGCTGACGTTGCGTGAAACCGATATGGTGCTGCGCGGCCTGACTATTGATCAGAAGCCCCTGAAAGATCACATGGAGGCGGTCGGGCATAAAGAAGCCTTTGATTTGGTGCGGGACTTAGTGAAAGAGCAGACACCGCTTTCGGAGAGTGTTATTAAGCAGATCCATTATCTGGTGTTGGCTGACAAGAGAGAGGATAGAGGTGTTTATAGAAAAGTCCCAGTAAGAATTATGGGGGCAAAGCATAATCCTGTACAGCCCTATCTAATCCAGCCCCAAATGGAGCAACTGCTGGAAGCGTATAGAAACAGCACAGAGCATATCATTCCACGGCTTGCACGGTTTCACATCGAATTTGAAGGCATTCATCCCTTCATCGACGGCAATGGCCGAACGGGACGGCTGCTTGTAAATCTGGAATTGATGAAGGCAGGATATCCGCCGATTGATATTAAATTTACAGATAGGATTGCGTATTACAACGCTTTTGATGAATCCCATGTGAAACACAATTTGGGGGCGATGGAGAAATTATTTGCAGGGTATGTGAATACAAGGTTGGATAGTTATCTGGCAATGTTGGAAGAATGAAAAAATTGTGGAGATGTGGGAATGCTTGTTTTAGAATATTTTGAGTTAGACGATGAATTGGATAGAATAGGGGTATTTGATTGTGTTCTAAATAATGACAGTACACACCGTCTCTTAAGGTTGGGAGCGTAGGCGCATTGTTTCTGTTGAACAAATTTGTCACTGTGGAATGTGAGAGGTTTGCTTCTTTTGCCAGTCGGTAATCTGTTCAGCCACGCTCCACCATCAAATCTCTGATACACACTTATTAAAAAGAATGGAAAATTTGTTACACCCGATTATAGTGCTGGATTAAATATATTGGACAGTAGTAAAAAACCCCGATTTCTACAACGTTTTTACTACGTTTGACGGCATCAACTTGCCACATTTTGGCCCGTTTTGCGCATTATGTGAAATTTTTGATAATCTGGGAGGGCAAAACAGAGTCGGCAAAAGGTGCTAAAACACGGAAAATTAGCGCATTTTAGGAGGACTTTCAATTATGATTAAGATACTTTTCATCTGCCACGGCAGTGTTTAAGGGACGGGGCAAAAGCCTTGGTTTTACTGAGTTTCTTGGATGGAAGCATAGAATTTACACCTTATTTACACCTTTGGAAGATCGGATCGGAATAGTAAAGGCGTGGGGAAAACCTGCGTCTTTTGATATAATATGTGGTTGTTTTCTATATCAGAGAAAAAATCTGTGTTTGAAATTATCAATAATCACGAAGGTGTCAGATTTTGATAATAATTATCCAAAGAATCTGCTCAAGTATTAAAACAAGTGAACTTCCTGTGAAAGGCTAAATAAGCGTACAATTTGAACAAAAAAAGTCTCATGATCATGGGCAAAAATGAAAGCAAAGATTATTAGACGATATAATGTGTAGATTCAAAATTCAACAAGGTGTATATCTATTAAATTAATCAGGCCAGAAAGCAGGCGTGTATATATTGACTAACTGAAGATGAAATGTGGATGCAGGAGGAATTTTCATAGGGGGAAGTTCTCTTAGTCACTTTACAACGAACCTATCTAGAAAGGTTAATGTCTGGAATGACTTAACATTTCTAGATGGGTTTGTTCTTCTTCTGTATTTAGCGAAAGTAATAGGATGAAATGATGAGAAAGTAGTTGATAATATTCGTGATTGAGACTATAATAAAAAAGATTTGATATATGAGGAGAGATTGTATTTATGGATTTTTTGTCTATACAAGATGTTTCAAATAAATGGAACATTAGTAAAAGAAGAGTGCAAATATTGTGCCGTGAAGGGAGAATTAATGGCGCAAAAATGATAGGAAATATGTGGGTGGTTCCTGAAAATGCCGTAAGACCAACAGATGCAAGAACAAAGAACCCAGTAGTAGAGAAAAAAAAGTCATATTCACTTGTGAGGACGGATTTAAAAAAAGTATTAAAACATATGTATAAAAAGACGGAACAATATGAATTTGTTGAATCTGATAAAAAGATATATGTTTTGTCCATCCTTGCCGGGGCTCTGTGTTCAACTTATATCGGAATAAACAAAAGTGAATCAGAAATTATTAATCAGATTTTTGTTGATATATCGGGTAAGAGTAATCCATATGAAATTGATGAAGAAATTGTAGATATGGCAACTGAATTTATAGAATTATATAAAAATGACAAGGAAGTGGAAAGTGTTGTTTCATGGGCTTATCAATATTCAAATAAAATAGTTGATAATAGTGATTATAGTAATACGCAGTTTTTTACAGAAAAATATATGATAGATTTTATCGTTCATCATATCGAAGAATTATCTTTAACAAAAAAAATACTGGATCCGTGTTTGGGGGGAGGAAACTTTCTTGTTGAATGTTTGGAATTTTTGTGTGCGGGATGTACAGAGGTTGATGTTGAAAATACAGTCATATCTCAAACAAAAAAGTTATATGGGTATGATATCGATGATATTATTGCTAAAATTGCTGTGGTGAATATTAGAATAAAAGCACTTTCTATAATTCAAGAGAAAAGCGGTAAAGTATCTTTTGATATATGGCAAAAGATAATCCCCAATATTTTTTGTGCAATGGAAAAAGATTTCGCTGTTGGGTCTTTGGCAAAAGATAATAGAATTGTGTGTAATATTTTGAGTGGAGATATTGTGGAACATGATAAAGCATTAGGTAACGCTGAAGTAATAGTAACGAATCCTCCATTTGCATCAATAAAAGGTATGTCTAAAGAACAGAAAACTTTTTTGAAGATAAACTATCCTTTAGCAAATTGTGATACTTGTGTTGCATTTATGGAAGCCATAGGCAATCTTTTATGTACGGGCGGCGTTTGCGGAATTGTATCACAAAATGCATGGATGTATTTGAAATCATTTTCAGAAGCTAGGGAAAAGTATGTAAGTGAATATTATTTCCGATACATTGCGAATTTGGGTTCGGGTGCATTTATGGATTTGAGTGGAGAAAAATCAAATGTCTCTTTGATCGTATTTGAAAAGAAAAATAAAAAAAGAGTCCAATATGTTAAAGTTATAAATCTTTCTATGGATTCATTGTCGGGTAAAATCAAAAAATTAATAACAAAAGAAGGTTTATTTGAAACTCAACAAGAAAAACTAAATGGGGTGAATGGTTTTGCACTTTCTGACAACAATGCGTTAGATATGAAATATGTGGATAAGGAACAATATAGTTCTTCAGCGGTTCCAATGCAAGGAACATCGACTGGAAATTCTAAAGAGCTAGTAGGGTATTTTTGGGAACATTTTGGTGAAAATGAATGGATTCCAGTAAGTAAGGGCGGAGGGTATTGCCGCTGGGAAGGATTAAATAACAGTGTTGTAAAATGGGGAGATAATGGAGAATATATTAAGAGACAAAAGGGGTCTGCATTAAGAAATGTAAAATATTTTGGTGAAACACAGTTAGTATTTAGTGATACAGGAACGGCAGGATTAAACGTAAGGTTATTGCTAAATAATCAAATTTTTATTGCTTCAGGACCAGGAATAAGGATTCTGCAAGGTAATGAATATGCACATATGGCATTCCTTAATTCAAGGTTAGCAGCCAATTATGTGAGAACTATATCGCCTAAATTAACCATTGCAGCAGGGTATATAGGACGCATTCCTATAGAATCGACTCTGTTGTATTCGACAGTATTAGAAAGAAAGGCAAGGTTGTGTGTAGATTTGAAATGTAAACACTTACAATCCAGGCCAAATAATCTCGAGTATATTGATGTTATGCAGGTGGGAAATGAAATAGATTTGAATCAACAAGCATGGGAATTGTTTAAAAGTGATATATTGAATGAATTACTTAAATTGGAAGTAGAAAGTCAATGTGATGAAATAATTTTGTCTGAGTTTTCATTGAATGAAGTCGAAAGAAATTCTTTGTCTAAAGCAGTTGGAGAGTGTGCATTTAAAATAAGGACAGTTCAAGAGGTTGATATTATTAAATTTGATAAATATCTTGCAAAACTTCTTGATGATGCTTGTATGTTAAAACGATCACGGACATCAAAAGCTTCTTTGGGGTGTGATGGCTTACTAGAGTATGCAGCTAAGGATTTAGAAATAAATCCGACAAGCTTGGTAGAACAAATATGTCAATCATTTTTAATGATGCGATATACATTGGAAAAATATAGGGACTTAATTATTCATAACTATTTGTTGCATGAAATGGGATATTCGGTGACAACTGGTGTTGCTAAAAAGAAGATAAGCATCGATGAATTGATTGAAACATTTGAAAGTGTTTATGGGAAACAGATAGATATTGCTCAATGGTTAGAAAGTAAGTTTAATTTGATTCATTGTGGTATTTTTAAGGACAAACCGTTTATTATTTATAAGGATGGTGAAATAAAAAAGTATGGTAAATCAGTTTAGACAAATAGTGTCTGCATATATTAATCAGAACAGCGAAGAAAAAAGCTGGGAAGAAATACGAGAGTTGTTTACGGTATATTCATATGTGGTATTTCTTATGGTGGCAATAAAGAATACAGATGGAAAAGTTGATAGGGTAAAAGAACGAGCGGTAAGTTTAGGATTGGAATCAAAAGATAATTTGAATTTAATTTTTAATTATCCTGCAACCGAAAACATCGCTGAAGAAATAGCAAGGATTATAGATGCTGAAGCTCAAATTGATATTAATGCAGTATATCAAGCATATTTAGCAGTTGATTATCGTATGCGAAATAATCTTGTTGAATTCTCAGGAGGAAAGAACAGTAGGGATACATTGGGCTCTTATTATACTCAGGAAGAATTTGCTTATGAAATTACTAAAAAGGCTATAGATGAATACTTGGTGAATTGTATAACTAATCCGAATTTTATCAGTATAGCAGATTTCTCTTGTGGTGGAGGAGCATTTTTGATTGCAGCACATAAAGTATGTAAAAAATATGGTATTAAAGTGAAATTGCTTGGAGTGGATGTTGATCCAATTGCGATTATGATTACAAGGTCTAGGTTAATAGAAGAACATGTTGAAAATAATACCCTACATATTATTCTGGGGAATCCATTGTTGACTGTCAGAAATTCCATGGAGTCTACGAAGGCATTTTCTATGGCTTTAAGCGGAAGGTATTATAACTCTGATTTAGCTATTGATATTAACGAGTTGTATGATATTGTTATTGGTAATCCGCCTTGGGAAAAAATTCGTTTTGAAGAAAAAAAATTTCTTTCTCATTATATGGATGCACAATTGATAGCTTCTAAGAAAAATCGCGAGAATGCTGTAAATAATGCTCTTGAGACAAATCAAAAATTTTATCGATCAATTTTAGAAGACTATAAGACTGCAAAGGAAGATATAAAAAAACAAGAGGTATTTATCGATACAAGAGTGGGTGAACTTAATACATACGCATTGTTTACAGAATATGCGTTAAAACATATATCAAAAAAAGGTATCGTGGGAATTATTGTAAAAAGTTCATTATTGAAAATGCCGGTGTATAGTGAATTTATGAAACATAGTATGGCTTCTAAAAAAATCCGTGAAATCTACATGTTTGTGAATCGGAAAAAGATTTTTAATATTGATTCGAGAGAGGAATTTTCGATTGTATATTATAGTAATGATAATAAAAACGATTTGCAAATAGTGGTAGATTTAGATGATTATAGAGGATTTTATGTTAAAGATAAAATTACAATATCATGCGAAATGCTTTGGGTATTAAACCCGGAAACCGGTATGTTACCGAATATAACAAATAATGACGAATTGAATTTTTTATGTAATGTCTATAATAATAATCCCATCTTTGCAGATGAATATACTGGATGTCATTTTGGAAGATTAGTACATCTTACTAATCATGCACAGTATATATTACATGATGAAAAAGTGGGTTATTTACCTATTTATGAAGGAAAGTTTATTGAGCTTTATACAGGAAACTATGCTACATTCAAGGGAATGAGTGAAATTGAAAAATATAAGAATAAGGCTACAGCAATACCGATTGACGATGTTACAGGCATGGAATATCCTGAAGCAAGATTTTATATTAAAAGTGAAATTTGGGATAATCTATCAAAAAATTTTCACGAGGGTTATATTATTGCATGGAGAAGTTTGACTTCTGCAACAAATCGAAGAACCATGCTGGCAACATTATTACCCTTAATACCTACATGCCAGTCGATACAGATGCTTCAGCTAGACAATATTGATGATATGATACAAGTACTTGTGCTATTTAATTCGATAATATTTGATTATATAGTCAGATTGAAGATGGCAGGATTAGACTTGACTCAAACTGTAATTAAACAAATACCTGTACCGAAGAAAGAAATATATGAATCAGTAATTGTTTTTCAAGATAAAGAGGATACAATACGAAATCATGTATATGCGAGAATTAAGTACTTATATGCGAAAGACAAAAGAGTAAGCGCTTTATTTGAGAATAACAGTATGTGCGACAGTACAGATAAAAGCCGCAAACAGATTATTGCAGAGCTGGATTGTTTAGTAGGGGTTATGTATGGTTTATCTACAGAGCAAATAAAAGAGATAGCGAATACATTTGAAAAATATTATACGAAAAAAGAAGTGGAACAGTGGTTTTAATCACTGTTCCATAAAATATTATAACATTCCATATGCTTTGGATGCAGCACCACTTCCGTTTCTTCCCCACACGCGACTGAGAGATTTAATATTATCTAACTTACTGTTGTCTAGGAGCGAGAGAACATAGTAGTCAGAAGTGATTTTTTCAAAAACAAGAATTTTGAAGACAAAATCTCCGCGGTTGCCAAATTTTGATAATTCATCTGTACCATCTGCTGGTTTGCCTTTTAGCTGGATTCTCCAACTACCATTATTAGGAGCAAATTTGATTGTGGAAGGAAAATAGTCTTTTCCTAAGTAATTGATGGTAATATTTTTTTCTCTATTAGTATCTTCTGGATCAACTTCAAAGAATTTAACGCCTCCATACATACGATGGGGATCTGTATATTCATATGGAGTTCCTACAACGGAACCTTCTACGATTTGTCCTAGTTTTGATAAATCAAGAATATTTCTTGATCCACCAGTGGATTTACGCATCTCAAACCAAAATTGTTCATTTGTAAATGCTGGTGTAGTAGTTGGAACATCAATAATATAATCAACATCTGGATTTGTTTTTTCCTTGGAGAACAGTTTTATTGTTTTTTCTCTTGTTATGATAGTAGGAATAGATACCTTTTCAGAACCAAATAGATGATTCTTTTTTTGATTTGCTTTTTCTGCTGATCTTTTTTTGATTGTCTTTATTTTTTGAGAAACTTCTGTATTTATGTAATTAGAATTTAACAAAGTATCAATGTCATCTATTGATTCGATTTTAGTAGAACAAATATATGAAGTATCTGAATATTTATCAATTATTGAATAAATATTGTTCAGTTCACTTTTTTGTGAGGGTAATGAGTATTCCTGGATTGAAGTACTTTCAAAATTTGTCCATAATCCTCCACCAGTTAGATTGTTTGATCCAATGGCGCACCATGCACAAGTGGCATTTTCCAATAGATAGATTTTACTGTGATATGTGGTTGACATATTCTCGGAGTGAATAACATACAATTCATCACATAGAGAAAATAGATTCAAAAGTGCTTCATAAGAAGTACCATCTAAATCTATACCGATAAATGCCCTGATATGTCCAGTAGACTTCTTGAATTTTTCCAGTGAGGATTTTAATCTGAGTACACCACTGTTCTTGGCAAAGGCCGAGAAAATAGTAAGGTTAGAATAATCATAGTTTTCTATTTTGTCTATAAGTATATTACCTAATTGTCCTTGAAATGGTTGATTTAATATCGACATAATAACACCTCCCGAATATAGTATATATTAGAATGGGTGGAAATGACAAATAAAAATATGATTCATAATAAAAATTTTTAACTAGTTATTAGTTCACGTCAAGAGGACAAAGAAATATGGCGAATTTATACCTTTTATAAAATCAATTCTACGGTAAAAACATACGGTCTAGACAGTTACTTTTTGCTCTCTTATCTGAAAGACATATAATATATAGGCTCAAATTGGGAAAATGCCCATTTGGGCCTATTATTGTATGAATTAATACGTTATAACCAGAGCAAGATCCACCCGTGTAATACAGTATTGTCATTTTTACAATTTTGTATTACTTACGAGTAGCAGCCTTGATGAGGATTACGGCCCCATACCCACGTGAAAATATAATTGTTGGCAATTACATTTTAGCAGATACGCAGGCGTATCTGGATAAGCGTCACAGACAACAAAACAATGAAATTTTGATAAGGCATTCACCTGGAATAGGTGAGTGTTTTTTGTTTTCAAGTATTCAATTAACCGAAAAAATAAAAAAATTTCCTTAGAGGGCTGTAAATATGCCTCTCAGCGTTTCGTATTATGTAAGGGTATTTTTGATAGAAAAAAATAAAAAGTTTTCATCAAGAGGCTGTATTTATGCCCTTCATCTTTTGGATATGTGTAAGGACATTTTTTAGCCGGCTTAAAAATGATTTTTACAATAATTTGAAATAGAAACGAGGCGAGAAAAGAATGAAATATGAATACATGAAAGAGTCAGAGCAGATACTTCAGTACTTCCAGTTTCCGAAGTTTTTGTTAAAGCTGCCAATTTCTCAAAATGCAAAATTTCTTTATATGATTTTGTATGACCGGGCACGGATATCGAGAAAGAATAGTTGGATTGATAAGTATGGAAATGTTTATCTGATATTTCCAATAGAAGAATTGTCCAGTCAAATCGGTAAATGTAAATCTTCTGTGAAGATAGCATTGAAGGAATTAGATGAGGTTGGATTGTTGGTTCGCAGATCCGGCGGATTTTCAAAACCTAATCATTTATATGTAAGAATTCCATCTGATGAGATAGGTTTACAGCCGGATGAAAAGATGACTGCGATAGAGTCAGAAAAGCAACCTTCATCTAGTCGTAAAAATGGCTGTGCAGGAGTCGGAAATGTGGCACCTAGTAAAGTAACTGAGAAATATAAAAGAAATAAATATCATGAAGTAAATTATTGCTACGGGGAAGGAGAGAGTTTGTGATGAGAGAAGAAGATACATTGTGTGTGGGCAGTGATGGTTTGCGATATTGCAAAGACTGCGGGGAAGCGAAAGAAGCTTATTTTCCAAATGGTGGATTCATGGGAATGAAGAAACATTCCAGGCAATGTGCCTGTGACAGAAAAGCGTATGAAGAAGAACAAAAATATTTTAAAGACAAAGAGCACCGGGAATTAGTCAGCAGAAATACGAGCATCTGTTTTGAAGAAAGCAGAATGGAAGAGTGGACATTTGAGAATGCAGATATGTCAGATGCGGTAATGCACAGAGCAAAAAACTATGTTGATAACTGGGATGAAATGAAAAGAAATCATATAGGTTGCTTATTCTGGGGACCGGTTGGCACTGGAAAAAGTTATATTGCCGGGTGCATTGCCAATGAACTTCTCAAACGGGAAGTAACGGTAAAGATGACAAATTTCAATACCATTATCGATGATATATTTCCACTGGCAGATAAAACGGAATATATCAATGCATTGGCTTCTTATCAGCTTTTAATTATTGATGATCTTGGAGTGGAACGGAATTCAGAATATGCATTAGGAATTATTTTTAGTGTCATAGACCGCAGAATCCGTTCGGGACGACCTTTGATCATAACAACCAATCTTCCGTTGAAAGAGATAAAAAGCGAAACCATGTTAGATAAAAAGCGTATTTATGACCGTATTTTAGAAATGTGTACGCCCATGTATGTTGGAGGTACGAGTAAACGAGAAGTGATTGCAAGTAAGAAATGGATCAAGCGAAAAAGTTGTTGAATACTAACCGAGGGGAGGAGGAATGCGAATGAACCATATAGAAAAAACAATACCTGTTTGGAAAAAATATTCTTTAAATGTGTCTGAAGCAGCAGAATATTATGGAATTGGAGAAAAAAGATTAAGACAGATTGCAGGTGAAAATGAAGGGGCAGATTTTATTTTGGAAGTCGGTTCTCATATTCGATTTAAAAGAAAATTATTTGAAGAATATCTAGATACAGCCAGTGTAGTTTAAGCAAAAAGAAAGATGGAATAGTAATAAAAATAATGTTCATTTTATCTTAGCGTAGAAAGTGTCTTGTGATATAATCAATACTACCGAGACGGTCTTCCAAGTTAAATGAACATTTGATGAATGAGACTGAATATTATGAGTGAAAAAAGGAGAGATCATAGAGGGCGTATATTACACAATGGAGAAATGCAGTTATCTGATGGCAGATATCGGTTTAAGTATGTAGATGAGATGGGAAAAGAACGCTGCGTATATAGTTGGAGACTGGATCATAATGATGCGACTCCAAAAGGGAAACGTCGCACATCATCACTCAGGGAAATGGAAAAGAAAATCCAGGCAGATCGATTTGACCAAATTGTAACAAATGGCGGAAACATGACGGTGTTGGAACTGGTTGAAAAATATATTTCAACTAGAACTGGTGTCAGACCAACAACGATTGCCGGATACGGGACGGTTATCAATCTTCTGAAGAAAAACCCATTTGGAAAAAGAAGGATTGATATGGTTCGGATTTTTGATGCGAAATGTTGGCTGATACATCTTCAAAAAGTTGAGAAGAAAAGCTACAGTTCCATTCATTCTATCCGTGGAGTTCTTCGCCCGGCATTTCAATTAGCAGTAGACGATGATCTGATTAGGAAAAATCCATTTCAGTTTCAACTGGTGGAAGTGATTGTGAATGACAGTGTGACAAGAGAAGCAATCAGTAGGGCGGAGGAACGCAAGTTCTTACAATTTGTGAAGGATGATCCACATTTCAGTAAATACTATGAAGGTATTTATATACTGTTTAAGACAGGGCTTCGTATCTCCGAATTTTGTGGACTGACTGTTTCTGATATTGATTTTAAAGAACATACAATCAATATTGATCACCAATTGCAGAAGAAATCAAAAATCGGATATTATATTCAAGAAACAAAGACAACCAGCGGAACACGAAAGATACCTATGACTGCGGATGTGGAAGAATGTTTTAAAAAGATTATAGAAAAACGAAACCCACCAAAAGCAGAACCTATGATAGATGGGAAAAGCGGATTTTTATACTTTGATAAGGACGGAAGTATATGCTATTCCTTACACTGGGAACATTACTTTAAGCATATCGTTCAGAAGTATAATAAAATTTACAAAGTTCAGATGCCGAATGTTACACCGCATGTGTGTAGACATACATATAGTTCCAATATGGCAAAGTCGAGAATGAATCCAAAAGCATTACAATATTTGATGGGACATTCAGACATAAGCGTTACATTAAATACATATACGCATGTCAATCTTGAGGATGCCAGAGAAGAAGTCGCCAGACTTCAGATTGTGTATCTATGACTTTAAAGCTTAAAATGGCAAGGTGTAAAACCCTGGAATCTACACCTTATTTTACACCTTTTGCGGTATAACATATGCCATAACACACCAATTTATGCCGAATGGAAATTTTTTACAATGGCTCACAAAGCACGAAATACCAAGAAAAACAAGGAAATGCGAGGTTATGCAACAATGATAAACATACTTTTCATCTGCCATGGCAATATCTGCCGTTCCCCGATGGCAGAATTCATGCTAAAGGCTATGATCGTCCGTCAGGGCTGTTCACACCAATTCCATATCGAGTCCGCTGCGACCAGTCGTGAGGAAATCGGCAACGATATTCACCGTGGTACCAAGGCGAAGCTGCGCGAGGCAGGTATCGCCTTTGAACGCCGTGGCGCCCGACAGGTCATGCCAGATGATTATGATAATTTTGATTATCTCATCGTCATGGATCGGGAAAATATCCGCGGTCTTGCGCGCATCATCAAAACGGATCCCGATGAGAAGATATACAAGCTGCTTGACTTTGCGGGACAGGATCGGGACATCGCTGACCCTTGGTACACAGGGAACTTCGACGATACCTATGAGGATATTCTGATAGGACTCGAAGGTTTGATGGGGTTCCTACAGAAAAAAGCATAAGACATTGCACAGCAGCCCATCGATTGTCAAACCGGGCTGCGCTGCGTCCTGCACTCCCTTTGCAGTTTTAACTTTAGAAGAGATTTTTTGTATTTTGAGTATAAGGAAATGGGAAAATATGATTGATGCCGGATTAAAAACGTCGAAAATAGCCAATTTCGCGGTGATCAAACTGAGGGATTACCAGATATTAATATAAATTTATACTCAAAAACGAATTCATAGGCTCTCCAGGTAAAAATAAACAGCCGAAACAAAAAGTGCAAGTGCTCCCGCTCTTGTCAGATGCTTTTTTAATTTTTAGTGCGTCTTCTTCGTCCTACGAAATCCCTGCCACTCAAAACCAAAAAAACATTCATAAATCCCCCTTAGGAAAATATATTGATAAGGGAGATTTTTTTATTTATGAGAAAAGTACTGATAATTATTTGTGTAATCTTGGCCTTCGTCTTTGGTCTGATGATCTTCGGCTACATATCGGAACCAGGCAGCAAGGTGACGGCAGCCGATTTGCCGTCTGTGCCGTCAGTCAGCGCTCAGCAGGCGATTTTAATCGACGGTAAAACAGGAGAAGTGCTGTTTGAGAAAAATGCCGATGAAAAGGGGTACCCGGCCAGTACCACCAAAATCATGACGGCTCTGGTTGCGCTGGATGTCTGTAAGGAGAGCGGCATCGGTATTGATGAAGAAGTGACCATTCCCAAGGTAGCGGTAGGCGTGGAAGGCTCATCGCTCTACCTGAAGGAAAACGAGAAGAAGACCATAGAGGAGCTGCTCTATGGCGTCATGTTGCGTTCAGGCAATGACGGCGCGACAGCACTGGCAGCCTGTATGGGGGGAAACCTAGAACATTTTATCCGGATGATGAACGAAAAAGCGGAGCGCCTGGGGTGTACAGGCACGAACTTTGTGAACCCCAGCGGTCTCTTTGATGAAAACCACTATACCACTGCGAGAGATTTAGCAAAAATAGCAAAATGTGCGATGGAAAACAAAACTTTTCGCAAAGTAGTAGGCACAAAAACGTGGAAACAGTATACAAATAAGAATAAGACCGTATTCCAGTACGACGGAGCTACAGGTATCAAGATCGGCTTTACTAAGGCGTCCGGCAGGACTTTGGTCGCTTCAGCGAAACGAGGGGACGTGGAAATGATCTGTGTCGTGCTCAACGACGGAGACTGGTTCAACGACGCCTACAGTCTGATGGACTACGGATTTGGAGTAAAGGGGTGTAACAATGAAAAATAACGGATGTATCGACGCAGGAAGAGAAGGTTGTCCTTGCGCCCTAGCCGAATACGGAAAATGCCTTGTCTGCAGCAAACTGTCGGGTGGCAGCTGCGAAGATTGCAATTGGCAGGGATCGTGTATTTATACGCTGTATCAGCAGAACGGCAGGAAATTAGTCAAAGCACGACAGGATAAGACTTATGAAATCGCAGAGACAAAACAGTATGGCGAGAACTTCAAGGTGTTCGTGCTCAAGGCTGATAAAGGGTTTTGTCAGAAAGCGCAGACGGCGGGCGCCTATGTCTTTGTCAGAGCCTCGGAAAGTGAAGAATGGTACGGAATGCCAGTCTCTGTGTTAAAGGCAGAACCGGAGAAGGAGCGGCTGCACCTTGGGATCTCCAGCTGTGGACCAAAGAGCGGCAGCCTGCTTACAGCAGAGAAAACCCTGTGCGTGAGGGGCGTTTACTACAATGCCCTGTCCGGCATGGGCGGGTTAGATGCAGAACCGGAAGGATCGCTGATTTATGCTAAGGGTATCGCTATGGCACCGCTGCGTAATTTCCTAGATGGCGGAACCAGGTACAGTCAGTGGCTGAAAAACATGAACCTTTATGTGGATATTGACAAAGTGGGTTTTGACTTTTTTAAAGACTATTTTGGAGATCTGCCTGTCAGCTCCATCCATGTCAAAGATTTTGCTGGCGATGGCCTTTGCAGTATGGAAGAGATGGGGACGAACGAAAAAATCAATGTCTTTTCATTGACGTCGCCGTATTATGCCGACAAAGTTGAAGCCTCAGCGGGCAAGAAGATTGTCAGACCGACCAAGGGCAACATGTGCTGTGGAGAGGGCGTCTGCGGTGCCTGTACCTATGACGATGAGACGGGCAAGACGATACATAGGTGTAAAGCGAGAATTTAGAGCAAATAAAAAACAAGCACTTTTCTGCAAGTGCTTGTTTCTTTTTGCATTAAAGCATAGGAGCAGCTGGGGTATGATGACTCCCGAAGATATGGTAATTACGCTCATTGGGATAAATACCTTATATGTGTATGCTCCCAGACCTAAAAAGGCTGGCAGGCAGATGAGCAAGATTCCCGCAGAGACAAGCAGCACTTTAATGAAAGACAGTGTTTTAGTTTTCATTTCTATATACCTCCGTTCTTTTCTGCTTTTAGCATACTGCAAGAGGTCGTGCACCGCTATCAAACATGTGTAAAACTTTTGTTAATTATGCGTGAACTGACCGTTGACTCTATCTTTTTATCCCTTGGAAGCACTACGAGCTATGCCCTTGCCGTATATAGAAAGTTTGTGTTATAATGAACGCACTAATGCAACGGCAATGCGGAGGGGAAGCGTTCATTGAAACACGACATGGGATTCAAAATATAAAGGAATTGTCGTGTTATAATAAACGCACTAATGCAACGGCGATGTGGAGAGGAAGCGTTCATTGAAACACGACATGCGATTCAAAATATAAAGGAATTGTCGTGTTATAATAAACGCACTAACTCAACGTGAGGCCGGAAGAAAGGAAAGCGGGGTACTTATTTGATTAAAATCTGTATCTGTGACGACAACATTGAGGACTTGGAATATACCTTTGATCTTGTAAAGGAATTTGCAGAATCGCATTCTGAATATGCGATAAAACTGCGAAAGTTTCAGTCTGCTTATGACCTTCTGGATTGTATTGAAGCGGATTGCAGTTTTGACATATTCATTTTGGACATAGTACTGCCGCATATCAACGGCATCGAGTTGGCGAAGAAAATTCGCCAGCGGAAGGAACCTTGCGAAATTATCTTTGCCAGCACATCCAGAGAATTCGCAGTGGACGCCTTTGAGGTCAACGCTACAAATTATATTGTGAAGCCTATTGCAAAAGAAGATTTTGATCGGATTCTCGAGGAAACGATGAGAAAAATTCAACTCAATAACAGGCGGACTTTGATTATCAAAGTAAAAGGCGGCATGAGAAAAATTGCAACTTCTGATATCATTGTCATCGAGAGTTTCAGCAGGAGAAGGGGAATTTCCTTGCTCAGTGGTGAACAAATTGAAACCGGATCAACACTGGCCTCTCTATTTGAACTGTTAGATGATTACGATCAATTTTTTATGCCCCACAGAGCGTATATTGTCAATTTGGAGCATATAAGCAGCATCATGGGAAGTGATATTCTGATGTGTGACGGCCAGAGAATCCCCATCTCCAGAAATTGCGGCAAAGGTTTAAAAGACGCTTATTTGAAATTCTTGTTCCAATAGCATACATTTTGAGCAAAAATTTCTGCATTTCAGACAAAAAGTGATAAATTTCGACCTTTCTGTTGTAAAATATACATAGTACATCAAGGACACATTATAGATTGTTTTACGTATGTCCTTTTTCGTAACTACATAAAACTTTTTCCTAGAAGCGTCATGCTCAGCATCCCAAAAGAGCATGATGTTTCTTTTTTTCTTCTGCGCGATCCCTCACACCTTCAAAGTCGCAAAAGCAGAGCCTTTGAGACTTGACAACCTGGGGCAAAATCGTTAAGATAGAAAGAGTACATTATCATAGAAAGGCGAGATGAAAAATGAAAAGAATCAAGACAATAGAAACGAGAAACCTAGAAAAGAGCATCAAAGACGGCGGATGCGGCGAATGCCAGACTTCCTGCCAGTCAGCTTGTAAGACTTCCTGCGGTGTTGCCAATCAGGAGTGCGAGAAGAAGAACTAATGATACATCAATATAAACTGAACGGATACAATATCGTTTTAGACGTTTATAGCGGATCGGTACATGTGGTGGATGATGTTGCGTATGACATCATCCACGATTATTTTTCTGCAGAAAAAGAGAAGCTGGTGGAACAGCTCTTAGAGAAATACAGAGACGAGCCAGACGTAAACCGCGAGGAACTTTTAGAGGTCTTTGACGATATTGAAGAATTGAAAAAACAGAAAAAGCTGTTCTCTGAAGACATCTATGAACCAGGCGCTTACAATCTGAAAAACCGCCATACGGAGGTCAAAGCCTTGTGCCTGCACGTAGCCCATACCTGTAATCTCAACTGTACATACTGCTTTGCCAGCCAGGGTAACTTTAACGGCGAAAGAGGGCTGATGAGTTTTGAAACAGGAAAACGGGCCTTGGACTTTTTGATCGAGAACTCGGGTGACCGCAGAAACCTGGAAGTGGATTTCTTCGGCGGCGAGCCGCTGATGAACTGGCAGGTTGTAAAAGATCTGGTCCGCTATGCCCGCAGCATCGAAAAAGATCATGGCAAGAACTTTCGCTTTACGCTGACCACCAACGGCGTGGGCATCGACGACGATGTGATCGACTTTGCCAATAAAGAGATGCACAATGTAGTTCTCAGCCTGGACGGAAGGAAGGAAGTACACGACAGGCTGCGCAGAACGATCAATGATGAAGGCAGCTACGATATGATTATACCTAAGTTCAAAAAGCTGGTGGACGCCAGAGGGGGCAAGGGTTACTACATGCGCGGCACCTTCACCCACAACAATGTGGATTTTACAGAAGATATTTTCCATATGGCCGATATGGGATTTACAGAGCTTTCTATGGAACCAGTGGTCTGTCCGCCAGAGGATCCTTTTGCTCTGACGGAAGAAGATCTGCCGAAGCTCTTTGAACAATATGAGATTTTGGCCAAGGAGATGATTGAACGCAAGAAGGCAGGCAAGGGCTTCACCTTCTATCATTATATGATCGATCTGACTCACGGACCGTGCATCTACAAGAGAATCTCCGGCTGCGGTTCGGGAACAGAGTATTTTGCGGTGACGCCTTGGGGGGACCTCTACCCATGCCATCAGTTTGTAGGCGACGAGAAGTACAAGATGGGCGACATATGGCAGGGCGTGACCAACGAAGCCATACGCCAGGACTTCAAGATGTGCAACGTCTACGCGCGCGAAGAGTGTAAAGACTGCTGGGCCAGGTTTTACTGCAGCGGCGGCTGTGCGGCCAATGCCTATCATGCGACGGATTCTATCAAAGGCGTCTACGACTACGGCTGCCAGCTCTTTAAAAAGAGAATGGAATGCGCCATTATGATGCAGGTTGCGGAAACAAACTGATATGAATAAAAAACATGTCCTCATTACATCTTTACGTTGTTTGAGGACCTTTTTATGTGGTAAGATATGATTATAGCTAATACTGTATACATCAAAGGAGGTAAATTTATGGCCAAAATTATTGGAAGTCCTAGCAGATATGTGCAGGGCAAAGGGGAATTGAAGAACTTATGTGCTCATGCGGGTAACTTTGGTAAAAAACTCTTTATTCTCACCAGTGCTTCTGGCAGAAAAAGAGTTGAACCTGCAATCGCTCTTGGTCAAGGGGAGGCAGAGATTGTCTATGAAGTTTTTAATGGAGAATGCTGCAAGACTGAAATTGAACGGGTGAAAGCTGCCTGCCAGACTGCCGGCTGTGAAGTCATCGTCGGCATCGGCGGCGGAAAAATTCACGACACTGCCAAGGCTGCTGCCCATTATCTGGGCATGCCGGTGGTGATTGTACCAACCATCGCTTCCACTGATGCACCTTGCAGCGCGCTGTCCGTTATCTATACCGACGACGGCGTTTTCGAAGAGTATCTGTTCCTGCCAGCCAGCCCTAATATGGTTCTGGTAGATACTGATATTGTCAGCAAAGCACCGGTACGCCTGTTGATTTCTGGCATGGGAGACGCTCTGGCAACCTATTTTGAAGCGAGAGCCTGCCTGCAGTCTGACGCGTCCAACTGCGTGGGCGGCAAAGCCACTTTGGCGGCGATGGCTCTGGCGAAGCTTTGCTATGAGACTTTGATGACGGATGGCGTCAATGCGATGCTGGCTGTCAAGGAAGGCGTATGCACCAAGGCGGTAGAGAATATCATCGAAGCCAACACGTATCTGTCCGGTATCGGTTTTGAGAGCGGCGGTCTTGCGGGTGCCCATGCCATCCACAATGGATTGACCGCTATCGAAGAAACCCACAGTTTGTATCACGGTGAAAAGGTCGCTTTTGGTACTTTGGTGCAGCTGGTACTTGAAAATGCACCGGAAGAAGAGATTGCAGAGGTGCTGGATTTCTGTATGGAAGTGGGACTGCCTGTAACTCTGGGCGATTTGGGCATCAAAGAAGTCAAGGCTGACCAGATTATGGAAGTTGCAAAGCTGGCTGCCGGGGAAAACGACACCCTGGGCAACATGCCATTTGCAGTGACGCCGGAAGATGTCTACGCTGCCATCATGGGAGCGGACGCTCTGGGCAGATATTACAAAGGTGAATAAGAACTTCTTAAGGGGCTGCAGATGCAGCCCTTTTTATGTATAGAAAAAGTCACTTCTACATATCCTAATGATAAAATTGAAAATTTAGGATGTGATGAATTTGGCAAATCTTTATACGAAAACAGGAGACGGAGGAGAGACCGGCCTGGTTGGCGGCAGCAGAGTCAGAAAGGACAGTGCCAGGGTGAATTGTTATGGAACCATGGACGAAGTGAACGCGATGTTGGGAGTTGCTTATGCTCTGACTCATAACGATTATATCAAAGAATGCATCGATGACATGCAGCATACCTTGTTTCGTGTCGGTGCTGAACTGGCCAGCGACAAGAGAGGATTGGTCCTTTTGGCAGACGACGTGATAGGCGAAAAAGACGTTACGGAATTGGAAGGGATAGTGGATCGCTGCACCTTGACCACAGGGGTACAGACCGAGTTTGTCATTCCAGGCGTAAATCCTGCATCGGCAGCTCTTCATGTGGCCAGAACCATCGTTCGCAGAGGAGAGCGGGCAATCATCGCGGCCAGGGAGGAAATAGAGGTGCGCGACGTATTACTGAAATATGTCAACCGCTTGTCCGATGCGGTCTATGCTTTGGCCAGACTGGAGGAAACCGTTTGTCAGCAGGACCAGGGCAAGAGCAAAAGCCGCTGCTGGCCGTCTCGCTAGAGGCAGAGAGACGGCAGTTCTGTGAGAGCATGAATTGCAGGTACACTGCGATTTACCTGTCCAAACCCATAGGCGGCGTGAATAAAAGGAATCGCGGCTAGATCTGCGGCATCCAGGTCGCCCTGGGTGTCACCTACATAAACTGCCGAAGTCAATTGATTGCGAGTCATGATATCTCTGATGTTTTCTCCTTTCGACTGGCCGCTGCTGCCCTCCCACTGAAAGTCCTTAAAATAGTGATTCAGCTTGTGGACGTTCATAAAGGTTTCGATATAACCTTCTTGACAATTGCTGACGATAAATAAATCGTGCTGTCCGGCTAGGGTGCGGAGCGTTTTTTCCAAATGTGGATAAAGGGTACCGCCGCTCTGTTCCAGATAGACCAGCTCCTCCAGGCAGCAATCCTTTACAACCTGCAGGCTTTCTGCCAAAGGAGCGTCAGGCAGTATTCTCTGTGCAATCTGTACAGCTGTTTTTCCCATACAGCCTTTGATATCCTGATGACTGAGTCTGTTTTCTTTTCCATTACGTTGTAAGACGATGTTCCACGCTGGCAGAATCTGCAGAGTAGAATCCCACAATGTGCCGTCCAAATCAAATATAATTCCCTGATACATGAATAATACCTCCTTGTTACTGCTATATTATAATATTTTTTCCCCTATGACAAGAGAAAAATAATTAGTGACTTGACAAAATGAAATTGCTGATATAATATAATGTAGTAATGAAAATTATATTTGGAGACATAAAAAATCATTTATGGCATATAATAAGAATAGAAATTGACAGTAGGAGGCGAGTTTTATGGCAGATAGAACTTTAAAAAGATATACAGTAGGAGAAGAGATTTTTAACAGCGTGTCCCACGGCGTGGGGTCGCTGCTGGCAATTGGCGGCACGGCACTGCTAGTGGTCATGTCAGCAGCCCACGGCAGCGCTTTAGCCCTTGGAGCCAGCTTGATTTACGGAATCTCTCTGATCGTGCTCTACACCATGTCCACGGTATACCACGCGGTGGCTAATCCAAAAGCAAAAGAAATTTTGCGGATTTTTGATCATACATCGATCTTCCTTTTAATCGCGGGAAGTTATACCCCGTTTTGTCTGGTAGCCCTTTCAGGAAACAGCAGGGGACTGGCGGTGATTATCGCCGTGTGGGCCTGCGCAGTTTTGGGCATCGTGCTCAACGCCATTGATTTGAAAAAGACAGAGAAATTTGGAACTGTCCTCTATGTCATCATGGGATGGTCAATTTTGGCAGTGTTCAAAGATATCATCCATGTGCTGCCATCACCAGCGTTCTGGCTTCTTCTCATCGGCGGAATCAGCTACACAGGCGGACTGGTATTTTACGCATTGAAGAACGTAAAATACATGCACAGTATATGGCACTTATTTGTCCTGGCGGGCAGCGTGCTCCACTATCTATGCATCTCAATTTACGTTTTGCCTATGGCTTATTAATTCTTCCAACAAAATGACATATAGACGTGCCCTGGTATCATATGAATACTATACGGGGATACGATGTAAAACGGCATACCCTGGAGGGGTATGCCGCCTTTCGTTTTCGGGAGAAATGCCATAAAAAGATGTTTTTTTCTAAATTTAGGCAGATTTTCAGGTGGTTTGAAGGGCAGAAGCAGGAAAAATGGGATGTCCTTACAAATTGAAGCAAAAATGTTAAAGATTTTTGGATAATAAATGCTAATTTATGAGCGTAATCTTGAGAATACCCTGATGATGGCACTGAAATATGCCATAATTTCCTTGAAAATAGTACATATCAGGCGTTATGTACGTTATCCCCGATACTCGGAAAAGTAAATTGGAGGTTCATATGGCAAAAATCGTAATTATCGGCGGCGGCTGGTCTGGCTGTGCTGCCGCCATCGCAGCAAGAAAAACGGGAGCGGAGGTAGAAATACTGGAACGGACTGATCTGCTTCTGGGACTAGGAAACGTAGGAGGAATCATGAGAAACAATGGCCGTTTTACTGCGACCGAAGAGAACATAGCCATGGGCGCAGACGAGCTCTTTGCTATTACAGATAAATGCGCGACCCACAAAAATGTAAATTTCCCAGGTCACGACCACGCAACTTTTTACAATGTCGTCAAAGTGGAGCCAGAAGTGAGGCGGCTGATGAGAGAAATGGATATCGAAGTACATCTGATAACGAGGATCACAGACGTCATCAAAGAGGACGGCAAGATTACTGCGCTGGAATCGGCGGACGGCGAACGCTTTGACGGCGACGTCTTTGTCGACTGCACGGGAACCACGGGGCCCATGGGAAACTGCATGGAATTCGGCAACGGCTGCAGCATGTGTGTGTTACGTTGTCCTGCTTTTGGCCCCCGCGTCAGCATTTCAGAAAAAGCCGGCGGCCACGACTATTATGGAAAGCGGGCGGACGGTACGCCCGGTGCTTTCAGTGGTTCCTGCAAGCTGGAAAAATCCAGTCTGTCAGAGTCAATTGTAAAAGAACTCAATGAAAAAGGCGTAGTTGTTGTGCCGCTGCCAAAGGAATTGATCAACGAAAGCAAACTTTCGAAAAAAGTATGCCGTCAATATGCCCTGCCGCCTTTTGCTGAGAATGTGATTTTGATTGATACGGGCTATGCCAAAATGATGACGCCGTACTTCCCATTGGCTGAATTACGCCAGGTAACAGGCTTTGAAAATGCTCGTTTCGTCGATCCTTATGCAGGCGGAAAGGGGAATTCTATCAGATACACGGCCGTCACTGAAAGAGATCCTTTCATGAAGGTGAGAGACGTTGATAATCTGTTCTGCGGCGGTGAAAAATCCGGACTATTCATCGGTCATACGGAGGCTATTTCTACAGGTTCATTGGCCGGGCACAATGCGGGCAGAGCAGCGCGCGGTAAAACGCTGATCACACTGCCGGAATCAACCGCTATCGGCTCTCTTCTTACATACGAAAAGCCAGACGGGGGCATGATTACCTTTGCCGGAGATGAATTCTTTGCGCACATGAAGGAGACGGGACTTTACACCACTGACAAAGATAAAATCGCAGATCGCATTGAGGCGGCAGGTCTGACAGGGATATATAACTCTTTTAATTAATCGCGTTTTGTGTTAAAATCACTAAAGACAAAGTGAACGGAGAGAAACTAATGAGAATTAACAAATATATTGCACAGGCTGGTGTAGCCAGCCGCAGAAAAGCAGATGAACTCATTGCCAATGGCAACGTTAAAGTCAACGGTCTGATTTTAAAGGAGCCGGGCTATGACGTTGTCAGTGGTGATGTAGTGGAGGTCAACGGCAGGAGAATTGAAGCGGAGGAAAAGAAGGTATACATCCTTCTCAACAAGCCAGTTGGCTACATCACCAGCGTCAGCGACGACAGGGACAGGCTGACCGTCATGGATCTGGTTCAGGATGTGGACGCGAGAATTTTCCCTGTGGGCCGTCTGGACTATAATACCTCGGGTATGCTGATCATGACCAACGACGGAGATTTCGCCTATACCTTATCCCATCCTAAACACGAGATGCCGAAAACGTATCGAGCTGTGGTGGCCGGCGTGCTGTCAAACGAAAAGTGCGCGAAACTCCGAGAAGGCGTGGACATCGGCGGTTTTGTCACATCAAAGGCAAAGGTGGAGATCGTCAAAGGACATCCCCGGAATACGGTGGTGGACATCACCATCCACGAGGGCAAAAATCGCCAGGTCCGCAAGATGTTCAAGGCTGTCGGCAACAACGTGCAGAGTCTTGAGCGTATCGCCATCGGTGACGTAAAACTGGGAAGGCTGGCAGAAGGACATTATCGGAAACTGACCAGGGAAGAGATCGAGTATTTGAAGAATGGAAGATAAAAACAAAAAGGATTGCGAATCAGTAGAAAGACTACTGTTTCCACAATCCTTTTTTGTTTTGCCAGATGATTGGGCAGTTATGATCGTAAAGGCGCTTAGCAGGCAGCCGGGGACATCGCTCCCTCCGCAAAAAATTATTTCTCCGTCATTCCTCCTTTTGCGTCATCACGATAGATGCCGAAGAAAAACATATCTGTCATCTTGCGAAGGATTTCCGTGTCCTTAGAAAAATCGAGACCGTGGGCGGTACAGTACTGATAGGCGTTGAACTCGATAGTGGAATAAAGATAGGCGGCTACCTCCAAGTCAATGTCGTCCTTTAAGATACCGCGCTCTTGGTCCTTTGCCAGATAGTCTTTCAGCTTTTCCAGATAATCCGGCGTTGCCGTATCACTGAACACTAAGCCTTGAAATAATCCGGTGTTTTGAAAAATAATATTTGCCAAGTCACTGCCTACTTGACCTTTTTTTAAGTCTAAGCCGATTTCTTTTTTTGAATAATCATACAAAGTATCTGACTCCGCCAAAGTCTGAGGCCGTTCTTTGTTGCTGTTAAAAACGCAGAAAAACAAGTCGTCTTTGTCATAAAAATACTTGTAGATGCTGCCGACCGAGATGCCTGCTTTGTCTGCAATGCGATTGACACTGCTCTTTTCGTATTGATCTTTATATTCAATAAACTCGTCCTCTGCCGCGTCGAGGATTCGTTGCTGTTTCTCTGGCGGCAATTTCAAAAATGTTCTTTTTGGCATGGATATTCCTCCTCTTTCTTATCTTGTTTTAACACAAATTTCCTTTTGGCGCAAGGAGAAAACCGCCAATCACCCTCCTTACGATATCCTTATGCTTTTTGGGTGTATCAGGACATTCTCGCGTAACCGGGCTGCTATCTGGAGGCCTACACAAGGGGGTATATTTGATTATGGTTACTTTTGGCTTAAATTCCTCCACTCCAAACATCGCTTAAAACCTAGAAAAGTAACCGTTTACAGATGTTTTACAGATTCTGCAAGCAATATGAACTATTTTCATGAGGAATGGTTCCCGATGTTGTTGTAAAGTTATGCGAAACCTCTAAAACTGTATCAAAAAACCTAACCGTTTCGTAGAAGCGGCTCATCCTATACCCCCATACCCTATACGCCTAGATAATAGAATTCAGTATTTTTTGAAAAAACAACAAATATCGATTGACTTGAAGAGGAAAAAGGTGTATAAAAAAAGTGAGTCGACTCACTTTTGCTAAAACGATCTTTTGACGAGGTGTACCGCCAGCGATAAATCTAGTGATGAATACAGTCTGGTGAGAACACCTATGGAGGAAATTATGAAAAAAGAAATAAAGGCGGCCTCTGGGCTGAGCCTGGACAGAGAATTCAGTTTTCGCGCTATCTTCTTTGGCGTGATGATCGGCCTTCTTCTCATGGCGCTGATGATGTATCTGGATGCGGTATTAGGTCTGGATACTGATGTGGCACCGATTGCGTCTATGATTGGCGTCCTTCTGATTCCGCTTTTTGGCGGTCCCACCAACAGACGAGAAGTCAACATCATGCAGACCTGTGCGACGGCGACTACTTTTGCCGCCTATTCGCTGACTGGTAATATCGTGCCGTTGCTGATGATGGGAGAGCGATTAGAAGTGCTGCCGACCTTTGTACTGCTATTGCTTGCAGATGCCATCGGTATCTGCTTTGTATCCATACTCCGAGACCAGTTTGTTTACGATAAAAATCTGCCTTTTCCCGGCGCGGTCATGTGCACTACGGCGATGGACCAAATTGATGCTAAAGACAAGAGTTCGACGAAGCTGTTGTTTGGCGCAGTGGCCTTCAGTGTAGTGATTTCCTTTTTGCAGAACATGGAATATCTGCCGTATTTGGCAGACTTTACGCCTTTTCTGCCAGAGAACGGTATGACCTTGGGTATTTTGATTATGCCTCTGATGCTGGGCATGGGATATGTGCTGGGCTCGAGAAATGCGCTCTGCATGTTGGTGACCAGTTTATTGATCTGCCTCATCGAAGCCCCTGTTGGCACGAGCCGCGGTTGGTTCGCAAACCCCGCCGAGGACTACTTTTCGGAAATTCAGGACTTTAACCTGCCGATTGTAATCGGCATTGCACTTTTGGCGGCAGTAATTCCCATCTGCAGACAATGGAGAGCCATCGTCCACGCCTTTCAGTTCAAAAAAGACGCGGACCAAAAAAGCGACCGAGACTATTCGCTGAAATCTATCCTGATTCTGCTCCTGGTACTGAGTGCTGCCATGATCGCCTTCTGCAACGCTTATTATCAGATCAAAGTCATCCACCTGGTCATCTGCACGGTGGTAAGCCTGCTCTTTGCCATGATTGCAGTCAGAGTTTCTGCGGAATCAGGTTTAAGTGCAGGACTGGCGCTGAACATTTTTATGATCGTAATTTCCTACGGGCTGACTGGCAATGCAGTATTCTCCATGCTAATCGCCTTTATGAACTTCAATACTTTCATTCTGGCGCAGGATACCATGTATGATTTGAAAATCGGACAGATGGTCAGCGCTTCTCCTAAGAAGCAGATTAAGGCGCAGTTTATCGGCATTTTTTTCGGATGCCTGGCAGGTACGGCTCTGTTCTATGCAATCATCAAAGTCTTCGGCCTCAACGACGAGCTGTTCACATTCCCTTTTGGAAACATGTATTATGCAGTGATTAACGGCATTTCTGAAGGCGGCGTTTCAACCCTGTTCAATCCAGGGCGATTCGCAATAGGCGGGGTCTTGGGCGCAGTGCTTTCGCTGATCGGCTTGCCGGCAGGAGGTATCGCGCTAGCTATGTATCTGGCGCCGAAGACCATTCTGGGTATTGCCTTGGGAGGCATGATCCGCCTAGCTGTGGAAAAGACAAAAGGCATCGCTTTTGCTGAAAAAATGGATAATGTGGCGACGGGATTAGTCATCGGAGATGCAATGGTCTGCGTACTGATGGTCATCATCACGATGGTGACGTTTTGATAGGGGGCGCGTATGTTTGATATAGTGATCAAAAACGGTCTGATCTGTGATGGCACGGGCGGACCAATCTATCTCGCAGATATGGGCATCACTGGCGACGTGATTACATATATCGGTGAAATTCCTCTGGCCGATGAGGTTGGGGAAGACTGCAAAGTCATCGATGCGGCGGGAAAGACTGTGACACCTGGTTTCATCGATCCGCATACCCATGTGGATCAATCCATTCTCACAGCACCGACAATGGAACCTTATTTAAAACAAGGGGTGACCACTGTGGTAACAGGAAATTGCGGTTACGGCATGGCGCCGCAGGGCGAAGAAGTCTTCTATTGTTCGGACCTGGACCAGGAATTTCTAAATCTGGCGGGAGCAGATCCCTTTGCGCTGTTGTCTCTGCTCTTTGACAGAGAGAAAGCTGCTGACGCCTACGAAAAGCGATACGGCGTGCGGTTGGATTGGAGGAGCTTTGATGAATTTAATCAAAAATGCGATTCGCTGCCACTAGGCGGCAATCTGGCGCCTTTGATCGGCTACAGCGCCGTGAGAACTGCTGTCATGGGCAGAGATTGCCAGCGGCAGGCGACCGAAAACGAAATTGCCGCTTTAGAATCTGTCATTCAGGACTGCATGGAAGCGGGAGCCTTTGGCATTTCAACGGGCAGGGACCCTATGTATATTCCCGGCCCCTTTGCGTCAGATGACGAAATGAACAGAATGCTGCAGATCGTCGCTCGGTATGAGGGAATCTTCGCAAGCCATACCTTCAACTGCAATGGACTGGGTCAGCCTGACCGGCTCGGCGGTTATGCGGAAATGGTCAGACAGGCGGAGGAGACGGCTATCAAAATGAATATTTCTCATGTCCATGTCATGAATATGGCTGAGGACGCGGCAGGGGCTGTAAAAGCGGCTCGAAAGACGCTGGATTATTTTAAGGGGCTCGCCGCTTCGGGGGTAGACTTGAGTTATGATGTCATACCCAGTGCAGCTTGTTCTGACTATACCTTGACGTCCTGCGGCTATTATCTGAGCCCTTTGGTGCTGCTGGCTGGGACGAGAAAAAAACTGGGGGAATTGTTTCAGCAGAAAGCTTTCCGCCGGCGAGTACACGAGATCGTGAAGAAAGGAAAGATGCCGATTCTGGATGAAAATTCCGATACCTGCTGGCTGGGGGAACTTTTGATTACAAAGCATGTGAACCCGGCCTATGTTGGGCAATATTTACACCACTGTGCTGAAAAACGCGGTCTTTCACCTCTCGATGAATTGATGGCAGTATTTGCGGAAGACCCTGATATGACAGCAGATTTGACAGCGCCGGACTTTCAGCAGAGCGTGGATCTTCTATGCAGCAGCGAGATTGCCATGCCGTGTTCCGATGGCAGCAGCTACAGCAAGGATACCAACCTCAGCGGCAATGCAGAAATCGAAATTTACCCCAACAGCATGAACATCAGCTATATTCCGCGCTATTTAAACCGTTATGGGAAGAAAGATTTTGCGAAGGCGGTGTACCAGGCCAGCGGTTTTGTGGCGCAGCGGTTCGGAATCGAGAAAAGAGGTGTGATTAAAGAGGGCAGCTTTGCGGATCTGGTTATCATGGACCGAACTTTGCTTCACAGCTTTGATGAGGCGGAGAACCCGCTGCAGGACCCAGAGGGGATTTTATACGTGTTGGTTAACGGGCAGATTGCCCTAGAGAATAATATTCTGATAGAGAAAGCAGCCGGCAGGGTGCTGCGTAAAAAGTAAGGAAGAGGTGATGAAAATGGACAGCAGAATCACAGCACTGTCCAGGCAGCTGACGGAATATTCCTGTGATCTTAAGGCTGGGGAACGAGTGCTGATAGAATATGAGGGACGAGAATCCCTGCCTTTGGTGCGGCAGCTGATCAAGGATGTGTATCGTCTTGGCGGCAGACCTTTTGTTTTGGCCAGGGAGGACAGTGTGCTGAGAGAGATTTTGATGGAGGCGGATGCGGAACAGATGAAGCTGCTCTTTGACTGGGAGCTGGCACAGATGGAAGCCATGGACGCCTATATCGGCATCAGAGGGAATGCGAACATTGCAGAGCTGGCCGATGTGCCGACGAAACAGATGAGCCTTTATTATAAATTGAGCCAGCCTGTAGTTGAACGCAGGGTCTATGAGACAAAGTGGATCATACTCCGCTATCCTAATGCCTCCATGGCACAGCTGGCCGGCAGAAGTCAAGAGAGCTTCGAACGGTTTTTCTTTGATGTGTGTACCATGGATTATGGGAAGATGAGCCGTGCCATGGATGCATTGGTGGATTTGATGAACAGAACGGATCGGGTCAGAATCAAAGGGCCGAGTACAGATTTGACCTTTTCTATCAAAGGAATTCCCGCTGTCAAATGTGACGGCAGAATGAATCTTCCAGACGGGGAGGTTTATACTGCGCCGGTAAAGAATTCGGTGAACGGTTTCATCCGCTATAATGCCTGCAGTGAAATGCTAGGATTCACTTATGAAAACGTGCAATTCGAGGTGGAAAACGGGCGCATTGTCAAGGCCGAAGCCAACGACACAGAGCGGATTAACGCCCTCCTGGACACCGACGAAGGGGCGCGCTTCTTCGGTGAATTTGCCATCGGCGTCAATCCGTTTGTGCTGGAACCGATGAAAGACATCCTCTTTGATGAGAAAATCTGCGGCAGTTTTCATCTGACACCGGGAGAGGCTTACGAGGACGCTGACAACGGCAATCGATCAGCGGTGCACTGGGATTTAGTGATGATGCAGCGGGCAGAATATGGGGGCGGGGAAATCTGGTTTGACGATATGCTCATCCGCAAAGACGGACTTTTTGTCTGCCCGGAACTGAAACCCCTGAATCCGGAGAACTTGCTTTAGCGCACGTATTTGTTTTCCCACTTATGTCCGCGGTACCGCAGGACGAAGATGACGATGCGCACGATCCAGTCGATGAACATGGCCATCCAGATGCCGAGGACGCCGAATCCTAGGTTCTTGGCTAAGAGGACGCCGGCGGCGATACGGAAGAGCCACATGGAGGCGACAGCTGCGCCCATGACAAAGGTAGTGTCGCCGGCAGCTTTCAGGGTCTGCGGCAGGGTGAAGGACAGAGGCCAGAGGAGAATGCCCAATCCTCCGTGCATCCAGAGAATCAGCTTGGCCAGATGGGAAGCTTCATCAGAGACGTTGTACAGATTGATCACCAGCGGCAGAATCAAGAAGATCACCGCATTGATGGCAAGCATGGACAGATAAGACCACTTGAGCAGTTTCTTGGTGTAGAATCTGGCACTGTCAAAGTCCTTGGCACCGACACATTGGCTGACCACGGTAATCATGCCCACCCCGATGGCCTGGGCTGGCAGAATCTGAAAAGTGGCCATGGAGTTGCCGATGGCATTTGCTGCGATAGAGGCGGTGCCAAAGGCCGAAACCACGCTGAGAAGCATAATTTTCCCCAGGTGAAAGAGACTGCTCTCCAGCCCGCTGGGCACGCCCAGTTTTAATATTGTTTTGACGATATGTCCCTCCAAGCGGCAGCGGAACGGCTTGCTGATATGGAGGGTATATTTTTCGTTGCGCAAGAGCCAGACCACGGCGATGGCACCGATGATTCTTGAGGCCAGGGTGGGAATGGCTACGCCTTCGACACCCATGTGGAAGCCGAAGATCAAAAGGGCGTTTCCGCCTACGTTGATGATATTCATACCGATGGAAATCCGCATGGAGACAGAGGAGTTGCCCATGACACGGAAGAGGGCAGCACCGGCATTGTAGAGAGCGATAAAAGGAATCGACGCTTCTACGATGATGAAATAGGTATTGGCGTGGTTCATGACCTCCTGGTCGATGTTGCCAAAGAGACCGTGGAGGATGAAATACTTTGTCATATATAAAACGGCGGTCAGTCCCGCAGCCAGCAGGACGATGAATACCAAAAGCTGCTCGGCCGATTCGTTGGCTTTTTTCAAGTCGCGGCTGCCGATAAACTGCCCGCAGACGACAGCGCCGCCTGTTGCCAGGGCTGCAAAACCGTAAAAGACAAGGGTATTGATGGAGTCCACCAGGGATACTGCTGATACAGCAGCTTCGCCTACACTTGCCACCATGATCGAGTCAGCCAGGCCTACTGTGATTGCGAGGAACTGCTCGATGATCAAGGGCAGGATTAAGCTGAATAGTCGTTTATTTGTAAAATTTATTGTCAGTTCGTTCAAAAGTTCCACCACCTTGTAATTATTAACAGAAATATTTTATCATATCTGTCAAGTGTGATATAATTATTTTGCATATCAGGAATTAGAAAAGAATTGAGAGACGAGTTTTATGGAACGTAGTAATGAGCGGCAGTTTAGTAAGAGATGCTTTCGCAAGATGGTGATACTTTGTATGATGCTACTCCTCGTGATACCTGTCCAGGCTGCAGGGGCAGAGAAAGAAAGTGGTGATGCGGTGAACATTATTTTTGATATAGGAAAAAATACAGAAATAATGGTATATGAAACCCCGAATGGATCTGGCAAGGCGAGAGAATTGAAGGACAAGCAGTTTATATTTGAAAATGCAGAGGTGGGTGATGTATTCAGCTATAAGGCGTCTGCACCGGGATGCTATACGGTGACGGCAGCTGTTGCAATCGGAGAAGAAGATGTCGCCAAAGAAACAAAACTGGTGACGGTTCATTTGCAGCAGAGGACAGGCGGCGATTATGAACCTGGGCAGATTTTTCGCTGGAGCGATGAAATTGAAAACACCTTGTTTGCAGTGAAAGACCTGCAGGACGTAGACGCCGGCGTTTTGGATACGCCTGCTTTTACCGCAGGCAGACAGGGTCATAAGTTTACGACCCAGAAAGAGTCCATCGCTTATCTGCAGAGTTTGGATCAACAAAATGAAAAGGCTTACCTCTATTTCCTCGATGAAAAAAAGTCCTGGCCAGTGATGATTTTTACAGAGGTGGATTTGACCCATTATGAGGATCTCGAAGGTGCCTTACAGGCTCTGGCACGAGAGGATCACCTGAAAGTCATGTATCAGGCGCAGATTCATGGAAATGAACCGGCGGCAGGTGAGGCCGCTTTGGCGGCAGCAAAGCCCCTTGCGCAGGGGAAAACTGATCTGCAGAATATGGATGTTATTGTAATCCCTTTTGCAAATCAATATGGTGCGAAGCGTTTTACCCGTTATGGAAATAATCGAAAACTAAACTTGAACAGAGATGGATTGCAGCTGCAGTCAGCCGTTACAGAGAAACTCCATTGGCTGTATGGCAAGCTGATGCCGGAGATTTTTATAGATGGCCATGAATTCAGTGGAAAGACTGCCTTTGTCGGAAATGAGAAGGGACGTTATTTCTTAAAATGTCTCGATGACATTCAGATTACCTGCGTCAATAACCTAAATCGGGATAGCGGCATTTTTCCCGAAGAAGAAGCAATGATGCGCAATACCATAGGACAACTGCAGAAAAAAGGGTTCAGAGCTTTTTTTTATGACCTGTCCTGCGATAATACTACATCCTGCAGTTATGCCAGGCTGCGAAATTCCCTCGCTTTTCTGGTGGAATCAAACGGCATTCATTTAGGAAAACAACACTTTGACAGAAGGGTATTATCTCACAGAGAGGCCGTGCTTTCTATTTTGCGACAGGCGGCAGAAGATGCAGATTCCATTAGGCGAAAGGTGGAAGATGCCAGAGCGGCAATGGTCCAAAAAGGAAAAAACTATTCTGCTGCAGACAAATTTGTGCTGTCCCACGATTCATCCGGGCGAGATGGTCTGACAGTGCTGAGACCGTCCTTTGATTTCCTCGGAGAATATGTGGGTGATCCGGAAAAAACAGATATAAGCTATAATATAGATATTTCCGTAAAAAGCAGAACCAGGCCTACTGCGTATATCATACCGAAGGATGCAGAGGGAGCAAAAAAAGCGGCACAAGTTCTCAAGAACAATGGTGCAGCCTGTTTTGAACTGCAAGACGGTACAAAGGTTCCTGTAAACCAATATAGAGGAACATCGACGCAGGCGGTGACAGGAGCTGCAAAAAAAGTGTTATTTAAAGAAGGCGCGTACGTTTTTTACATGGATCAGGAACCGGCTAACATCATCTCTGCTTCATTGGAACCAGATGTCGCGGATACGCAAGAGTCAAAAGGTTCCTTCGTGCAGGCTGGACTGCTGAAGAAGCAGCGTTCTGGCGGCTATCCCATTTACAGATGTAAAATTGCAGATCCGCAGGAGAATCTGAAACTAAAGATTCTTTTCTCACCGACGGATAAAAGTGCCAGAAAGAGCGGCGAAGTCAGTTTCTCAGTTAAAGCAAAAGGTGGAAATCTTCGATATCAATGGTATTACAAAGGAAAAAACAGTAAGTCCTGGAAAAAGTCCGGAGCGGCGTCTGCTGCAAAGAGTACCTTGATTTTGCATAACACGATGAAAAGAAGAGGATACCGGTATCGATGTGTCGTATCCAATGGATTGATAGAAGTTTATTCAGGAGAGGCAAGGCTGAAGTAAAAACTTAGTTAAAAAGGGATGTGCGTTACCTGCACATCCCTCGTTCGTTTTAATTGTATCTTATTTTCTCTTAAATTCTTTTGGTGTTACACAAGTTCCAGTCGCTCTGGCAACGACGATCGGCTCTTCTAAGAAATCAGCAGCGGATGCGTTGATGTCTTTTCTGGAAACGATGACTTTTCTAGCTTCGAACTTCATCTGTCTGGAAGTATTTCCAATCTTTGTGATTTCGCCGTAAGCTTCGATATAGTCTCCAGCGTATGTAGGAGCTAAGAATTCGATGTTGTCATAAGCGCAGAAAAGACCTTCGTCTCCGTCTAACTTGATTAAAAGTTCTGTCGCTACGTCTCCGAACAGGTGGACCATGTGCGCGCCATCCACTAATTCTCCGCCGTAATGTGCATCCTTTGCAGACATTCTCAGTCTAAGGGTTGATGTGATTTTTTCTTCCATGATAAAAATTCTCCTTTTCTATAATTAAAATTCTTTATAAGTAGTATAACTTTGAATTCGTTACCTGTAAATAATAATTGCAAAATATGTGCCAATGGGTTATCATTGAAATTACATAAAAAGTGAACCGAAATGTGTTCATACAAAAAGGAGCGAATCAAAAATGACCCGCAATTATGGGACGAACAGAGTCATGGAACCGCAGCACGTACTGCCTACCTCTGCCTGGCGTCTGGACAACAGCAGAAATATAGCGCCTGAAGAAATCAGGGTAGACATCAAACGGATACATATAGAACAGACCAGTTTTAAACAGATCTGCCTGGAAGCGGCCGACAACGACCAGCGCATTAAACAGAAAATCATGGACATCGTGATTAGAAGGGGGAAACTGCACAATCCTGTCACGGATACGGGCGGCCTGTTCTACGGTACCGTCTCTGAGGTGGGGAGAGAATATGACAACAAAAAAGGCTTCAAACCGGGAGAAGAAGTCGTTTGCAATGCATCCCTGGCCTCGGTGCCTATTTACATAGATAAAATCATATCTATCGACAGGGCCTTTGGCCAGATTGATATAGAAGGCTATGCGGTTCTTTACGACGAGGTGCCGCTGGTTCGCAAGCCGGAGGGTATTCCCATCAACCTGCTGCTCTTCGCGTTCAATGAATCGGGAACCCTGTACAGAATCAGCAATACAGCGGTTGGAAAGAAGAAGTTTTTGATCGTCGGAAATAACCTGCTTTCCAACCTGCTCTTCGGTTATGCTGTCAGAAAAGTGGCTCGAGAGGATGCGGAGGTGGTCTGTCTGTTGGACAGAAAGACGGACATCGTTCTCAAGGGACAGTCTATCAACGACTTGATTGCCAGGGTGTTCACGGAGGTACATTATGTGGACATCCTCAAGCCCATGGAATGCCTGTCAGGTCTTAACGCGGATTCGCTCTTCGATCTGTCTGTAAACTGTGCTGATATCCCGGGGGCAGAGACCATCAATATTTTGGCGACAAAGAGCGGAGGCACTGTAGTTTTTGCCAACCTGATCAACAACTACAACATCGCCTTGTACATCACAGAGTCTATATCCCGGCAGCTGGATATCCGCTGCGCAGACGGCTATTTGGAGGCTTATGACGAATTTGATATTGAAATCGTCAAGGATCTGATTCCCTACATCGAAAATGCAGTGGAGACGGACCCCTATGTGGATGATGATCCGTCATATCCTATCAATAGGGAAACGCGGCTGCTTGAGGCTTCAGGGCAGAGAAAGACCATGCTGGAGGATTTTGTCTGCGAAAGCCGGGCCATGGCGGCGGTGCTCAACGACATGCTGACTGTGGCAAAATACGACTGTAATGTTTTGATTACGGGAGATACGGGCGTCGGCAAAGAGAAGGTAGCGAATATCATCCATAAGAACAGCAACCGAAAGATGCAGCCTTTCATCAAGGTTAACTGTGCATCCATTTCGCCTACTTTGATTGAATCGGAATTCTTTGGTTATGAGCGAGGCGCTTTTACCGGTGCCAATTCCAATGGGAAGAAGGGATACTTTGAACTGGCGGACAATGGCGCCATCTTTCTGGATGAAATCGGGGAATTGCAGCAGGACATGCAGGCGAAACTCTTACGTGTGATTCAGGATGGCGAATTTTTCAGAGTCGGGGGTACGACGCCCATCAAAACCAACGTGAGAATTCTATCCGCTACCAATCGCGACCTGGAAGATTTGATTCAAGAGGACAAATTCAGACGGGACTTATATTACCGGCTCAACGTGGTGAGAATGCGCGTGCCCAACCTGCGGGAGCGGACGGGAGACATCCCTGCGCTGGTCAACCATTTTATCAAGAAATACAGTGACAAATTTGAAATTCAGAGAAAAATTGACGACGATGCTGTCGAATACCTGAAGCAATGCGAGTGGCCGGGCAACATCAGGGAATTGGAAAACGTAGTGCAGCGGCTGATGATTTCGGCAAAGGGAGAACAGATTACGTTATTGGATGTCATGAGGGAGCTGCACGCAGAAGTTTTCGAGAACACCAGTCCTGAAGCCGCTGCCAACGCAGATGAAGAGGGACGGGCTTTGGACTTGGAAAAAATGGTGGAAAACTTCGAAAAAAACATCATCAAACATGCCTGCGAAAAGTACGGCTCTACCCGAAAAGTGGCGAAAGCCATTGGAATCAGCCAGACACAGCTAGTCAGAAAAAAGAAGAAATACGAGATTTAAAACGAATGAACCGAATTTGGTTCGATAGAAATATGCGTGAACATAAAACGGTTCGAATCTGAGATTTGATTTAGAAAAACCCATTGGAAACAGTGGGTTTTTATTTTGGCACGCTATTTGCTATAGTGTAAATCGACGAAAATTTACATACATTGAGGAGGAAACACACATGCAGAACATGGAATACAGAAAAGGTGATCCATTTGGCACACACAGAGTTATCAGTCCGGAGGGCGTGCTTCCACAACCAGCAGACGTAATTGACAACACGATGGAAATTTACGACAACGAAGTGCTGATCGACGTGCAGACTTTAAACGTGGATTCGGCTTCGTTTACTGAAATAGAAAAGAGAGCGGATGGTGATGTTGAAGAAATCAAAAACATCATGATGGGCATCGTCGAGAAGACGGGAAAACATAAAAATCCGTGGACTGGATCTGGCGGCATGCTGATTGGAAGCGTTGCAGAGGTCGGACCGAGCTATGACGGAGATCTGAAGGTGGGGGACAGAATTGCTACATTAGTATCTCTATCCTTGACACCCCTGAGAATCGATGAAATTGTCGAAGTGAGAAAGGATATCGACCAGGTGGATATCAAGGGCCAGGCAATCTTGTTCGAAAGCGGCATCTATTCTATTCTGCCGGATGACATCCCGCAGAATCTGGCTCTCTCGGTTCTTGATGTCGCAGGTGCACCTGCGCAGACTGCGAAAATTGTTGAACCTGGCGATACTGTAGTAGTTTTAGGCGGCGGCGGAAAATCCGGCATGCTCTGTTGCTATCAGGCGAAGAAAGAGGCAGGCGTCAACGGAAAGGTCATCTGCGTCGATGGATTTGAAAGCTCCATCGAAAGAGCGAAGGGCGTAGATGTGGCGGATGAATACCTGGTGGCAAACGCGACGGATGCGGTTGGACTGTACAGGGAAGTCGCCAGAC
Organism: Emergencia sp.; assembly: GCF_048465375.1. Lineage (NCBI taxonomy): Bacteria > Bacillati > Bacillota > Clostridia > Peptostreptococcales > Anaerovoracaceae > Emergencia > Emergencia sp. The sequence goes on along the minus strand of NZ_DBFWLQ010000011.1, from coordinate 8,722 downwards.
TGACGGAGGACAAATTGGCTGACGTCGTAATTAATGTAGTCAATATACCGAATACGGAGATGGCTTCTATCATGGCCTGCAAGGATAATGGCATGGTATATTTCTTCTCCATGGCATCTGATTTTACCAAGGCGGCACTGGGCGCAGAGGGCGTGGGCAAAGACGTCAACATGCTGATCGGTAACGGCTACACGAAAGGACATGCAAATGTCGCTCTCCAGGTTCTGAGAGAGGATGATAAATTAAGAGACCTTTTCGCGCAGCTTTATGCGTAATATACCTCTATCATTCGGGCTGAATTAAAATCGGTTCAGCCCGAAATGAAATTGAACACATTTCGGTTCGGTTGTTATTTTTTTGATAATCACACAAATCACACGAATGTAACTGTAGACACCATATGGTTCAGAGGCTTATAATGAGGATTAGTTATTGGATATGCGCACGCATAAATTAAAAGTTAAAATATTTTTCTAGGAGGATGATTATTATGAAAAAAGGATGCCCTTACGGAACACACAGAGTTATTTCACCAAAAGGTGTTTTACCTCAGCCGGCAGATGTAATTGACAACACAATGGAAATCTACGACAACGAAGTATTGATTGACGTTAAAACTTTGAACATCGACTCAGCTTCTTTTACAGAAATTGAAAGAAGAGCTGGCGGTGACGTTGAAGAAATCAAAAAGACTATGCTTGGCATCGTTGCTAAAGCTGGTAAACATAAGAATCCTTGGACTGGATCCGGCGGAATGCTGATCGGTACTGTTAAGGAAATCGGACCTGCTTACGTAGGCGACCTGAAAGTTGGAGACAAAATCGCTACATTAGTATCCCTGTCCCTGACTCCGTTAGTAATCGAAGAAATCTTAGAAGTCAGACCAGAAATCGACCAGGTAGACATCAAGGGTCAGGCAATCCTGTTCCAGAGCGGAATCTATGCGAAACTTCCAGAAGATATGCCAGAAGGACTCGCTCTTTCCGCATTAGACGTAGCTGGAGCACCTGCACAGACTGCAAAACTGGTGAAACCAGGACAGACCGTTCTCGTTATCGGCGGCGGCGGAAAATCCGGACTGCTGTGCTTATACGAGGCAAAGAAGAGAGCTGGCGTAACTGGTAAAGTTATCTGCGCTGCAGGTTCACAGAAATCAGAAGACAGAGCTAGAAAGTTAGACTTAGCTGACGAATACTTCCACCTGGATGCAACAGATGCAGTTGGAATGTACAACAAAATTATGGAACTGACTGACGGCGAACTCTGTGACATCGTTATCAACAACGTAAACATCGAAAATACAGAAATGGCTTCTATCCTCGCTTGCAAGGATGATGGTCTTGTATACTTCTTCTCCATGGCAACAAGCTTCACAAAGGCTGCCCTGGGAGCAGAAGGTGTAGGTAAAGACGTAAACATGATTATCGGTAATGGATACACCAAGGGACACGCTGCAATCACTCTTCAGTGCCTGAGAGAGCACGAAGGTCTGAGAAACTTATTCGCAGAAATGTACGCATAGTCGTATAATGGCGTTTAACTGCTGACACATACTTATGCCACGGCTTCTTACGGGAGGCTGTGGCGCATCTTATGCAAATCTGTTTGAATCCAAAGAATCAAACACACAGCCGCGAGCTGTTTGAATAATACAAAATCAAAAAATAATCATACGACGAAATCGTAAATTAAGGAGATTTATTATGGCAATTAGAAATTGGAAGGATATTCCTCTATTCAAAGATGTAACAGATGAACAGTGGAATGACTGGCATTGGCAGGTTTCCCACAGACTTTCAACCGTAGAAGACATCGCACAGGTTGTAAATCTGACTGAACAGGAAAAAGCTGATATCGAGAAAGTAATCGGTGGATTCAGAGTTGGAATCACTCCATATTACGCTTCCCTGATGGATCCAGATGATCCTAGATGTCCGGTAAGAATGCAGGCAGTACCTACTCTGGCTGAAATGCACAGATCAGAAGCTGACGATGCTGACCCTCTTCACGAGGACGCTGACTCTCCGGCTCCAGGACTGACGCACAGATATCCAGACAGAGTTTTATTCCTGATCACTGACCAGTGCTCCATGTATTGTCGTCACTGCACAAGAAGAAGATTAGCGGGTGAAACTGACGGAGCTAGATCAAGAGAAGACATCGATGCATGTATCGAATACATCAGAAAGACACCAGTTGTAAGAGACGTTCTTCTTTCCGGCGGTGACTGCTTATGTGTTGAAGACGATACATTAGAATACATCATCAGCGAACTGAGAAAGATTGACCATGTTGAAATCGTAAGATTAGGTTCAAGAACACCAGTTGTTATGCCTATGAGAATCACTGACGATCTGGTCAACATGCTGAAGAAGTATCATCCAATCTGGCTGAACACACACTTCAACCATCCAAAGGAAATGACTGCAGATGCTGCTGAAGCTTGCAGAAAGCTAGCTGACGCTGGTATTCCTCTAGGAAACCAGTCCGTACTGCTCAGAGGTGTTAACGACTGTAAGCACATCATGAGAGACCTGGTTCAGATTCTGGTAAAGAACAGAGTAAGACCTTACTACATCTACATCTGTGACCTGTCAGTTGGTATCGAGCACTTCAGAACAACTGTTGCAAAGGGAATCGAAATCATCGAAGGTCTGAGAGGACACACTTCAGGTTATGCAGTACCTACATTTGTAGTTGACGCTCCTGGTGGCGGCGGAAAGACTCCGGTTATGCCGCAGTACATCATCTCAGAAACTCCTGATAAGGTCATCCTGAGAAACTACGAAGGTGTTATCACTACATATACACAGCCTCGTCTGCCAGATCTGAAATGCACTTGCGATTACTGCACAGGCAAGAAGACTTACAAATATCAGGGTGTATCAGCGCTTGGTGAAGGACTTCAGATTAAATCAATGGAGCCAGCGAACCTGCTGAGACACGAAAGAAATAAACACGAATAAAGCATATGCAATAGGGGGGCCTTCTGACAACCCAGTCCACTTACGTGGATTGGGTTAGGTCTCCGGTCGTAAACGTCAACATGCTGAAGCCTGGACGTTCTGACGGGGGACCTGCCGACAATTTCTTTCAGAAATTGGGTTAGGTCTCCCTATCACTATCAAACGAAGGATTTTATTATGGGTTTACTCTACGATTTATCAACAAAATATAAGACATTGTCTATCGTTGGAATGGCCAAGAACGCGGGAAAAACTACAGCCCTCAACTATCTGATAGAGGAGGCTGACGACGAAGGCATCAGGCTTGGAATCACTTCTACGGGAAGAGATGGCGAGACCCAGGATTTAGTTACAGGAACGGAGAAGCCGAAGGTGTATCTCTATGAAGACACTGTGGTCTCTGTACCGACGCAGCTCTATGACCTGGCGGATGCAGGTCTGGAAATCGTAAAGAAATCGGACTACAGGACTTCCATCGGAGATTTGCTTCTCTGCAGAGTGGCTGACAGCGGTTATGTTCAGATTGCAGGTCCGGTAGCTACGGCGCATACCAAGAAGATGTGTCAGGAGATGTTCGAGATGGGCTGTGAATTGATTCTGATTGACGGTGCAATCGATCGGAAATCTATCGCTTCGCCTGAAACCTCCGATGCCATCATCCTCTCCACAGGTGCAGTCTTGTCGCGAAATCTGAAAAAGGTCATCGAGGATACGGCTCACATCGTGGAGCTTTACAGTCTGCCCGAATTGGAAGACTGCAAGGCGCGCCAGCTGATTACAGAACATATGGATGAAGAGCGTATCATGGTCATCAAAGGAGACTGGGTGGAAATTCTTGATTTGACTACAGGATTGGGTTCCAGCCGCTTTATCGATGAGGCGATCGACGATGACACGGACTATGTATATATTCCGGGCGCTTTTACAAATAGTGTGATTGCGGATATCAACCCGAGTAAACTGAAGAGGGTAAACTTTGTGCTCAAAGATCCGACGAAGATTTTTATCAATCAAATGGACTGGGGACAGCTTCGTAAGAAAAAGTTTAAAGTGAGCGTCATGAAAAATATCAAAGTAGCAGCAGTCACCGTGAATCCCATAGCGCCAAGCGGATATTCTTTTGACCATCAGGTGTTGAGGGATGCTATGCAGAAAGCGCTTGCAGATATTCCGGTTATCGACGTTAGAATATAAACAGGAGGGGCGTTTATGAAACATGGAAGCAACAGACGACTTGCAAATGTAAAGACGAGATCCGAAACAGGTCTTGATTATGTGATGTCGCAGATTGACCTTAACACTCCTTTTGGTAAGAATATATTAAAAGAAACAAAACCCTTTTTTCCGGGAGAAGAAGAGGAACTGAGAAGAGAACTGGACAAGGTGGAGGACATGATTTGCTTTGCCAGGGAAAATCAGAAGTCAGTCAATATGCTCTCTGAAGCTTTCATGGAAATAAAGGATACGACATATACCATTGAGCGAAGCGGCAGAAATGCCCTGTCCGTAGTAGAATTATACGAAATAAAGACACTGCTTTTGATGATGCGGAAGATCGAACAGATCTGCAGCCAGACGAAAACAGCGGTGCCGCAGGAGTTTATTCTGGAGCCTACAGAGGCGCTGCTTGACGTACTTGACCCCAATAAAGACAGACTCAACACCTTTTATATCTACGACGAGTTTTCCGAGAAGCTGAAAGAGATGCGGAAGGAAAAACACGGCATCGAAATTACCATCAGGAAACAGCAGAAAGCAAGAAAAGAAGAAATCAGAAAAGAATACGGCATCGTTTTGACGCCTAAATTTGACTGTGCTGTTTCTAAGTCAGCGGGCGAATTAGAAAAGTATCGGTCCGTGCCCGATTTAGAGCAGGTGGACGAAGACTACATGACCGTGACCTTTCAGTTGAAGCCAGGCGAAGCTGTTTATCAGTTGACGCAGAAGATGGAGGATTTGACGACGAAGATCGAAGAAGAAGAGGCTGTCGTTAGGCAGAACCTTTCTCTGAAGATTGCGGAATTTGCGGAGATATTGAAATCCAACTGCCATAAGATCGGCTGTCTGGATGTGGCAGTGGGGAAAGCGCTCTATGCCATCAAACATGCCTGCGTCAAGCCGGAAATCGTGACAGACCATATGATTGTCATTGAAGAGGGCAGACACCTGAAGGTGGAAGATGTGTTGAAATCCAAAGGCAAGGAATATTGCCCGGTGAGCATTTCACTTGTTGACGGAGTGACCTGTATCACAGGCGCCAACATGGGCGGGAAGACAATTTCCCTCAAATTGGCCGGTCTGATACCGATTTTGGCACAATACGGTTTTTTTGTTCCATGTAAATATGCAAAGGTCGGACTTTCTAACTACATGCAGATTCTCATCGGAGACAGCCAGTCGGTGGAAAGAGGCCTTTCCAGCTTTGGCAGTGAGATGGAGGAACTGAAAGAAATCCTCGATCACAGCGAGGAACGTTCTCTGCTTCTCATCGACGAGATTGCCAGCGGAACCAATCCGGTCGAAGGCCTTGCCCTGACCAGGAGCTTGGTGGATTATCTGAGAGAAAAACCGTATATCACCCTCATTACTACGCATTTTGAAGCGGTCACCGAAGCAGTCGGCGTCAAGAATATGCAGGTCAGAGGTTTGTCAGACGTGGATTTTAGAAGGCTTGACAGCGAACTTCGATATGCCAATAGAAAAGAACGAATCAATATCATATCAAAGTATATGGACTACAGACTATATACAGTAGAACAACAAGGACAAATACCAAAAGATGCGCTGAACATCGCAAAGATGTTGGGGATCAATAAAGAAATTATTGATGGAGCACAAAAATACATTAAGTAAGGAGAGAGAAAAGGATGAAAAGCAAATTAAATCTTGACCCAAAGGTAGTAGATAGTGCTCGTTCTCATGCTGCCAACATTGCACATGACATGCAAGAGTTTATCGACAGACACACCACTGTCAGCACAGAGAGAACGATTCTGAGACTTTTGGGGATTGACGGCGTGGACGACGTTGAAAATCCACTTCCAAACGTTGTAGTTGACCAGATCAAAGAAGCAGGCGGTCTCCCTAGAGGAGTCGGTTATTGGATTGGAAACGCCATGGTTCAGACCGGTAAGACGCCGCAGGAAATCGCTGAAGAGATGGCTGCAGGCAAGCTGGATGTTACAAAGCTTCCTACTTGTTCCGCAGAAGAAGCTGAGGCTGCAATCATGCCGAAGGTTCACGAAGCGCTGAAGAAAATCAAAGAACAGTCTGCAAAGAGACTTGAATTAATCGATAGATTGGGAGAGGGCGCACAGCCTTATCTGTACGTAATCGTAGCGACTGGAAACATCTATGAAGACGTTGTACAGGCGCAGGCGGCTGCAAGACAGGGCGCTGACATCATTGCAGTTATCAGAACGACTGCCCAGTCCCTGCTTGACTACGTACCTTACGGCCCTACGACAGAAGGCTTTGGCGGTACTTATGCGACACAGGAGAACTTCAGAATCATGAGAAAAGCCCTGGACGAAGTCGGTGAAGAAGTAGGCAGATACATCAGATTATGTAACTATTCATCCGGTATGTGTATGCCTGAAATCGCTGCCATGGGTGCATTAGAGAGACTGGACGTCATGCTCAACGACGCAATATACGGCATTTTGTTCAGAGACATCAACATGCAGAGAACTCTGGTTGACCAGTATATGAGCCGTGTCATCATCGGCTATTGCGGCATCATCTTTAACTCTGGAGAAGACAACTATCTGACCACAGACGATGCTTATGAAGCTGCACACACAGTCACTGCATCCCAGTTCATCAACGAGCAGTTTGCGGTTCTGGCTAACATCAAAGAAGAGCAGATGGGTCTTGGACACGCATTCGAGATGGATCCGAACATGGAAAATGGTTTCCTCTACGAACTTTCACAGGCTATCATGGCTAGAGAAATCTTCCCGAAGGCAAGCCTCAAGTACATGCCGCCTACAAAGTTCATGACTGGAAATATCTTTAAGGGACACATTCAGGATGCACTCTTTAACCTGGTATCCATCTGGTCAGGTCAGTCACTGCAGTTACTGGGCATGATGACAGAAGCGATCCACACTCCACATATGCAGGATAGATATTTATCTATTGAAAATGCACAGTACATCTTTAACAACTGTAAGGATCTGGGTTCCGAAGTGGAATTCAAGCAGGACGGAATCATTCAGAAGAGAGCACAGGATGTTCTTGGAAAAGCTGACGAACTACTTGCAGAAGTTGAAAAAGACGGCCTGTTTGCTACAATCGAAGCAGGTAAATTCGGCGGCGTCAAGAGACCGAAAGACGGCGGTCATGGCTTAGACGGCGTTTGTGCGAAGGATGATATGTATTTCAATCCGTTTATCCCACTTATGCTCGGAGGTGAAGAATAATGACAACAGAATGCAAAGCAACTAGCAACGTAGATTTAACAAAAGTGAAGCCTTATGGCGATACCTTAAACGACGGAATGACAGAAATGTCTTTTACTCTTCCAGTACCTTACAGTGAAGAGGCGGAAGAAGCTGCGAAGCAGCTGGTAAAAAAGATCGGTTTTGATGAACCGAACGTTACTTACTATAAGGAACTCTGCCCTGGATTTACTTTCTTCGTAGTATACGGAAAGATGCAGGCGACAGTTGACTTTACGGCAATCAAAGTTCCTAAGGTAGAAGGCACGACCATGGATAGAGTAGAGTGCGGAGATTGGATCGGCGAGCACATCGGCAGAGATATCGTAGTCGTAGGCGCTTCCATCGAATCCGATGCCCACACCGTAGGAATCGACGCCATCATCCAGATGAAGGGCTTCCACGGTCACTTCGGATTGGAAAGATTCAAGAATGTAGAGCCTTATAACATGGGTTCCCAGGTTCCTTGTGAACAGCTGATCGCAAAGGCGAAGGAAGTCAACGCCGATGCAATTCTGGTATCTCAGACTGTTACACAGAAGGACATCCACATCAAACAGCTGACGAAGATGGTAGAGCTGATGGAAGCAGAAGGTCTTCGTGACAAGATGATCCTCACTTGCGGCGGACCGAGAATTTCCCATGAGCTGGCGCAGGAATTAGGATATGACGCAGGTTTCGGCCCTGGAAAATATGCTGAGCACGTCATGAGTTATATCATGCAGGAAGTCGAAAAGAGAGGCTGGCAGGACAAAGCAAATATTGCTGATCGTTAATATGACGTAGTTTGCCGGGCGTTGATTTTCCATATTCAACGCCCATTGGTTGTGCTTACCAAAGGGTAACTCTTGCGGGATGTTTCCCCTTGGTGTATGATAATAGATAGATAGCAATTCTAAGAACGGCGCCCGGGCGCTGCGGATAGAAAAGAGTAATATTGAAAGAAAGGTGATTTTAAGCAATGATTAACAAAATCAAAACTGCTGACGAAGCAGTTGCAGGCATCAAAGACGGTATGACAATCATGGTCGGCGGATTCCTCGGAACAGGAACTCCAGAATGCCTGATCGATGCGCTGGTAAAAAAGGGCGTGAAGCATTTAACGGTAATCGGCAACGATGGAGGCCTTCCCGTCGGTACATATGGAGCAAAGACTGCCAGAGGCATCGGCAAGCTGCTGGAAGCAGGCATGGTGGACCACATCATCGCTTCCCACGTAGGCATGAACCCGCTGATCGGCGACGGCATGGTAGCCGGAACGCTCAAGTGCACACTGGTTCCGCAGGGAACCCTTGCTGAGAAGATCAGAGCTGC
>NZ_DBFWLQ010000010.1:0-158786 GCF_048465375.1 Emergencia sp. | reverse complement strand
TGTGGTCCAAGCCGACTGAAGGAGGAGGCGCAGGACGGCGGATTGCGAAGCAAAACGCATAAATCCCACCGTCTCCGCCAAAAACAACAAATCCCCGCCTGGGGATTTGTTGTTTTTTTGATGGTGCAGGGATTCGAACCCGAAAGGGTACAGCCGCCAGGAAGCGGCAGTCAGTGATCTCCATTCACGCCTGCCCATCCCTTACATATCCAATAGGAACAGAGACATCCCCGTCAGCAATATAATAATTGATAAAAAGGAAATTCTCTTCCTTGTTGGAAAGGGTGTTATGATGCAAATACATTTTTTATCAACCCTGCTGTTCGGTGTATCCTCAAATGCGGATAATCTGGTAGTAGGGATGTCTTACGGTATCAAGAAAATGCCGATCAGGTGGAAGGAAAACTTGATTGTAGCATTGATTACTTTTACAGGGACTGTTCTGTCCATGATTATGGGCAAGAGTGTGCTGCTATTTTTACCACAGAAATTGGCAGGCATTTTGGGCAGCGTAATCATTATTTTGATCGGGGTAATCGGTCTGGTGCAATTCTTCATTAAAATCAGGAAGGCCAAAGAAGAAAGCGAGGAGGAGACCGAACTCGCCTTGCAGACGCTCACGCGGACAGAGGCTCTGATTCTCGGTCTAGCATTGACCTTGAACAACATCGGTCTGGGTATTGGTGCCAGCATTACAGGCCTGCCGGTGCTCTCTACAGCGCTTTGCTCCTTTCTCTTCAGTCTGGTTTTTCTCTACATAGGGAACTTGGTTGGGCGATCAAAGCTTGCAGACCTGGTCGGTGCGTTTGCAGAACCGTTGGCTGCACTTTTGATGATCGGCCTGGGCATATACGAGATTTTCATCTGACCTGAGACTTATCATTGAATACAGTAGAAGCCATAAAGTATTGAAAAAGATCCGGTACATAGGTCATCCCTAACCTTGTTTGTACCGGATTTGCAGGAACCACTGCTGCTCAATTGTCCAATCATCCGCGCTATTCTTCCACTTCCAGCTTGAAGATATTGATCACATCTGCATCTGGACAGCAGAAGCGGAAATCGCCTGCTTTCCCGGTTGGCAGAGTGCCGCCATAGCGCAGGATATCGATATAGGGGAAAGCTGCGTGCATGGCCATAGGGCAGAGCTGGCCTCTTTGGGTATCGAAATCAAAAGAATCGCCGACTTTGTGACCGCGGTGACAGCCGCAGGTTCCTTTCTGATCCACCAGGATAATTTTAATCTTCGGTTTTTTCATTGTATCGCCTCCATTACTTCTATAGTATACAGCATAGCAGCTAGAAAGAAAATAAGCTGTTGCCGTTGCAACACGTTCTGCAAAAGATTATAATACTAGTAGATTGTGAGGTGAGGCCATGAGAGATTACATAGACGAAATAAAAAACCTGCCGCTGTTTACAGGCATCAAGTACGACGATTTGGAACCGATGCTGACCTGTCTGGGCAGCTATATGAAAACTTATAAAAAAGGCGAGTTCATTTCTCTGGCAGAAGAGCCGCTGAAGTGTGTCGGGATTGTCCTTTCGGGCAAGGTCCACATGATCAAAGAGGATCTTTGGGGAAATAAGACAATCCTCGTATTGATTAAGAAGGGCGGCGTCTTTGGAGAAACTTTCGCCTGCGGCAGCGATATGGTTTCCACCGTAACTTTTGCAACAGCGTCAGAGTGCAAAATACTCTTTATGCCCTTTGACAGGATTTTGCACTCCTGCAATCTGTCCTGTGTATTCCACCACCGGCTCATAGAAAACATGGTCAGACTCATCGCCGACAAGAATGTGCAGTTTCTAGAGCGGCTGGAAGTGGCATCAAAGAAAAATCTGCGGGAAAAAATCTTGTCCTTTCTGTCGGCACAGGCAGAACTGCACGAGGGGAGGACATTTGAAATTCAGATGGGACGCCTGGAACTTGCAGATTATCTCTGCGTGGACCGCAGTGCACTGACCAGGGAGTTATCCAATATGAAAGCCGACGGTCTCATAGACTATGAGAAAAATAAATTCAATATCCTCAGATAAAAGTGCCCTTATGTTGCCAGTGCAACATAAGGGCACTTTTTTGTTTGTTAATATACAAACAAAGGTACCCTCAGTGAAGGGAAATACAGGAGGAAAACGTATGTACAGAGAAGAAATCATTGCAATCGGTAATGCTGCAAAAGCGAAGATCGAGTTTCTGAAGAAGAGTCCTTTGGGATATCTGCTGGCATCTGTTTTGGCAGGCATGTTCATCGGATTTGGAATCTTACTCATCTTCACCATCGGCGGACTGCTGGGAGGAGCGCCTTACACGAAAATCATCATGGGCGTGTCCTTCGGTATCGCTTTGAGCTTGGTGGTCATCGCCGGTGCAGAGCTTTTTACGGGCAACAATCTGGTTATGACCATCGGCATGCTTGAAAAACAGGTGAAAATCGGCGAAGCAGTCAAACTATGGGTCTTGTGTTGGATTGGGAATTTGGCAGGTTCCGTCGTACTGGCCTTGTTGTTCACCGGAGCAGGCTTTGCAGAGGGAGCCGTGGGAGAGTTTATCGCAGGCAGTGCCTTGACAAAGATGACCCTGCCGATTCTGCCCCTGTTTCTGCGGGGCGTACTGTGTAATATTTTGGTATGTCTGGCCGTGTGGTGTGGGTTCCGCTGCAAGAGCGAGAGTGGGAAATTGATTATGATTCTCTGGTGCCTCTTTGCATTCATCACCTGTGGATTTGAACACAGCATCGCCAACATGACGCTGCTGACTATATCGCTGCTGTCACCTTGCGGTGCGGCTGTAACTGTAGGCGGATATTTTTACAATTTGCTTGTTGTCACTTTAGGAAATATGGCCGGCGCTATTATTTTCTTAGGGATTCCATACTTCATCATGGCGAAGAAAAGAGAGGTGTAATCATGGGATTGAAACTATCAAAAGAAGACTTTGATGCTTGTCTGGCGCAGATGTCTGCGGACTACGACATCTACGCGCCAGTCAGAATGGCAGGCGGCAATCCTTTTTCTGATACGGACTGTATCAGATACGGCAAAATCGAGAGCATCGAAGAAGTGGTCTTCGAAGAGAAATCGAATTATTCCTACAAGGAAGTTCTGCTGCCCCTTTCAGAAACCTTGTTCTATTTTACAGAAAATCAGGTCAAAGAGGCTGACGGAAAGGAAAAGGGCGGAATCATCTTTTTGCGCAGCTGCGATCTGCATGCCGTGAAACGGATGGACGATATTTATTTAGAGAACGGCTTTGAGGACTATTATTACAAAAGACTTCGTGAAAAGGTGAAATTTGTTCTCATGGGCTGCAAGGAATCTTTCAAAAACTGCTTCTGCGTTTCCATGAACACCAATGCATGCAGTGATTATGACCTGGCCGTGGAGCCGGCAGAGGATGGATATCTGTTGGACTGCAAAGCAGACGCGTGGCAGGATATCTTTACTGCCACGGGAGAGCCGACCGCCTATGAGCCGTCCTGCGTGAAGGAAAACTCTGTCAAAGTGAGCATTCCTGACAGTCTTACTGCGGAAGTTGCAAAGTCGGAAATGTGGAGGGAATACGACGGCAGATGCGTGAACTGTGGAAGATGCAACTTTGCCTGTCCAACCTGCACCTGTTTTACTATGCAGGACATCTTCTATACCGATAACGGCAAAGCAGGAGAGCGGCGCAGAGTCCAGGCTTCCTGTATGGTTGACGGTTTTACCGATGTGGCAGGAGGAGGCTGTTACCGCAGCAAGAACGGCGACCGCATGCGCTTTAAAGTCCTGCACAAGGTTCTCGATTATAAACAGCGCTTCGGTTATCACATGTGTGTTGGCTGCGGCAGATGTGACGACATCTGTCCTGAATACATTTCTTTCTCAGGGATTGTGAACAAATTGGATCAGGCTATGACGGAGGTGGAAACAGATGAATAAAAACGAATATGTACCTTTTCTCTCTGAAATCAAAGCGGTCAAAAAGCATACGGAGATTGAATATACTTTTACGATGGATTATGACGGGCCAGTCCGACCGGGGCAGTTTTTCGAAGTTTCGCTGCCCAGATATGGGGAGGCTCCGATTTCTGTCAGTGGGATTGGCAAGGGTACTGTCGACTTTACCATCAGGAAAGTGGGAAAAGTGACAGGGGAAGTATTTGAACAGTATATCGGTAATAGGCTGTTTCTGAGAGGCCCTTACGGCAACGGCTTTGATGTGTCTGCTTATTGCGGCGGCGAATTGGTCATCGTAGCCGGCGGCACGGGACTTTCTCCAGTGCGGGGCGTGGTGGAGCATTTTTATGAGAATCCGTCAGAAACGGAGGGCCTGACCGTGATTACCGGCTTCAAATCACCGCAGGACGTTTTGTTCAAAGAGGATCTGGCAAAGTGGTCCCAGAAGATGAAGCTGATTGTCACTGTGGACAAGGCGGAGGGCAGTGAGACTTATCCACAGGGGCTGGTTACTGCGTACATCCCGGATTTGACAATCCGCGATTTTGACAGCGCAAAAGCAATCGTAGTGGGACCGCCGATGATGATGAAATTCTCTGTTAAGGCTTTGCTGGAACGGGGCTTTAAAGAAGAAAATATCTGGATTTCTCAGGAACGCAAGATGTGCTGCGGTATTGGCAAATGCGGGCATTGTAAAATAGGAGACAGTTACGTCTGCTTGGATGGTCCGGTGTTCAACTACACAAAGGGAAAGGAGCTGATTGACTGATGGATGTGAATACAAAAGCAATAAAGAAGAACGCATTTCGTGTAACAAAGGAACGGGGAATAACGGCTTCGAGAGTCAGGGTGCCTGGCGGTCATATGGATGCTCGTTTACTGGGGATGGTCCAGGGAATTGCAGAAAAGTACGGCAACGGAACGGTGCACATTACCAGCAGGCAGGGTTTTGAAATCCCCGGCATTCCTTTCGAAAAGATGGCTGCGGTGAATCAGGAACTACAGCCGGTCATAGAAGGACTTTCTATCAATCAGACTGCGCCGGGCAGTGGCTATCCAGCTTCTGGCACTCGCAACGTGACGGCCTGTGTAGGTAATCGGGTATGTCCATACGGCTGTTACGATACAACAGCGCTGGCGCAGAGAATTGAAAAGGCGATTTTCCCCAATGACCTGCATTTTAAAATCGCGCTCACAGGCTGTCCCAACGACTGCGCCAAAGTGCGCATGCACGATTTTGGCATCATGGGCATGACAGAACCGCAGCTTGAGCCTGACCGCTGTGTGAATTGTGGCGCCTGCGTCAAATACTGCCGGAAAAAGTCTGTGGAAGCCTTGCGGGAAGTCAATTACCGACCGCAGCGCAACACAGAGAAGTGCATTGGCTGCGGTGAATGCGTCATCAACTGCCCAACCCGGGCTTGGACCAGAAGTGAGGAAAAGTATTACCGCCTGACGCTGCTGGGCAGAACGGGCAAGAAAAATCCAAGACTTGGCGAGGACTTTATCAAATGGGTGGATGCGGACAGCATCGTCAAGATCATTCTCAATACTTATAAATATGTAGGGCGTTACATCGACAAAAACGCGCCGGGCGGCAAGGAACACATTGGCTATATCGTTGATCGTACAGGCTTCGAAGAATTCAAGAAGTGGGCCCTAGACGGTGTGGATCTGCCAGATAAAGCTGAAGTCTATACGCCAATTTACTGGAACGGCGTAAAATATTAGGTTATCGAAAGCGGAGGAAAATTTTTCTCCGCTTTTCATGTGGCCTTAAAAGCAGAATTGATCGATGATCCAGCCTATAGTCTGGGCATCGATACCTCCATCCTGCGCCTCAAAAGTAAAGATGATGTCGTCCCATGGGACGTATTTATGGCTGAAATATAACCGCAGTTTCCACAGACATTCCTCCAGATATTTGGAACTGCTGAGCATGCCAAAGTGTTCAAGCCTTCGAAACCTGCGCTGACTTGCCACTGCCACCTTGAAGTCGGGCGCAATGGTCTCAGCACCAAGGGTGAGATTTTCTTCGTAATGATATTCGACCCCTTTTAAAAACAAAATATCTGCGATGATGACTTCTGACTTTGATCTGACACGTTCACCCTTGAGTGTCCTGTGAATTAACTTTTCGGGATATTTGGTATTTTTATCGTATTTAGCGCGGCCCCAAGCCCGCGGATCAACCCAATCAGTGAAGTGATAATCGATTTTTTGTGAAAGCTGATAGGCCTTGGGAACTTTGCCGTTGATGATGTCTGGTTCAACACTTTCATACTCTTCCAGAAGATGGTGCAGCGCAATACAATTTTTTTCTATGCGCTTTAGGGCTTCGCTCAGATGCGCCCTGGTCTGCAGAAGCTTCACCTCTTCGCAATCGGCTTTTCCCAGATACAGCTTCTTGCCCTGGATTAATTTATAATAGTAGGCGGTGCCTTTTATGGTGGATGTAGACAGTTTTCCTTCCGGTAATTGCTGTAATCGGTAGCGATATTGCTTGGCAAGAGCTTCCTGGCTTTCTAAGTCGGCGAGGATATAGGCGATGCTGTTATACATTTTACTTCTCCTTCCTTTATTTACATTATTTTACAGTGAATTGGCGGAGAAAGCAAGCTTTTTTTGCATGTCACTTTGATTTGACCCATATAGGCGATGCGCAGTTACGCATATACAGGCTTCTAGCCGCAGACTGCTTAACAAAAACGGGCAAATCGAGCAAATCTGCGTAACACACCCTTTGCAAAGAGGGGGTCAGTTACGCATATACAGGCTTCTGGGCACGGACTGCTTAACAAAATCGGGCAAACCAGCCGAATCTGCGTAACCGTCCTCTAGATTCCGGCTCTTGGGGCCGGCAGCTCCAAATAAAAATACCAAGTTTTCTGTTGCTGGTGCAACAAATGAACGTAGTTCCTGTGCTATACTGATAACAAAGAAAAAAAGGAGTCTTCACATGAATCGGTTACATCAGTTATATATGGAAATGATTCGTTATTACCAAGGCGATGCCGCCCGCATCCAACACTTTGTCAAGGTTCATTCATTTGCTAAGTACATCGGTGAGGCGGAAGGGCTTACAGAAACGGTACAGATCACCTTGGAAGCAGCGGCGTTGGTACACGATATCGGCATCAGGGCAGCAGAGAAGAAATACGGATACAGCAACGGCAAACTGCAGGAACAGGAGGGTCCCCCTCTGGCTCTGGAAATGCTGGAAAACCTTGGTTTTGACGCGCCTGTTATCGAGAGGGTCTGTTATCTGGTGGCTCATCACCACACCTATGAACCGGTGGACGGACTGGACTACCGAATTTTGCTGGAGGCAGATGCTTTGGTGAATCTCTATGAGGATGCTGTCCATGAAGAAGGCGTCAAGGCCGCCTATGAGCATATTTTCAAGACCGAAACAGCCAGAAATATCTGCAGAATGATGTTTGAAATAGAAAAGAGGTAGACAAATGATCGGAATCGGAATTGATACAGGCGGAACCTGTACAGATGCTGTCATCTTTGATACGAAAAGCCATGAGGTATTGTCACAGAGCAAGACTCTGACCACCAAGCAGGACTTAAAAATCGGTATTTTGACCGCTTTGAGCGGATTAGACCAGGATTTGGCTCGCGACGCCGCCTACATTTCACTATCTACCACACTGGCTACCAACGCCTGTGTAGAACACAAAGGGGGCAGGGCAAAGCTGGTGTTTATCGGTGTTAATCCGGCAGCGGTCAAGAAGATGGGCAGCGAATATGGACTGCCGCCAATGGGGGATATTTATTTCATGCAAGGGGATGCAGGGCAGGAGGATAGCCAGCAGCCTGACTGGAAGAAATTCGAAGAAGATATAGAAAAGGACTTTTTGGAGTATGACAGTGTAGCTATCGTTCAGATGAACCCGAAATATAACGATGGGCAGTATGAGATCAAGGCGGAAAAGATGATCAAGAAAAAGCTGGGTCTGCCCTGTGTGCGTGGTTACGATCTTTATCAGGAACTGAACGTACAGAAACGAGGGGCGACGGCGCTGCTCAACGCCAGGCTTCTGCCTGTCATGGAGGACTTTTTTGACTCCATCGAGCGCTCTCTGACAGAACTGGGGTTGGATTTACCCATTGTCATTGTCAAAAGCGACGGCAGCATCATGAGCCGTGAATTTGCCATGAGCAGGCCGGTAGAAACTTTACTCTGCGGTCCTGCCGCCAGCATCATCGGCGCCATGGAATTGTCAAAATACCAAGATGCGCTGATTGTGGATATGGGCGGCACCACCAGCGATGTGGCCATGGTGAAAGACGGTATTCCTGTCACCAGCGAGTCCGGCATTTCCATCGGCGAATGGAAAACCATGGTCAAAGGCGTCTCCATAGATACCTTTGCTTTGGGCGGCGACAGTGCT
This sequence comes from Emergencia sp., assembly GCF_048465375.1. Classification (NCBI taxonomy): domain Bacteria; kingdom Bacillati; phylum Bacillota; class Clostridia; order Peptostreptococcales; family Anaerovoracaceae; genus Emergencia; species Emergencia sp. The sequence continues at coordinate 150,441 of NZ_DBFWLQ010000010.1, read as the reverse complement.
GTAAAATACAAACGAGGGCAGCTTTATCTCGACAACAGACGCTGCGTACCGTTATGTATGGCAGCCAGCCAGTATCCGAAAATGCGGAAAGCGCTGAAGACGCTGGTACTGATGGATCGGCCTTTCGATTATCCTGCCCACGAGTTTTTTATGTTGGTGAACAGCCCGGCAAATCTGGACAAATACACACCGTCAGAACGGAAATTTATCAAAGCACTGGAGAACGGGCCGCTGATTTACAGAGATGCGGCTGCGGCCATTGGCACCAGTCCGCACATTTTAAACATGAAGCGGCTGGAGGATGAGGGCACCGTCATCCGCATTGGAATGACGCCTACCGATGTCATGCACGTTTATGGCGACTATGCGGAGTTTGACAGCGAGGTGTCTGAACTGGGAGCTGCATACTTGGCTACAGCGACAAAGGCGGCTCCTCAAGAAGTCTGCCGGGAAATTTACGATTTGACAAAATGCAGGCTTTACAGCAATCTGGTCCGCATCTTTATGAAATACGAGACGGGCAGAGATTTGAACCTTCAGGAGTGTGAAGATCTTGAAAAGCTGACTGCTTATACTTTCCGCCATGCCGGTCAAAGCCTGGCTGACTTTGCCATACGCCCCGGTTTCATTACTGCATCGAAGCTGATCGGTATCGGCGCCCCGACCAAGATCTTTCTAAAAGACGTGGCAGAGCTGCTGGGAACAGAGGCAGATTTTCCGCAGGACGGGAAAGTTGCTAACGCCATCGGCGCGGCAATGGGTAATATCAGCACGGAATGCATCGTCAAAATAGAACCGTATAAGGGCATCAAAAGTTCTTATCTGACCTACGTCATCAGCGGCGGTCACGAAACCTTTTCTCTGCCTGATTATGATGATGCTCTGGTGGAAGCGAAGAAAACGGCTCGCCAGGGTGCCATTGAACGTGCTCATCAGCAAGGAGCTGTAGGGGAAGTAGAAGTAGAAATCGAAGTGAAAGAGAACACTTATCAGAGAAACAAATATGCATCTGCCGAGATCATCGAGACTCTGGTCATCGCAAAAGCTGTATCAGAAAAAGAATAAATTACAAAAGGGTGGATCTGCTGATTTCGGCAGATCCACCCTTTGTTCATCATGCAGGGAAGGGCGACATGTGAAAATAAGAATCTTTAATTACATCAAAAACTGCTTTTCAAGCAGCTGAATCAATTGGCGGATTTTTTCTGGGATGAAGTGGTAGTAGACCTTGGCATCCTGTTTTTCGATGGTGACAAATCCATTTGACATCAGTAGATTCATGTGATGTGAAGCCGTTGGTGCACCCAATTGCAGTTCTTCTGCGATTTCCAAATTATATTTAGCACCCTTTTTGAGCAGGGCGAGGATTTCAAAACGGCTCTTATCAGAAAGCATTTTCAAGCTAGACAGCAGAGCGGCTTTTTCCTGTTCCTGCAGGCTGCCGTAGCCATAAGACTTATTGACGAAAACACCGTAAAACCCCACAGTGGAGAGACCCCATTCCAGCACTGGAGAGATGATGGATGGATAGATGGTCTCGATGCCGGGGAACTTGCTCATGATATCCTGAAAGGCGGCGTGCTGAAATCCTTCAACAGAGAGTCTTTCCACCAGTGCCTCGATCGCGGGCTGGTTTTTGGAGAAGGCATAGGAAAAAGCCGGCAGGTTTTGCTGATAAATTTCCACCATGGATTTGACATAGCGTTTCGGTTCGCCCAGCAACATCATGGTTTTCCACTTTGATGAATCAGAAATTTCTGGCTGGCGATTGAGAAAATCGATACGGCTTTCTAAAGTAGTAAGATCCGGCGCCATACCGTCCCCGTTCATCTCATCTGCGAACATCTCTGAGAAGGTTTGCAGAATCTGGTCTTCGCTGATCTGATCCACCTGGTCGATCCAATGGGGATTTTCGACGATGCTGGCCATGACGATGTAGGTCGTGTCCATGTCCATATCCATGGAACCGAACAAAGCTTCTTCATCTGCATGAGGCGTATATTTTGCAGCAAAGTCATCGGCATATTGATTGATCAGAGGGTAATTGTGATCGTAGAAAAGCTGTCCATCCACACCGAGGTGATTGAGGGCTTCGATGGTTTCTTCACGGATATCTTTCTTGTATTTGATATAGCAGCACAATCCGATTGTCTCAAAGACAGGATTGAGTTCTTTCTTAAGCTTCATGTTGCAGCTCCTTTCTTGCGTTAACTATACCATGACGCTTCTTTTGGACATAGAATCGAACGTCATGATTCAATGGACGCTTCCATGCGGCAACGCCGTTAGATCGATGCGTTCATTATACCATGACGCTTCCTTTGGACATAGAATCGAACGTCATGATTCAATGGACGCTTCCTCGCGGCAACGCCGTTAGATCGATGCGTTCATTATACCACAATTATACCCCACAGAAATTACGGAAGGAAGGATTATTTTCCAGTAGCTGCTCGTAAGCGGCCATGTCTTTTACAGCGCCATCTTCCATATAGATCACTTGATCGTATTGAGAAAGCAGGGCGGGATTCAGGGAATGGGTGATGGTGATCAAAGTCAGGTCCTGCCGTGTCAGTAAAGTGCTTTCAATTTCCAGCGCGGTTTTTGGATCCAGAGCGGAAGTCCCTTCGTCTAAAATGATGACTTTCGCCTTTCTGATCAAAGCTCTCGCCAGAGCCACTCTCTGCCGCTGGCCGCCGGAAAGACGATTGCCGTTTTCGCCGACTGGACTGTTCAGACCCTTTTCCAGCAGAGCCATGAACTGACTGACGCCGCTGGCTTCTAAGGCCTGCTCCCATGTGGCTTTATCAAAATCTCCTTCCAGAGCGATGTTGTTTCTGACCGTATCATTAAAGAGGTATACACTCTGATGGAGAATGGAGAGGATGGAACCCAGATTTTTTGTATCCAGCAGACTGAGAGGGTCTTCGTCATAAAAGATTTCTCCCTGATAGTCCTTGTAATAGCCAGATAGAACCTTGATCAAAGTGCTCTTGCCACAGCCGCTGTGGCCGACGACAGCGTATTTTTTTCCTTTTGCAAAACGCAGGCTGATGTGGTTCAAAGCGTTCAGACTTCCGTCATAAGAGAAGGTCAGGTCACTGACTGCGATCTCTCTGTCAAAGGACGGTACTTTGCCCTGTTCTGCTTCAATTTCTGTATCGGCTAAGCCACACAGGCGCTGTACAATGGGCTTGACACTTTTGATCTTCGGCAGATTTTCCATAATCAGCAGAACTGGCGTCAGAAAAGAACCACTGAGCTGAAGGAGCGCCATCAGGGTGCCCATGGTGATGGAACCTTTGATGACAAAGAACGCGGAAGTGAAGATGACGACCACGACGCAGAGATAGGACAGGGTGTCAGACAGACCTTCGTTGAGAGCAGTTACCTTGTCAGCGGCGAACTTACAGTCAGCTGTCCGCTTATTCTCTTCTTCAAATTTCACTCTCATGTTTGGCAGCAATTGGTAACTTCTGATTACCTCAAAACCTGAGAGAATATCTTTCGTCTTTTCTGTAAATTTGGCAAGCTGACGTGATACGGCATCCTGCCTTTTTTCTAACAGCTTTCCCATCAGAGCCGGCACGGCAAACATCAGCAGCAAGGTCACTAACAAAATACCAGTGACGGCGGGACTCAGAGCTAATAGCAGCACCAGAGTTGACACAAACATGACGACGACTTCAATGCTCTGCAAAAGTGGCAGTATGTAATTTTCCTCGATAATCTTCACATCATTTATTAAACTGGAGATGTAATCTGCTGTATTCGTCTTGTAAAATTCACCTGGATACTGGTGCATCACACCTTCATAAACATCGCTGCGTATCTGTCGGGTCATCCTCTGAACCAGAAGCTTAGACGCCAGCGAACCGAAGTAATTCATCAAACACAGCATGATCATATAGCTGACGGCAAAGAGCAGCAGTTTCTTGAAAAGCGCCATGTCACCAGAAACAGCGGTGTCAGTGACCTGTTGCAACAGCAGAGAGACAAAGGTAGTCATCAAAGCCGCTGCAGTGCAGAGCAGCAGGGTAACTGCCAGTATCAACTTATTTCTCTTCCAATACCTTTTCATCATTACCTCCTGAATTCTATATAAATCTAATAAGTTTTATTTTTATAGAATATACCATATAGTTCTATGAAAGTCAAATTAATTCTATGAATGACTAACTATATTTTTCTCCTGAGTGCAGAAAAATATGGTAAAATATAAAAAGGAGGCGCAGACATGAAGATAAGAACAGCAACGACGGCAGACATGGATTCCATATGCCGATTATACGATACGTTATTTTGTGAAATGGCTGATTTGCAGAGAGACTACTTTCAGATGACCAGCCAGAATCGTGATTTTCTCTCGTCTGTCATCGAGGGAGAAGCAGGAGATGTTCTATTGGCGGAAGAAGAGGACGGCTTGATCGGGTTTGCCTTAGTACAGGAAAGCAGTACGCCGCCTTTTGGCTGCCTTGTACCACATCGATATGCGTATTTGATGGATGCCTGTGTGGCAGAGGAACAGAGGAGCAGGGGCATCGGCAGACTGTTGATTGAGGCCGTAAAGACCTGGGCAGAAGAGAGAAAACTGGACTATGTAGAACTGAACGTGTTGAGCAACAATACCCGAGCCATCGCACTCTATGAGCGAGAAGGCTTTGCAGAAGAGATGCGAACAATGCGCTGCAAATTGAAAAAGGACGGCTGAGGCCGTCCTTCTGTGTCAGATGATTTCTACGACTTCCAGGTCTTTGCCGACAACGCGGAACTTAATTTCAAAGCCGGCAAAACCGAATCCGTAAATTCTATCAGGGTCTTCCTGATAAGAGGGTCTGGGGTCCTGGGACAAGATGGAGAAAAGCCCGTCTTGCAGAGCCTGGGGAATCTTTGACAGCAACAGGGGCGGAATCGTGACGGCCAAGCTGTACCCACGGGTTTGATCGGCAAAACCGCAGACAGCCTCGGGATGGCAGTCTGCAGGGATATACGGTTTGAGGTCGTAAATGGGTGTGCCGTCCATCAAATCGGCCCCGCAGACAGAAATGACAGGCCCCAGCACAGGGTCTTTTTTGATTGCCTCTATTTTCACGGAGGAGAGACCTAAGGGGTTCGGTCTGAAGGGTGACCTGGTAGCGAATACGCCCATTCGCTGATTGCCTCCCAGGCGAGGGGGTCTGACTGTAGGCGACCAACCGCTTTCTGCGTTTTCCGAAAATCCCCAGATGATCCAGAGATGGGAGAAATCAGATAATCCACGGAGAGCCTCCGGACTGCGAAACTCCTCTTCAAAGACGATTTCACTTTTCAACGTTTCTGTCAGTCCGCTTTGGCGGGGAATTCCAAACTTTGATGGAAAAACGCTGCGTATATGGGCAATGGGCCTCAGCTTAAGATCTGTTGTCATAGGGCACCTCTTTTCTGAAATGATAGGTACTATTATACTGAATCTCTATTGAAAATTCAAATCATTGTGTTAAACTGATAAGGAGAATTATGCGTACTTAGGCGTATTTATGTCACTGAAGAGGAGAACGAATGAAGAATTTGAAGGAACACAATGATATGCAGTCAGGGACACAAAGTCATCAGGAAGAAATAGAATATCTCAAAGAACTGGCAAAGCGAAAAGACAAGGAACTGGAAGGAATTATCGGTGCGGCGGCCGACGCAGTGGGTAAGTTTATCTGCAATCCTGAATTCACAATCTTGTACTATACAGAAGGCTTGGCGAATTTGGTGGGAACGACGAGAGGACGCATAGAAAAAGAAGGCTTTGACAGCAGTCGGTACATCCATCCTGACGATTTGGAATATGTCATGGGCAAGACTGCCAAAGCGATCGAAAATGGAAAACCCGTCACGCTGACGTATCGATTAAAGCATTTGAGTGGCAAGGATGTTTGGGTAAAGGCGAGAGTCATTTTTATGGAAGAACTTTATGAAGACAAATATCCGATCGCTTTTTTTGTCTATACGGATATCACAGAACTGAAGGAAGCCAATGCAAAAGCTGAGGAGCGATATCAGAGCTTGATTGAAACCTATGACGAACAGCTCTGCGGCATTATATGGTTCACCATAAGCCAGAGGCCGGTTTTACGATATATGAATCTGAAATCTTTAGAATGCCTGGGTTTTCAGTCTAAAGAGGACTTTGAGGAAAAGAATCAGTATGATGTACTTTCTTACATATTTGAAGAGGATCGAGACAAGTTTACTGGTGCTTTGATGACCTTGAAGGCGGAAGGCGATGTGACGAGCCTGGACGTGCGCTTTCAATCGTCTACAGGTAAGACTGTTTGGGCGGCCTGCAACATCATGATGAAACGTGCCATGTCCGGGACGCTCTTGTATTATATGGTGTTTACCGATATCACCCGTCAAAAGGAAGAGGAACTGAACCTGCGGGCGGAACAAGAGAAAATCAACATCGCCTTAGAAAATACAGATATGCTGATCTGGCAGTATGATATTGTGGAGAAAAAAATGCAGTATCAGAGAAACTCCGCCAGATATTTTGGCACGGAGGATATTGTCTATAATGTACCACAATCCTTTGTGGAAGCGGGTTATGTTCACGACGATTCCATCAGCGATTATTACAAACTTCATCAGGCTGTAATTGATGGAGAAGCATACGCCCAGGCGGATATTCACTTTCTGGACGAAAAGAACAATGATCTGTGGCTGCGAATTACGCTGAGAAGAATTAGTGACAGAGGCAGTGCTTTCAATCAGGTTATCGGCTGCGGTGTCAATATTACGGAAGAAAAGGTCAAAGAAGAACGATATGTAGAAGAACTGGTATATATGAGCGGCCTGCAGAGTGAAGACCTTTTGGCAAAGTTTCGCGCAAATCTGACACGCAATATCGTGGTGGATTATGTGGGCAGCAGTGATGTGCTCATCGCGGACGACTGCATGACTTATTCTGGTGTCATCGAAGAGGTTGCTTCCAATATGGTAGCAGAAGACATGAAAGAGAAATTCAGAGAAGTCCTGAGTATCGGCTCGCTGATGTCGCTCTATTATGAGGGAAAAAACGAGTATGCCATAGAGTACCAGAGACGTATGATGAACGGTACCCTCTGCTGGGTGAAAACTTATGTGAAGATATTTAAAAGCCCGGAGCAAAACGATATCATGTGCTTTTTATACACCTACAACATCAACGGCTCTATGCTGAGCCAGATTGCCTTGCAGGCCATTGTAAATACGACTTATGATTACGTGGGCATTATAGATCGGGAAATGAACCGGTTTTACTGTCTGGCTCGGTCTGATCAGGATTATCTGCCAGAGGAAAGCGACGACTACAATGCATCCAATGTCGCCTTTGCCGAAAAATATCGGGAATATTTCCCCAGCGAGGAAGAATACCTGATTGTCAGGGATAATGCGCAGATGGAGACGGTGGTTAAGGCGCTGGAGCAGAAGAAAGTCTACGAATTTAACGAAAAGATATGGAACAGAAAGAAAACGGTGCTTCATACCTATAGATTGAGCTACAGCTATATCGATGGGGAAAAATCCCAGATTTTGGTGCGGCGTGCCGACATCACAGATTCTATCTTAGAAGAGCAAAAGCAGCAGGATCTGCTGCGAAACGCTTTAGCGCAGGCAGAACAGGCCAGCAATGCCAAATCTGACTTTTTGTCCCGGATGAGTCACGAAATCAGAACCCCGATGAACGCCATCATCGGCATGTCCGCTCTGGCCGCACAATGTGTAAACGATCCGCAGCAGGTCGCCGACTGCATCTCAAAAGTAGGGATCTCTGCCAGATTTCTGCTGGCGCTGATTAACGACATATTGGATATGAGCCGCATTGAAAGCGGTAAGGTTGTCGTCAAGCGGGAAAAGATTCCTTTTGAAGAGTTTATCAATGGGATTAACACCATCTGCTATGAGCAGGCTGAGGAAAAGGGCATCGACTACGAGTCGATTTTGACCAGTTTTACAGAGGACTACTATATGGGCGACGCCATGAAGCTGCAGCAGGTACTGATTAACATCATTTCTAATGCTATTAAATTTACTCCTTCCGGCGGGAAAGTGCAGATGATCATTCATCAGGGAAAAATCAAAGACGGCAAAGCGAGGATGATCTTTACAATCAATGATACTGGCATCGGCATCAAAGAGGAATTCATGCCCCATCTCTTTGACCCTTTTGAGCAGGGGAATGACAATACGGCACGCTACAGTGGCACTGGTTTAGGCCTGGCCATTTGTAAGAATCTGACCAACATGATGGGCGGCCATATTTCAGTCAACAGCATCGAAGGGGTTGGTTCTGAATTTACGGTGGAAGTGGATTTGGAACTGTGTGAAGAAACAAAACGAATTAGCCGCGGCAAAACGAAAATCAATTTTGCGAAACTATCGGCTTTGATCGTGGACGATGAAATCACGGTCTGCGAGCACACGAAGAACATTTTGTCCGATATGGGCATGAAAGCGGAATGGGTTGACAGCGGGGAGTGCGCGGTTGATATTGTAAGGAGAAGGTGGGAAAAGAACACCTACTTTGATGTGATTTTCATCGATTGGAAGATGCCGGGCATGGACGGTATTGAAACAGCCAGAGAGATACGCAAGATCGTCGGACCAGAAGTGACAATCATCATCATGACCGCTTATGACTGGGTTTCCATCGAGCAGGAGGCCAGGAAAGCCGGCGTCAACATGCTCATATCAAAACCGCTGTTCAAAAAGTCTCTCACATCTACATTCCAGAAAATCTATACGGAAAGAGAACAGAAGCAGGAAGCAGCAAAACCGATAGAGTATGACTTTACGGGCAAGACCATTCTGCTGGTAGAAGACCATGTCCTCAACATAGAAGTTGCCAAACAATTGCTGATGAACAAAGGCGCCAAGGTGGAGGTTGCTGAAAACGGCCTGGTTGCCATCGAGATGTTCGCCACTTCAGCAGTGGATTATGACGCGATTCTCATGGATATCCGCATGCCGGTCATGAATGGCCTGACGGCTGCCAGATCCATCAGACAGCTGAAAAAGAAAAAAGCGAAGACGGTACCGATTATCGCTATGAGCGCCAACGCCTTCGATGAAGACGTGGAGAAATCCCGAGCTGCCGGCATGAACGCCCATCTGGCAAAACCGATCGAGCCCCAGCTGCTCTATGCAACACTGCAGGAATTCATATTTCCAGAAGAAGAATAAGATGAAAAAGAGAGAAACAAGCTTTCTCTCTTTTTTTATGCCCCGATTCGGTGTCTTCCTCCTCGATTTTTGCCAAAATGACGATTTTTTGCCGAATTGGAAAAAAGTTTTTGAGCAAGTGATTGCAAGGGTTGCAGAGGTTCTTTTGAAGAAATTCTGCTGAATTTTTGTCAGAAATGGCTGAATTCCAATGACTAAAAGAGTTTTTCCAAAATGGACTTTTTTGGTGATTTTAGCAAAAAACAGTGCAGCGCAGTAGCAGTGCAATAGGAAAGAGGAAGACGAAAAGCCTTCCCCTCTGCTTTGTATTATACTCTTGGCAGTCCGGCAAAACCGGCGGCAAGTTCCTCATCGGTAGGGATGTGGTCTGTCATCTGACCGTTGTTGAACTGCTCGTAAGCCTTCAGGTCGAAGTAGCCGGTGCCGGTCAGACCGAAGAGGATGGTCTTTTCTTCGCCTGTTTCCTTGCACTTCAGCGCCTCGTCCATGGCTGCCTTGATAGCATGGCTGCTCTCTGGTGCAGGAAGAATGCCTTCGATTCTGGCGAAATCCTCTGCCGCCTTGAAAACCTCGGTCTGTTCCACACTGCGTGCTTCCATCAGTCCCTGATCGTACAGTTCAGAAAGAACAGAACTCATGCCGTGGTATCTGAGACCGCCGGCGTGATTGGCACTCGGAATAAAACCGCTGCCCAGAGTGTACATCTTGGAGAGGGGGCAGACCATGCCGGTATCACAGAAGTCGTAAGCGTATTTCCCCCTGGTGAGACTCGGACAGGAAGCAGGTTCTACGGCGATAAAACGGTAGTCTTTTTCTCCGCGGAGTTTTTCACCCATGAATGGGGAAATCAGTCCGCCCAGGTTGGAACCGCCGCCGGCACAGCCGATGATGATGTCCGGCGTGATGCCGTATTTGTCCATGGCTGCCTTTGTCTCCAGGCCGATGATGCTCTGATGGAGCAGAACCTGTGACAGCACGCTGCCCAGCACATATCTATAACCTTCCCGACTGGTTGCGGCTTCAACAGCTTCCGAAATTGCGCAGCCCAGACTTCCCGTGGTGCCAGGATGGTCGGCGAGAATTTTACGACCGATTGCTGTCGTCTCAGAAGGAGAAGGGGTGACTTTCGCGCCGTAAGTCCTCATCACTTCACGTCTGAAAGGCTTCTGCTCATAAGAGACCTTCACCATGTAGACGTCACAATCAAGTCCCAGGTAAGCGCAGGCCATGGAAAGGGCAGTACCCCATTGGCCGGCGCCAGTTTCTGTGGTTACGCCTTTGAGACCCTGCTGCTTGGCATAATACGCCTGGGCGATAGCGGAGTTCAGTTTGTGGCTGCCGCTGGTATTGTTGCCTTCGAATTTATAGTAAATCTTTGCCGGTGTCTGCAGCCGCTCTTCCAGGCAGTATGCTCTGACCAGGGGCGCAGGACGGTACATCTTGTAGAAATCCTGAATTTCCTGTGGAATATCGAAATAAGCCGTGGTGTCGTCCAGTTCCTGTTTTACCAGTTCGTCGCAGAAGACGCCGCGCAGTTCCTCAAAGGTCATCGGTTCCAGCGTGCCTGGATTGAGCAGGGGCGCTGGCTTTTTTTTCATATCTGCCCGCACGTTGTAAAACTGGGTCGGCATTTCATGTTCCTCGAGATAGATTTTGTAAGGGATTTTTTTTGTTTCGTTGTTCATTTTGATGTGCTCCTTTCATTTTACGCGGACAGGAGCAAATTCGTCGTAAATTCCTGCCAGATCAGAGATTTGGGGAATTCTGACGGCTAAGGTCTTCCATCAATTTCTTTCAGAAATTGGAGCAAGACCATTAAAAAACTCCTGTCCCAGACAAACTTCTGCTGGGACAAGAGTAATAAGTTCTCTTGCGGTGCCACCCGGCTTGGCGTAACAAAACTACGCCCGCTCTGCGCATACTACCATATGCCGATTTTGTTAACGGAGTATCTTCTCCGGCGCCCCTACTAAAACGAATCTGTCGTTCGGTTTGCCCTCAGGAGTCCATTCGGCTCTGCCTTTCCATGCTGCAATCTCACCGCCTGCAGCTCTCTCCTATGTAAGTATCAAAGCTTACTACTCTCCCTCAATGGTTTGTCTGTGTTATTTAATTTTCTCTATAGTAACACGGCAGCTCAGGGCTGTCAATATAAAATTGTGAAAAAACACAATGTTTTTTATAAATGCATATGGAAACTTGACAAAAAACACAAGATCAGCCCAGGCTTACGTCTAAGATCATCATGATCAGAAATCCTGCTATGAAACCCAGGGTGGCGGTCTTGTCACCTTCGCAGCCTTGTGCTTCTGGAAGCAGTTCCTGCACGACCACATAGATCATGGTGCCGGCAGCAAAAGCTAGAAGCAGAGGCATGAAGGAGGTGATGAATGTCGTCACCACAGCTGCAAGAACACCGAAAATCGGCTCTACGATGGCGGACATACTGCCGATAAAGAAGGCCTTCTTCTTGCTCATGCCGTCTTTGATCAGGGGCAGAGCTACAGCGGTGCCTTCAGGATAGTTTTGAATGCCGATACCGAGAGCAAGGGCGGCAGCACCAGAAAACAGCGCGGGGTTGGATGTATCTGACATAGCCAGAGAAAAAGCAAGGCCAACGGCCATTCCCTCCGGGATGTTGTGTATCGTGATGGCCATCACCAGCATCAGTGTACTCTGTTTCAGCTTGGTCTGCTGGCCTGACTGCAGTCTTCTCATATACTGCTTTTTTAAAATCGCGTCGGCGAAAAGCAGCAGGATGACGCCCAGCAGGAATCCGCCAGTCATAACCAGCCAGCTGATCTGGCCGTTTTCTTCGGCTCTATCTATTCCTGGAAGCAGCAGGGACCAGACGGAGGCAGCAATCATGACGCCGCCGGCAAACCCGAGAAAGATACACTGGAAAGTATTGCTGACTTCTTTTTTTACCCAAAAAACATTTAAGGCACCCAGAGTGGTTACCGAGAAGGTAAACAGGGTGCCAATCAATGCCCATGTTATTCCATTCATATCAATTTATCATCTCCTTTGATATATCAATATGAATATCCTGAAATATTGTGCATATATTTATCTAATTTGACCATTTCCAGAAATCACATATTTGTAAGAGACAAGCTGGTTTACGCCCATAGGTCCTCTGGCGTGGAGTTTCTGGGTGGAAATGCCGATTTCTGCGCCCAGTCCCAATTCGCCGCCGTCGGTAAATCTGGTGGAGGCGTTGTGGTAGACAGCGGCAGAGTCCACAGCTGCGAGAAAACGATCTGCTGCAGACTGATCGGCGGTGACGATACAGTCGCTGTGGTGAGAGGAATATTTTTCAATATGGTCGATAGCCTCGTCGATACTGCCGACAATTTTAACGCCCATGACGTAGTCAAGATATTCCCGCCCCCAGTCATCAATGGCAGCAGGGTGAGCGTGAGGCAGGAGCTTACAGGCCCTTTCATCAGCCCGCAGTTCCACATCCTTTTCTGCCAGTTTTTCGGCCACAGCTGGTAAGAACGCAGAGGCAATATCTGCGTGAACCAAGAGTTTTTCTGCCGCATTGCAGACGGAAGGTCTGGAAGTTTTGGCGTTGAAAACGATGTCGATGGCCATTGGGATGTCCGCGGCTTTGTCCACATAGATGTGGCAGTTGCCTACACCGGTTTCGATGACAGGAACCTTGGCAGTGTCCACGACAGATCTGATCAGACCGGCGCCGCCTCTGGGGATGAGCACATCCAGATATTCTGTCATAGCCATCATTTCAGCAGCGGACTCCCTGGAGGTATCTTCGACCAGCTGGACGCAGGCCGCGTCTAACACCGAGGATGCCAATGCATCCTGCATCGCTTTGGTGATGGCCATATTGGAGTGAAAGGCCTCTTTCCCGCCTCTGAGGATGCAGGCGTTGCCCGCCTTGATACAGAGGGCGGCGCAGTCGCTGGTCACATTAGGACGGGCTTCAAAGATGATGCCGCAGACCCCTAAAGGAACCGCAGTCTTTTGTATATGTAGGCCGTTTAAAAGATTTCGCTCTTCCAAAATCTGACCGACCGGATCAGGCCACTTGGAGACGGCGATGACGGCATCAGCCATGGCTTCGATGCGTTCTTCGCTCAGAGTCAGCCTGTCGATCATAGAAGGGGACAATGCCCCTTGGGCAGCTTTCACGTCGAGAGCGTTGGCGGCTAAAATGTCTGTTTTTCTTTCCAGAAGGACGGCGGCAATCCGCTCCAGAGCCGCTGTCTTTTCTGATGGACTTTCCGTTCTCAGGGTTCTGGCTGCATTCTTTGCCAACGCACCCATTTGCTCTAATTTGGTCATAATTTTGTTTACCTCCCGGCTTTAAAAATAGTTCCGATATTCTGCCCGTCAAAGAGGGTGTAGAGATTGGCGGGACGATCTCCTTTAATGACACAGCAAGGAATTCCGGCTGAAGTGGAAACTTTTGCCGCGCTGACCTTGGTAGTCATGCCGCCGGTGCCAAAGGCTGAACCGGCGCCGCCGGCCAGTGCTTCAACTTCTGCATCGATTTTTTCTACTACGGCGATGCGTTTGGCATCACTGTATTTTCTCGGATCTCGGTCGTAAAGTCCGTCAATATCGGTGAGGATCACCAATAAATCTGCATCGATCAATTTGGCTACGATGGCGGAAAGATTATCGTTGTCGCCAAAATTATTTCCTTCCAGCTCGTCTGTTGCGACGGTGTCATTTTCATTGACGACAGGAATCATGCCCATGCCAATCAGTTCTCTGAAAGTGTTTTGTACATTTTGACGTCCGACCTGATTGTCCACTACGTCGGCTGTCAGCAAAACTTGAGCGACCGTGTGATTGTATTCGCCGAAGAATTTGTCGTACATGAACATCAATTCACATTGGCCGATGGCCGCCAGGGCCTGTTTTTTGCTGGTTTCACTGGGGCGTGATGCCAGATTCAGTTTTCCGACGCCGACGCCGATAGCACCGGATGAGACCAGGGTGATCTCTTTGCCGGCATTCTGCAGGTCGGCGATCACTTTGCAGAGATTTTCGATATGACGGATATTGATTTTTCCACTGGGATGGGTCAAAGTAGAAGTTCCCACTTTGATGACGATCCGTTTGCTTTCTGTGATACTATTCATAAAAAATCTCCAGGCTTCGATCTAAAATTCCATTGATGTGTGCAATCAAAGTGCCGTAATTGGTGAATGGCACACCTTGCTCCTCTGCCAGTCCCTGTCTGTAGACCATTTCTCTTTCATTGAGCATACAGCCGCCGCAGTGGACTACCAGAGCATACTTTGATAATTCCTGTGGAAATTGTCCGCCGCTGGTGAATTCAAAGAGCAGTTTCCTGCCGCTGTATTCTTCAATCCAGCCTGGCAGCTTGACGGTTCCGATGTCTTCGCACTGTCTGTGATGGGTGCAGCCTTCGGAAATCAAGACGATATCGCCGTCCTCCAGCTGGTTCAAATAACGGGCACCGTGCACAGCCGTGTCTAAAATACCCTTGAAGCGTGCAAAGAGGATGGAGAAAGACGTCAAAGGGATGCTGTCTGGCACGATTTCCTTTACTTGATGAAAAGCCTGGCTGTCGGTGATGATGAGAGCCGGCGGTTCTTTCAGGGCATTCAGGCAGCTGGTCAGTTCAGCAACCTGCGTGACCACAGAGATGGCATGGTTATCCAGAATGTCCCGTATGGTCTGCACTTGCGGCAGAATCATTCTGCCTTTGGGGGCGGAAGCGTCGATAGGCGTCACCAGAACGACGACATCTCTGTCCGTGATTTTGTCGCCAATCAGTCTCTTATCGGTCGAGAGCGGTTTGGCGATTTCTGCGATTTTCTCTTTCAGTTCTGTAATCCCCTGGCCAGTCAGGGCGCTGACGAGGACGGTCGGGAACTCGTATTGTTCCTCGCCATCCCCATCTTCGCCTGTCATGAGGGATTCCATGTCAAGATCCACTTTGTTCAAGGCTGCGATATAAGGGATATTTTTTTTCTTAAACAGATTTATCAGTTCCAGGTCTTCTGCGGCAGGTCCGACAAAGTTATCGATGACCAGGACTGCAACGTCGGTCTTGCTGAGAACCTGGTAAGATTTTGCCACCCGTTTATCGCCCACCTGGCCGTCGTCGTCGATGCCGGGGGTGTCGATGATTACCACCGGTCCCAGGGGCAGCAACTCCATCGCTTTCTTGACCGGATCGGTAGTGGTGCCTTTTACCTCAGATACGATAGATAAATCTTGTCCGGTGACAGCGTTGACAACGCTGGATTTTCCAGCGTTGCGTCTGCCAAAGAAACTGATATGCAGTCTGTTTGCATTTGGTGTCCCATTAAAATCTGAAGTCTCTTTTGCCATCTTCGATCTCCTTGATATATTCTTCCGCAATCTGGCGGACTTTTTCTTTCGGTATGTTGGAAAGTTCTCTGTCAATTAAGGCTTCGCCGACGGACCTGGTCTCAGAACTTGCGTAGTCTACCAGGTATTCCTTCAACGTCATCAGTGCATTGGGATGACAACAGTTCTGAATCTGGCCGTTTTTGCACAGAGTCATGAAGCGGTCTCCCGTTCTTCCCTCTCTGTAGCAGGCAGTGCAGAAGCTTGGAATGTAGTTCATGTCCATGAGCCATTTGACGACTTCGTCCAGGGTTCTCTTATCGTCGGTTTCAAACTGGGCAGAATTTTCGTCTTCCGGTTCTGGCTCGTCGTAGCCGCCGACACTGGTCTTTGAGGCACCGCTGATCTGAGAGATACCCAGGTGCAGTGCTCTTGCGCGCATTTCCTGGCTTTCTCTTGTAGACATGATCATGCCTGTGTAAGGAACGGCAATTCTGATGATGGCGATGATTTTGGCAAAGAGGTCGTCAGTGATGCCTCCCTCGACGCCGCCGTCAAAGTCATCTGGATCTACGTCGTCTGCTGGTCTCACTCTCGGTACACTGATGGTGTGTGGTCCCACGCCCTGGGCAGCTTCCAGATGTTCAGCGTGCATCAACAGTCCGGCCAGTTCGTAGCGGTACATGTCGAGACCGAATAAAACACCCAGGCCCACGTCATCGATACCGGCTTCCATGGCTCTGTCCATAGCCTCCGTGTGCCACGCGTAGTTATGCTTTGGTCCAGTCGGATGGAGTTTTTCGTAGCTGTCCTTGTGATAGGTTTCCTGGAAGAGGATATATGTACCGATGCCAGCGTCTTTGAGCATTTTGTACTCTTCAACAGTAGTAGCCGCAATATTGACGTTGACACGTCGGATGGCGCCATTTTTATGGTTGATGGAGTAGACTGTTTTGATGCACTCCAAAATATATTCGATTGGATTGTTTACCGGATCTTCTCCTGCCTCTAGAGCAAGTCTCTTGTGGCCCATATCCTGCAGGGCGATGACTTCTTTTCTGATTTCCTCTTGGGTCAGCTTTTTTCTGGCGATGTGCTTGTTCTGATGGTGGTATGGACAGTAGACACAGCCGTTAACGCAGTAATTGGACAGATACAGGGGCGCAAACATGACGATGCGGTTGCCGTAGAAGTCCTTCTTGATCTGTTCTGCCAGGCTGCAGATTTCCTTTGTGATCTCTTCGTCTTCGCAGGCCAGCAGGACAGAAGCTTCTCTGTGACTGATTCCTTTGCGCAGCGCTGCCTTGTCTAAGATCTGACGGATTACTTCCTTGTTATCTTTGTTTTCGTCAGCGTAAGCCAGTGAGTCCATGACTTCGTCGTGGCAGATGAATTCCTCTGCTTTTAGTGATTTTGGATTATACATATTTTTCTTTTCCTTTCTTTCGGGTCAGGTCCTGCAAGGGAACTTTCCCGTTAGTGATTTATACTATATAATCGCCGCGAGCGGTGACTATTTCATAACCAATTTTCTTCATAGAAGCGGTCAGGTGGCGGATACTTTCGGCGGCCTCGTCTCCAGTGGCAATTTTGCCGTCGTAGAGGAGATATTTTTCCCGTACTTCCAGGGGCGAGAGGTTCGGCATGATGACGTTGGCTCCAGCCAGGATGCCTCTCTCCCGACCATCGTGCTCTGCCGTTCCTAGGGCAGTGGTTGCAGGCAGCAAAACTCTCGGATGCAGGAGTCTGACTATGCTGAGCAGTTTGATTGTTAGCTCGCTGGAACCGGCAGGTTCACTTTCAAAAGGTGTATTTGCCGCAGGCAGAAATGGACCGATGCCAACCATCTGCGGTTTCAATTCTCTGATCAGACAGAGATCTTCAACCAGATGCTCTATGGTCTGATAAGGGGAACCGACCATAAACCCACAACCGGTTTGAAAGCCGATTTCCTTCAGTGCCTGCAGACAGGAAAGGCGATGTGACAGGGTCAGTTCCTGCGGATGAAGCTTGCTGTAATGATCGGAATTGGCAGTCTCGTGCCGCAATAAATAACGATCGGCACCTGCGTCAAAGAGCTGCTGATAGCTTTCTCTGTTCCGCTCCCCCATAGAGAGGGTGATGGCGCAGTCGGGATAACCTTGACGGATGGCACCGACGACTTGGCAGGTTCGCTCATCTGTCCAGTAAGGATCTTCGCCGCCCTGCAGTACGAAGGTACGGAATCCTAAGTCATACCCTTGTCGGCAGCAGTGCAAAATCTGCTCCAAAGTCAGGCGGTAGCGGCTGACCGCATCATTGCTTCTGCGGATACCGCAATAATAGCAGTCGTTTTTACAGTAGTTCGTAAATTCGATTAAACCGCGGATAAACACCTGGCGGCCATAAATCTGTTCCCTGACTGCATTTGCCCGTTCCGCCAGATAGGCAGAGGTCTCGGGGCTGTCGTCGGCAACTAAGGTCCTCAGTTCCTGGCGGGTGAGTTCTCTGCCGCCGGCCAGTTTGTCAATCAGATGTCTATTCATTGGCATAGGCCACCTTACTGCTGATTCCGCTGATTCTGCCGATCTTGCCGGAGAGGGCGTTGATCACATCGAGAGGCGCGTCCACTGCCACGCTGATGATGTGGATGTCCTTTTCACGATAAGGAATGCCCATCCGTCCGATGATATAATGACTGTATTGATGAAGAATATCATTGAGTTCTTCTACTGCGCCGGAATCTTTGAGGATGATAGAAATTAATGCAACTCTGCTGTCCATAGTCCTTCCTTTCTTCTCGTACTTGATGATATTGTAACACAGATTTTGGTATATTTATACACCAACTTTCCAGTGTTTAACCTTTCGGATCAAGTCCGTATTTTTTTAATTTATTATAAAGGGTACCGCGGCTGAGTCCCAGTTCTCTGGCAGCGGCGGAGATGTTGTTTTTCTGGTTGCGCATGGCAATCAAGATAGCGCTCCGCTCACTATTTTCTATGACAGACAAAGGCGTGGTTTCGTCATCCTTTGTGAAACCAAACGCTTCGTTATAGGTGCGCTGACCCACGCGCAGCTCCTGGGCGATATCTTCCTCGGTAATCTGCTTGTTTTCGTAGAAGATTGCCAGCCTCTGGGTTAGATTCCTCAGCTGCCGTACGTTTCCCGGCCAGACATAACCGGTCAGAAGCCTGAGGGCGCTTTGCGTCAGGTTTAGCTTTGTTTCCAGTTCATCACAGAAGTAGTCCAGCAGAAGGGGGATATCTTTGGAGCGCCTGCGCAGGGGCGGTATGAAAAGTTCTATTGTATTCAGCCTATAATAGAGGTCAGAACGAAATTTCTTCTCTTCACTGAGGAGAAAGAGGTTCTTGTTGGTGGAGGCGATGATGCCGGCCTGCAGAGGGATGATCTTGCTGCCGCCGACCCGCTCAAACTCTTTGGATTCCAGTACACGCAGCAATTTGGACTGCATGAACAGATTCATATCTCCGATCTCATCCAGGAGGAGGTCGCCGCCTGCCGCCACTTCAAATTTGCCCGGTTTAGCTGCGTCGGCACCAGTAAAGGCGCCTTTTTCATGACCAAAAAGTTCTGATTCCAACAGGTTCTCGGGGATGGCCGTGCAGTTGATGGTCACGAAAGGGGCATAACGTTCATTATATCTTCTGTTGTGGATAGCGCCGGCGATGATTTCTTTGCCAGTGCCTGTCTCGCCGATGATCAAAATAGGCAGATGACTGCCAGCGGCTTTTTTTGATTTTTCAATCAGATCTTTGACAGTTGGGTCCTCGCCGATAAAATCGTAGAAGGTGTAACCGTTCTCAATGCGGGAGATATTGTTGTAGATTTCTCCAAAGCTGCCCGGTTCTGCGCTGTCACTGCCAGCGAACATGCGCTTGACCCTCTGCAGATTGCGGAAGACAATGGTGCCGATGGCACCGATAATCTGCCCGTCCTCTTCAATGGGAAAAATATTGGAGACACACTTTCGCCCGTAAATTTCTAACAGCAGGCCAGTAAAAGCCCTGCCTGTTTTTATCACCTCCCGAAAAGGAGAGATGTTGTCCAAAAAAGTGATATCCTGACCGATGACATTGGTGCCTTTGGGCATATCCTTGGAAGAACTTTCACTGATGTGTACGATTTTGCAGTCTGCATCGATGAGAATGGAAACGTCGAAGAGATTGTTCATCAATTCGTCCAGGATGCCGCCGCGGGTATGCATTTCTTTTTTTGTCAGATGGATCTTGTTCATAGAAACCTCACTGTACAATTTTTATTAGGTGTTATTTTAACATGTGTTCAAATAATACACAATATGTCAT
This sequence comes from Emergencia sp., assembly GCF_048465375.1. Taxonomy (NCBI): domain Bacteria; kingdom Bacillati; phylum Bacillota; class Clostridia; order Peptostreptococcales; family Anaerovoracaceae; genus Emergencia; species Emergencia sp. Next base: position 130,624 of record NZ_DBFWLQ010000010.1, on the reverse strand, counting down.
TGGCAGAAAATTAAAAACATTGAATTTCTGCAGTTTTTGTTTTTGGCATGGTCTTTGCTTTAGTATGTTGCATCAGAAAACGAAAGGAAGTAATGATTATGAGTCAGAGACCTGTTCTAACAGCAGAAGAGAGAAAGCTTTCTTATGCCAAATATTATGATTTACCGATTACACCAATTCCAGCAGAAAAGATCGCTGTCCTTGAAGCGGGACCAATTGATCCAGCCCTTGCCCTGAAAATTGAAGACAGAAACAAACTCTTTGAACCTGGATATCTGCCTTGTGAAATCGGCTACTGTGTTTTGGAAGACGGTTCTGCCTATCTTGCCAACAAGACAGAGATGCCGGGGGTGACGCCGGAAATGCTCGAATGGTGGTTTGCATGGCATGGTCTTGAGGATATGAGGTACAGAATCTGGGATCCGGAGGATCACTTCTATGCCAGACAGCAGATGCGATCAAAGGTTTTGGATCCGAAGGTGCCGATGAGAGAGAAAACCTGGGGCACCGTACATATCGTTCGCGAAGACATCGGGGCAGGACCCGACGATTTGATCTTGGAATTCAGATACCCTCATGAGCTGGGGTATGACGAGTCAAAGGTCGGCACGCCAGCCTGTGCAGCCATGATGTGCGCCAACGGACACGGTCCTGTACCTGGTCAAGGGGTAGCGGCGGTGATGACTCACATGGTCAGAGAAATCGAAGGCGGCATTGAGCTCCGCAGCAGATTCTGGATCGGCTGGGGACTGGTGAACGGCAAGGTGGTCAAGCTGGTACCCGATGGCGTCAGAGTGCCAGAGGAGGTGCCAATGGGATTGTTTGCCCACAATTTAAAAGAGTTTGGACATCTGGCGACGATTTTGCCGGATTTATATAAAGAAGAAAAAGATCATTTTTAAAAACGGAGGAAGAGAAAATGGGAAAAGACGCAATTAAGAATTTTGTTATCGGCGCAATCGCCAGTGCAGTGCTGACCGCTTTAGTCATCGGTCTGATTATCGGAGAAAAAGGCGTACCTGATTCTGTAGGGGGCAATGTGATAGGCAACGTGGTGACGGCCATCATCTGCGGCGGATTATCCGGCGTAGCGACGACAATCACCCTGTACAAGAAATTAGCGAAATAGAGATGAATTTTCATTCACACTGCCTCCACAAAACGTTCAAGAAAAAGGTGTATGGTATACCTGTCGGCTGATGAAGCTGACCAAAAGGGAGGTAGACATCATGAAGATAGGGATTATTATTCCTTCGGACTGCCCCGACGAAAAGCTGGTGAAGTTTGCAGGGGAACTGGTACAGAGGGAAGATACAATGGTCGTCGTCGTCGATGACGGTTGTGAGGAAGATATCGTCTATACGAGGATTTTTCAGATGCTTGAGGAAAGGGGAACTACGGTACTGCATCACAAGCATAGACTGGGCAGAGGCATGGCAATCAAGACGGGCATGCGCTACGCCATAAAACAGTGCGGGCAGCTGGCTGCTGTCGTCACGGTAGATGAGGACGGATGGTACAGTCCTGAGGATGTATTCCGGGTTTGCAATCAACTGGAAAAGAAGCGTGACAGCATCATACTGGGAACCAGAAACCTGAAAGCGGGAGGCGTCCCGTGGATCTATCGGGCAAAAAATGCAGTTGCGTCCTTTCAATTCCGGCTGGCTACGGGCATTACGTGCAGCGATGTGCTGACCAGGCTGTGTGGAATTCCGCGAAAATATCTGGACATAGCCCTTGCCACCGAAAACGACAGCGGCCGCTATGAACGGCTGTTTCTGACAGAGGCGGCAAAGACAAAGATTCCGCTGGAGTTTACGATGAATGCATAAGACTTGCAGATTTTTCGCATCAAAATCGGACTTTGATAAAACAAAAGCCGGCGCTTTCAAGGCGTCGGCTTTTGTTTTATATTTGTTATCTTGTCGTAATTTTCTTGACTGCGCTGTAAGTGCCGTAGACCTTTTTCCCATTGACGGTGCGGTAGGCACGGATCTTGTAGTAGTAGGTGCGTCCCCGTTTCAGGTTGGTACTGGTATAGCTCCTGCTGCTGCCTTTGGCATCGCGGACCAGGCGGAACTTCCCATTTCTAGCGGCGGCCCGGTAGATGCGGTAGCCCGTGGCCCCGCTGACGCCCTTCCAGCTGGCAGTGATCCTGCCCTTCCCGGCCCTGAGGGTGAAGGACGGGGCGGACGGCCGCGGCGTCACCTTTGCAGGCGCGGTGTAGGCGCTGTAGATCTTCCTCCCATCGACAGTGCGGTAGGCACGGACCTTGTAGTAGTATGCCTTCCCGGCAGAGAGGCCGGTGTTGACGGTGGACGTCTTCTTGGTGGAGTAGCGCAGCCTGTAGGCGCCGTTTTTGGAGGTGGAGCGCCAGATCTGGTAGCCCTCGGCGCGGTCCGCCTTCTTCCAGGAGAGGACGGCTGCGCGGTAGCTCTTTGAAGAGGCCGTCAGCTTCGCCGGCGCGGCCTGCACCGCCTCTGTCACGGTCAGGGTGAGGCCGGCCTTCGCGGTGCGTCCGTAGCCGTAGGTGACGGTGACCGTGGCGGTGTAGGTTCCGGGAGCAAGTCCCGCCTTTGGCGTGATGCGGTAGGAGGTGTTGGCGGTTCCCGGGGATACCTGAGGGCTGGCCGCCGCAGCGTCAACGAGGAAGCTGGCGCTGTCCGTCTCCACCCTGCTGATGGAAGCCGTGGCGTTGCCGGTGCAGCGGATGGTCAGCGGCAGGGACTGGGGGCTGTCGCCGTATTGCAGGTCAGGGAATGCCAGGTCCTCCGCTGTCAGACTGTAGTAGATGGCAGGCGGGACGTAGACGGGGGTGATTGTGACGGCGGCCTTCCTGCCGCCTGCGTCGATGGTCAGGGTGCCCGTCTCGTCAGAGGCGGTGTGGAGGACGCCTGCTGCGTCGATGTGGGTACCTGCCGAGGTGTTCCCCGATAGGGTGAAGGGCAGGGTTATGCCTGTTGCAGGTGAGCCGCCGCTTGTGCCTTCATAGACCGTGTCGGTGATGTCCATCTCTTTGACCAGGTCGCAGGTGGAACCCTGGACCAGGGACAGGGCGAGATCGCCCGTATTGCCGAACTGGCGCCAGCCGCGGTAGAATTCGGGGCTGCTAGGGGCGGAGAGTGCACCGATAATTTTAGAATTTATCGCTTTGCCGCTTGGATCACTGGCGAAGAGGACGAAGACGGAGGTGAGGTCGGAGCAGTCTTGAAACGCATAATTCTCGATGGAGGTGACGCTGTCCGGGATGATGATGGACCTGAGGCTGGAGCAACCCTGAAACGCCCGTATCTCGATGGAGGTGACGCTGCCCGGGATGATGACGGAAGTGAGGCCGGTGCAGTCAGAAAACGCCTGTATCCCGATGGAGATGACGCTGCCCGGGATGATGATGGACCTGAGGCCGGAACAGCCAGTAAACGCATCTGTCCCGATGGAGGTGACGCTGTCCGGGATGATGACGGACCTGAGGCCGGTGCAGCCATAAAACATGGTCCTCCCGATGGAGGTGACGCTGTCCGGGATGGTGACGGAAGTGAGGCCGGTGCAGCCACCAAACGCGCCATCCCCGATGGAGTTGACGCTGTCCGGGATGGTGACGGAGGTGAGGCCGGTGCAGTCAGAAAACGCATTCATCCCGATGGAGATGACGCTGTCCGGGATGGTGACGGACCTGAGGCTGGTGCAGCCATAAAACATGGCACTCCCGATGGAGGTGACGCCGTCCAGGATGGTGACGGAGGTGAGGCCGGTGCAGCCCTGAAACGCCTGCTCCCCGATGAAGGTGACGCTGTCCGGGATGGTGAGGGAAGTGAGGCCGGTGCAGCCATAAAACGCCTGCTTCGCGATGGAGTCGACGCCATTCCCAATGATGACAGAAGTGAGGCCGGTGCAGCCACTAAACGCACCAGACACGATGGAGGTGACGCTGTCCGGGATGGTGACGGACTTGAGGCCGGTGCAGCCAAGAAACGCAGACCCCCCGATGGAGGTGACGCTGTCCGGGATGGTGACGGAAGTGAGGCCGGTGCAGTCAGTAAACGCATTCGTCCCGATGGAGGTGACGGTGTATTCCGTACCGCTATTGTCCTTCTTCACCTTATCAGGAATCGTGACGTCGCCGGAGATGGCATTCTCATAGCCGCTGATTTTGACCGTATGACTGTCAGAATCATCAGCAGTGATCGTATACTTGATGCCGTCAACAGTAAAAGTATCACCGACACCTGCCCAGGCATCTTCGGGCAGCGCGGCGGCGGACATGGTGAGGACCATCAGGACTGCGGTCAGCAGGCTGACGGTGCGTTTTTTCTTGGAGATATGGGTGCTATACATAATTTTTTCCTCCCTTTCTGGATCGCAATCGTATTGCTGCCTATAGTGTACCAAATCGTCGGGGGGGGGGCAAGGGTATTAGCACAAAACGTGCTTTATCGACCTGAACCGTATAGCAGGGCATCTGCTGCCGCGCCGAAAAAAAGGGATAGTATTGCCCAAATTGATACAAAATGGTACAATAAACGCAGAAACATGCGAGAAGAGAAGGAGATTATGATGAAACCAAGAAATATCATTATCGATACAGATCCAGGCATTGACGATGCAGCAGCGATTACCATCGCCGTGCGCAACGCGGCTCTCAATGTGAAGCTGATCAGCACGGTAGCTGCCAATGTAGAAGTAGAGAAGACGACAGAGAACGCATTGAAACTGATGGAGTTTTTAGACGCAGATATTCCTGTAGCCAGGGGCTGTGACGCGCCATTGCTGAAGAAACTGGAACCTTGCCCCGAAATTCACGGTGTCAGCGGCATGGACGGATATGATTTTCCGAAGGTAAAGAGACAGCCTTTACGAAAGCATTCCGTCGAGGCCATGCGGGAAGTCATTATGGACAGCGATGAGAAAATCACCCTTGCGGCCCTTGCTACCCACACAAATATCGCGATTTTGCTCCGAATGTATCCAGAAGTAAAAGAAAAGATTGACGAAATCGTCATGATGGGCGGCGGCCTTTCGGGAGGCAATACCAACACAGTAGCCGAGTTCAATCTTTATAATGATCCCCATGCTGCCTACATGGTCTTTGAGTCGGGACTTCCCATCACAATGCTGGGGCTAGATGTGACGAATAAAGCCATACTGCATAAGAATACGGCTTTGAAGATAAGAGAAAGCGGTAAAGAGGGCGATATGCTGTATTCTCTGTTTGAGCATTATCGCGGCGGAACCTTTGAGGAGGGACTCAGGATACACGATGCCTGTGTGATGGCGTATATGTTGAGGCCGGAACTTTTCAAGACCGAGAAGATGTATGTCGGCATGGTGACAGAAGGGTATGCCCAAGGTGCAACTGTAGCAGGGAAAGTAAATCCCATTGCACCAGGACGCGAGCCCAATGTGAACGTCTGTGTCCATGTAGATGAAGCAGCTTTCGAAGAATGGTTTGCAGGTGAATTCTGCCGATGAGGGGTGAAATGATGAAAATATTGAACTTTGGATCGCTGAATCTGGATTATGTTTATGGAGTGGATCACATGGTGCGGCCGGGAGAAACTCTGGCAGCTTCAGCGATGGAGGTCTTTTGCGGAGGAAAGGGACTCAATCAGTCTATCGCCCTGGCACGAGCAGGCGCAGAAGTTTACCATGCGGGGTTGATTGGCGAAGAAGGAGAAGTGCTGCGAGAGGCTGTTGCCAGAAGCGGTGCAGACACCTCCTGCATCAAAACCATCGCCGGCAAATCGGGTCATACGATCATCCAGGTGGACAAAGACGGTCAGAACTGTATCCTGCTCTATGGGGGAGCTAACAGGAGCGTGACCAAAGCTTTCGTTGACCAGGTACTGTCCAATTTTGAAAAAGACGATATTTTGCTCCTGCAAAACGAAATCAATGAACTCCCTTATATCATCGACAGGGCTTATGAGAAAGGCATGAAAATCATCTTAAACCCATCACCTTATGATCAAAATCTGGATAGCTGCGATTTTCACAAGATTTCCATGTTCTTGCTCAACGAGATTGAAGGAGAACAGATCACGGGCGTTTCTGACCCTGAGGAGATTCTGAGGCGACTGAAAGAAAGATTTACCGGGCTGAAAGTGGTGCTGACCTTGGGCAGCCAGGGCGCTGTCTATCAGGATCAGGAGCAGTGCTGCCGCCAGGGGATCTATCATGTGGAAGCAGTAGATACGACAGGCGCAGGAGATACTTTTACAGGCTATTTTATTGCTTCCATGATACGAGGGGAAGAACCGCAGAAGTGCCTTGCCCTTGCGGCAAAAGCGTCAGCTATCGCAGTTTCGCGGGCAGGTGCGGCGCCATCCATCCCTGAAAGAGAAGAAGTGCTGAAGATAAAATTGACGGAGAAAAAGGAGATTTGACAATGAATAGAGAAAAACTGCTTCTGGTAATCGACATGCAGAACGACTTTGTCACCGGCACCCTTGCCAACAGAGAGGCGGAGGGTATCATCGAGGCTATCGCTGAAAAGATCGAATCCTATCAGAGGGATGATCACCCCGTCTTTTTTACGAGAGATACCCATGGTGACGATTATATGGAAACCCAGGAGGGCAAATTGCTGCCTGTAATCCACTGTCTGAAAGGATCGCCGGGCTGGCAGATTGTAGATCAGCTGAGGGCGTATGCAGAGGAAAAAGAGATACTGGATAAACCGGTCTTTGGCAGTCTGCAGCTTCCAGAATGGATTGTAGAAAAGCTGGGCTGCGCACCGAAGGAAATTGTGCTATGCGGAGTCTGTACGGATATCTGCGTGATATCAAACGCGATGATTCTAAAAGCTGCTTTCCCAGAAACCGTCGTATCTGTAGAAGGCGCCTTATGCGCTGGTGTAACACCTGAGAGCCATCAAACTGCCCTTGCGGCGATGCAGGCTTGTCAGATTCATGTAAAGTAGAGGTGATGATAGATGTACGAATTTGATGCAAGAAAAGTCAAGGAAGATCTGGTGGAGTGGATCAGAGACTTCTTTGCAGTGAACGGAAAAGACTGTACAGCAGTGGTAGCTATCAGCGGAGGAAAAGACAGTTCTGTCGTAGCAGGGCTCTGTGTAGAGGCGCTGGGCAAAGATCGCGTTTTCGGCGTATTGCTTCCTAACGGAGAACAAGCCGATATCGATGCTTCCAAACATCTTGTGGCGCATTTGGAAATTGATTCTGTTATTATCAATATCAAAGAGAGTTTTGACGGCATGTTGGGCGAAATAGAAAAGAAACTGCCTAAGGACGTATCAAAACAGACCGTGACCAATCTTCCGGCCAGGCTGCGCATGGCGGCGACCTATGCCGTCGCTCAGTCCATGAACGGCCGCGTCGCCAATACCTGTAATCTGTCAGAAGATTGGGTGGGCTATGCGACTAGATATGGAGATGCGGCGGGAGACTTCAGTCCACTTTCGCGCTTAACCGTGCAGGAGGTCAAAGCCGTGGGCATGGAACTGGGGCTGCCGGAGAAGCTGGTCCATAAGACCCCGATCGACGGCCTATCTGGACTGACAGACGAAGAAAACTTGGGATTTACCTATGCGGTACTCGATAATTACATTCGCACCGGTATCTGTGAAGATGCGGAAGTGAAAGCAAAGATCGACCAGAAACGGAGAATGAATAAGTTCAAACTGGAACTGATGCCTGCCTTCAAATATGACGGACCGATCAAGGCAGCAGATTAACAGCCTTTTGTAACGAAATTCCCCCTGCATGAATAGGATAATTATGGGGGAATGTAATGGTGAAAAACAGAGCAAAGATTTACGATGCAGCGGAAGCCCATCAGCTTGTGATGAGCGTTTCTGCCATCAGCATCGTTGTGAATATTTTATTATCCGTAATGAAGCTTCTTGCCGGAATCATAGCCAGATCCGGTGCGATGATTTCAGATGCCGTGCATTCGGCGTCAGACGTATTCAGCACAATTATCGTTATGATCGGCGTCAGCCTGTCGGGCAGAAAACCTGATAGGGAACACCAATATGGGCATGAAAGAATGGAGTGCGTGGCGGCCATGGTACTGGCAGTCGTCCTTGCGGCCACAGGCTTTGGCATCGGCTATACAGGCGTTGTAAAAATCCTCCACTTCAGTGAAGACGGGATAGAAATCCCCGGCAGACTAGCCCTGGGAGCAGCCGTAATTTCTATCATCGTGAAAGAGTGGATGTATTGGTTTACCAGAAAAGCGGCCGAACGGATTAATTCAGGCGCTTTGATGGCGGATGCCTGGCATCACAGATCCGATTCTCTATCATCAGCAGGCGCTTTTGTAGGTATTTTAGGAGCCAGGCTAGGCTATCCGGTGCTGGACCCTTTGGCCAGTATCGTCATCTGCATTTTAATCGAAAAAGCAGCCTTCGATATTTTTCGAGACGCGATGGATAAGATGGTCGACAAATCCGTACCGGAAGCAGTGGTAAGGGATATGAAAGTTGTCATCGCCGGTCAAAAGGGTGTTGCAAGAGTTGACGAAATCAAGACCCGCCTCTTCGGGGCAAAGATTTATGTAGATGTAGAAATCGCTGCTGATGGCAATCAGCCACTGACTGAAGGCCATAGAATTGCAGAGAACGTGCATCACGCGGTGGAAGAAAGCTTTCCGGCTGTCAAGCATTGTATGGTACACGTCAACCCTTTGCTGCCAACAGAGAAAACAAAAAGATCATAATTTTGCAGCTGCAATCTGTTGAACGCATAACAGATTGCAGTTTTATTTTGACATGTGGTGGGGAAAATACTATAATGAAAACAGTTGTAGAACTTTAAAAAATATTAGGAGGCGGGATATGCTTTTATCAGAGATGTTTGCCGGAAAGCCAGAGATTGAAATTCAGGGGCTTTGTATAGATTCAAGAAAAGCGAAGAAGGGGGATTTATTTTTTTGTCTGAAAGGACTGGAAGCAGACGGCCATCGCTTTGCTGAAAACGCATGCAGGGCCGGAGCTGTTGCGGTAGTTCATTCTGAGGATTTGGAACAGTGTGACGGCGTATCATATATAAAGGTAGAGGACGTGAACCGGGAACTGAATCGAATCTGTGACCTGTTTAACGGACATCCCAGCCGCAAGATGACCGTCTTTGGCGTTACGGGCACCAACGGCAAGACGACCACCACCAGTATTATCAGTGACGTTTATCATAAACCCTGTGGATATATGGGGACCATTGCTGTCAGATATGGAGATGTGAGTAAAACACCAAACCTGACCACACCAGACGCCTTGGAGATTCACGAAAACTTGAAAGCCATGGCGGATTACGGCATGGAAAGCGTGGCAATGGAAGTCAGTTCTCACGGTCTTGCCATGGGCAGAGTGGATGCGGTAGATTTTGATGTGGCGATTTTCACTAATCTGACCTACGACCATCTGGATTACCACAAAACGATGGAAAATTATTTTGAAGCGAAGAAAATCCTGTTCAAAAATATGAAGAAAGACGGTGTGGCGGTGCTCAATGCCGATGACATCAGCTTTGAGGGTCTGGCAGAATGCGTCAGCTGCAGATACGTTTCCTATGGCGTAAATGCTGATGCCGACTACAGGGCGGAGAATGTGAAGCTGGCTCCTGACGGCTCGGCTTTTGATTTACTGCACGCAGGAAAGCGCTACGCTGTCAAAACCAACCTGGTGGCCTTGTATAACCTCTATAATCTTCTGGGCGCCATGGCGGGAATGCACCAGATGGGGATGGCCATTGAAGAAATGCTGCCGCTCTTGACGAAGATTTCCCAAATTGACGGCAGAATGGAAATCATCGATGAGGGACAGGATTTTCATGTCATCGTGGATTATGCCCATACCCCTGACGGATTTGAAAAAGTATTCCAGTACGGACAGGAAATCAGCAATGGTAAAAAGATTTACGCTGTCTTCGGCTGTGCGGGAAAAAGAGACAAGGTGAAGCGTAAGGTTTTGGGACAGATTGCGGGAAAATATTGTGACAAAGTCTTCGTTACGGAAGAGGACCCTAGAGACGAAAGGGCAGAAGACATTGCTGAGATGATCATGTCCGGCATTCCAGAAGGCAAGGCTCTCTTCATAGGCGACAGATATGAGGCCATAGAAACGGCGGTGAATACGGCAGAAGCAGGTGACTGTCTTATGATTCTAGGAAAAGGCGACGAGTCTTATATGTATTATGAACATGGCAGAGGGCCGTGGATGGGTGATCATGAAGCGGCAAAAAAAGCGCTGGCAAAAAGATTGAAATAATATGTGTGATAATTAATTGGTGATGTTGTGTAGTTGATGGAGGAGGAGCAGAAATAGAATGGCCGGAAGTGAAAAGTTTGAGATTAAGGTTCTGGGTGGCCTTGAGATACGATATGGAGAGAAGGTAATCGGTGTAAATGAGTCAAAGACAAAGTCCAATAAGATGTGGGTACTCTTTGAATACATTCTTTTAAACCGCAGCCGTAAGCTTTCGCAGGATGAATTGATCGAAATGCTCTGGCCTGATATGGAGGTTTCGAATCCGGCCAATTCTTTGAAAGGGCTGATTTTTAAGCTTCGAAAGGAAATCGATTCCTTGGGGTTTCTGCCTGGCAAACAGGTCATCCTCAGTGTCAGCGGCTCTTATGCATTTAATGACGATATGCCTTATACTGTAGACGTCTATGAATTTGAGAAATATCTGGAATTGGCACAGGAGCAGGGTCTCTCTGACGATAAGAAACTGGATTATCTTCTGCAGGCAGTAGAATGCTATAAGGGGAATCTGCATCACGATGCCCGCAGGGATCCTTGGGCCGCATCGATCCAAACTCACTATGGAGATATGTACCTGTCTGTCGTGCGATCCTGCACAGATCTGTTAAGTAAAGAAGGCAATCACCAGAAGATTGTCGAGATATGCAGAAATGCGCTTTTAATCCAGCCCTATACGGAAGATTACTATTATTATATGATCAGGGCTTATACAGCTCTGGAGAACTACAGTGCGGCGTCTGACATGTACTTAAGGGTCAAAGAACTGATGCAGCAGGAATATGGTACGGTACCGGATACAAAATTCGAACAAGCATACAAAGAACTGATGAAGCAGCGGCCGAAGAAAAATTTGAGTGCAGAGGAGCTGACGGAAGGTTTCACCGAGATTCGGAATTATATGGCTACCTTCTATGTGGAATATGGGGAGTTTAAACAGATTTACAGGCTCACCGCAAGACGCCTTGAACGAATACAAAAAGATGCTTTTCTGTGCGTCTACACCTTGGGTGCCAGAAGGGGCGTTACTGTTGATTTAAAAGAGAGAAAAAAGCACATGCGAATCTTAGGAGAAGCCTTGTCTTTCGGCCTCAGGCAGGGTGACGTCTTTGCCAGAGTCTCGCCTTGGCAGTTTGCTGTAATCTTTGAAGATGTGACGGAAGAAAACACTCTGACTATAGCAGAAAGAATTAAAAAGTATTTCGAAAAAAATAAGCGGGGAGAAGCCTTTGGCATCATACATAAAGCGGTGAGAATCGAACCATCAGATTTTGAAGCAAGACATGGAGCCGTATGACTGTGAGATAACTGAAAAATAACCGCCGTAGTCTATAATGCAGTTAAATAATTCGCAATGAGTTATTTACACACGACACACAACACACACACAACATACTGCAAAGCAATTTTAATTTGATTAAACTTGCTAATCCCCCTTACAGTGGGAGCCTTCCCGGCTCCCTGTAATCCTTTTTTGAGCAAAATGCTGTTTCGGCAAGGCCGGAGCAGTATTTTTTTGTTTTTCAATGCGCATACTAAGAAAAAAGGAGGGAAAACTGATGAATGAAGATAGTGTCAGACTTTTGAAAGAAGTCAATTCAGGATGTAAGAATGCAACAGACAGCTTCGGTCAAGTGATGGATTTTATCAAAGACGAGAAGCTGAAAGCCCTAATTGATAAATACAATAAGAAGCATGTCAAGGTCGGGGACGAATGTCACCAATTACTCAACGACCATGGCCGGGACGAGAAAGACCCGCCGACAATGGCCAAAGCGATGATGTGGTTCACCACGGAAGTGAAAATGATGATGGATGACGACGACAGCCACATCGCTAAGCTGCTGGCCGACGGGTGTAATATGGGCATCCAGTCCTTGAATAAGTATATGAACGAATACGAACAAGCCGGTCAGGAAGAAGTGGATCTTGCCAGCCGGCTTGTTGATATTGAATCTGAGCTCTATGATAAGCTGATGCCGTTCATGTAGAAGCAGCTATTGGACAGCAGCTTCCAGCGCCAGTTTCATCATATCGGTAAATTTATTTTGACGTTCTGCCACGGTGGCTTTTTCGCCGGTTACAAAGTGATCGCTGATGGTCATCATGGCTAGAGCGTTTTTTCCTTTGTAGGCGGCATTCATGTAGAGTGCCGCTGCTTCCATCTCTACGGCGAGTACATCCATAGATGCCCACTGCTTCCACCACTGGCCGCCCAGTTCGTAGAACACGTCACAGGAAACCGTATTGCCGGCTTTGAAAGGAATACCTGTATCGCGGCCTGCATCCATGACTTTTGTCAGCAGCTCAAAGCTGACGGAAGGAGAATACTGTCCGGGAATCTGAAATGCATGCTGATAGTTTGAATCTGTGGAAGTGGCAAGGGTGACCAGGATGTCTCCCACGCTGATACTTTCGTGGAAAGCGCCGGCAGTGCCGATCCTGATGATGTTTTCTACTTCATATTCTGAGAAGAGTTCCCAGGAATAGATGCCCATAGACGGCATGCCCATGCCGCTGCCCTGGACGGATACTGGTACCCCTTTGTAAGTACCGGTGTAACCGTACATATTGCGTATTTCAGAATACCGAACGGCGTTTTCTAAAAAATTTTCCGCGATAAACTGCGCCCGCAGTGGATCGCCAGGCATTAAGACAGTTTTTGCAATTTGTCCTTTAGAGGCTCCGATATGTAATGACATAAAATCAGTCCTTTCTGATTATTTTTGGTAAAGAAAAAACGATGGGAGACACATCCATCGTTTTTGTAGCTCTCGCTTGTGTATTTAACTTATACACCGGTGGGGACGGGTGAGACTTAGTTAGCTGCTTTTGCAGCGTTGAATCTTTTTGCCAGTCTGGAAATTTTTCTAGAAGCAGCTTTTTTGTTGATCGTTCCTTTGGCAGCAGCCTGCATTAACTTCTTTTCTGCTAAAGTAAGTTTTTCTGCAGCCAATTCGAAGTTTTTCTCTTCTAATGCGTTGTCAAAGTTCTTAAGAACTGACTTAAGATGATCTTTTACTCTTCTGTTTCTAGCTGTTTTCTTGTCGATGACTTTGATTCTTTTTTTTGCGGATTTAATGTTTGCCATAATTGTTCACCCCACTATATAAATTTTTAGCATTTTTTTAGCTAAATTCGCACATCTTAGTATATACGAAGACAAGTTGTTTTGCAAGGGAATTTTTGAAAAAGGAGAGAGAAAAATGAAATATAGGACAGACCTTGCCGTTGAAGGCGTAGAAAATCTTTCAGAGGCGGGAAAAAAACCGAAAATGGACGACGGCATCGTGGTGAATAAAGAGGAAATTGATGAAGACATCAGAGTGACCACCATAGATATCGTCAATCCAAAGGGTGAGATCATATTGGGAAAGCCCTGCGGCAGATATGTGACCATGGAAGTGGATGGCGTCATCGACGAAAAAGACGGCATCATAGAACGGGCTGCAAAGGCTTTGGCCGGCGAGTTGTCAAAGCTTGTCAAGCACAACTACTATCTGAAGGTTCTGGTCGTCGGCCTCGGCAATGAAAAAGTGACACCGGACAGCCTTGGACCGAATACCGTATCGAAGGTGAAGATTACCAGTCATCTGTTTAAAATCTTTGACAGAGATGGTGATCAGGAACTGTCAAATGTCTGCGGTCTGGCTCCCGGCGTCACAGCTACCACCGGAATGGAGACCGCAGAACTGATTGAAAAGACTGTGGATATGACGAAACCCGACGTAGTGATCGCCATAGATTCCCTGGCGGCCCGAAACATCAACAGGGTCAGCACCACCATTCAGATCAGCGATACGGGTATCTCTCCAGGAGCAGGCATGGGTAATATGAGAAAGCAGCTCAATGAAGAGACTTTGGGCACCAAGGTGATCGCCATCGGTGTGCCTACAGTGATCGATTCCAAGACCGTGATTATGGAAGCGATGGATCAGATTCACGTGCCTGAGAACCAGGTCAGTAATTATCTGTCCGGCAGGGATTTCGACATGGTTGTCACATCTACGGATATCGATATCGTCATAAAATATTTCTCGGACATTATCGCAAAAGCCATTAATATCACTCTTCACCCTGGCATATACTCTTAAAGGATTATTTGAAGATCTGCCAGGGGGGAGTATGAGTAAGAAAAATTTAATTGTTTTTTTCGTGTTTATATATCTTGTGACAGTAGCGCTGCTGATCAAGGACATGGCAGGCACAGCGGTCAGTGGGGACAATCTTACTGCCATGTGCCTGGAAAGCAGCCTGCCGTGTATGGATATCGTCGCAGATGACGACCAGAAATCCGAACCGGCGGGGAATGCCGTGACCACGGATTCCAAGGATAAGGCGAAAACCGAAGAACCGGTCACAAAGTCGACCAAAAAGGGGAAAAATGGCGATCCAAAGGTTTTGATTTACCACACCCATGCGACAGAAAGCTATCTGCCTTCATCTCAGGGGAACTTCCATATTTTGCAGGAAGAAAATACGGTTCGTGACGCAGGAAACGTGCTGGAGGCCACTTTGGAGGATGCGGGAATCGCCGTCATTCACGATAAGACGCTCCATGATAACCCGTCCTATGATAATTCTTATACGCGAAGTTTTGAGACGGTAAAAGCACTTTTGAAAAAGTACCCGTCTATCGAATGTATCATAGATTTACATAGGGACGCGACGCCGGGAACGGAGGCAGGTCCGGTACAGACGGTAAACGGCAAAACCTGCGCTGTCTATTCTTATGTCATCAGCAACACGACAGAGACCTACAGCGCCAACAGCAGCTTCCTCGGAAAGCTGAACGGTATTGCAAAGGATTTTGACGGATACACGGGAGAAATACTGGAACGGCCGTATTGGTATAATCAAGAGCTCTCTGGAAAATCCATACTTATAGAAATGGGCAATAACAGGAATAATATAAAGGAAGTCAGAAATTGTGCCGAGGTTTACGGCAAAATTCTGGCAAAAGCACTGAAGGGGAGTTGATTAGCTTGAAGACCTTTGGAAAATCCATTGTTTTGTTTGTTGTCTTTCTGCTGGGGACCGCATCGCTGGTCCATGTAGACAGACAGTGCGCCCAAATTGACGCAAGTCATGTACCTGTCATAGAAAGATTAGAAAATTTCATTGATAAATAGGGCTGTTTGCTATAAAATATAGATTGAATACGTATGTAAAAAGAGAGGTAATTATGGATTATCAGAAATATATCAGGAATTTCAGCATTATAGCGCATATAGATCACGGCAAATCCACATTGGCAGACAGAATTATTGAAAATACCGGGCTGGTTGCCCACCGGGACATGAAAGAGCAGTTTCTGGACAATATGGATCTGGAACGGGAAAGAGGCATTACAATTAAGCTGCAGACCACCAGGCTTGTCTATAAGGCAAAAGATGGCAATGAGTACATCTTCAACCTCATAGACACGCCGGGTCATGTAGACTTTACATATGAGGTTTCGAGAAGTCTGGCTGCCTGTGAGGGAGCCGTTCTTGTCGTTGACTCCACCCAGGGTGTGGAAGCACAGACCATGGCCAACGTGTATCTGGCTTTGGATGAAGATTTGGAAATCCTCCCTTGCCTGAACAAAATCGACCTGGCAAGTTCACGGCCTGATGAGACCAAAGAGGAAATCGAAGAGATGATCGGCATCGATGCCTCGGAGGCTCCGCTGGTTTCGGCAAAAGAGGGTATCGGCATAGGGGACCTTTTGGAAGCTGTGGTAAAGACCATCCCTGCGCCACAAGGGGACGAGCATGGAAAGCTGAAGGCTTTGATTTTCGACTCCGTGTATGACAACTACAAAGGTGTCGTCATCTACGCAAGAATCTTTGATGGACAAGTCAAGGTGGGAGACGTGATCCGTCTGATGAGTACCAACAAGAAATACGAAGTGACAGAAGTCGGCGTCATGGCTCCGGGCCATGTTCCTACCAAATTCCTGCGAGCTGGCGAAGTAGGCTATATCTGTGCGTCCATCAAGCAGGTCAAAGATGCCCGCGTGGGCGATACGGTGACTTTGGACAAGAATCCGACAGAAGAGGCTCTGTCAGGATACAAGAAAGTACAGTCCATGGTTTACTGCGGTATTTACCCGGCAGAAGGAGAAAAGTATGAAGGTGTCAAGGACGCGCTGGAAAAGCTTCAAGTCAATGACGCTGCCTTTCTGTTTGAGCCGGAGACTTCAACTGCTTTGGGGTTTGGATTCAGGTGTGGTTTCCTAGGCCTGCTGCACATGGAAATCATCGTAGAACGTTTGGAAAGAGAGTTCGGCCTGGCGGTTATCACCACTTCGCCCAGTGTCGTATACAAGGTCGTCATGAATGACGGCACGGAAGAAATGATTCAGAATCCGACCAACTTGCCGGATCTGACTTTGATCGACCACATTGAAGAGCCGATTGTAAAGGCAGATATTATGATACCAAAAGAGTATGTAGGCGCTATTATGGAGCTCTGTCAGGACCGACGGGGCAAGATGCTCCACATGGAATATGTGGCGGAAACCAGAGTCCAGCTACACTACGAACTGCCGCTCAACGAAGTCATCTACGATTTCTTCGATGCGCTCAAGTCAAAGACCCGCGGCTACGGTTCCCTGGACTACGAGTTCATCCGCTACGAGAAGTCTCAGCTAGTGAAGCTGGACGTGCTTCTCAATAAGGATCTGGTGGACGCCTTCTCCATGATCGTTCACGAATCAAAGGCTTATGCCCGCGGTAAATTCGTCTGCGATAAGCTGAAGGAAATCATTCCGATGCACCAGTTCGAGGTGCCGATTCAAGCCGCTGTGGGTCAGAAGATCATCGCCCGTTCCACAGTGCGCGCTTATCGCAAGGACGTTATCGCCAAGTGCTACGGCGGCGACATCTCTCGTAAGAAGAAGCTGCTGGAAAAGCAGAAAGAAGGAAAGAAGCGTATGCGCCAGTTCGGTAAGGTGGAAGTGCCACAGGAAGCCTTTACCGCAGTGCTGAAGTATGATGAGAATAAATGACCCTATTTTGCAAGGTTCGCAGACGCAGGAGCAGATATTTTCTGAAAATCGCTCGCAGTATTTTGGGAATCAAACAAAACAGTGTTTGATTCCGGCAAAATACGTTTGCTCATTCATTTCGAAAATATTGCTGCTCCTTGCGTAAAGCTCCCCTTGCAAAACAGATCATTTATTAGTGGGTAAGCTGCCTGGGATTCTGTGGAGGCTTGTTTATGGAAAAGAGAATTCTATTAAGCTAGCAGACAGAAAAATCGGGATTTGTTAAGGGAGCAAAGCGAGATAATGAACGATAAATTAAAGCCCAAAAAGGTAACAAAAATTGTATATAATTGTTTGCTTTTATTTGTTGCTATACTAGTATGCATACGTTGGATGAGCGTCTTTCATAATGACATAGTAGTTATTAATGCAGAAATAAATTCTCATATCTCAAACTTTGCATTAAGTTTGGTGTTCTATTTAGGTGTGGGCTTTACTTGGATTTTACAAAAAAATACATTTAATAAAATAATTTTATTGGGCTTGTTTATTATTATTGCAAATGTTATATGCGAAACAGTAATGGGTTTTATGAACACAACTGATATCCTAGATGCAATATATGGCATAGTTGGAACTTTAATAGGTTTTTGTTACTTCTTAGTGATAAATAAATACGGACTAGAAGTTATTCATGATGAAAGTTAAGTTATATACAACTTCCAGTTAATCGGGACGCTTGAGCTGACATCGTAATGAATGTGGAGATATATGCTGAACGTATCTGATAAGCATAATCAGCAGGGCGACAATTCATGCCGCTTAAACGAAAGAAATTAAGGAGTGCTCTTATGAACAACGAAGAACGTCTCGTACAATTTGAGAAGATGAAAAAGTCCATCGAGGACCAGCATGCCGATATCGTGAACAAAATGGACAGGCTGCGGGCCGAGGGCAGACAGAAATCGGCTACGTACATGCAGCTGATGGCAAACAAGATGACCTTTGAAAATATGCTCAAGCTGTATGAGCTGTACGACATTGATTGAGAGGCAGAGAATGAAACCCTTAGGCATTTACATTCACATTCCGTTCTGCCTGTCAAAGTGCAGCTACTGCGGATTTTATTCCCGCGGCGGCGCGGCGGCAGCGGAACAGGAATCATATATACAATCGTTGATAAACGATATAAAGATGTACAGCAGTTTATATGGCAGCCGTTATCTGGTGGATACCATCTTTATCGGCGGCGGCACGCCATCTATACTCGACCCAGGCTTAATCGGACAGGTGCTGGATGCCCTCCGGGCACACTTTGATATCACAGAAGATGCAGAGATCACCATAGAGTCCAATCCTAAGACTTTGACGGAAGAAAAACTCCGCGCTTACAGGCGGCTCGGAATCAATAGACTTTCCATCGGTTTGCAGTCCTTTGATGAAAACTGCCTGAGGAGGCTTGGCAGGGTTCACACGGCACAGGATTTTGCAGATAATTTTCAGATGGCGAGGACCTGTGGTTTCGACAATATCAATGTAGACCTGATGTTCGCGATTCCCGGTCATACGATGGAAATCTGGGAGGACACTCTGGGACGAGCCATTGATCTTGCGCCGGAACACATTTCTTTTTACAGCCTGCAAATTGAAGAAGGAACGCCTTTTTACGATATGTTCATGGCAGGGGAGTTTGATCAGATTCCCGACGATGTGGACAGAGAAATGTATCATATTGCAATAAGGCGATTTAAAGAAGCTGGCTACGAGCATTACGAGATTTCCAACTGTGCAAAGCCGGGCAGGCAGTGCAGACACAACTTGAAATACTGGTCCATGGAGGACTATCTGGGTATCGGCAGCGGTGCCAGTTCTTATGTAGACGGTATCCGCTTTACACAGCCGCCTTTGTCGTTCTTTCACGAGAATGGGTTGGCCGATGATACGGCAGAATTTGTTTTCACGGGTCTTCGAAAAACCAGCGGAATCAATCTGGATGCGTTTAAAGAACGTTACGGCAGGGCCTTTTGGAACATATTTGCTGATCGGCGCAGTGCGCTCAGCCAATACTTCGAAAGCGGTCAGCTGGTGGAAGAGGATGGAATTTTGAGACTCACTGAAGAGGGTTTTGATATATCTAACGCAATCATGGCAGTTTTCGTATAATGGTTCTCGCCCCAATTTCAGAAAGAAATTGCAGGGGAGACCTGATGCTTTAACACCCCGGTTTCAGCCGGTGAGGTGCTAGTCGTATAGGAGGAAGCATTATGAACAAATATATCTTAGCATTAGACCAGGGCACGACTAGTTCCCGATGCATCATTTACGATAAAAAGGGGAACATGGTCAGTGTAGCACAGAAGGAATTCAGACAATACTACCCGCAGCAGGGCTGGGTGGAACACGATGCCAATGAGATTTGGTCTACCCAGATGACGGTAGCCCACGAAGCCATGCTCAAGGCGGGCGTGACATATAAGCATATTGAAGCCATCGGCATTACCAACCAGCGGGAGACCACGGTAGTCTGGGACAAGCATACGGGAGAACCGGTACACAATGCTATCGTATGGCAGTGCAGGCGTACCGCGGAATACTGCGATCAGCTCATGGAGCAGGGATTAGCAGATTCTTTTAAAGAAAAGACGGGGCTTTTGATCGACGCTTACTTCAGCGCCACAAAGCTGCGCTGGATTTTGGAGAACGTGGAAGGAGCAAGAGAAAAAGCGGAGGCTGGGGACTTGCTCTTTGGCACCATCGAGACCTGGCTGATTTGGAAAATGACAGGAGGCAGGGTGCACGTGACAGACTACTCCAATGCCTCTAGAACCATGATGTTCAATATCAATACGCTGCAGTGGGATGATGAAATACTCTCTATTTTGGATATACCAAAGTCGATGCTGCCGGAGCCGCGTCCTTCCAGTGAAGTGTATGGAGAGACGGAGAGCACTCTCTTTGCCGGTCCTATCAAAATCGCTGGCGCGGCAGGAGATCAGCAGGCGGCCCTGTTTGGGCAGACCTGTTTTCAGGAAGGAGAGGCTAAGAGTACCTATGGGACAGGCTGTTTCCTTCTATTAAATACGGGAGAAAAACCTGTATTTTCTCAGAACGGGCTTCTGACTACCGTAGCCTGGGGGCTGAATGGAAAGGTCAACTATGCTTTGGAAGGATCAGTCTTCGTGTGCGGCGCCGCGATTCAGTGGCTGCGAGATGAACTCTCTCTGATGAAAAATTCTGCTGAGTCTGAAAGAATGGCCCTCTCTGTGAAAGACTCCAACGGAGTCTATGTGGTTCCTGCCTTTGTAGGGCTTGGGGCGCCTTATTGGGATCCTTATGCCCGTGGCTCTATCTTCGGGCTGACGAGAGGGGCGAACAAAAATCATCTCGTGCGCGCGACTTTAGAATCTTTGGCCTATCAAGCCAGCGATTTGCTGTATGCCATGGCTTCCGACTTGGGTAAGGAACTGCTGTCCTTGAAAGTGGACGGCGGAGCTTGTGCGAATAATTTCCTGATGCAGTTCCAAGCTGATATTCTGGGCAAAGACGTCCTGCGGCCGCAGTGTATTGAGACGACGTCTCTCGGCGCGGCTTATCTGGCCGGGCTGGCGACAGGTTATTGGAAGAATCAGAATGATGTATTGGAAAACTGGCAGATCGACAAGACCTTTGTCCCAGCGATGGAGGACTTTCAGAGGCAGGCGCTTTTGTCTGGCTGGAAGAAGGCGGTGGAGCGTGCCATCGGATGGGCAAAATAACAGTAATAAATTGGAGGACTTTTTATGGGTGAAATCAAACAGAGAGATTATGTATTTGATACTTTTCGCGGACTGTGCATGTGGTGCATCCCGATTTCCCATTTTACGAGAATGGCAGGGCATTTCAGCCACGACTCTGTCAGCGGTGTCATATATATCACGATTAATGTCTTTGTCATGCAGGCGTTTATGTTTCTATCCGGATATTTTTCGAAGAAACCAGAAAAGAGCAGGCAGATTGCCTTTAAGACCTTTCTTTGGCCGTATATACTGAGTATCTTTTTCTTCTATGGGGTGAGAACTCTGCTATGGGGTCACGCGAATCTGTACTTTGATCAGCCGCCATTTGCCATGTGGTTTATGTTTGCACTGTTCCTGTACAAGTTGTTCCAGAAGAACTACATAAAGATTCCGCATTTCTTTGCGATGACCTTTGTGCTATATTTAGTTGCCGGATGTATCCCTTTCTTGACGGAATATTTGTCATTGGGCAGACTTGTGTCTTATTTCTCGTTCTTTTTCTTGGGGTACTACTGCAATGCGGAACACATCGCCAAGATCAAATGCCTCAAGAAGTGGCAGAGCCTGATCCTGGGGATTGTGCTGGTGGGTATTTCTATCTATCTGGCCTATGGACTGACTGGAATTCCAGTAGAATGGTACTTGCTCAGACGGCCTGGCGCAGAAATCGGCGTCGTATCGTATGTGGATATTTTGATGCGCTTCGTGCTGTTTGTCCTCGGCTGCGCGTGGCTTGTGCTGATGTTCAATATTTTACCAGGCAAGGACAATTATCTGGCCTATGTGGGCAGAAACACCATGCCAGTCTATATTTTCCACCTGGTGGTGAGACAGTGGATCAAAAAACACGGCATCACCATGGGATTCTTTGCCTTGCCGGAGGCGGGCAGCCCTCTGTATCTGATATTGATTCTCGGCCTGGCATCTCTGTGTGTCGTGGTATTCTCCTCAAAGCCGGTATCAAAACTCTATGATTTTCTGGTGGACGGGCTGTACGATATCCTGATGTGGCTCATCAATCACATTGTGCTGAATGTCTTTGGCACTGTGGAGAAAGTTTTAACCCTGGCTGGTCTTGGTACGGTAGACTGGCTGGGCAGGCAGAAGACAGCTGCCGAAAAAGATCGCAAATAGCGCGGATGATGGAATCTGCCCGAAATGCATTTGAAATAGCATGTTTCGGGCAGATTTTTAAATTTGGATATGGATAGGGTATCAGTCTCTGTAGAGGAAGCTGATATAGTCGTACATCTTCTTGAAATCGATCTGGCACTGGCCGTCCAGAATGGATACGGTTACGTTATCTTCGAAGCCACAGATGAGGGGATAGTCCTCGTGCTCGAAGTCGTAGATGGAGACGGCCTTCTTGTCCGGGTCGATCATCCAGTATTCCCGTACACCGGCATTCATGTACTTGTTCAGTTTGATGATCATGTCCTTCTTTTTGGTGGAAGGAGACAGGACCTCCAGGACGAAATCAGGTGCGCCGTAGACGCAGCGATTGATGACCTTGTCCCGGTCACAGACCACGATGACGTCCGGTTCGACCATGGTCTTGTCGTCGCAGTCAAGCTGCACATCGATGGGAGAAATCATCGGAAGACAGCCGCCTTGCTCCTTGGCGACGTGATTAAATAACTGAGCATAAATATACCCTGCAATCAGCTGATGGGCGGATGCAGGCGAGGTCATGCTGTAGATGACACCATCGATCAGCTCGATGCGATAGTCCTCGGGAAAGGCATAGAAATCCTCCAGGGTGTAGTCGCCTTGCTTTTTGGTCAGGTAGGGGGCGGTGGTTTCGTTGACGAAGCTTTTGCCTGTGGAGGTCGGTTCTCCCAGAACCTGCTCCAAAGCCTGCAGCGTTGCATAGCGGGGATAACTGGTTTCACCACTGAAAATCTTCTGTACAGTGCCGAGGGGGACGCCGGAAAGCTCTGCTACCTTGGCGTTGGAGTAACCCAGCTCTCTTTTGCGGCGTTTCAATTCTTGGATGGTCATGATAATACGCTCCTTTCGGATGAAATACGGTTTTAAATATATCCTGTATTTATTTGATTATAACACAATTGAAACCGAAATGAAACCTTAATGCTGAAAAATATATTTGAATTCGGGTTAGTATAGAATATTTTGATTTGTTTTGACCATAGCGCCTCGCCAGCTGTATATATAGTGAACGCATGAAGGAGTGTGATAGGATGAATACCAGGGAATTTGAAGAGAAGTATGACCAGTACAAGACTCTCATTTACCGCATCGCCTTTACTTATCTGAAAAATAATGAGGAGTGTGAGGATGCGATGCAGGAGGTCTTTCTAAAGTATCTTTTGTCAGCACCGGAATTTGAGAGCGCTGAACATGAAAAGCGATGGCTGATCAGAGTGACCATCAATTACTGCAAGAACAACCTGAAGCTTTTTTGGAATTCTCGCAGAGGCGCCATGGAAGAGATTGAGCAGCTTCCTGCCGATGCTGAAGAAAAAGTGATTTTGGAAGAGATTCTCAATCTACCGGAGAAGTTCAAAATCGTCATCTATCTGTATTATGTGGAAGGGTACAAGTGTGCAGAAATCGCAGAGATTTTAGGCATGAAGGAGTCTGCCGTCAAAATGCGGCTGAAAAAGGGACGGGAATTGCTGAAAATTCAATGGGAGAAAGGGGAGGTGTTTGCATGAATGAGAACAGGATCAGAGATGCGTTCGAAACCATGAATACCACAAAAGAGATGGATAGGCGGATTCTAGAAGCAGTTCATAGCGGCCAGGAAACGCAGAAGGGGCGGCCGCGCAGAAGGAGTCGCAGATTTTATCACCGCCTGGCCTTGGCTGCAGCGATCGTGCTGACATTGTTCACCGTATTTCAGATTCCGCAGGTGGCGACCTATGCGGAGACCATTGTGAAGACCTTTACTAACGTATTCCGTGTGCAGGGCGAGGAAGTAAAGACAGAAGGAAAATTCCTAGAACTGGATGAGGATGCAGGCAATGAGATGGAGAAATTTGACACGTTGCGTCAGGTAGAAAAGAAAATTAATATTAAATTGTTAAAATACGATCAGGGTTATGAAAAGAATCTGGCATGGCAGTATTCTCCCTGGACGGATTACTCTGAAGGAATACCTGATGATGAAATCTTCGGTGTTACGATAACAAATGACTACTATATTCTAGGGGATTTAAAGAATGTAAAGATTAATTCCCATCAAGAAGCTTCTACGGTGAACAGCATTATATATGAGAAAGGAAAAAACTTCGGAACGCCGATCAAATGTCAGATTATCATCTATACTTCTGCGTTTTATGAGGCGCGGGACGGGGATGGAGGTATGGAAAACGGCATTTTAGATTATGACAGCATCATAAATCAGGAGACGGCAACCACGTATCAGTGCAAAAACCTGGATACAGAAGTGATTCTATACGAGATCGTAACGGATGGTCCCGCTGCCTGGGAGCAAGTGGAAGGCTTCCCAGTCACTTTTATGATACTATCCTACGATGGAATCACTTATGAGTTTTGCGGACAGGTCAGTAAAGATACCATGAAGGAAATAGCAGAAAACCTACATTACTAATAATAATTACGAGAAAAGCACCTGTTGATTACGGGTGCTTTTTCGTGGACTTTAATAAAATAGGGAGTGGGGAATTGTATAAGGCGGCATTTATGATATACGTATACCCGGCTGTGTTTACAGGATGTGCTGTGGGATTATCTGGACATCTGAATATTCCTGTCACTGCAAAGGGTATGGTGCCTTCATTCGTCAAAAAATTGAATTTGATGGCACAAAACACTGTCCGAGCCTGCATTCCCGCCTTCATTTTTGGATTTTTTAAATTTACTTGCACCACTCCCTTTGCAAATGCGGATTAGATTTACAAAATATTACATTTAATCTAAAAAATGGGATGATTTTGATCGGCGTCTGTCAATATAGAAGGGCAAATACCTTTGAAATCAATCGAATTTTCCGCCTGCGCGCAAATAGAGAGCTGGAATCCAAAAATGAAGGCGCATTGGTTTACAATAATCAAATAATCCGCCAGTAATAAGCAAAAAAATGAAAATGAAGGCGCATCCCTACATCCATCTGCCGCATTTCGGTCTGATTTCCCCTCTGTCCCTAACCTCAAGATTATGTTACAATGGGTAAAACAATATCGCCGCATGATGAGGAGACAAGACTATGGATACAAAACCGAACTTACAAAAAGATAACATAAAAGAGCAGGATTTTTTTACGCCAGAGGGCTATATCAGGCCGAATGCTTGTGCCGGCCCAGATAGGCAGACCAACCTGGATGCTCACCCCACTGCGGATGCTATCCCTGTTCCAGCCGCTCACACTGGCGCTAGTGCCGCTATGGTGGTAAAATCCGAACAAGGCGGCTCCACCATCGTGGATTTTGACTATGACAAATATGCCGATGTGGAGAGGAAGGCCACCCATACCAACGCGATTGCCGGACTGACTTTAGGGATTTTGTCCCTGGTAGCTGTCTGGTTTAGTGGACTGATTGCGATAGTGCTGAGCATCGCGGGCATCATCTTTTCGCTCATGGGCAGGGCGGAACCTGGTGGAAAGTCCATGGCGACAGGTGGCCTGGTCTGTTCCATCATAGGCCTTTCATTGTCGCTCTTGTCTATCATATGGACACTTTTCTTTATCGGCAGCGTCATAGGAGAAGTGATTTCTATATGACTATGAAAATCATCATCTCACCGGCAAAGAAGATGAACGTTAACACGGACATTTTTCCCTGCAGGAATCTGCCGTTTTTTATGGAGGCTGCGAAAAAGCTGCTGGACTGCCTGCGGGGACTCACTTATGAAGAGGCAAAGGCGGTATGGAACTGCAGCGACAAGCTTGCGGCGCTGAATTATGATCGGCTGCAGACCATGGATCTGGAAGGGAATCTGACGCCGGCAATCCTGTCTTACGAAGGAATCCAGTATCAATACATGGCGCCGGGGGTTTTCACGACGGAGGCTTACGAGTACGTCGAAGAGCACCTGCGCATTTTGTCCGGGTTTTATGGCATGCTGCGGCCGTTTGACGGGGTCACGCCTTACCGACTGGAGATGCAGGCGAGGCTGGGCTGCGCAGAGATCGACTCCCTGTACGATTTCTGGGAAGGGCGCATCGCGTCAAAGCTCTTCGAGGAGGCGGACACGGTTCTGAACCTGGCGTCAAAAGAGTACAGCAAATGTGTCTCTGCTTATCTGCCCGAGGATAAAAGGATGATCACCTGCGTCTTTGGGGAACTGATCGAGGGGAAGGTCAAAGAGAAGGGCACCATGGTCAAAATGGCCCGCGGGGAGATGGTCAGGTATATGGCAGAAAACCATATCGAAGACATAGAAGAAATCAAGGGCTTTGACCGGCTGGGTTATACATATGCAGAGGCGCTTTCGGATCAGCAGACTTATATATTTTTGAAATGAAAAACGTGGAAATGACGGAATCAAGCGGTCAAACCTGCCAAATCGAGATTTGGGGACTTTTCGCATGAGACCTGCCAACGATTTACTTAAAGTAAATCGGGCTAGGGTTTCAAGATTCCTATTTTCGTATGTCGCCCACGAGGGGTATGCCCTGACAGACAACCCCCTCCGCAGCAGTTTTCCTGCTGCGGAGGGGGTTCGACTATCTCAAGGCTGGTTACAGTGCCTTGACCAGACCGCCGTCAACTAAGATGGTCTGGCCGGTGATGTAGGTGTTAGCTGTAGAGGAGAGCAGGAAGGCGGCCAGCTTGCCGTATTCTTCCGGTTTTCCGTAGCGTCCCAGAGGGATGGTCTTCCAGGTGTTGTTCTGCAGCTGCTCCACCGTGATACCCTGTTTTTCTGCCCGCATCTTGTCCAGATGATCGATACGGGCGGTGCCGATGCGGCCTGGACCGATGACGTTGACCAGGATGTTGTACTTGCCCAGTTCCTGAGACACAGTCTTTGACCAGCCGACGACACCGGCTCTCATGGTATTGGATAAGCCCAAGTTGTCCAGTACAGCTTTGACAGAAGAGGAGGTGGAGTTTACGATTCTGCCGCCGCCGTTTTCCATCATGATCGGCGCAACCTCTCTGACTACGCGCTGATAGGAGAGCAGAGTCAAATCGAAAGCCTTGTACCAGGCTTCATCGTCAAAGGAATTGAGCGGGCCTGCCGGAGGGCCGCCGGCGTTGTTGAAGAGGGCGTAGATAGGGCCGAACTTTTCGCAGGTGGCCTTGACTAGGGCTTTGATGTCCTCTGCCTTGGTCATATCGCCGCAGTAATAAGCCACATTTTCGTTGCCGGTTTCGGCGGTGATTTCTTCCTGCGCCTCTTGCAGCTGCTCTTCAAAGGGGCTGAAGAGCATGACTTTGGCGCCTTCCGCAGCCAGTTCTTTTGCCACTGCTTTGCCCAGGCCGGAGCTTGAGGCCAGCACCAGGGCGCATTTATCTTTTAAACCTAAATCCATATTGTACCTCCAATTTATTTTCTTAACTTCAAATCGATGACCGGATTGACCAGAGGCTCCATGGCGAAACCGTCTGGTCCGAAAATCCTGCACTCCAGGGTGTCGCCTTCCTGGATGTGGACGGCTCTCGGCGTTCCCGTGGAGAGAACGTCGCCAGGCAGCCACCCTTGCATGTGGGAAACCAGGGAGACCAGGCGGGACGGGCTGTGGGTCATGTTGGCTACGGTGTTGGCCGCATGAACTTTGCCGTTGTGAACCGTCTGCACTTCCAACTGAGAGACATCTGAGACTTCATCAGGGGTGACCAGCTGGGGGCCGAAGGTCAGGAAGGTATCGAAACCTTTGACCAGGGTCAGATAGCGGGGATTGAGACGGAGGATGGACTCTTCTGTCATATCTAGAATAGTGGTATAACCAACGATGTAGTCCTGCCAGTCCTCTTCCTCGATAAACTTACACTTCTTACCCATGATGATGCCCAGTTCTGCTTCACCGGTGGTCTTCTTTGCTTCTTCCATGGCAGGAATGCAGATTTCATCTCCTGGCCCTGCGATGCAGGATGCCGGTTTATAAAAGCTGCCGGGAAAGCCCACTGGAGCGCCTTCCCCCAGATCGCCTGCGTGATCTTTGTAGTTGAGGCCGATGCCGAAGATGCGGGGCGGGTTTCGATAGAGCGGTCCGTAGTCCACCTGATCATAAGGCACTGTCTCCATTTCAGAAAGCTCCGCCTTACCGCCGTCCTTGTACCAGCGGGTCAGGCCGGGGATTTCCTCTGTGCAGATTAAATCGTACATTTCTGTGTGCCAGGTCGTGCCTTTGCTGCGGTTGACAGCAGCGATGGTAACGATGCCGTTTTCTGTTACGATGCCGGCCTGTTCGCGGCCGGCATATCTGATGGTTGCTAATCGCATGATCTTTTACCTCACTTTACAAATTGATAGCCTCTGTGGATATTGACGATATCACGCAGGATAGATGCCGCCGCAGGAATGACGCCGGAGGCGCCGCCGATGATGACCAGTTCTCCTAAGGTATCGCAGCAGTAGCGGACGGCTTTATTTTTCCCTTCTACACTGTAGAGCAGCTGATCCTGAGAGAGCTTTGCAAGTTTCACCGTCATGGAAAGCTGGCCGTCTTCTTTTCGCACGGTTTTGCCTACCAGCTTATACTTGCAGGATTCACTGGCGGCCTGGGCAACTTCTGCTGCTGTCAGATGAGTGATGCCTTCCACCTGAATGTCGTCAAGGGTCTTTTTTTCCTGCATCAAAACGTTGGTCAGAATCAAAAGCTTGCCGGCGGTATCCCAGCCTTCCACGTCCAGGGTCGGGTTCGTTTCCGCAATGCCCTGATTCTGGGCTTCTTTCAGTGCCTCGGCGTATTCGCAAGCCTGTTCTTCCATAAACTTGAGAATGAAGTTGGTAGTGCCGTTGAGAACCCCTTCGATAGAGGTGATTTCGCCGCCGGCCAGATCCATGAGCCCGCCGTTGACAGAAGGCAGGGCACCTCCTGTGGTGCAGCCGATGCCCAGCTGTACGCCGTGTTCTTGCGCCAGATGATAAAGTTCGTCGTAGTAGAGCATGATGGGGCCTTTGTCTGATATGACTACGTGCTTTCCGGCTTTCAGCAGCTTTCGCACATAGTCTGCGCCGGGCTGACCGGTCTCCTTGTTGGTCGGCGTCATGATGACAGCAAGGTCTATCGTCTCATCACAGACGATGCGATCTACCGTAATGTCAGCACTGCCTCCTTTGAACCTGGTGATGTCTTTTTCCGTTTCTGTAAAGGCGGCAAGGTGCTGGAGGTCGATGCCCTCTTCCTGATAAATGCCGCCGTAGTAATCGACAACGTAGGGAACCTGGATATGCAAATGGTCCTTTGACAGAACCTCTTCCTGCATGTTGAGCAGGCGCACCAGAGCCTTGCCTACGCCGCCGTAACCGATGATTGCGATGTTCATGTATGATTGCCTCCTAAATGACGCCGATGGCCATCAGGTTGTCTCCTTTGCAAGCTGCAAAGGTTGACATGACCCAGAGGATGACACAGTCTTCTTCTGCGTAGAATTCCTTGTAGATCTCCTGGCCGTGGTAGTCGGTGATGGTTGCCAGATGGCGTCCCTTCTCTATGTGGTCTCCCGGTCTGACAAAGCAATGGTAGATGCCGTCAAATTCCGATTTGAGCCGATAGAAACGGGAAAGCTCCTGCTGGCTGCTGTTTTCTATTTTGACGCCCGGCAGCATGCCCAGATGAATCAGCACGTTGCGTGCGCCGTTGTAATGGAGCATCTTGGTCTTACATTCGACGAGGCCGATGCCGCCGATCTCCGGCTGGATGCTGGGGATGCCCAGTTCACTGACAGCCGCATAAAAGTTGCCCTTGTCCGTGGCGCCTGCACCGGCTGTTTCTGTAAAAGAGACATAATCCAGACCGTAGACCTTTGCCATGGCTCTTGCGATTTCTGTGACGCCGTGGTCCTGCTCATTGATGTGATAAAATGCGTATGGGTGGAGCCATTCGATGCTGTCACCGCTGTGCATATCGATGTGGTACTGGGCTTTGGCCGCGAACTCGTGAATCAGAATATGGCAGAGCCGCTCTGTCATGGAGCCGTCCGGGCAGCCCGGGAAGGTATCGTTGAGGTTCTTGCCGTCGATGGGATTGACAAAGGGCTGCTTTGCCTGAAACGATGCGAAGTTGCACTGGGGCACGCCGATGATGGTGCCGGCCAGATCCTTAGGCTGCAGATCTGCATACAGCTTCAGATTGGCAGCGATGCCGGGGTATTCCGTGCCGTGGACGCCGGAAGTGATGCAGAGGACAGGACCGTCCTGCTCTCCTGCGATAACGTAGTAGGGCAGCAGTGTTTCGCCTCCTTGTCCGTCCGTTACCTGGTAATCTGTAATGAATTTATCTCCTCTGTTGATTTCTCTGTCTAAGATTTTTAACATGGGGACCTCCTGATTTATTTTTTTAGCAGTTTTTCCGTGGCCTCTTTAATCTTGCCCATGGCCTTCTCAATGTTCTCATAGGAGTTGGAGAAGGCGATACGCAGGTAGCCGCTGCCATATTCGCCGAAAGCAGAACCTGGAATCATGGCGACGCCAGCTTCGTTCAGATAATAGTCGGACGCTTCTTCGTCAGTGATACCCAGGGCTTTGATGTTCATAAAGCAGTAAAATGCGCCCTTCGGGCAATTGCAGCTGAGACCTTCTATTTCGTTGATAGAGCGGTATACCAGTTTTCTTCTCTCGTCGAATTGTGCTCTCATTTCTTCGATACATTCCTGCGGTCCGTTCAGGGCGGCTTCGGCAGCGTATTGGCTGACAGAAGTGGCACAGGTTACCGTGTATTGCAGGACACGGATCATGGCGCTGATGAAGTCTGCGTTTTTCGAAGCGGCAAAGCCGATTCTCCAGCCAGTCATAGCGTAAGCCTTTGACACGCCGTTGATGATGATCGTGCGGCCTGCCATATCAGGCAGAGAGGCGATGCTGGTGTGTTTGCTATCATCATATAACAACTTTTCGTAAATTTCATCAGAAAGTACGATTAAATCGTTATCCTTGGCAATCTTGGCGATCTTTTCGAGACTCTCTCTGCTGAGAACGGAACCTGTCGGGTTATTAGGCGAGTTGACGATGATCATCTTCGTCTTGGGGCTGATCAGCTTCTCGATATCTTCGATCTGCACGTTAAAATCGTTTTCTTCTAAAAGGGGATAAGAGACGGTCTTCGCTCCTGCCAGATCGGCACAGTAAAAATAATGAAGCCAGGAAGGGTTGGGCACCAGCACTTCGTCACCAGGATCCAGCAGAGCCGTCATGGCGATGGATACCGCCTGGTTGGCGCCAACGGTGGCGATGATGTCTTCCATTTTCATATCCAGGCCGTTATCGCGGTTGAACTTATCTGCGGCAGCCTGGCGCAGTCCTTCGGTGCCGTAGTTGGATGTGTAATAGGTGTAACCGTCGTCGAGGGCTTTCTTGGCGGCGTCCCTGATGAACGCAGGCGTATCGAAGTTGGGCCGTCCGATGCCCAGATTGATGATCTCTTTGCCTTCTTTTTCTAACCTGCCCGCTGCCTCAAAGACCTTTCTGATGCCGGAGAAGGGGATGGTGTCCATCTTCACGCTCTGTTTCATTTTATTTGTCATAATTAAACCTCCTTGGATGTATCGTATATTGGTTCTGGCTCGCAATTGAGGAACAGACCTTATGCAAGTATATAAAGCAAGGATTGTGCCAATTATAATTCGACAAATTTTGACAGATGAATTTACAGGTGTTATGATATCTTTAATCTTTTTTGCGAGGTGTAAAGATGCTGAAGAATAACAATGATTTTTTACAGGAGACTTGTGAAATCGTCTCACAACTGTTTAATGTAGTCATCACGATTATCGATACGGATTTTATCAGAGTGGCGGGAACCGACGAATATGAGAAGGAAGTCGGTAAAAAAGTTGTAAATCCCAATATCTTTGAGAGCGTCATAGAGAAAAATGATACGCTGATCATCAATCATCCCGGGGTGGACCCTGTCTGTGCCGGCTGTGCCAACAAAGCCAACTGCCGGGAAAAGGCTGCTGTCTACGCGCCTCTCCACGTAAAAGAGCAGATCCGCGGCGCCATGGCGCTGATCGCTTTTACGGAGGAGCAGAAAAACAGCGGCCTCTTTGCCAAGGACGTCTTTGTCAATTTTACAAAGAAACTTTCAGAACTGATTTCCGGCAAGATTGAGGCGGCGGAATATGCGGATCAATTGATGGTCAACCTCAACGAGACTCTGGCCATTCTCAATTCTGTCCATGACGGCGTCATCGCCATCGACAATCAGGGGGCTGTCTATAGGATTAATCAGTCTGCAACTAAGAAGTTCGGTATTACGGAGAAACTGATCGGAAAGAACATTGAAGCGGTGCTGCCAAGCCAGGCAATCAGAGAGATTCGCCGGCGGAAGGAGTTCATAGACAACGAAGTCACCATCAGGGGCGAACACGGTGAAACCAACGTATTGCTGACATCCAAGAAGATTGAGCACGAAGGTGAAAATTACGGTACGATTCTAATTATGAAAAGCATCATCGATGCCAGCAACATCGCCTCTAAGCTGCTCCATGAGTCTGATTACAAGGTGGATTTTTCTGATATCATCGGCGAATCAAAGGCTATACAGGACGTGATTTCCTTCTCTTTTAAAATTGCCGACAGCGATTCCACCGTATTGATCAGAGGCGAGAGCGGTACAGGCAAAGAACTCTTTGCTCGAGCAATACACAACCAGAGCAGCCGTCGGAACGGTCCCTTTGTAGCGATCAACTGCGGCGCCATACCGGAGACTTTGCTGGAGAGTGAACTATTCGGCTATGAGGACGGCGCTTTTACCGGTGCTAAAAAGGGCGGAAAAGTTGGCAAATGCCAGCTTGCCAACGGCGGCACCCTGTTTTTGGACGAGGTGGGAGACATTCCGATTTTCCTGCAGGTCAAGTTTCTGCGCATGCTGCAGGAGCGAACCATTGAGCGGGTAGGCGGAAACAAGAATATCCCTATCGATATCAGAGTCATCGCTGCCACCAACCGCAACCTGGAATCCATGATTGAAAACAACGAATTCCGCAGCGACCTCTATTACAGGCTCAACGTCATTCCTATCTTTATACCACCGCTGCGGGAGCGCAGCGAGGATATCCTCATCATCTCCAAGCACTTTATGGAGAAATACTCTGCGCTGCTGCGCAAGAACGTCTACGACATGACGCCGCAAGCGGCAAAGATTCTCACAAGCTACGATTGGCCGGGCAATATCAGAGAACTTGAGAACACCATAGAATGTGCGCTGAACGTGGAGGGACAGGAGATTTTGACCAGCTTCAGCATTCCGGAACGGGTAAAGCGCAAAGGTACCCCGGAACTGGCAGGGGCAGAGGCGGAAGTACAGGTCGCAGAAGACATGACTGTTTGGGATCGGGCTGCCAGCTTGAAAGCGCGCCGGAAAAAAGCAGAAATCGACGAGGTGCTGAAGGCATTGGAAAAATACGGCTGGGATACGAAAGGAAAAAAGAATGCGGCAGATAGTCTTGGTATCGGTATTGCGACGTTATATCGCATCCTTAAATCTTATCAAAAATGATAAAAATTATCTATTGTGATAAAAATTATCACCTTTGATAATTTTTCTGAATGAGAAAAAGTCGTTTAAATTTAAGAAAATTCTTTCTTCTAAATTACGAGCAACGGTGCAGTGGGAAGGACTGACCTGAAGGATGAGGTCCTCCGTGAAATAGATGGCATACTTTTTGCTTTTGATAGGGGCATATGGAATACTCGTAGAAGAAAGGAGAAATACATAATGGACTATGGCATTCTATCATTATTTCCTATCGCTCTTACAATCGTTATCGCAATGTGGCTGAAAAACATCTCTATTGCACTTTTCGTAGGAGCCTTTGCCGGCCTGCTGGTCATGGCAGGAGGCAATCCGTTTAACGCGATGATGTCCTATGTGGTGGACCATCTGGTTCCTAACATGACGGATTCCTATTGCGCAGAAGTGCTGGTATTATTGATTTTTATCGGCGGTTTCGTAAAACTGCTGGAGGTTTCGGGAGGCGCCCACGCCTTTGCCTCATCTGTGACCAAGTTTGTCAACAGCAGGGCGAAAGCGCAGATGGCAGGCTGGGTAGCAGGCATCATGGTGTTCTTTTCTGACATCGGCAGTCCCATCATCGCAGGTCCTATCGTACAACCTTTGACGGACAAGATGAAGGTTTCCCGAGAGAAGCTGGCCTGGATTCTAGACACCACGGCATCCCCGTTATCCATCCTGGTTCCGTTTCTGGGCTGGGGCGCTTATATCATGGGTCTCATGGGCACGGAATTCAAAGCGGCAGGCATCGAGACTGCTGAATGGGATATGCTGCTGCAAGTATGGCCGTTTCAATACTATGCGCTGCTGTCACTTCTGATGGTGCCACTGGTGGCATTTACAAAAAAAGAATTTGGTCCGATGCACAAGGCGGAGATGAGAGCTCTGCGAGGACAGGTAGCGCCTGATGGTCATGTTGCCGAGGCAGTCAAAATCGACACCGACGCAAAGCTGGAAAACAGCAGACCGATGGTTATGATTATTCCTCTATTGGTGATGATTGGAACCCTCTGTCTGATGCTCTGCCCGCAGGGATTTCCATTTAAATCTGTCGATGGCGACCAGCTGAGAGGCGCTCTGATTGCCGGCTTCGTATTCGGAGCGGCAGCCAACATCATCTTAGTGGTGATTTTCAAGATTAAGTCTTTTAAGAAAATCTGTATGGACTATGTGGCAGGCCTCGAAAGCATCGCCAGCGTATTCATCACCCTGCTTCTGGCGTGGGTGCTGAGCAGCGTGACCAAAGCTATGGGCGGACCGGAGTTCGTCGTCAACATGCTGCAGGACAACGTGCCGGCCTGGACGCTGCCAGTGATCATATTTATTGCAAGCGCTGTCATATCCTTCTCCACCGGTTCGTCATGGGGAACATTCTCCATCATGATGACCATTGCCGTGCCGGCAGCTTTGGCACTCAATGCACCGATGCATCTGGCTATCGCCGCAGTGCTGTCTGGAGGACTCTTCGGCGACCACTGTTCGCCGATTTCAGATACGACAATACTTTCTGCCAACGGGGCTCGCTGTGATCTGCTTTCCCACGTGAAGACCCAGCTGCCGTATGCTTTGATGGTAGGTGTCGTCACCATTATCACCTTCGCCATCGCTGGTCTGACAAAGGCGAATGTTGCCGTACTGACTGTCGGGATTGGATTGCTGGTCGTAACAGTCATGGCTCTTTCCAAGATTTGGGGCAAGCATGTGGCTGAAGAAGAAATGACAAATATCGCATAATAGATGAGCAATGTAGTGGAGTCCGATTTGGGCTTCACTACGTTGATGAATAAAAGGAGTGAGAGCAAATGGCATTTCTAGAATTGAACAAAGATAAGAATCTCAGAAGGGACGAGACACCTTTTGAGGAGCAGATACGAGATTACTGGGGAGACTGGGGCATCAGCTCCCAATGTGCACCGCTGAAGAGCGTGCTCCTGCGCAGACCGGGAAAGGAAATCGACGATTTCGGCTGGGAAGAGGCCAGGTTTAGAGAACCGATCGATCCAGGTAAATTCAGAGAGGCTCACCAGCGCCTTGTGGACGTATATGAGGAAAACGGCGTCAAAGTCTATTATCTGGACGAGCAGAGGGAGGATCGCCCCAATGCCGTCTACTGCCGCGACTTGATGTTCATGACACCGGAAGGCGCCATCATCGCAAGACCTGCTCTGCCTGTGCGCAGAGGAGAAGAAGTGGCTATGGCAAAAGCACTGGCGGCTTTGCAGATTCCCATCGTCAAGACCATTACCGGTACAGGAACCTTCGAGGGGGCGGACTGCCTGTGGGTTGACAGAAAGACGGTAATTCTGGCGAGAAGCTCCAGGACCAATGAAGCCGGCTACAATCAGGTCGCCCACGTGCTGAGGGAGCAGGGGGTGGAGACCATTCTGACCGTACCGATTCCTTATACCAATGCTCACCTTGACGGCATCATGAATTTTGTCGATGAGGACAAAGCCATCGTCAATACAAGACAGGTGCCGTATGACGTGGTGGAATATCTGATGAACAGAGGGTACAACATCATCGACGCACCGGATCAGGATGAAGCAAGGTTCTCCCTGGGGCTCAATATCGTGGCCCTGCGTCCGGGTCTGGTCATCCAGGCGCAAGGAAATCCGCAGACAAAAGCGGCTCTTGAAAAGAACGGTGTTCAGGTTATCAGTCTGGACTTTGATGAAATTTTGAAGGGCTGGGGCTCTGTGCACTGCTGCAGCGCCACTTTGGCAAGAGGATAGGAGGATTATGATGGAAAAATTACATACATTCAGAGAAGATTTGGAAAAGGTCTGGGGCAACCAGTGGAGTGTGACCTCAGAAATCGGCAGGCTGCGTTCGGTGCTGATGCACAGGCCGGGCAAGGAAATCGAAGGGATCAAAGATCCGTCAAAGATTTATTTCCGCGATTTTATCGATGTGGAGAAAGCCAGATGGGAGCACGACCAACTGGTTCAGGTGTACAAGGATCACGGCATCGAGGTCAACTATGTTGAGGAGATGGATCCGGGCTGCCCCAACGCTATGTATTGTCACGACTTGATCCTGGGCACCCCGGAGGGGGTCATCGTCACCCGGCCGGGCATTGAAATCAGACATAAAGAAGTGAAGTATGCTGCGCAAAAGGCGGCAGAACTGGGCGTGCCCATCGTCAAAACCATCCACGGCAAAGGCATCTTTGACGGGGCATGCGCCACCTGGGTGGACAAGGAGACGGTCATCGTCGGCACCGGTTCCCGCTGTAACGCGGAAGGGCTGAAACAGGTCAGTGATACGTTCCGGGATATGGGGGTGAAAAACATCATTACCCTCTCCATTGCCAGAAACCAGAACCATCTGGACGGATTTCTCTCTATCGTAGATAGCCATGTGGCTGTAACCTATCCTTATATTACACCGGATATCATCTATGAGGAGCTGGAGAAGAGAGGCTTTGAATTCGTAGAAATTCCAGCCTTTGATGAGAAAATCAACTTTGCTGCCAACTCTGTGGCGCTGGAGCCGGGAAAAATCGTCATGCCCAAGGGTGCGCCGAGGACGGTGGAACTGCTCAATCAAAAGGGCATCGAGGTCATCGAGCTGGATCTTGAAGAAATCAAAAAAGGCGGCGGTTCTGTCCACTGCTTGACCGCTTTTCTCAAGAGAGACGACATCCCTGTCTACGAAGTGAAAGAGGACTGACATGCTGATTGGCGGATTTTACAGCGTGGACGGCGGTTTGCTGTGTGCTGAGCCGTCTGGAGAAGACTTTGATCTGCGGCTTTCTGAGGATGGTTATGATTTAAAAATCTACACCAACAACGGCCGGACAGCGTCGGTCTACGCCATGAAACATTGTGCGGATCGGATGCGGCACAAGAAAGTCCTGCTGCCAGACTACCTTTGTTTGTCGGTGATCAGTGCGATGGAATGGGCGGGGATTGCCTATGATTTCTATCGGGTACGGGCGGATCTGACCGTGGATCTTGCAGATTTGTGCGAAAAACTCACTGATGATGTGGGCATGATCTATTTGATTCACTATTTCTCCGTGCCCCAGCCTTTGGAGGTGGTTCAGGCTGTCAAAGAAATGGCTGCGTCCCGCGATATTCTGATCATGGAGGATATCACCCAGGCGCTGTTTTCTAAAGATGCGGAGCGCATGGGTTTTGGCGACTACATCGTAGCCAGCACCAGGAAGTGGTTTCCGATGACCGACGGCGGTTTGCTGGCCATCAAAGATGGAAACTATGGAAAGCTGCAGGCGTTGGAATCGGCTTACGATGAAAGCGTCTATCGGGAGTTGCTGATTTCTGTAGTGCGCATGCAGTATGAAATGAGTCCAGGAATGGACAAGGAACCTTACCTACTTTTTGAAAAGGCAGCCAATGCCAGCCGATATCAGGATCTGACGCCTCGCTGCATGACGGAAGCGTCGCGGACGATTCTGTTCAACACGGATTTGGACGTTCTAATGAAGAAGAGAATAGAGAATTACAGTTATCTCTATGAGCAGCTTGCAGGACTTGAGCAGATTGAGATGCTCAGCTGCCCACTGGATTCTGACGGAGATTATGTGCCATTTGGTCTGACTTTGCTGGCAGAAGATCGGGACGGACTCTATCGTCATCTGGTGCAGCGGAATATCATTCCTGAAATTCAGTGGATTCTGCCGTTGGAATACTATGAGCCGGGAGAGGATGCGGTCTATCTGTCAGAGCACAACCTGATGCTGCAATGTGACCAGCGTTATGATCTCTCGCAGATGAAATATGTTGCTGAGGTTATCAGAGAATATTATAAATGACAGGAAGAAAGGACGAGGCGTTATGCCACGTCCTTTCGCATAGGGCGGATGAAAAAAATGCGCCTTCATTTTCGTTTTTTTGCTTATTTCTGGCGGATTTTTTAATTATTGTAAACCAATGCGCATTCATTTGCAAATTTTTGTTCATTGCTTGCGCGTTTCAGAAATTCGGTGCAAATAAAATTCCTTTATTTACCATTAGAGGCGTGTACAGCTTCTAAAGTGGCTCTGAAGATCAATGAAAAAGACGAATTTGCTTGTTTCTCGCCGTCTTGCAAAGGGAGTAGCGCAAGTAAATTCAGAAACATCAAAAATGAAGGCGCGAAGGCAGGTTAGGACAGGGCTTTGCGCCATTAATCCCAGTTTTTTTGGAAATGAAGGCGCACAATTTCTTTGATGCCTTTGATGTGGCTCCTGCTCAATTATGTAGTGCCCTATTTAAATTTCCACTGTCTTGCGTCCAGTTCTTTGATGGTCTTGACGACGTATTCTACGATGGCATCGTTCATCAGCTTGCCCTTTTCGGCCGTAGCCTTTGTGGCATCGCCAGTCTGCGCTGTATCTGTCAGTTCGGAGAAGTCCCATTTGATATCCAGATATTCTGGCAGGTCCGGAACGACGGAAGTCGCTAGTTCTGGCTCGCACCAGTCTCCAAAGAGGTGGTAAGCGATTGAGGTTTCACCTTCGCCGGCGTGACCGATGCCGCCCCAGACTTCGAAGGTGTCTTTTGGAAGCAGGTCACCGGCTGCGACCCACCACTGTGTCAGCGCTGCAATCTGTGCCTCAGGGTATACTTCTTTGATTTTTCTAGAAGCAATTTCAATCGGAGCGATATTTCCATCGTGTCCGTTCATTAAAAAGACATGATCGATTCCCTGGCGGATACAGGACTCAACGATATCGTAAATCACCTGTGTCGTGGTGTCATAACTCAAGGTCAGGGTGAAAGGGAAAGAGTCGTAATGACCGCTGTAGCCTACGGTGATTGGCGGCAGCACCAGCATGCCTTCGATCTGGTCTGCAATCTGCTTGGACAGTTTGTAGGAAACCAGAGTGTCGCAGCCCTCTGCGATGTGCTGGCCGTGGGCTTCACAGGAGCCGATTGCCAGAATCGCTTTGTTGAAGTTTCCTTCCTTTACCTGATGAGCCGTCATTTTAAATAATTCGTTCATAGCCATATAATAGTTCCTCCTGCATAAAGATTGATTTCATTTTGATTAAATTATAACTTTAATATGCTTTGATTGCAATAAAGATTGACGGAAAATACGAGAAACGATATAATCGAAGTGAATTTATCGGTATTATCAAAGGCTTAATTGAAAGGAGCGTAAAATGACAGAAGAGAAGAAAAAAGCCAAAGTGGCAGAAGCTCTGACTACTGACGGCGAATTCATGCTGGAACCTGTTCCCCTAGATGCACGACGATCGACCAGAAGCCAGTTCATGGTCTGGATCGGATTCGGTTATGCTGTTACAGGCTTGATCGTGGGAGGTAATTTAGCTGGCTACGGAGGCACTGGCGGCATGGGTCCGATGATGGCTTTCTGGGCCATTGCACTGGGTATGGGAGCGCTGTATGTGATGACGTCTTTCCTGGGCGTTGCAGCGCAGAAGACAGGATATAATCTGGCCTTACTGTCCAAATTTTCTTATGGCAGCAAAGGCGTCGTCATCCCGCTGTTCATCATGTCACTGCTGACTCTGGGCTGGTTTGCCAGCATTGCAGGCATGGTAGGTGAAGTCTGGGGCAAGTGGATTGGGAATCCCTCTGGCATCACTGTAATCAATCCAGAGAACTTTGGCATGGAGGGCATGAATCCGATCAGCTTAGAAGAATTCCTCGCCTGTGCCATCTTTGGAGCGGTCTTTACTTACACTGCCGTGCGGGGGATGTCCGCAATCGAAAAGGTTGCCACGGTATTTTCTCCTTTGATTCTGATTGTAGCAGTCATCGCCGGCATCGTATTTATCTCCCAGGCGGGAGGCGTAGGTCCGTTCTTAGAGGATGCAGATAAGCTAGGCGGTATGGGACTGGGCGACGGTATTACCATCGTAGTCGGAAGCTGGATCGCCGGAGCGATCATGGGCGTAGACATGTTCCGCTTCAACAAATCGGTAAAAGCCGTCTGGCTCTGTGCAGCAGCGTGCTTTGTCATGACCAATCCGATTTTGAACTTTGTCGGCTACATCGGCGTCGTTGTGAATGGAGAGTTCAACTACGTGTTCTGGATGCTGGGGGCAGGCATAATCCTGGCGATTCTCGGCGTCGTCGTATGGACGACAGCTCTGTGGACGACGGATAACTCAGAGTTATACTGTAACTCCATGTATACCGGTCCGGCATTAGACGTGTTTGGCATCAAAGCGCAGCGTAAGACCATCGTTATCGTCATCGGTGTTTTGGGAACGATTCTGGGTGCGGCAGCTTTCTATCAGTTGTTCTTTGCAGACTTCATCAATGCATTGGGCGCCATTGCTCCGCCTCTTGCGGCACCGATTCTGGCAGATTTCTTTGTGGTAGGAAAAGAAAAGAAATATGACCACAAAGCGCTGGAAAAACAGCCGGCTATTCGCTGGGCAGGGGTGATTTCTTTTGCTGTAGGCGCTGTCCTGGGTTTTGTATTCCAGTATGTGACAGCCCTTCCTTACGGACTGCCTTCTGGTTTGTTCGCGCTGCTGGTATCCTTTGTATTGTACATCATCATCTACAAAGTGACACCAGATGCAAAGACAGATGCAAAGGTCGTAGCAGAACTTGGGAAATAAAAGCCTCATATATGAATAGAAGAACCCTCCGGGCAGTGGATGATAAACTGCTGCGGAGGGCTTTTGATGTGTGTTTGCAAATTGCCGATATATTATTATAATGTAACTAGAATACAGTTACAGATGAAGGTGCAAAGATGAGTAAAATAGAAAAACTGATAAAAAGAATAGAATCGTTTCCAAAAAAATTTTACCTATCAAGAACTAAAAAAATTATTGAATCATTTCGGGTATCAAGAATTTCATAAGGCAATACATCTGGATCGCGGGTATGTTTCTATAACAAGGAAAGAGATATCTTGATTCAGCTTCACAAGCCTCATCCAGGTAATGTTCTTTCTGTTGCCGCAGTCAAAAGCATCGTCGAATTACGAAAGATAAAGGGTGATATATGATGAATTATTTAGAATATAAAGGATATATCGGAACTGTGATTCTGAGTCCGCAAGATCGCAGCTTTTTTGGCAGTATTTTCGGTATCAACGACTTAGTAACCTTTGAAGCCGCAGACTTTGACAGTCTTGAAGAAGAATTTCATAAAGCAGTGGATGATTATCTTGAGACTTGCGAGAACCTTGGCCGTCAGCCGGAGAAAGCGTTTAAAGGGCAGTTCAATGTGAGAATTGATCCTGCTCTCCACAAAGAACTGGCATATCGTGCGGTACGGGATAACTGCTCTCTGAATCAATATGTAGAGAACGCTTTGAGAAAGGCTGTCGAAAAGGAAGAAGATAGATAGCAGAGACAGGCGGCGCAAAGTGAGGCTTTTCCTCAAGCGTCACCCTTTGCGGTCGCTGAATTTTAGGTGCTTTTGGGTGTTTTTGATTGAATAGGGGGTAAATGCGTGGATAGAAGAGATAAAAATCCGGCGTAAGACACCTTATATTGGTGGCTTTGCGCCGGATGACAGGTTTTGGTCGCTCTATATAATATCCGCAATCTCCTCAAAGGTCTTTTTCTTCAGTGTCGGCAGTTCATAGTCGGGATCTGGTTTGCCGACGACTAGGACCATGACGGGGGTTTCGCCTTCCGGGCGTCCCAGCAGTTCTCTGAGGAAAGTAGGAGGAGCTGGCGTATAGGTCAGGCTCACCAGGCCGGCGTTGCGAATGGCGTTAATTAAGAATCCGATGGAAATGCCGATGGATTCGTTCACATAGTAGTTCTTATCCTTTGTGCCATCAGGAAGCATGCGGTAGTATTCTTTAAAAATAGCGATCAGACATGGCGCTTCCGTGAGAAATGGTTTTTCCCAGGTGACGGACAGTTTATCCAGGTCTGCCTGCCACTCATCAGTAATCTGCTTCTCATAAAAATTTTTTTCAACTTTTTCTGCCTCTTCTCTGATACGCTGTTTCATGGCAGGGTCGGTGACGATGGTGAAGTGCCACGGCTGTTTATCTGCACCATTGGGAGCAGTTCCAGCGGTCAAAACACAGTTTTTAATCACGTCCATGTCCAGTGGATCGGGTAAAAATTGTCTATAGGTGCGGCGCTTTTTCGATTCTTCTAACAACTCTTGTGACTTTTTCTTCATATATAATGTCCTCCTCTTAGTCTTTCGTTTATCAAAGGGTATCATATTCACAGCTAGAGTGCAATACTGAATTTATGATTTATAACAAAAAATATCGATTATATTTGTATAATTAAATGAAAATGATTTGAGGAATGTGTGCTTAAAATGTGGGTAATTTTCACCAAAATCACAAAAATATTTTCTAAAATGGTGTTGACATTCCGCAGGTTCAGTAGTATCTTATATATAGTGATTAGCACTCAAATTGAGTGAGTGCTAATAAAGGAGAGATGATGTATGGAATTAACAGAAAGAAAATTGAAGATTTTGCAGGCAATCATCAGTGATTATGTCAGATCTGCAGAACCTGTTGGTTCAAGAACTCTTTCCAAGAAGTTTGACCTGGGTATCAGCCCCGCTACAATCAGAAATGAGATGAGCGATCTGGAGGACATGGGATATTTGTCACACCCCCATACTTCAGCGGGCAGAGTGCCTTCGGACAAAGCTTACAGGCTATATGTAAACCATCTGATGGAGAGGCATGAGCTGTCTCCTGTGGAAAAGAATTTGATTGCTGAGAAGCTGAGAGCAGATGTAAATGAATTTGACGAGACAATCAAACACGCAGCCAGAATTCTTTCCGAGATTACGAATTTGACTTCTTTTGCGATGTCGCCTACACAGAATGAGGATACGCTGAGATTTGTCAACCTTTTACCGGTAGATGAGCACACGGTCGTTTTGATGATCGTCTCTGAAAGCGGCAAGGTTTCCAATACGGCGCTCAAGCTGAGGGTGCCGTACACAGAGGAAAGCCTTCAGATCTTAGCGAAGAATATAACATATAATTACAATGGCAAGAAGATTACCGATGTCCTGAAGAGCCGCATCATCTCCAACTTCGAATCTGATATCGAGGCGATGAGCAGGCTGGCGGAGAACATCATGCCAAATTTTATGAAGACCTTGGAAGACATGCTCAATGTCAATCTGTATATGGATGGTCTGACAAATATCTTCGATATTCCTGAATATAATGACCTGGAAAAAGCGAAGAGCTTCCTTTCACTGCTAGACAAGAAAGAAGACTTTACGAAGAAGCTGATCGAAAGAGAAGATGGCATCATTGTTACCATCGGTGATGAAAACGCCGATGATTTGATGAATGATTGCTCGCTGATTACGGCAACATATCATGTAGATGGCAAGTTAGTTGGAAAGATTGGAGTAATTGGACCGACAAGAATGAGATATGATGA
Source organism: Emergencia sp. (assembly GCF_048465375.1). Classification (NCBI taxonomy): domain Bacteria; kingdom Bacillati; phylum Bacillota; class Clostridia; order Peptostreptococcales; family Anaerovoracaceae; genus Emergencia; species Emergencia sp. The sequence continues at coordinate 86,722 of NZ_DBFWLQ010000010.1, read as the reverse complement.
GATTACATCCATCATAGAGTACCTGACAGATAATCTGAACAGTACATTTCAGTTAGAAGGCGGTGAAGAGGAAAATGAATAACGAAGAAAAAAAAGTAAACGAAGAACTTGATGAAGAAGTTAAGAATGAAACTCCTGACACGGAAGAAACTAAAGAAGAAGAGGCCGGAGAGGAGCAGACAGAAGATCAGGCGGACACAGAGGAAAAAAGCGAAGAGGACGAAGCTCTGAACTCAAAGTATCTGAGACTGATGGCTGATTTTCAGAACTATAAGAGAAGAGTAGAAAAAGAGAAAAGTGACATTTATGCATATGCGAATGAGAAACTCGTATCGCAGCTGCTTGATGTGATAGATAACTTTGAGAGGGCCCTGCTCCACGAGGCGGCAGACGAGTCCTTTGTCGAAGGAATGAAGATGATTTTCAAACAGCTCACTGGGGTGCTGGAGAAGGCAGGGCTGGAAGAAATAAATGCGCTTGGAGAGGACTTTGATCCGAACTTCCATAACGCGGTCATGACGGAGGACAATGATGATTACGACAGCGGCAAAGTCACAGAAGTCATGCAGAAGGGGTATTTACTCAATAAAAAAGTGATCAGGCCTTCTATGGTAAAGGTCAACAACTAAAGCTTGCTAAATTGTCCCACAGCGTTGTTGCTTTCGAGGCTTCGCTTCTCACGTACTATGAGTACGCTCCGAGGCTCAGACCTCTCAGCGCCTAGCTGTGAAACAATTTCCCAGCGCTTTAACAAGTTAACCGACGGACCGAAGGTCTACAGAAAAATGAATTTTAGAGAATTTTAAGGAGGAAAATAAAATGGCTAAAGTAATAGGTATAGATTTGGGAACAACAAACAGCTGCGTATCCGTATTAGAAGGTGGAGATCCTGTTGTTATTGCAAACGCAGAGGGTAACAGAACAACTCCATCCGTAGTTGGTTTTGCAAAGAACGGAGAGAGACTGGTCGGAGAAACTGCCAAGAGACAGGCGGTTACAAATCCGGAGAGAACCATCGCATCCATAAAGAGACACATGGGCGAAGACTACACTGTAGAAATCGACGGCAAGAAATATACACCTCAGGATATTTCCGCTATGATTCTGACAAAATTGAAGACAGACGCAGAGGCGTACTTGGGAGAAAAAGTAACAGAAGCGGTCATCACAGTACCAGCTTACTTCTCCGACGCACAGAAGCAGGCAACAAAGGACGCTGGCAAAATTGCTGGATTAGAAGTAAAGAGAATCATCAACGAGCCGACTGCAGCATCTCTGGCTTATGGTCTTGATAAAGAAGAAGGATCTCATAAGATTTTGGTATACGACCTGGGCGGCGGTACTTTCGATGTATCCATCCTGGAACTGGGCGACGGCGTATTTGAAGTATTGGCTACCAACGGCGATACACATCTAGGCGGAGACGACTTCGACAATGCAGTGATGAACTTCCTGGCCGACACCTTTGCAAAAGAAAATGGTGTTGACCTGAGAGCGGACAAAATGGCGCTTCAGAGACTGAAAGAAGCTGCTGAGAAGGCAAAGAAAGAGCTGTCCAGCGCACAGACGACAAACATCAACCTGCCGTTCATCACAGTAACGGCTGACGGTCCGCTTCATCTGAACATGGATCTGACAAGAGCAAAATTCGATCAGCTGACTGCTGACCTGGTAAATAAATCAATCGAACCGATGAAGAAGGCGATGGCTGATGCAGGCGTATCAAATAACGACCTGGCAAAGGTAATTCTGGTCGGCGGTTCCACAAGAATTCCGGCAGTACAGGATGCTGTAAAGAAGGTTACAGGCAAAGAGCCGTTCAAAGGCATCAACCCTGACGAATGCGTGTCCATCGGTGCGGCTATTCAGGCCGGCGTATTGACTGGCGAAGTTCACGATGTACTGCTCCTGGACGTTACTCCGCTTTCACTGTCCATCGAGACTCTGGGCGGCGTTGCGACAAAGCTCATCGAAAGAAATACGACAATTCCAACAAAGAAGAGCCAGATTTTCTCAACTGCTGCTGACAACCAGACAGCCGTAGACATCCACGTTATGCAGGGTGAAAGAGAAATGGCAGCAGGCAACATCACATTGGGACGTTTCCAGCTGACTGGTATCGCACCGGCTCCTCGTGGAATTCCACAGATTGAAGTCACCTTCGACATCGACGCCAACGGCATCGTCAACGTCAGTGCAAAAGATATGGGAACTGGCAAAGAGCAGAGAATCACAATCACTTCTTCCACAAACCTGTCTGAAGACGAAATTAACCAGAAGGTAAAAGAGGCAGAACAGTTCGCAGAAGAAGATAAGAAGAGAAAAGAAGAAATCGAAGAGAGAAACAAGGCTGAAAATCTGGTTTACGAGACAGAGAAGGCTCTGAAGGAATTGGAAGGCAAGATTTCTGAAGACGAAAAGAAAACTGTAGAAGATGCAAAAGAAGAATTGAAGAAGGCTCTGGAAGCTAATAACCCAGAGGATATCAAGGCTAAGACAGAAGCTTTGACAGAGAAATTCCACGCAATTTCCACCAAGCTTTATGAGCAGGCACAGGCAGCCGGCGTAGATCCTAATGCCGCAGGTTTTGATCCGAATATGGGCGCTGCAGGCGCTGGTCCTGATGCAGGCGCTGCTAATAACGGTCCTGCAGGGGATAATGTAGTGGACGCGGATTATGAAGTGGTGGACGACGACAAATAAAAATGCTTGTTAAATTCGCTCTCAGCGTTGTTGTGCGCCAGGTTCTGCGGTGCTCATGTACTTCAAGTACATTCCGCTCCTCGACCTGTCGTACGCCTAGCTGAGAACGAATTTTCCGGCGCACGGAAGCTAGTTAAATTCGCGAATATGATATGTAAATTTGCTCATGGCGGCAGGTCCGCCAGGAGCAAATTTTACTGCGTTAAGAAGGAAGGTGAAAATGATGGCAGATAAAAGAGATTATTATGAAGTCCTTGGCCTGAAAAAAGGGGCAAGTGACGATGAGATAAAAAAAGCCTTCCGAAAGATGGCTATGAAGTACCATCCTGACAAAAATCCAGGAGATAAAACTGCCGAAGAGATGTTCAAAGAAGTCAACGAGGCATATAGCGTCTTGTCAGATCCAGACAAGAAGAGCAAATATGACAAATTCGGTCATGCTGGCGTAGATCCTAATGCAGGATTTGGAGGCGGCGGTTTCGGCGGCTTCGGCGGAGGCGGCGGTTTTGACGATATATTTGATATGTTTGGAAGTATGTTCGGAGGTGGTTTTGGCGGCGGTAATGCTAGCAGAAAGAATGGCCCGATGAAGGGCAGAGATTTGCAGAAGGCGATTACCATCGACTTTGAAGAGGCTGCTTTCGGAACGAAAAAAGAAATCAGTATCAACAAATACGTTCAGTGTCCAAAATGCAAAGGGGAAGGAACCGCCCCTGGTACTGAGAAAAAAACCTGCGGAAAATGCGGTGGAACCGGTCAGGTTCACACTGTACAGAGAACGCCTTTTGGACAGTTCCAGAGCACGGGACCGTGTCCTGACTGTGGAGGAAAAGGAACGATTATCGAGACGCCATGTCCTGACTGTGGCGGAACCGGAAAAATTCGCAAGAATATCAAGATCAACGTGGATATTCCGGCAGGTGTAGACAATGACAGCGTCATTCCAATCAGAGGACAGGGAGAGCCGGGTGAAAACGGCGGACCGAGCGGGGATCTGTATGTAGTCATCACAGTGAAACCGCACAAGATGTTTAAGCGCGATCGAGATAACCTGTACTTAGATATTCCAATTTCCTTCAACCAGGCAGCGTTGGGGGATGAAATCACCGTCCCGACTCTCGATGGGAAGGTGTCCTACAAGGTGCCGGCAGGAACCCAGCCTGGCACAGTCTTCAGACTGAAGGGCAAGGGCATGAAGAACGTGAGAAATGGCAAAATGGGCGACCTATATGTAAAAGTCATTCTGGAAGTTCCGACCAAACTCAGCTCCAAACAGAAAAAAGCTGTGGAAGAGATGGGCAAGGCTCTGGACAACAATTGCTACCAGAAGAAGTCCGGATTTGCAGAGAAGATGAAAGAGTTATTCAAATAGAAGCGAAAGAGCTGCTGCCCTTGACCAGATCAAGTGTGACAGCTCTTTTTGCGTGACAAGTATGGAACTCTACACGACGACAAATCCATGAACTGCGTAACCTTGGCTACAGGGCTGTTTATCAGCTTGTAAAGCAGGGTCAGATAATGAGAATAATCGTGATTTCTGTCCGCAATGATGAAGCCGTCTATAAGGCAGCGGAACGATGGATTCGTGATATGGTCAAAAAATAACAGAATAGCAAAGAAGATCATGAGGAGCGCCCCCTGGAGAGATTTCGGGGGGCTTCTTTTGGAGGCAGCAGAATCTCCTGCCCAGGTCTTGAGAACTCTATGAAATTGCTTGACTATACGGTAACCATATACTTTAAAATAGTAAGAGAATGATGGAGGTGGACATTTTGAAGCTACAGTTTCATACAAAATTATCATATGGAATCGGGGGATTGGCCGATAACGCCATGTTTACACTGATCGAGACGTTTCTCTTGTTCTATTTGACCACTGTTGTGGGCATCAAGCCGGCCACGGCGGGAACGATATTAGCTTTAGGCTGCATTTGGGAAGCCTTTTGTGGTCCGATCAGCGGATATCTTTCGGACAATATCGAAACCAGATTTGGCAAGAGAAAACCATTTCTACTGGCGGCGGCAGTACCGGCGGCGATTGTTACCAGTCTGCTCTTTACATCCATAGATATGAGCTATGGCCTCAAAGTTGTCTATTACGGATTGATGACCATCCTCTTTTGGTGGTGCTTCGCTATTTTTTTCGTACCATATATGACGTGGGGTTCTGAACTGACGACTGATTACCACGAGCGGACGGTACTCCGGTCTTATGCTTACGTATTTAACCAGATTGGCAAAGGACTGGGCATGGTCATGCCGTCAGTCTTTGTGGCGTTTCTCATAGGTATGGGCAGGACTCTGGAGCAGTCCTGGTCGGCAGTAGGCATCCTGGTCGGCGTTGCCAGCGGGGCAGCACTTTTGATCTGCGCCTTGACCATCAAAAAGACCGATGTGCCGAATTTTGTGAAAGATCCAAATAAAGAGAAGGTCCTGACTGTGAAAAATGTCAAGAATATGTTCAAGGAGTATTTTCAGATTTTGAAGTTGAAACCGATCAGGTATATCATCGGATCCAGTCTGATTTACCTCATCGCCAACACGATTTTCGCATCGGATATGGTTTATTATTTTACTTATAACTTGGGGCTGCCGGCTGTGCAGATCTCGGCGATTACGCTGCTGATGACGGTAGCAGGAATCGTCCTCACGCCTCTGATCGCGGCTTGCTCTGGCAAAACAGATAAAAAAATCACCTTCATGGCAGGGATGATATTCAGTGGAATCGTTCTCATCGGGGCGAGAGTCATTGGTGTCAATTCTTTTACAGCCTGCTGCCTCATGTGCGGCCTCTTCGCTGTGGGAAACACTTGCTACTGGCAGCTGATGCCGTCGATGATTTATGATGTCTGTGAGGCTGAAGAACTGGCCTCTGGCGAAAAACATTCAGGTGCGGTCATTTCTCTGCAGGCGTTGTCCGAATCCTTGTCCACGGCTGCCGGTGTTCAGATTTTGGGAATCATCTTGGAACAGGCTGGCTTTAACGAGGCGGCGACTGTGCAGGGCGCCGCAGCGCTCACCTGGGTCAGCAACAGTTTTTCTCTTCTTCCGGGAATCGGCATGCTCATCGTGGCCTTTGTCATCAGCCGTTATCCCATCAACAAACATACCTTCCCGAGGATTTTAGAAGGAGTGGAGAAGCGCAGACGAGGGGAGCCGGTAAACATGGATGATTATGACGATATCTTTTGATCATTCGATGATTTTGATTGAGACTTTGACCATGTAGTTATAGTATCCGTTGACCGACAGGTCGTCCAGAATCACATCCTCGTAAAAGTGATCGCCTATGGTGAGGCCGCAGCGGTCTGCATACGCTATGATTGCCAGGCAGAGCTTGCTGACGTTGTCGTAACCGTGATTGTCGTAGATGCCGATATAGCGGGCGCCTTTGTCGAGGAAAGCGTCTTGGAATCCGCTTTCTCTGAGTACGGAAGGATCCACGACGCTATAGAATTTTGAATACCGATAACCCTCTGGGGTCACGCTGTCCTTTGGTATCATACCGCCGATGGCATAGGCGCCTTGGACCCCCAGGCTGTGACAGTAGTTGAAATGTTCCGATACGGCTTCTGCCACGGCTTTTTCGTCTCCCAGTCCTTTGTAACTGGTCTCGACAAGATATTCGTCAGGAACATAGTCGATGATGATCTCACCTACCTTTGCCGCCATGCCTTCTCTGGTAAGGTTGATTTTAGCATCCACGTATTTCTTTGCTGTTGCAAGCCTTTTCATCATCAGGTCCATCTCTGCTTTTTTGTTCTCGAGAAGTTCGATCAAAGCCTCCGGCGAACGGTGGTCCATGTGGGCTTTGATTTCTTTTAAGGGAACCTTCAGATCTTTGAACATGGTCAGCACAGAAAAAGTCTCGAGCTGCGTATAGGAATAGTAGCGATAGCCGTTTTCACCTTTGATTTCGGGCTGGAAAATACCGATTTCGTCGTAGTGGAACAAGGTCTGTTTTTTGACACCAGCCAGCTTTGCAAATTCTCCTGTGGTAAAATAATCTTTCATCTTTTTCATGAGCCGCCTCCCGAGGATTTTCAATTAATAACAGTTTAGCAGAGCGCGACGAGAAGTGCAATGAGGGCGGGGGCGTTTTTCTTGAAGTGGATTAGAAATTATGCTAATATGAATATAAGAAATTCGGAAAGTAAGAGAACTGTCTCGATTAGAATTAATGCATGAACTTCAGAAGGGGCTTCAGGATATAGAATCTGGCAGAGTAGTGCGTGTTGATGAGTGCTTTTCAAGGTTGAAGAGGTAAGGTATGGGAGAATATCAAATTGTAATATCATTAAATGCCAGCGGTGACATAGAAAACATCTATAGACGAAGAAAATAAAAAGATAAATATTTTGCGTGTGATGTACGACAGAATGAACTAGAGAGAGTATTTTGGCCAGTCACACTTTTAAAGGAGGAAAGCAAATTGAAATATATCGAAATCAACATCGAAACGGAGAGCCAGGGCATCGAGGCGGTGGTCAGCGAACTGATGAATCTGGGCATCACGGATACGGTAGTGGAAGACCCCAGGGATATTGAAGATCTGATGGACAAGAAACAGACTTACGACTGGGATTATCTGGACGATGAGATCATCGAGAAGATGAAGGACAAACCCAAGGTGACGGTGTACTTCGAAGATACCGAAGAGAATCGGGGACGCATCCGCGAAATCGAACTGGCCATGGCGGGGCTGAAAGCAAAAGTGCAGGCAGGTGACTACGGACAAGGCATGGATTTTGGAACGCTGCAAGTCATCAGCAAGGTGGATGACGACGCCCAGTGGAAGGACAAGTGGAAGGAATATTTCAAGCCATCGAAGATTTCTGAGCGCATCGTGGTGAAACCTACCTGGGAGCCTTATGAAAATCGGCAGGGCAATCTGGTCATTGAAATCGATCCGGGCATGGCTTTTGGCACGGGAACCCACGAGACGACTTCCCTCTGTGTAAAAATGCTGGAAAGCTATCAGAAGGAAGGCGACAAGGTTCTTGACGTGGGCTGCGGAAGCGGGATTTTGTCCATCGCCGCTGCACTTCTTTCGGCAGAGGACGTGCTGGGCATCGATATCGATCCGGTGGCTGTGGAAGTCGCGGCAGAGAACATCGCATTGAACAAAGTGGGCGCTTGCTGCAAAGCGCAGTACGGAGACCTGACCAAAGGTGTGGATTACCAGGCGGACATCATCGTGGCAAATCTGATGGCTGATTTGGTCATGATGCTGGCAGAAGATGCGGCAAAGCACCTTGTCAAGGGTGGTTATTTTATCTCGTCGGGGATTCTGGTGGAGAAGGAACTGCAGGTGGTGGAGCATCTGCGGAAGAAGGGCTTTGCCATCATGGAGGTCAGAGAAGACGGCGGCTGGTGCTGCATCGTTGCAAAAGCATAACAGCATAACGAATAGTAAGAAAATCCGGGGTATGTGAAACTCCGGATTTTTTCTAGTGCAAGCTGCTTTTATGGAAGCAGAATACCCCTTGCAGAGCACTCTTTTAACCCCTATTGACGTAAAAAAACACAAAAACACCTAAAAATCTGATGACTGCAAAGGGAGTATCTCTGCGGCGATGACTGTAACCGTTGAAACTTCGTCATGGTCTTTGTCCAACCCGCTGCTTTGGCCCTTCAACGCCCAGAATCTTTAGGTGTTTTTGGCCTATTTTGATAAAATGACGGGTAAAACCTGTGCGATGCCGGCACGACAACGGCAAGTGGAATCATGCAGCTTGACAATTCTGCTACCTTGCATTACAATATAGTTGTATCTTGTAATGCAAGGTAGTCTGTTTTGTTCAAAAGGAGTGAGAAAAATGATTCCATCACAGATGCTGAAAGGAGTTCTGGAGGGCTGCATCCTGGCTGTCATTCGGGAGGAAGAGACTTATGGATATGAGATTACGACCAAGCTGGAAGGATATGGGTTTGGCAGCGTGGCAGAGGGGACGATCTATCCGATCCTGCTGCGGCTGGAGAAGAACGGCAGCATCGTCGCCGAAGCGAAACCATCCCCGGCAGGGCCGAAGCGGAAGTATTATCATCTGACAGAGACCGGGCAAAAGAGTTTGGAAGAGTTTTGCCGCAACTGGCAGGCTATCAGTGAAGCGGTCAACAGCGTGTTATACGACTAACGCCAATCCACGCACTTCGTTTGCGGGGCGTTAAAGCATAAGGTCTTCCCATCAATTTTCTTTGAAAATTGGGGCAAGAACCATTATAAGGAGGTAAGGGAAATGAATAAAAAAGCGAGAATGCTGGCAAAGGAAAACGAGAGAGAAGAGGAGAAAATCTGGGATGCCAGCGAGGAGGTCTATACGGATATCATCGTCTACCTGAGGGTTTCGCGGCTCTCCAAATACAGTCAGGAGCTGGTGCGCAGTGACATCATCCAGATGATTTTAGACGGACAGGCACGAGGAGAAGGGATCGGTACAGTAATCGGAGAGGATTACAAAGGATTTTGCGATGAAATCATCGAAACCTTTCCACCTAAGAGACTGAAGGATAAGGTGCTGGAGACCCTTGATACGACTTGTATGTGCCTGTCAATCCTAGGATTGATCAGTCTCATCTTCAACTTCATCGACAACATTCGACTGAAGAATCACCTTTTCACCTATTCCCTATCGGCGGCGGATGTGGTAAACTTTATTGTGATTGTAACCATAGCCAATCTGGTCGTCTATGTGATCTGCAAAGGCGCTTTTGAGCAGCCGAAGAAAGAAAGCAAGGTCAGACTCGTTTTAGAGGGTGCCTTTATCTTTGCTCTGCTTACGGGGATCTTCCTCTGTGCAAAGCTTTTTCTGGACAATTACGCGGTGCAGTTCAACATGGTCATCGCAGCGGTAGTCATCGCAGTGGCGTATGTGATTCACAGAGTCATCGGGACCAGAGATCCGGCTTAAGATTAAAATTGATAACGAGGAGGTTGCCTGATTGAAGAAAAGCAACTCGAAGAAAAAAGATAATATCATATTCATGTTATTCTGTCTGGTCCTGGGCATGCTCATGGGCTGGATTTCGAAGGATCTTGCCGGCAGCGGCGTCATTGGCGCCATCATATCCAATATCGGGATCTGGGTGTTCGTTTCCTCACTGATTGCTGCTTACTCGCCAGAAGCTGTACGGGCGGCGCTGCACGTATTTATCTACTTTGTCGGCGTCATCGGCGCCTATTATGCCCATCTGTTTGCCTTGGGAATGAACATGACCGGAAATGTTTTATATTGGCTCGTCTTCGCCGCCATCGGCGCCCTGATTGGATTTATCGTCTGGCATTCAGGAGACAAGGAGTGGCTGGGTGCAGGCTGTGCAGCAGTACCGATTTCCCTTCTGCTGGCAGAGGGCTATCCTATCTATCACAGTTTGTCCATATCCCTGGGGTTTGATATCGTTTGCGCGGTACTGCTCTACATATTGCTTGCACCGAGCAAAAATCAGAAATTGATGATGCTGCCATACATCATCGTATTTACTTTTGCACTGGTGTATTTTGACGTATTTTCTAAAATCTTTGGAGGGTGGATATGAAGCTATTTGCAGATGCCGGCTGCATCGGAGACAAGTATATCAAAATCACGGACAAGGGTGATATCAGACATTTGTCCAAGGTGCTCAGGCTGAAAGAGGGGGACAAAGTGGATGTTTCCGATTCGGTGGAATGGGAGTATCGGACAGAAATCGTCAGCATCAGCGAAGAGGAAGTTCTGCTGGCCATCATAGATAAACAGAAGTTTGCCAGAGAACCGGAGCTGGAAGTCACTCTTTTCCAAGGTATTCCCAAAGCGGGGAAGATGGAAACGATCATCCAGAAGTGCGTAGAATTGGGCGTTCACGCTATCGTTCCGGTGTTCATGGAGCGTACAGTTGTGGTTGAAAAGGGCAACTTCGGCAAGAAGCTGGATCGCTGGCAGAAGATCAGCGATGAGGCAGTCAAACAATGCAAGCGGGGGATGATCCCTCAGATTGAGGAACAGGTTCGTTTTTCTGAAATGCTTAAAAAGCTGGCGGCTTATGACCTGATCCTCTTTCCTTATGAAAATGAGGCCGACTATTCCATCAAAGACTGTCTGCGGAACCTGAGCGAGAAACCTAAATCGGTGGCTGTCATCATCGGGCCAGAGGGCGGCTTCGCAGATCGTGAAGCTGGAGAGCTGGACGCAGCGGGTGCTGTCCGCGTAACCCTGGGCAAGACCATTCTCAGGACAGAGACAGCTGGCATGGCAGCTCTTGCTATGACCATGTACGAACTGGAGCTGTAGAAATCAGCGGCTTCCGTCAAAATCACTGCAGCAGTTCTGCTATAGAAGCTTTGGGCGTCCGCAGCTTTCTTTTTAACAGATAGAGACCTTCAGTGTCGCCTTTTTTGATGGTGTTGATGCCGCCGTTGCAGCTTAGGGTGGCTTTGAATCCCAGAGTTTTCAGCAGATCACGGCTGTCTTCTGTATAGGCGCCGAAGGGCCAGGTGAAGGTATTGGGAGAAACGCCTGTCGTTTCCTTCAGCTTTTTCTGCAGCTTTGATAAGTCCTCTTTGAGAGTTTTCTCGTAAACCTCTTCCGATTCTCCTCTTTTCTTGCTGGCGCCTTTACGCCCTCCTTTTGCCTCGTGAAAATCCCAGGTGTGATTTTGTATTTCCCAAAGGCCGGAATTAGACATTTCCTGAATTTGATCCCAGGTCACATTGCAGTAATCTTCTGCTCGGTAGTCTGCGACACTGGCCTCCTCACAGGCGTGGCCGATGACGGAAATCACCGCTTTCATGCCATATTTCTCCAGAGCGGGGGCAGCGTAGTTATAGTTGTTGCAGTAGCCGTCGTCAAAGGTGATGATGACCGGTTTTTCTGGCAGAGCTACCTTCCCCGTCTTATCATAGACGTAGTCGATGAGTTCTGTCATGGTGATGGCTGTATAGCCATGCTCTTTGAGGTATTTCATGTCGCTTTCGAAGGTAGAGGCGGGAATAAAGTAGTCGTTGACCTGCGACTGCTTTTTTGTCAGGCCGTGATACATCAAAATCGGAACTTCCGCAGTTGCCGCAGCAGTCTTAGCTGTCTCTTTGACTTCTGGGGATGCCCGGTGTTTTGACAAAAGGCGAATCAACGCATAGGTATCGATCCATATTTCTGAATTGCATTCTTTCTGTGACTCATCAAAGACTAACTGCATGCCGAAATGGAGATGAGGAACATTGATGTTGTTGACATTTTCTTTGACGCTGTATCCGCTCTGGCCGGAATAGCCGATAATCTGGCCGGCTTTGACTGTGTCACCTTCTTTGAGATCTTTTATGTATGGAGAATCTTTGCGAAGGTGGGCATAGTAGTAATAACGAAAACCGTCATGACTTCTGATACCGATTCGCCAGCCGCCGTACTGGTTCCAGCCTAGAGCTTCAACTTTGCCGCCTTCAACTGCTGCAACAGGGGTTCCGACGCTGCAGAACATGTCATGCCCAAGGTGTTTGCGGGCAAAACCGTAGCTGCGGCCATTTCCAAAGTCATCGCTGTCGGTGTACCAATAGCCTTCAGCTACAGGGGAGTAAGCGGTAAGACCATAGTTGCCATCTTTATCCAGACCGAGGAAATTGCCGATTACGGCGCAGTAGGCTTTATAATAATAAGGGTAGGATTTCATATTGGACGTGATATCATCCACAGAGCTGCCTTCATTAAGCTTTTCCACAAACCAGTCGATGTCTTTATGTGAATACATGGAAAAGTCACCGCCGTATTTGCAGGCGAGAAATGCTAAGATGTCAACCCAGCTGACGTGGAGATCCTGTTCGTAAGTTTCTATGTCTACATTCATGGCATCTTCTAGCGCTTCGTAGGTAATATCAAAATCAACCCATTTAATGTAATCTTTACCACCTTTTTCAGAGGCGACCATGAGACCTTCGATGCTGTGTTCACTGACCATGACGCAGACTAACAGACATATTAAAAAAACAGAGAAAAATTTCTTTGCCATAAAATAATCCTTTCACAACAATATAATGCAGGAAGGACGAAGATTATTCTTGAAGTTACGATAAAAAGGTTGTACTATTTAAATAACTAGTTAGATTTACAGATTGGAAAGAGGACATCTATGAAAATTGCGTTTCACACATTAGGATGTAAGGTCAATCAATATGAGACGGAGGCCATGAAGGAGCAGTTTGCTGCGGCGGGCCACCAGATTGTTGGAGAAGAGAACTTTGCAGACGCTTATGTGATTAATACATGTACAGTGACCAATCTGGCGGACCGGAAGTCCCGCCAGTATATCCGCAAGATGAAAAAGGTCAACCCTGACTCCGTCGTGGCCGTGACAGGCTGCTATGCCCAGGTCAGTCCTGACGAGGTCAGCAAAATCGAGGGTGTTAACATCGTCGCCGGTACAGGCGAGAAACAAAATCTGCTGCAATATATCGAAGGCTATCTGCTTGAAGAGGAGACCCAGTGTCACGTCAAAGCCTACGAGGAGCTTGACAAGTACCAGTCATCTGGTATCATCACTTCCATGGAATCCAGGACTCGCGCTTATATCAAAATCCAAGAGGGTTGTAACCGGTTCTGTTCCTATTGCATCATTCCTTATGCCAGAGGCAAGGTGAGAAGCCGTGATCTGGCAGAAATTGCAGAAGAAGCCCGGGGGCTGATCGCCAAAGGCTTTAAAGAACTGATTCTGACAGGGATTAACACGGCACTCTACGGAGAAGATTTAGGCTACGGCGGCATTGAACCGCTGATTGCAGAGCTGAACGCTTTGCCAGGTGATTTTCGGATTCGTCTCAGCTCTCTGGAACCGACTGTCATCAATGCCCAGTATGTGAAGAGCTTGCTGAAATACGAGAAACTCTGTCCCCATCTGCATCTGTCCATCCAGAGCGGCGCAGATCACGTCTTGGGGCTGATGAATCGCCGCTATGACCGGTCTTTCTACCTCGACATCGTCAGGGTGCTCAAGGACTTTGATCCACTGTACGGCATTACCACTGACATCATCGTCGGCTTTCCGGGTGAAACAGAAGAGGATTTTGCTGACAGCTTGCGGGTGATTGATGAGGTGGGATTCTGCAAGGTCCATGTTTTCAAGTATTCGCCACGAAAGGGAACAAAGGCTGCCGCACTTGCCGGACAGATTGCCGGCGAGGTGAAGAACAGCCGCAGTAAAGCGTTAATCGAGAAGGCGGCAGAGGATGCCAGACGTTTTTTTGCCTTATGCAAGGACGCTCAGCGACGAGTTTTGTTCGAAGAGATCAGCGAAGACGGCCTCTTGACGGGATACACGGACAACTATATCAAAGTCTATGTACCTGGAGAATCTGAGATGTTAAATCAGTTTTATAATGTAAGACTTTTAAAAGAATATAAAGATGGCATGAAAGGAGAGATTGTTTATGGCTGATTGTATATTTTGCATGATCGGAAGTCACGATATCCCGTCGACTGTCGCTTATGAAGACGACAAGATCATCGCGTTTCACGACCTGGAGCCGCAGGCTCCCGTTCACGTACTCGTGATTCCCAAGAAACACATCGAGTCGCTGGACGATGTAAAGGAAGAAGATCAAGAACTTCTAGGTTACATCATGTTCAAGATTCACGAGATTGCTGCAGACCTGGGCCTTGCAAACGGTTATAGAGTTGTCAGCAACAACGGAGAGGATGCGTTCCAGACGGTAAAGCATCTGCACTTCCATATTCTCGGCAAGAGAAAAATGACCTGGCCTCCAGGCTGATGAATGTTATGTAGTATGGCGAAAATGAACTAGTCCGAATTCGGACTAGTTCGTTTTTTGTCCTATTACTTAAACCTTGGTGACGCGAATACCATTCTTTTCATCGTATTTTACAGAATACAGATTGTCTTTGTAGACAATATAAAATTGCAGAACGTCTTTTGCCGGATTATAGCGTCCCGCAGAAGTCTTGTAGTTGATTGGATCGAGACCAAAGTAAATGCCTGCACCTATAGAGGACTTGCTGCGGCTGTAGAGGGTATATTTGTAGTCACTGGCGCTGCTTCCCGTCGAGCGGATATTTGGATGGCCGCAGTCGTAGTAATTGACCATTCTCAGCGGATTGAATTTGTAATAGACTGTCTTTGTTGCAGAACCGTTGACTGCATTTTTTTGGACTCTAGCCATGATTTTTTTTGAATAGTAAGGCCGTTTCACTTCTGTCAATATCCTCATCTGTTCGCAATAGGTAGAACAATCGAGGACAAAGCCGATGCTGTAGGGGCTGTTATCTTTTGGATAATCAGGAAGGTCTTTGTCGATTTCCATAGAAAGAACGGGCTTATTATAGGTCATTTTGATGTTTTTAGCAGCGCTGAACAAGCTATATACACGTTTACCATTGACATATTTATAGGTCTTGACTTTATAATAATAAGTTTTGCCAGTTTTTTGCTTCGTATCAGTGTAGCTGGTTTTTACGGTAGAACGAATTCTTGTGTATTTGCCATCCTCTTTGGTGGATCTGTAGAGGGAATATCCGTAGGCACTGGAAACTCTTTCCCAGACTACCTTGATGGATGCAGATGTGGGGGAAAGTCGTTTTACCGTTGTAATCTTTGTCATTCCTGGAGCAGAAGCAGCATAGGTCTTTGAAGTCGGTATGAATGCGCCTAAAAGGGCTGTCATTGTGACGATTGCTATACCACGTAGAAAAGCTTTGTGTTTAATAACCATTGTTAAACCTCCTTCATAAACACTTTTAAAGATGATAAATTCTGATTGTTAAGATCATTATATCATAGAAATACTCTGAATGTGGATATTAACACACATTGGCGAATCAAAATAAAAATAAAAAATTCTGAAAAAGGACTTGATTTTTGAAATAGATATGCTATACTTTAGTTACAAAAAGCGATGAAGTACAATTCAAAAGCTTTTGATATAAATAAACTGAAACATCAGTTTCAGGAGAGAAAGAGGTGAGACCACCAGAAGTGTTTAATGAGGTACAGAGAAAAGTACCGGCTGTTGGACGCATCTAATGATTTCGCAAAGTGAAAACTTAGAAGACTGTGATGGCAGTAGATTGATACTGTGATTGCAGAAGCAGACTAAGACGGAAACTTTGGCAGAAGAAATGATAGATGTGAAAAACAGCCGGTGCTTTATTTTTTGTTGCATAATTCATGGACTTCTGTCGATGAAAACGATATAATGGAAATTGACTATATTATTTGAGGTGCAAACGATGAGCGATTTAATTCTATATTTGATCATGGCCGTCATCGGCTATTTTTTCGGCAGTAAACTCAGACATCAAAAGCAGATTACAAAGCTGACTGGAAGAATTCAAACCATTGCAATTATTGTATTGATATTTACCATGGGCATGCGTATGGGTTCCAATGAAGAGGTGATGAACAACCTGAATTCCATCGGTTTCAGTGCTTTTATCATGACGATCATGATCATATTCTGTTCGGTTACTGCAATTACGATTTCGAGGAAGTTCTTAAAAATAGACAGATTTGGGAACATAGAGGGCAGTCAGGTGGATTTTGACGAAGTAGAAGAGGAAGAAGAGAAAGCGGAAAAAGACAGCTCTATGACGATTATCATCATAGTATGTGTCGTCAGCGGACTGGTCTTTGGTTATTTTGCCGTGGACAAGCTCTTTACGGATATGGAATTCTTCAATACGCTGTCTGGAAATTTCATCACGATCGGCCTCTGCATCCTGCTTTTTTTTGTCGGATTTGACATGGGCTTTGAAGGTACGGTCATCGGACATCTCAAAAGAGTGGGCTTGCGCGTTTTGGCCTTCCCATTTATCATCATGGTGGGCACACTGGCAGGCGCACTGCTCTGCAGCTTTTTTCTGCCGCTTTCTGTCAAGGAGTCTCTTGCCGTCGGAGCGGGCTTCGGTTGGTACACCTTGGCTCCCAGCATCATCATGGACAAAGGGCTGGTGACGGCCAGTGCGGTTTCATTTATGCATAATATCATGCGAGAATATATTTCTGTGCTGATTATCCCCATGACGGCGAAAAAAGCAGGTTATCTGGAGGCTGTGGCAGTATCAGGCTGCTCTTCTATGGACGTCTGCCTGCCTATTGTGGAAAAAGCTACTCGCGGCGACATCGCCATGTATTCTTTCATATCTGGCGTGGTACAGAGCCTGGCCGTACCAATCCTGGTGCCGCTGATATTGGGGTAATTTCTACAGAAAGGGCGAAACAAAATAGATGAAAGATTTAGTTACATATACCATATTGGCCATCGTCGGTTATTTCATCGGCAGTAAAATGAGAGAACATCGCTGGGTTACCAAGTGGACCGGCAGGATTCAGACGACGGCGATTGCCATCTTGCTGTTTACAATGGGGCTCAGGATGGGGTCTAACGAGGAAGTGACAAGCAATCTCAGCTCCATCGGACTGATTTCTCTGGCTATGACTTTGATCATCATGGCGCTGTCGGGTGTTTTTGCTGCATTGACCAGAAGATGCATCGGCATGGATCGCTGGGCTGTCATGAAAGATAAAGCAGTGGACGCACAGGATGGGTCACTGCCTGCGGAGGAAACGTCTGACCGAGGACAGAAAATCATGGCCGCGACCATACTCCTGTCTGTCATTACAGGACTGCTGTGCGGCTATTTTTTTATTGGCGATGTCTTTGCAGACCATATGGAGCGCTTTGACTTCTATGCGGGGCTGGCAGTCAACCTGGGACTGTTTTTATTGCTGCTTCTGATCGGATTTAACATGGGTCTTGATGGAACGGTTCTGAAGAATTTCAAGAAAGTAGGTGCAAAAATCCTCATTTTCCCTTTTGCCATCATGGCAGGCGCTTTTTTAGCGGCAGCCCTGTGCGCGCTGCTGCTGGATATCGATTTGCGCGAATCCTTTGCAGTGACTGCCGGCTTTGGCTGGTACTCTCTTGCGCCTGGCATCATTTTGGAGAGCGGTCTTGCCCACTGTGCGGCGATTTCCTTTATGCACTGCATTATGAGAGAATACTTTTCTCTCCTGTTGGTGCCAATTGTCGCCAAAAAGATCGGCTATATGGAAGCGATAGGCATCTGCGGCGCCACGGCAATGGGAGTCTGCCTGCCCATTGTGGAGAAATCGACGCGGGGAGATGTGGCGATTTATTCGTTTATATCGGGGATGATTCATACCGCATCGGTACCGATTTTTATTCCATTGATCTTAGGCTGAGGAGGCGTTTTTTTGCGTATAGAAGAAATAAAACGATATATAGAAGATAATGAGAAGAACATCATTTCTGATTTGAAAGGTCTGGTAGATATCCCCAGCATCTCATCGGACAAAACGAATGTAAAGAAGGCGCTGGATTATGTGCTGCAGCTGGCACAACGAATGGGTTTTGAAGCGAAAAGCGTCCTCGACGATCAGGTAGGTGTCATTGAGATCGGAGAGGGAGATGAAACCATTGGCATCTTGTCCCACGTAGACGTAGTGCCGCCAGGGAATTTACAGTCCTGGAGCAGCCCGCCTTTTGATATGAAAGTAGAAGACGGCTGCCTTTGGGGGCGGGGCACCTTGGATGATAAAGGTGCAATCATCGTCTGTCTCTATGCCATGAAATGTGTATTAGGCAGCGGACAAGCGCTGCAGAAAAAGATTCAGATGATCCTGGGCACGCAGGAAGAAGTAGAGTGGTCTGATATGGAAGGGTATGTGGCCAACTATCCGCTGCCTGATTACGGATTTACACCTGATGGCGAATTTCCCCTCTGCAACATCGAAAAGGGATGCATGGATGTGGAACTGCGCTTTGCATGCGAATGCGAAGGATATGAGAACGGCTGGTATCTGACCTGCCTTCATGCGGGACAGGCTGCGAATTCTGTGCCGGACAGCTGCACCTGCCAAATGGAAAGATACAGAGACGGCATTGCTGTAGAGCGTAAAACTTTGACGACAGGCGGAAAAGCTGTTCATTCCTGCCAGCCAGAGAAAGGGGAGAATGCAATCTTCCACATGGCAGATCTGATTGCGGAAACGGAGCACTGCGAAAACCAGATCAGTAGGATTCTGGCGATGCTAAAGGCGAAATTTGCCAGTCTCTATGGGGCAGAAATCGGGCTTTACAGTGAAGGCGAGATGTATAACGGAGAATTTGTCCATCGCAATGTCTTTGCGCCGACGTTGGTGAGAATGGAAGACGATCACCTATTGGTCAATGTGAACGTCAGATTTGCATATGGCTCGTCAGAGGCGGAAATCACTGACGCATTCATGCAGCTGGCTCAGTTTTACGGCGGGACGGTCAAATTGCTCAGTTCTTTGCCGGCTGTGTACGTCAGTAAAGAGAGGCCGTTCATGAAAGCTTTTGGAGAGGCTTATGAAGAAGGATCTGGCAGAAAGCACGAGTTCGTATTGGCCTACGGCGGTTCCTATGCCAAAGCGATGCCCAACATCGTATCTTGGGGACCGATTTTTCCGGGTGATGAAGATACCTGCCACGAAGAGAACGAGCATATATCCATCAAAAGTCTGTTGGACAACGGAAAAGTGTTTGCCATTGCCTTAAATAAGGTGGCTTTATCAAAATCAAGTTTTAAATAGCGGAACTACTAACCTGACAGGGTAAATGATTGCAGATGAAAAGGATGCGGAATTGATAGGATTTTTCTTATCAATCAGCATCCTTTTTTGATGTTACAGTAATTCATGATGAGCGTTGCTTGGTGACCAGTGAACATTGGTGATATAGTCATAAAGCGCATTTTTGTCTTTTTCTTTGAAGAGTCTGAGAATCTCCCGGTGCTCGTCGTTGATCAAAGCCAGATACTCTTTGCTTCTACTGGCGTTATCTTTCGAAAACCCTCTCGTGAAGAATTTGCTTTTTAGCCGGGAGATGGTATCCTCTAAAACTTCGTTGTCACATTTTTCTATATAGACTGAATGAAACAGTTCTTGCTGTTCCAAATACATCTCGTAATTGTCTGTCTTGATAGCTAAATCCATACTCTGAATGTAAAAATCCATACGGGAAAGATCTTTTTCTGTTAAGATATCACAGGCCATCTGGGCAGCGGTACCATCCAGGGGGCCTATCACGATATATAATTCAGATGCTTCCTTTTCTGAAACACCTTTCAAGACAAATCCTTTTCTCGGTACATTTTCTAAAATCCCTTCGCAGGAAAGCTGAATCAAAGCTTCTCTAACTGGCGTCCGGCTTACGGATAACTCTTGTGAAATGGCAGTTTCGTTGATTCGCTGTGAGGGGAGCAGATTACCTTCCAACACTTGTTCTGTGATATAGCTGTATACATGATCCTTTAGTGTCTTGTATTTTTTCATACAATTCCTCCAAATTGGTGAGTTTACCTGATTACGTAATCATGATATCACAAAATATGGAAAAAAGAAATCAAAATATATATTTAACAGAATTAACAGAATTCATTGACAAAATATAATATACGGTGTATAATCCACAATATAAACAAACGGTACATAATATACCGTTAAAGAACAAAGTAAACCAAACCACCAAAAGTAAAGGAGAGAATCAAAATGAAAAAGTTTAATCATGTAATCGTAAGAAGACCGTGTAAGGCAATGGTAGAGGGTATTACCTCGGCACCTGAATTAGGAAAACCTGATTATGAACTGGCATTAAAACAGCATGACGCTTATATCGAAGCATTGAAACAGTGCGGCGTAGATGTGACAGTTCTGGAGGCTGACGAGAGATATCCGGACTCCTGCTTTGTAGAAGATCCTGCTCTGATTACAAGAAAGTGTGCGATCATCACGAATCCTGGCGCAGCATCGAGAAACGGTGAGAAGGATGAGATAGTAGGAGCAGTGAAGAAATTCTTCTCTGATGATCAGATTGAATACATTAAAGCACCTGGCACCCTGGAAGGCGGCGACGTCATGATGGTTGGCGACCACTTCTATGTGGGAAGATCTGCAAGAACTAACGAGGAAGGCATCAGACAGCTGACAGAAATCCTCGCCAAATATGATATGACTTGTTCAGAAGTAACCCTGGAGAAAGTATTGCACTTGAAGACCGGTGTCAACTATTTGGAAAACAACAACATGCTGGTATCAGGAGAGTTCATCGAGAAGCCCGACTTTGAAAAATACGACAAAGTTGTCATTCCAGAGGAAGAAGCGTACGCCGCAAATTGCATCTGGGTCAACGATAAAGTCATCGTGCCAGAGGGTTATCCAGCTGTTTTAGAGGCGGTAAAAGGCATGGGCTATGAAACCTTACTGGTAGATACGTCAGAATATAGAAAGCTGGACGGCGGCCTCAGTTGTCTGTCACTGAGATTTTAATTGAGATAAATTAGATGGGAGATGAAGGATTTGAAGAGTCCGTACATAGCAAAGAGACATTGGGATTTTGAAGAAGCTGCCCTAAGTAAAACCAATGAGATGGTAAAACGATATGACGATGTGATTGATCTCAGCATCGGCGACCCGGATTATCCGGCCGATAAGGGATGCATTGACAAGATGCACGAAGAGGCTTTAGCAGGTCATACAAGATATACAGAATTTCTGGGCGATGAGGATTTAAGACGGGAAACTATCAAACAGTATAAAGAAGATTACGGATTTGACTTCGACGAAGATGAAATCATCATCACTGCAGGCGGCACTCACGCCATGTATCTGACCATGGAAGCTATCCTTGACGAAGGTGATGAAGTCATCGCTATTGCGCCGTATTATATCTATTATCAGCCGCAAATCGAACTGCCAAGAGGGAAGCTGGTGGTCTACAACACACGCAGCGAAGACAATTTTGATGTGGATTTGGCAGAATTTGAAAAACATATTACAAGCCGTACGAAGGCTGTAATCATCAATTCGCCTAATAACCCAAGCGGCAAGGTGTATAGCCCGGAAAACGTCAGGGGGATACTGGAAATGGCGGAGAAATACGACTTTCTGGTCATCGCTGATGATATTTATGGGGCATTGAACTATACCGACAATAAAAAGGCGATTTGTTCCTACGAAGAACGGCCAAAACGAGTGATCACGATTTACAGTTATTCAAAAGATTACTCCATGACAGGGCTGAGACTAGGACACGTCATCGCTGATAAGGAATTGATCGCTACCATGAGACGAGTTAATGAAGCCGTCAACTTCACCATCAACTCCATGTCACAAAGACTAGGCATTGCAGCGATTAAGGGCAGAAAAGAAATCCAGAAAGGGCTGTACGAAGAGTATCATAAGAGGGTGATGTATCTCTATGAGCGCATACAAAAAATGAAGAATATCACCTGCACAAAGCCAGAGGGCACTTTCTATGTCTTTGCCAACATTAAAGAGACGGGTATCAACTCTATGGACATCTGGGAAAAAATCCTTGATGAAGCCCATGTGCTGGTATTGCCGGGAAGCGGATTTGGCGAAGCGGGAGAGGGCTTTATCCGTATCGCATGCACAGTAGGCATCGATACATTGAAGGAAGCCTTTGACAGAATGGAGAAAATGGAGATTTTTAAATAAATTATTGCCTGAGATAGAAGAAAGTGAAAGGTGAAATATGAATATTGGTATTATAGACTGGATCATTATAGCAATATATCTTGCAGGCATGCTGGTAATCGGCTTTATTGCAAAAGGCAAAATCGAAACCATGGATGATTTCATCCTGGGAGGACGAAGGTTTAACAGATGGGCCTTGATCGGCACCATTTTGGCTACAATGGTAGGCTCAGGCATGTTGATGGGCGCTGTGGGAAACGTATACACCAGCGGAGCAGAAAGCTCAGCTTTCTGGATTTACATAGGTATGGGCATCGGCCTAGTTACCATGGGAATCTGGAGTAAGGCGATCAGAAATACCAATGCCAGGTCTTTAGCAGAGATTACGTCCGTTTTCGGCGTATCTACCAGACTGGCGGCGGCGGTTGTCGTTTCCATCTATGCCGTTGCATTGGTAGCAATCAACATCGCGGGACTGCGGACAATCATCGTCTATGTGTTCAGTGGAATTAACATTTCCATTCCTGTGGCGACAATTATCGCTGCAGCAATTTCCATCGCTTATACGGCAATGGGCGGATTCTTTGCAGTCGTCTGGACAGACGTAGCGCAGCTGGGCATTATGATTCTCGGCGTATTCATTATCGGCCCGATTATCGGTCTGACCATGGTAGATGGCGGTATGGATACGATTATCACGACCTATGAAGCAGAGGGAATGACCATTACCAATCCGTTAGCAGGAGGGGTGACTGTGGGTATTGTCGGAACGGTACTGACTTACTTCTTGACATCTCCTGGCGATCCAACTATGCCGCAGAGGGCTTTGTCGGCAAAGGATGCAAAGACCGCGAGGTTCTCCTTTACAACGACGGGAATCATCGCACTGCTCTTTGGCGTTTCCATTCTCATCATCGGTGGAGCAATCCATGTTTTAATGCCGGGAATCGAAGCAAAAGATTCTGTGCTGCCATTGTTCATTGCTACGTACTATCCGCCAGTCATCAAGGGAATCTGTTTAGCAGGAACGGTAGCAGCTGTCATGTCGTCCTTTGACTCTTTCTTGATTCTGGCGACGACCCATATCATGTACGATATCGGAAGAACGTTCAAACCGGATATGCCTGAAGAAAAGATTTCAAAAGCGCTGCCGAAGCTGACGATTATTATCGGCATACTGGGCATTATCGTGGCATTGTTCATTACAAGTCTACTTGACTATCTGACCGCAGTATTCAGCATCGTAGGTTCTGCTTTGGTACCAGTGCTGGTAGCTGCCCTGTTCTTTAAATATAAGACGTCAAAAAGAGCTGCTACCTTATCCATTATCCTGGGCGGCGGCATCCCGGCTGTTCTATTCTTTACCGTAGGATACGATGTACCGCTGGGCGACCCGACATTCATCGGTGTGGGAGCATCTATTTTGACTTTGATTATTGGCTCGCTGATTTGGAAGGATAAAGTCAGCGTAGAAGAGAAAGCGGCATAAGCTTAGTAAGGTGGTGTTAATTTGAAATTTTGTCTAATTGATGCAGGTATTTTTATAGATAAACCGGAACTATTGGATCCGTTGAGGGCCATAGGCGAAGTAGAAGTCTTCAATGGCATACCTGCAGGAACGGAAGAAGTTATCGAACGGGCAGGTGATGCCGACGTTATCGCTTTCGGGTTGATGCAGTTTACTGAGGAAATGCTGGACGCTCTCCCAAAATTGAAGATACTTCAATTTATCGGCACAGGCATGTGGAACTTTGTCAATGTCGATTACGCCGAGGGCAAAGGAATCAGAGTGCTCAATATTGACGGCTACGGAAGTAATGCGGTTGCGGAATTCGCAACTGCCATGGCATTAGCGCTGGCAAAAAATATCCCTTCTGCCGACAGGGTATTGAAAGAGGACAGATGGAGCATCGACGGTTTGATGGGTAAGGAAATGAAAGGATCTACAGTCGGTGTTGTCGGCACCGGGAGCATCGGGCGCTTATCCGCAGAAAAGTTTGCAGCACTGGGAGCTGAAGTCATAGCCTGTGATATCTATGAAAGCGATTATTTAAAAGAAAATTACAATATTCAATATAAATCCATGAAAGAAGTTTTTATGGAGGCAGATATTGTAACCTTACATATGAAAGTAACGGAAGAAAATGAAAGGATTATCGATCAAAAATTATTATCGCTGATGAAAAAAGACGCACTTTTAATCAATGTAGCCAGAGCGGAATTGGTCAACACAGAAGATTTATATAAAGCGTTGATTTCGGGGAATCTGGCTGGCGCCGCCATCGATGTATATGACAGCGAGCCGCCAACGGCGAGGGATTATCAGCTTGCTCAGCTGAAAAATGTTATCGCCACACCGCACATCGGCTATTATACTCAGGAAGCTAATGACAACTCGATCAAAATGACGGTCTCCTCTATCTTAGCCGCTCTATAGGCTTTAGGTGGAGTCTGGAAAAGGAATGTTTGGCATCATTCCTTTTCTTTTTTACAACATTTAAAATGGCTGCAAAATAAGCTCAATATGCATAACACCATTGAGGAGATGGGTTATGCAAATCGAGGCTGACGAAGGCAAAAACTTAGAAGTATTAGTGAAACAAACATTTTGCATAACCCTAGAAAGCGTAAATTCCGCCAAATCGGCAATCGGCTTTAGATTCAGTCGTTTCAGGGCAAAGGGGGCAGACTCGCCGCTATTTGCTGAAAAGTTAAAGTAACGAATTTCAAAAATTGACTTGCCTATCTCGCTCAAAAATAGTATAATAATCCCGTTATAGGCACAAGACTGTTCACAGCTTAATATTTCAAGTTGGTCAGGAGGTGAATTGGAATATGGCACAAGTTATCGTAAGAGAAAACGAAAGTTTGGAAAGCGCTCTGAAGAGATTTAAGAGATCATGCGCTAGAGACGGCGTTATGAGCGAACTTAGAAAAAGAGAGCACTACGAAAAGCCGAGCGTAAAAAGAAAGAAAAAGTCTGAAGCCGCTAGAAAAAAGGCTAAGAAATACTAGTCATTTAGGATCGAGGTGATATAAATGGCTTTGAAAGAACAACTTATGGCCGATTTTAAAGACGCGATGAAAGCCCGCGACGAAATCGCCAAGAATACAATCAGTCTCACCCGTGCGGCCATCAAGCAGTACGAGGTGGACAACAGAGAAGAACTAGACGATGCAGGCATTATTGCAATTTTATCTAAGCAAGTTAAAATGCGTAAAGATGCCCTCGCTGATTTTGAAAAAGCTGGAAGAACAGATCTAGTCGACGCATATAATCAAGAAATTGAAATTCTTAACCGCTATCTGCCTGAACAATTATCGAGAGAAAAAGTTCTTGAGATTGTAAAAGAGACTGCAGCCTCACTTGGAATCGAAGGAGGCAAGCAGAACATGGGTAAGCTGATGGGATCCGTCATGGGTAAGGTCAAAGGCCTTGCTGATGGGAACCTGGTCAAAGATGTCGTGATGGAATTTCTTTCATAATATCTGACTTACGGACAACCTGGTAGAAATACCAGGTTGTTTTTTTATTCATAGGAAATATCAAAGAACGCATCTTGCAGAGCGTCGCTCCTTGTGGGCGACATTTGGAAATAGGAATCTTTGATACCGCCATTTCCACTTTTTTTATCCATTTAATTCCGGTTTAGGGCGGTAAAGCCCGGCTTGTGCAAACTGTATTGAAAAAATTATCTGAAAAGGATATTCTGTCTGTAGATATATAAAGCAGAATGGAAATCTGCTGTGGCGGAAAGAACTAGTACGCTTTGATATCTGATGTCAGATGCAGAAGTAATCTGCACAAAATATGAAAAAGGAGGAATCTTGCCAAAGCCGGCGAAAGCCGGTGACGGAAAACTAAAGGGCCTTACCATCCCCATGGTTGGCAGCCAGTTGTCCGGGCACGGACATATGCCCGGTAAAAGCGGAAACTCCCGCAAGATGGGGAAGTTATGAAAAAATTAAGGAAGACAGCCAGTATTTTTCTCAGTTTCATGATTGTTCTGGGAATGATGCCAGCAATGGTCTTTGCAGGTGGAGGAGAGGTTCAGATCAGTAAAGACAGCAGTTCTCAGATCGGTCCATACTACGAGATCGTTGATACTGACGGTACATGGGCAGGTGAACCAACGCTAGAAGGCGCTACCCAGCAAAGCTATGCCGATGGCCAAGTAAAGGTAAACAAGACGATCAAAGGTACTGACCAGGAGAATGTCTTTGACATTGACTTAGAAGTTATCACTAAAGACGAAATCAAAACTACTGAGTTATCTGAAGATGCTGCAACTGTGTTAGTCATTGATACCTCTGGCAGCATGGACGACAGAAGCCGCCTTCCGGAGGCACAAAAAGCAGCGCAGGCATTCATCGATGAATTTGCCAAAAGCAATGCTCAGCGGAAAATTGCCATCGTTTCTTTCAGCGGCTGGGAAGATAAACACATCAGCGGAGCATCGACGAAACAGATGTGGACTGATGCCAGCAATCTTAAACAGCAGGGCAGCGGACAGTGCGGTGCAATCAGCGGACTTTCTGCAAATGGCGGTACAAACATTGAAGCAGGCCTGCAGTTGGCAAAAAATCTTTTGGCGCAGGATGCAGTAAAAGATATCCGCAATAAGAACATCGTTCTTTTGACAGATGGTGTACCGACCTACGGTATCAGCAGTAAAGCAGACAGAACGTCTACTGAGGTCATTTGTCCAGACGGAAAGCACATGATCGGTAACGGACAGAAACTCAGTCACGACATTCATGGGCAGATTGAAAGCATGGATTTTGCAGGTATCAATCGTTATGCTGTCTATGTTGGCGATGAGGGACTGTATTGCTCTGAGAAAGGATGTCCTCTGCACAAAACCCAAGGCGGCTGGTGGGAGACTAATGTAAAAACTCCAGTGGGCACTTGGCTTAACCAATGCGGATTTACAACCTATACGACACAGGATGCAGGGCAGCTTACGAGTATTTTTGAACAGATCTCTGAGATGATTTTGCTGCAAGCGCAGGCATGGGTTCTTACTGATCCGATGGGAGAACATATCGACTTTGTAGAATTCAGCAGAGAAGCTAATCCGATTGGAGAATTTTCTTATAGTTCAAATTCGAAGACGATTACCTGGGATTTGAAGAAAGCGCTGCCAAAGGTACAGGAAGATAAGCAGTACACCTATCAGCTCAGTTATCGCATCAGATTAGATAATCTGGAAGCCGGATTTGAGTCGGAAAAATGGTACCCAACCAATGGAATCACTTCTATGACTTATCTGATCAAGGAAGCTGGCGATGACAGTCCGATTGAACAGAGTGATTTGAAAACAGCGTATTTTAATATCCCGTCGGTTAAGGGAATGACAGCAAGCACCAAGTTTCAGAAAGTTGACGAAAACAATCAACCGATGGAGGGTGTAGAGTTTGCGCTAAAGACCGCGGACGATGAAAACTTTGTTCAAAATGCTGTCAGTAATGAGGATGGAACACTGAACTTCACTAACATTCCATCAGGTCACACGTACATATTGTCAGAGACAAAGGCACCAGAAGGATATGTCAAGGCGCAGAATCAGGAATTCAGTGTAGCTTATGGCCTTGTCAGTGACATAGCGGGCGATGGAACCATTCAGAATCTGCCTGGTGTAACAAACTTTACTGTTAGTAAGATTTGGGAAGATAATGATGATCAAGAGAAAAAACGCCCTGAGTCCATCACAGTAAACTTGCTTGCAAATGGAAAAGTAATCCGCACTGCAACACTTGAAGCACCACCGTCTGAACAAGATGAAGGCGAGGATGAATCTTCAAAAGATAGTGATATAAATGGAGATGATGCAGTTCAAAAACCGGCAGAAGAGAATAGCGATGATGCGGTTCAGAAACCAACAGAAGAGAATAGCGATGATGCGGTTCAGAAACCGACAGAAGAGAATAGCGATGATGTGATCCAGAAGCCGACAGACGTAGGTCCCGCAGAAGGAAATGATGATCAGCTTCAAGAAAATGATGAAAATAATTCAGACCTTGAAAAGGACAATGGCACCAATGCAGAACCAATTGCAAAGATGAATTTGGACGAGGAATCAGAAGGTGACACGAATGGGGATCACACAGGCAATCAACAGCCAACCGTAGTCAACGAATGGACCTATACCTTTGATAACCTGCCTACAGCCAAAGATGGCCAGCCAATTGTTTACACTATTGAAGAAGTGCAGGTCAAAGATTATCTTACAGAGGTGCGATATACCGAAACCGGGGCGGTTATCACTAATACCTATGCGCCTTGGGGTGCTATGGTTCAAATACCGTTTACCAAGATTGTAGAAAAAAGAGGAGAGGCAGATCCAGATTTGCAAACCTTTACGTTTGAGGTGGACGGAGGCTCAGGTTATACTGTCCAAGGAAATTCTATTACTGCTAATGCAGCAGGAAGATTTGACGGTATGTTAACAATCGCATTAGAGGATATAAGAGATTTTGCCGGTATGACGCTTACCATCAAAGAGGTAAACAGCAAGGCAGAACACTGGATCTATGATCAGACACCATGGACTATTCACCTGTCTTTAGCAGGAGAAAAGGAAATCGGGTATACCATAGAAGGACCAGCGGAAGCTTTGACGTTTACTAACGCCTATGATTATACTCCGCCGGTAGATCCACCGGATCCACCGTCACCACCGGATCCACCGTCACCACCGGATCCGCCAGTACCACCAGATCCTCCAATTGATCCAGACCCAGATCAGCCGCTGCCACCGGATGAAAATCTGGAGGACCCGGATCAGCCAGCTAAACCAGCTAAACCAGGTCAGGATTTACCTGACGATGAACATCTGCAGGCTGATAATACGGCTAAGGAAGTGAAATCTGAGGATCCAGATCAGCCTAAGACTGGAGACGAGTCATCACTAGCTCTTTATCTAATTCTTACTATAGGTGCGTGTGGCGCATTGACGATTACAGTGAGAAGAAAAAGAGGACAAAAATAATATTAAATATCATAACTTTAGATGCCGCCCTGTCTTACCGCAGTGCGGCATTTTTATGTTTAACAAAGTGCGCTGTAAGTTACTATGCCGTGAACAATATTACAGAATACAGATTCTAAATTAATATACTGGTTATTTTTAGGTGAGTTTTAGAAAAATAACTTAAAACAAAAAACAATTAGGAAGGAAGAACTTGTCAAAAATGCTCGGGGAGAGGTATAATATTTATAGAAAATAAAGCAGTGATGAAACTCGCAATGAGTCGATGAATCGTTGTGCTTTATTATCAAATGTCAGATGCGGCATGCTCGTATTAAAATCTGAAAGTAAGGAGGAATCTTGCCAAAGCCGGCGAAAACCGGTGACGGAAAACTAAAGGGCCTTACCATCCCCATGGTTGGCAGCCAGTTGTCCGGGTACAGACAGATACCCGGTAAAAGCGGGAGAACCCGTAAGATGGGGAATTTATGAAAAAAATGAAAAAGCTGATGACACTGGTACTAGCAGTGTCCATGGTCTGTATGACAGGTGTGACGTCCTTTGCAGACGTACAAGGACCCAATGGAGATGAGAATGGAAATGTTTCATGTCTGACTTGCAAAAATGAAGAAGAGGGACATGTTCACGATGCAAGCTGTTACAATCATACCTGGGATAATGGACAGGAGATGACACCTGCAACTTGTACAGAAGCTGGTGAGCGATTGTACACTTGTACAGTTCCTGACTGTGGTAAAACAAAGACAGAATTCATTCCAGCAGAGCACGCATGGGATGAAGGCGAAGTTACCATAGCGCCGACTTGTACAGAAAAAGGGGAAACGAAGTATACTTGTACCAGAGGAGGCTGTGCGGAGACGAAACTAGAAGCTGTGGAGGCATTGGGACACAACTGGGATGAAGGAACCGTTACGACACCAGCCACAGATACATCAAACGGCGAAAAGCTGTTTAAGTGTCAGCGCGAAGGTTGTGAAGCAACAAGAACCGAAGTGATTCCTGCGAAATATACTTATGTATCAGGGCAGAGCAAGTGGAAAACCAACGTAATTTCCTTTGCGCCGACAAGCGAAGGAATCACTTACGAAATTTCTTATCAAGATAGTAAGGAAAACGTATACACGCAGGAAGAAGTCAACAACATGAATCAAGCGGAAATCAAGTCACACCGTTTGTTCATCTCAAAAATCACGTATACTATTCCTAAAGATTACGAAGAAAAATCGGTAAATATCTTTGTTGGAGATGCCATTAACGACGCTGCAAATTATATGCTCTATGTTCCTGGCGATGCAGCACCGATTCAGTTTGCCATTGTGAACCTCTCTTCTCATGATTATGCTTATAAAAAGGGAAGTTTCGCAGTGACAACAGAGGAATATCAACAGTATTTCGATAAAGGTGGGGCAACACCAACTGATACTATTGGATTTGATGGACAGAGCATTCCTCGTGAGTACTTTGCATATCGAAGCGGAAACTGGGCAATTGCCAAACTTTATGATGCATTTAGCTTAAGCAGCATAAAAAATTCACAGTTGACTGATGAAGAACTAGGCAAAAAACTGGTTGAGGCTGGATATGAGAATGGCATTGCTGATCTGCATAAGTACTATCTGGACTACTACAATGATAAAAACGACACCTCTTATACGGCGCTTGAACAATTGCCTGATAAAGACATCGCAACTCTGGTAACTAGCGGATATACAGCTGATACAAAGGAAACAAATATTGAAGTATCAGAATTGCTGTATAACTATTATTATAATCATCTGTACAGTCTGGCACCAGTAGAGACTGGCTACCCAGGTAATACAAACAATGATTATACTATTGGCGAACATATGCGTAATTACAACAGTGGTAAACCTAGCCTATTTGATGGCTCAATTTCCGAAAGTTGGAGCGATATTGCCGCATCTTCTGATGGAAAATCCATGACATATGTATGGGACGGTTTTGAGGCCTGGATTAATGGGCCAGATACGCAAAATCCATATCAAAATTACAACTATGGTTTCACTGCAGGTTTTTCACTAGAGCGAACTGATACAACTTACAGTGTCATGACGAACTATTATACATCTACAGATGGAGGTGCTCCGGTTCTAGATGGCTCTGTGAACAGGGTAGAACAGATGGCGACTAATGTGGGAGAAACAGTTAGCGTAATCCCTGTGGATGAATGGAATTTGTATGACGAAAACAAGTACAAGCTTGAGGATTCAGCAAAGCTGAGTTTGACAGCTGTGGCTGATCCTGCTGCCAACGTAATAACACTTAACTATTATCGTAATGTGTCAGGTCAGGTGATTATTCCAACTCCACCAATTGTTCCGGTGGATCCGATTCCGCCGGTAGACCCGCCAGTGGATCCGGACAACCCGCAGCCGTTACCACCGGATGAAAACCTGGAGGATCCCGAGGAACCGGATAACCCGACAGACAATCCGAACCAGCAGCTTCCGCCGGACGAACATTTAGAAAAAGACGACAACGTAAAAGGGGCGAAGTCAGAGAATCCAGATCAGCCGAAAACCGGTGACCAATCACAGTTGGCTCTCTATCTGCTTCTGGCTGCAGGTGCCAGTGGTGCATTGACATTAAAAGTGAGAAGAAAAAGAGCGAGCAAATAAAATTTAAAACGATGTTTGATTTAGCCGTCGTACCGCTGATGCGGT
Source organism: Emergencia sp. (assembly GCF_048465375.1). Lineage (NCBI taxonomy): Bacteria > Bacillati > Bacillota > Clostridia > Peptostreptococcales > Anaerovoracaceae > Emergencia > Emergencia sp. The sequence goes on along the minus strand of NZ_DBFWLQ010000010.1, from coordinate 54,886 downwards.
GCGGCGGTTTTTTGCTGTCCTTTTTAAAACCGGGTTACGCGGGGTCAGCAGACCTGATCCAGGAACTTGGACTAAAGGGGGCAGTTACGCATAAGCTGGTGCCCAGCGGCAGACTGCTTAACGAAAGAGGCCAAATCAGCCGAAACTGCGTAACAGTGGCAGCTCAAGAACTCAAGAGCGCCCGGTCAACTAGTTGTTTTCACGGGTGCTGAATCAATCTGACGTCTTTTTACCCACTAACAAGTCATATCGGCTGGCCATACGGCATACATTCTAACATGAAACTGATAAACGAATTTACCTTTGACTTCGATATTACCGGACCAAAGGTTACGGCTTCTGCAAATGCAGCCATCATTGAAAATGTACTCAGAGTAGTTTTGATCAGCGATACTTCGGTGACAGTTGATACGGGACGCTTTTTTGTCACTGTCAAAGGAAGCAGATTTGTGATAAGCGAAATTTGGGAAGGACGAATGGAACTTGAAGGAAAAATCGAGGGAATCGAATTTTATAAGGCATTGGGTAAGGATCAGGCTTGAGGGGTTTAAGCCTGAACGGATTATTTCGGAGGCCATTGCCCGCGGCATTGCCATACGCCAAATAGATTACAAAGATGAGACGGAAGTCTGCATGACAATGGCAGAAGAGGATTTCCGAGTAGTCAAGAAAATCGCTAAGAGCAAGTACAAATTTACCATCATCGACGAGGGAGGTGCGCATCCTGTTGTCAAGAAAATCAAGGCAGGCAAGATGATGATTGCGGGAATGGCGATTTTCCTCCTCTTTTTTTGTGCCCAGAATCTTTTCGTGCGCGAAATCAACGTCATCGGCTGTAAAAGCATTACAGAGACCAGCGTCAGGGAATGCCTCAAAGAAGTAGGTCTCTACGAAGGCGGAAGAAAGAATTTTGACTGCGACGCAATCGAACGCAGACTTTTTAAGGAATTTGACAATATCGTATGGGCAAAGGTGGCCTATGAGGGAAATTATGTTGAGGTCAAAATCTCTGAAAGCAAACAAGTTCCCAGCGACAAAGTCGACAAAGACACGCCGTGCAATATCGTGGCGGAAAAAGACTGTTACATCGAAAGGATTTTATCCTATAGAGGAAGAAGTGTCGTAGCAAAGAATGATTTTGTGAGAAAAGGGGATATACTGATTACAGGAACCATTCCGATTGAACATCCTTCCTATGAGATGGGAAAGGATGATGCAGCGGAGCATTACGTCCACGCTGGAGGTAAAATTGTAGCCAGAGTACCTTATTATTATTCCTTCTACATGGAGGAAACAGATGATGTCAAAGCCAAAGCAGGATCCATGCTCAGAGAGTGGATTGCAGAAAATATCCCAGAAAATGCGCAAATTTTAAATAAAGACTTTCATTTTGACAAGAAAAAAAATATAATAAGAGTATATGGTACGGTAGAAACTCGCCAGCAGGTGGGGAAAGAAAAGGAGATTGTAATTGACAAACACAAACGAGGAACTAAAGAAGATACAGATTGAGGACGATGTCGATAGGATAGAATTATTCGGCAATATGGATGCCAACCTGAGTTTAATACAGGAAAGCACAGGCGTAGAGATTTTTCAAAGAGACGACTGCCTGCTGCTGCGCGGCGACAAGCTGGAACTGGCAGAAGGCATACTCAATGAACTGATGGACATTATCAGAGTAGGAGAAAAACTGGACGTTCAAAAGGTCAACTATATCATCAGCCTCAAGGAACAGGGCTTATCTTATCGTGAGAATAACGTGAGCAAGGATATCATCTGCTTTACTTGCAAGGGAAGACCGCTGAAGCCCAAGACCATCGGACAGAAAAATTATGTAAACAGCATCAGAAAGAGAGACATTGTCTTTGGCATCGGACCGGCAGGAACAGGGAAAACCTATATCGCCGTAGCCATGGCAATCAACGCTTTTAAAAATAAAGAAGTACAGAAGATCATTCTGGCAAGACCAGCAGTGGAAGCAGGGGAACGGTTAGGCTTTCTGCCTGGAGATCTGCAGGAGAAAGTAGATCCTTATCTGCGCCCCCTGTATGACGCCTTGTACGATATCCTGGGAAGGGACAATGCCTCCAGATTAAAGGAAAAAGAAGTGATAGAGGTCGTTCCTCTTGCATATATGAGAGGCCGGACTTTGGACAACTCTTTCATCATCCTTGACGAGGCGCAGAATACCACCAGGGAACAGATGAAAATGTTTCTCACCAGAATGGGATTTGGCTCAAAAGTAGTCGTCACCGGTGATATTACGCAGATCGACCTGCCGAGAGGGAAGAAAAGTGGTTTGATCGAGGCGGAAAGGGTACTAAAGAACGTAAAGGATATTGATTTCTGCTATCTGAAAGACGTGGACGTGGTCAGACATGAGCTGGTCAAACAGATTATCAACGCCTATGATCAGTTTTACAAGAAGTACCCAGAAGAAATCGAGGAATAAGTATGAATATCTATTTTGAAGATGGACAAGCGGTAGCGGATACGATTTTAGACACGATGATCAAAGCAGCGGAATACTGTCTGGATTTGGAACAGGTGGATAAGGAGCGCGCAGAAATCAGTGTGACATTCGTGGAAGCAGAAGAGATCAGAAATCTGAACCGAGAATATAGAAATACAGACAAGGTAACGGACGTTCTCTCTTTCCCTCAGTTCGACGACCTGAACGAGATTCCGGAGTTTGGAGAAATCTGCCTGGGAGACGTGGTCATCTGCAAGGATCGTGCTATGGAGCAGGCAGAAGAATTCGGACACTCATTTGAACGAGAGATCATCTATTTGTTTACCCACAGCATTCTCCATTTGCTGGGGTATGATCACATGGAAGAAGAAGAGAAGAAGGAAATGCGCCAGCGAGAGGAAGAAGTGATGGAGCATCTGGGGATATTGCGGAGGTAAGGTTATGGATTACAAAGAATTGTACAGAAAGGCTGTAGAAGTCATGCCAAATGCTTACACGCCTTTTTCGAAGTTTAACGTGGGCGCGGCGCTTTTGACCAAGACGGGGGAAGTCTTTACTGGCGTCAATGTGGAGAATAGCTCTTATGGAGCTACAATCTGTGCCGAGAGAACAGCTTGTGTCAAAGCAGTCTCGGAGGGGTTTCGTCAATTTGAGGCTCTGGCTGTTGCCTCCATCGGAGGAACGGCATACCCCTGCGGCATCTGCAGACAATTTCTCTACGAATTTGCACCGGATCTGACCGTCATCGTCGGAGAAGACGAAGACCACCTGAAGATATACAAACTCAATGAACTACTACTGGAAGGATTTAAATTATGATGAAATCAGGGTTTATCGGCATCATCGGCCGTCCCAATGTGGGAAAATCGACACTGCTCAACAGCATTTTAGGAGAAAAAATCGCCATCACTACGGACAAGCCGCAGACGACGCGAAACAGCATCAGAGGCATCTACACCAGATTCGATCAGGACGGCGATGCAGACGGCGTGCAGATGGTGTTTATCGATACGCCGGGCATTCACAAGGCCAGAAATAAGCTGGGAGCCGCTATGACGGACATGGCGTTAAGCACCTTCAAAGAAGTGGATGTGATCCTGTTCCTGGTGGACGGCAGCATCAAAAAGGGGCCGGGGGACAAGTACATCGTCGATCTGATCAAAGATTTAGACACGCCGAAGATTCTTGTCATCAACAAGATCGATACCATGGGACCAGAAGAATATAAAGAAATTTTTGACGAGTATCACGAACTTGGCGTCTTTGACAGTATTTTCGGCACGTCAGCCCTGGAGGGCAAAAACGTTCCTGCTTTGCTAGACAAGATTGAAGAATATATGGAAGAGGGACCGATGTTTTTCCCAGAAGACATGGTGACCGATCATCCGGAGCGCTTCATCGTCAGCGAAATTATCAGAGAAAAAGTGCTCAATTATCTAGAAGAAGAAGTTCCTCACGGTGTGGCCATCGAAATCGAATCCTATAAAGAAGAACCGAACATCACCCGCATCGGAGCAGTGATTTATTGTGAGAAGAAATCTCACAAAGGTATCATCATCGGCAAGCAGGGCAAGAAACTGAAAGGAATCGGCAAAGCGGCACGCCTGGAGATCGAAGCGCTGCTGGGAACAAAAGTCTATATAGAATTATGGGTCAAAGTAAAGGAAAACTGGAGAGACAGTGATTTTGCGCTGTCCAATTTTGGTTATAAGGAATAGACTATGTACATTAATTCAGAGGGAATCATCTTTAGACAGGTCAAAGCGACAGGCGGAAGAAGGATGATTCTTTTGTTTACAAAGAAATACGGGAAAATCAGTGCAGGCAGCAATATCAACGAGAAGGGGCGGACAAAATCAGCCCTGGCCATGCGGCCCTTTACTTATGGTACCTATGAATTATACAAAAACAGGGAATACTACAATATCAACAGCGCAGATGTAAAGAAAAGCTTCTTTCGAATTGGAGAAGACGTGGACAAATATATGCAGGCTTCTTTCGTTCTCGAGCTGACAGAAAAGATGGTTCCGGAGGATTTGCCTCAGCCGAGGCTCTTCAACCTGCTCATCGATTTTCTGGATGCCATGGAGAGCAGAGAAAAGCGGCACGAGACGCTGGTGCTGGCTTATGAAGTCAAAGCGTTGGCCATTCTGGGCACATTTCCCCAGCTTGACCATTGTGCTGTTTGTGGCAGAAGTGAAGATCTGCGTTATTTCAGTATTGCCGATGGCGGTATGGTATGTGCAGGCTGCAGGGAAAAAAACCTGGAAAATACAGCAAATAAAGCCAATGACACATTGATTTATGAAGCGAAATTTGATATAGTAAATATATTGAAATATTTTTTTGATACGCCCCTCAAAGCGTTTGAGAAAATAGCGCTCGACGAGAAGGCTGCCAAGAGCTTGCAGGCAATATTGCGAAATTACATGTCATATTATCTAGACATCGGCACTCTGAAAAGTGAGAGTATTTTTGAAGGGAAATTTTAGGAGGTACATGAAATGGAGATTACGTTAGAAAAGATCGAATTAGTCAAAGACAGAACAGGCGTGACTTACAAGGAAGCAAAAGAAGCCTTAGAAGGGGCTGACGGAAATGTTGTCGATGCAATTATTGCCATCGAGGAAACTATCGATCAGAAATCCTCTAAGAAGATCGGCGCCCAGGGTGAAGCCTTGATCGCAAAGATGAAAGAGGTCGTAAAGAAAGGCAACATCTCAAAGATTCTCGTCACGAGAGACGGCGATACCATTATCAATATTCCACTGACGGTAGGTGTTTTGGGAACCGTGGTAGCTCCTTGGGGCATGATTGCCGGTGTTGTTGCGGCTTTTGGCTTTAAATGCAAGATCGAATTCGTCAAGGACGATGGTTCTGTCATCGATATTACCGAAAAAGCAGGTGATATTTATGAAGAGGCAAAAGAAAAGGGCACTGACATCTATGAGGACATCAGGGAAAAGGCACCTGGCGTTTACGAAGACCTGAAGGAAATGAGCGGTGAGGCTTTTGCAAAAGCAAAGGACGCTGCCAAAGATGCCAAAGAAAAAATCATGAAGGACAGAGATGATGACGATGACGACATGGATTTAGACAGTGTCAATCTCTGCGACAAGGATTGTGACGTATGCGAAGAGCCTTGTGAAGAAAAATGTGATGACTGCAGGTTTGACGAGGTACACAAAGAAGAACAATAAATAGATTAGAAATGGAAGGATATTAGCATCAATGAGTAAAGAAGTTACAATGGAGAAAATCGTTGCACTTGCCAAAAACAGAGGATTCGTCTATCCTGGTTCAGAAATCTACGGAGGACTGGCCAACACGTGGGATTACGGTCCTCTGGGCGTGGAATTCAAGAACAACGTCAAGAAAGCCTGGTGGAAAAAGTTCGTACAGGAATCAAAGTACAACGTCGGCCTTGACGCAGCGATTTTGATGAACCCGAGAACTTGGGAGGCGTCCGGCCATGTGGGTGGTTTCGCCGATCCGCTGATCGACTGTAAAGAATGCAAAGCCAGATTCAGAGCAGACAAACTGATCGAAGACTATATGCAGGAGAACGGCTTAGAAGTGGTTCCTGTTGACGGCTGGGCTAACGACAAGTTGGAAAGCTACATCGCCGAAAAAGCAATCAAATGCCCTGAGTGCGGAAAGAGCAATTTCACCAGCATCAGACAGTTTAACCTGATGTTCAAAACGTTTCAGGGTGTTACAGAAGATTCCAAATCAGAAATCTTCCTCAGACCAGAAACGGCACAGGGCATCTTTGTCAATTTCAAAAATGTGCAGAGAACATCCAGAAAGAAAGTTCCTTTCGGAATTGCACAGATTGGAAAATCTTTCAGAAATGAGATTACTCCTGGTAACTTTACTTTTAGAACCAGAGAATTTGAGCAGATGGAATTAGAGTTCTTCTGCAAGCCGGGAACAGACTTAGAGTGGTTCGATTACTGGAAGCAGTACGCCATCAAGTTCCTGGAATCCCTGAACATGAACATGGAGCATATCAGAACTAGGGATCACGAAAAAGAAGAGTTGTCTCACTACAGCAATGCGACGACAGACCTGGAGTATCTGTTCCCATTCGGATGGGGAGAACTTTGGGGCATTGCGGACAGAACAGACTTCGACCTCGCGCAGCACAGCGAATTCTCTGGTCAGGAGATGACTTACACTGATCCAGAGACCAATGAGAAATATATACCATATTGCATCGAACCATCTCTTGGGGCAGACAGAGTGGCTCTGGCGTTCCTGGTAGATGCTTATGAAGAAGAGACGTTAACTGATGGCAATGGAAAAGAAGACACGAGAGTCGTCATGAAATTCCATCCTGCCCTGGCGCCGTTCAAAGCAGCAGTTCTGCCTTTGGCCAAAAAACTGGCTCCTGTGGCAGAACCGATATTTGAAGAGCTTTCAAAATACTTCAATGTGGATTACGACGCAGCAGGTTCTATCGGTAAGAGATATAGAAGAGAAGATGAAATCGGCACGCCTTTCTGTATCTGTGTTGATTTTGACACAGAAACAGATGGCTGTGTAACAATTCGTGATAGAGATACCATGGAACAAGTTAGACTTCCAATCGACCAAGTTAAAGGATATATTGAGGAAAGATTGGTATTTTAAAGGAGATTAGATATGAAATTCGTTTATTCATTCAACGAAGGCTCAAAAGACATGAGAAGCCTTCTCGGCGGCAAAGGTGCCAATTTGGCAGAAATGACCAAGATCGGTCTGCCGGTCCCATTCGGTTTTACAGTAACGACAGAAGCATGTAACAAGTATTATGAAGAAAACAAGAAAATTGCAGATGAGATTGTAGAAGAAATCCACGAAAAGATGACTGAACTGGAAAATGTGACTGGGAAACGGTTTGGAGACACAGAAAATCCGCTCCTCGTATCAGTTCGTTCCGGTTCCGTCTTTTCCATGCCGGGTATGATGGACACCATTCTGAACCTGGGCCTCAACGATGAGACTGTCGTCAGCCTGAGCAATCTGACAGAAAATGAGAGATTCGCTTATGACAGCTACAGAAGATTCATTCAGATGTTCGGCGATGTGGTAATGGAGATTCCAAAGAGCGAGTTCGACGCGATTTTTGATGGTCAGAAGGAAAAAGTTGGCGCGCAGTTCGACGTCGATCTGACAGCAGAAGACTTGAAGGCCGTCATCGTAGAATACAAGGCGCTTGTCAAGAAGTTCATGGGCAGAGAATTCCCGCAGGAACCGGGTGAGCAGTTGATGGAAGCAATCCAGGCTGTATTCCGTTCCTGGAATAACGATAGAGCCATTTTGTACAGAAAATTGAATAATATCTCCGACAAACTGGGAACGGCTGTCAACGTGCAGGCTATGGTTTTCGGAAATATGGGAGATACCTCCGGTACTGGCGTAGCCTTTACAAGAGACCCTGCCACGGGAGAGAACACTTTGTTCGGCGAATTCCTCGTCAACGCACAGGGTGAAGACGTGGTTGCCGGAATCAGAACACCGAAACCAATTAAGGAGATGGCGGAGTCCTTCCCGGATGTATATAAAGATTTTGAACGGATTGCAGATGTGTTAGAAAAACACTACAAAGATATGCAGGACATGGAGTTCACTGTTGAACGCAACAAGCTATACATGTTACAGACCAGAGCGGCAAAGAGAACAGCCGTATCTGCTGTAAAGATTGCTGTCGAAATGGTAAATGAAGGTTTGATTTCTAAGGAAATCGCTGTCTCCCGCATCGATCCAAATCAGATTGACCAGCTGCTCCATCCGAACTTTGATGAAAAAGCAGAAGCTGAAGCAGAGGTTCTGGCAAAGGGACTCCCAGCATCGCCTGGTGCGGCAACTGGCAGAATTTATTTTACCGCTTCTGACGCAGAGAATGCAGTCGCAAATGGCGAGAAAGCGATTCTGGTAAGGCAGGAAACCTCCCCAGAAGACCTGGCTGGCATGGTAGCCGCAGAGGGCATCCTTACCGCAAGAGGCGGCATGACCTCTCACGCCGCAGTTGTGGCCAGAGGCATGGGCAAGTGCTGCGTAGCCGGCTGCAGTGAAATCGCTGTCAGCGAAAGTGAAAAGACACTGACCATAAAAGACGCGGTTTATAAAGAAGGCGATTACGTTTCCTTAAACGGGTCCAAGGGAATTGTCTACAAAGGCGAGATTAAAACCGTTGCGCCTGAGTTTTCTGGCGATTTCGGCACTGTGATGTCCTGGGCTGATGAAATTCGTGCCCTGAAAGTGAGAGCCAATGCCGATAATCCAAGAGACGCGAAACAAGCTGTAGAATTTGGCGCCCAGGGAATCGGTCTGTGCAGAACAGAGCACATGTTCTTTGAAGAAGAGCGAATTCCGGCAATCAGACAGATGATCATGGCAGAGACAGAAGAAGAGAGAAGAACAGCCCTTGCTAAACTTCTTCCGTTCCAGAAATCTGATTTTAAGGCAATCTACGAGGTTATGGAAGATAAGCCGGTCACCATCAGACTGCTTGATCCACCACTTCATGAGTTCCTGCCGCATACAGAAGAAGAAACGAAAGAACTGGCTGAACAGACAGGACTTTCTTATGCGAAACTAGCACAGATTGCAGAAGAGCTTTCTGAATTCAATCCGATGCTGGGACATAGAGGCTGCAGACTGGCAGTGACTTATCCTGAAATCGCCGAGATGCAGACCAGAGCTATCATAGAAGCTGCTGTAGAAGTGAAACAGGAGAAAGGCTTTGATATCATTCCGGAGATCATGATTCCGCTGGTAGGTATGGAATCAGAGATTGCAGACGTTAAGGCTACCGTAGAGAGAACGATAGAGACTTGCTTGAAGGAATCTGGCGCAGAGCTGGAATACCTCATCGGCACCATGATTGAAGTGCCGCGTGCGGCTCTGACTGCAGGCAGCATTGCAAAAGAAGCAGAGTTCTTCTCCTTCGGCACCAACGACTTGACACAGATGACCTTTGGTTTCTCCAGAGACGACACCGGCAAGATGATCAAAGAGTACATGGACAAAGGCATTTTAGCTGACGATCCGTTCCAGACCATCGATCAGGAAGGCGTCGGTTCCCTGATGGAACATGCCGTGAAACAGGGTAAGCAGACGAGACCGAACATCAAGCTGGGCATCTGCGGAGAACACGGAGGCGATCCGCGCAGCATAGAGTTCTGTCACAAAATCGGACTCCATTATGTATCCTGCTCGCCGTTCCGCGTGCCAATTGCGAGAATCGCAGCGGCACAGGCGGCTATCAAAGAGAAAATAGCAGAATAAGACACGAAGACGAACCCTGGAGCTGGCTCTTTATAGAGCCAGCTCCTTTTGACGTGAGCAAGGTAATGCTGTTACACTTTTTTTACAGAAAAAGGAAGCAGGGATTGAATTATGATTAGAGGAATGATATAATGAATCTTGTAGAAAATATGTGATAGAAGAAATGCATGGTATAGACAAAGCGTTCTCTTTTGAACCTGCAGAAGTACAGGTTGAGGCCAGCTTTGTCTTTTTTAAGAATAGAGAATGCCTGTTGCCAATTGAACTTACAAAAAAATTGGTATGGAAAGAAGGTGTACGTGTTGAATGAAGTGTTAATACGATTGAAGGAATGGAAGTGTGATGTAGATGGCGCACTGGAACGCTTTCTGGGCGATGAGGAGATGTATATGGACTTTCTGCATCAGATTGCAGAAGAAGAGTCCGTTGCGAAACTGGGCGCAGCCATTGAGGCAGGAGATGCACAGGCTGCTTTTGACTGTGCGCATACCCTGAAGGGAGTTCATGGCAATATGGGGCTGACGCCTCTGTATCTTTTGGATATAGAAATCGTGGAGCCTTTGAGAGCAGGATCTTTTGCCGGGGTTCAGGATCACTACGCAAAATTAGTTGCAGAAAACGATAAGCTAAAGGATATTTTGAAATAAAGAGGAACAGAATGGAAAGCGAAAAAAGTATTCTGATCGTTGATGATAATTTGATCAACAGAGAAGTACTCAAAGAAATTCTTACAACAGAATATTTGGTCAGAGAAGCAGAGAACGGAGCAGAAGCCCTTCGAATCATGAGAGAAATGCCAGACCGCATTCTTGCTGTCCTCAGTGATATCGTGATGCCAGTGGTAGACGGATTTCAGCTGTTAGAAGAGATTAACAGTGATGCGAAATTAGGGAACATCCCTATTATCGTGATGACTGCCAGCAGCGGGAACCAGGAGGAAATCAAAGCCCTTCGCATGGGCGCCTGGGATTTCATAACCAAACCATATAACCCGGAAGTGACCCTCTGCCGGCTGCGGAATGCCATTGCCAGAAGCGAAGTGGCGGCAGCAGAGCAGATACGGCATATGGCTTGCCACGATCAGTTGACAGGTATCTATAACAGAGACCATTTCATGAAAAAGACAGAGTCCATGATTCGGCGCAACGCAGATAAGCAGTTTGTGTTTATCTATTTTGATGTGGATCGGTTCCAGCTGATCAACACTTTTTATGGTGCGAAGGAAGCGGACAATCTGATCAAGTATCTGGCAAAGATTCTAAAAATATTTTCAGAGAAATACGATCTGTTCACTTATGGAAGAATGGAATCGGATGTGTTCTGTTTCTGCATGGAGTACGACAAGGAAGCTTTAGAGCCAATGATTGACGATACGAAGAATCTGCTCGAACAGTACGGCTCTGATTATGATATTGAGCCGAATTTTGGTCTCTATGTGGTAAAAGATAATAGCATGCCGGCAGAGGTGATGTACAGCAATGCCAGCGTAGCGGCAAAAGAAGGTGCTGGCAATTATCTGAAATATTTCACCTATTATACCGATGAAATGGATGCGAAGCTGAAAAAAGAGCAGGAGATTCTCAACGATATGCATAGAGCATTGGAGAATGAGGAATTCACCATCTATCTTCAGCCAAAGTATAACATCCACACCAATGCCATCGCTGGAGCAGAGGCTCTGGTCAGATGGATTCATCCAGAAAAGGGAATGATTTCTCCGGGGGATTTTATTCCGGTCTTTGAAAACAACGGTTTTATCACGAACCTGGATTATTACATGTGGGAAAAGACTTGCCAGCTTCTGCGGAACTGGATTGACGAGGGGCTGAACCCGCTGCCGATCTCCGTCAATGTTTCCAGGGTGGACATCTATAATTCCCGGCTGGCCGAATCCATCGTACAGCTGGTCGACAAGTATCAGCTCCCCCACGAGCTGTTGGAATTTGAAATTACCGAGAGTGCATACGCCTTTAACCCGATGATTTTAATCAAATTGGTCAATGATCTTCGAGAGAACGGTTTCACTATTTTGATGGACGATTTTGGCAATGGATATTCATCACTGAGTATTCTCAAAGATATAGAGGTGGACATCCTCAAATTGGACATGCTGTTCCTCTCAAATTCACAAGATACGGGAAGAGGGGAGAACATCCTGGCTTCTGTCATTCGCATGGCCAAATGGCTGAAGATTCCTGTCATCGTCGAGGGCGTTGAAACTGCCAGTCAGGTGAACTTTCTCAAATCTGTAGGCTGCGATTACGTACAGGGTTATTATTATGCAAAACCGATGCCAGTAGGGGAATACAAAGCGCTGCGGCTGAAAGCTGAAAGAATCGATGGCAGCCTGAGAAACAGCGATAATGACGATTTTGACGTGGACTCTCTGTTCCAGTCAAATCCACAGATGAAGGTACTGTTTGGGGATCTGCTCCAGGCATTGGCCATATTTGAATTCGACGGCGAAACTATGGAATTTGTCAGAATCAACGAAGGATATTATGACTTGTTTGGTTCTGACGATCCAGCTATCCGCATGGGAAACCCTATTGAAATCGTTGACAGACAGTATCGGGATATCGTCATGAATTCTTTCCGCATGGCAGTAAAGACCCACGGTACAGCCGAATGCGATTTTATCAGATATACTGCTACGGGGGCATCGATTTGGGTGAATTTGAAGCTGAGATACCTGAAAGAAATCGGAAACAAGCACTTGATTTTGGGTCTGCTCGACGATGTGACAGCACAGAAACGAATCGACTTTGAATTGACGAAGTACAGGCAGGCATTGATCGGCGAGGGTGGTGACGGAAACATCATGATGGTCGTTGACGATATGCCGGCTAACAGAGCGATTTTGAAAAAAATATTTTCAGATCAGTACACCATTATTGAAGCTGCAGACGGCGTGGATGCTCTTGAGAAGCTCAATGAAACGCCTAACGTCTCTGTCATCCTGCTGGATATCGTGATGCCGAGGATGAATGGCTGGGACTTCCTGCAGCATAAGCGCAATCTGCCCGCCATTGCCAACATCCCGGTAATCATCATTTCGGCAGAGGATAAGCTCAACGAGCAGGAAATTGCCTTAGATATGGGCATCAACGATTATATCATCAAGCCTTTTGTGCCAGAGATAGTGAAGAAGAGAGTCAGCAATGCGATGGATTCCATCAAATTCATGCAGGAAGCTGTCCGAAAGTATGATTCTGCAGCGCAGATGGCAAGAATCGACAGGGCTACAGGGCTATATCATCTGGATGCGGCGACGAAAATCGTCGATGAATATCTGGAGGACTTCTCTGACGATCTCAACGTGATGGTTACTTTCGGCGTCGACCATTTTGAAGAAGCGAGCAAACAGTATCTCGAACACTATGAAGAAAGCCTGGTGAAGAAAATCAGCAGGATCATCAAAGACTTGTTCAGACAGGATGATATCGGTTTTCGAACAAAGTGTGACATTTTCGGCGTCTTTGCTAAGAATTATAAGGATCTGGAAAAGCTGAAGGAGCGCCTTGACGAGTTTATAGAACTGGTTACAGCAGATAACAGCCAGGGTCATGTAGAACTTGTCTGCTCCATCGGAGCGGCTTTTTCTCCAGAGGCGGGAAAATCTTTTGATCAGTTATATCAGAAGGCTGAAATCGCAAGATTAAATGCAAAAATTACTGGGGAAAACACAAGTAGTATTTACAACGAGTTAAAATAATTGTATAATTAAGAAAACTAGGAATTGGGGTGAAAATATAATAGATGATTGGCCTTTGGGGAACTTATATAGGGAATATCATAATGACGGTTATTATATCCATGGTACCAATCATTGAGCTGCGAGGAGCTATTCCGATCGGCGTTGCCAATGGTCTCAGTGTGCGGACTGCACTTTTCGCATCGATTATCGGCAATTTGATCCCTGTACCTATTATCATATTGTTCGTGCGTAAAGTATTCGCTTTCATCAGAACGAAAAGCCAGAAGCTGAATCAGCTGGTCTGCCGTTTTGAGCAGAAAGCGGAGAAACAATCAGGCATGGTTGAAAAGTACGAATGGTTCGGCCTCGTGCTTCTGGTGGCGATTCCGCTTCCAGGAACTGGAGCATGGACGGGAGCGCTTGTTGCTGCTATGCTGGATATGAGGATGAAAAGAGCTTTTCCTGCAATCATGATCGGGGTGATCATCGCAGGAATCGTAGTTTCGTATATCACATACGGAGCGAGCATGTTGTTCTAATGAACAATGGAATCTAACAAAAGGAGGTAAGCGTGATGATTTTTGGATTATCGTGGTTCAGTATGCCGGTTTTCTGGCTGGCTGCCGCAGTCATCTTTGTCATCATCGAAGGACTGACCATGGGGCTTACGACCATTTGGTTTGCTGGCGGCGCTGTCGTAGCGCTGATTGCAGCCTTATTGGGCGCGAATATTGTAGTTCAGATTGTCTTGTTCTTTGTGGTTTCAATCGTTCTTCTGTTCAGCACCAGAAAGCTGTTTGTGAAAAAGCTACATACTGGTCAGGAGAAGACCAATGTAGATGCCTTGATTGGCAGAGAAGCAGTTGTGACTTCGATTATCAAGCCTTTGGAGCCTGGTATTATCAGGCTTGGAAGCCAGGATTGGACTGCTGTCTGCAAAACGGAAGATACCGTCATTGCAGAAGGGACAAAAGTTAAAGTAATGGCGATCGAAGGGGTAAAGGCTGTTGTCGTCCCTTTGACTGAATAGAAAGGAGATTCTTATGGGAACTGATTTAGGTGAAATAATAAAAATAATAGTAATCATCGTCTTGATTATCGTGGCGATTGGTCTGATTGCAACGAATATCAGAATTGTGCCGCAGGCGAGGGCTTATGTCATAGAGAGATTGGGTGCGTACAAAGGCACATGGCAGGTAGGTCTGCATTTCAAAGTGCCTCTCATCGATAAGATTTCGAGAAAAGTATCTTTGAAAGAAAAAGTCATCGACTTCCCGCCGCAGCCGGTTATCACCAAGGATAACGTTACCATGGAAATCGACACTGTCGTCTATTTCCAGATTACAGATCCAAAGCTGTATACCTACGGCGTTGAAAGCCCGATGGATGCAATAGAGAATTTGACCGCAACTACTTTGAGAAATATCATCGGTGAGTTGGAACTGGATGAATCCCTGACAAGCCGTGAACACATCAATACAAAAATCAGATTGGTTCTGGATGAGGCCACTGACCCGTGGGGCATCAAAATCAATCGTGTGGAAGTAAAGAACATCACACCGCCGAGAGATATACAGATGGCGATGGAAAAGCAGATGCGTGCTGAGCGTGAAAGAAGAGAATCCATCCTCAGAGCTGAGGGTGAAAAGAAATCCGCAGTGCTCATCGCAGAAGGTCACAAAGAAGCAGTCATTCTGGAAGCAGAGGCTAATAAGGAATCTCAGATTCTGGCGGCTGAAGCCAAGAAGGAAGCACAGATCAGAGAAGCAGAAGGTGAAGCGCAGGCAATCAGAATGGTAAAACAGGCGACTGCCGATGGTATCAAGATGCTGGTTGAGTCAAATCCGAACAGAGAAGTCATCGCTTTGCAGGGCTTGAACTCTTTCGAAAAGGCAGCCGACGGCCAGGCGACAAAGATCATCATTCCTTCAGAAATCGCAGGCCTTGCAGGTCTGGCAACTTCTCTGAAAGAACTGATCAAAGAAGACTAATTGCAATAAACCGAACATTGGAAGCACCCCGCTGCGGCGGGGTGCTTTTTGCCGCCCAAAATAATGTGAAAAAAATCTCTGAATAGATATAAAATGGTACCCAAAAAAGAGGCCTCTGTTGTATTCTGTAGTGAAAACAAAAACGGAGGTCTTTTAAAATGGAAAGAAGACAAACAAAGACACAGCTATTATCGGTATCCAGAAGAGAGGTGAAGTATCTGATTTCTCTTGAAGACAGACTCTTTCTTCTTGACGCTTTGAATCAGCTGCTGACGCCGGACACTTATGGCGGATATAACGGGTACACAGTCAGAAGTGTCTACTTTGACAGTGTGGCTAACGACGACTATCTGGATAAAAGAGAAGGTGTACCGGAAAAAAAGCGAATCCGCATGAGAGTCTATCATCCCGACGATGAAAAAGTGAAATTTGAATTGAAACGAAAAAGTTATGGACGAGAGCTGAAGGAAAGCCAGGTCATCAGCAGAGCGGACGGGAAGGAGCTTCTGAGGGGCAACTACCGCGTACTTCTGACATATGACAGCGCAGTGGCCAGATTCGCTTACGATTTGATGACGACCAGGCTTTACCGGCCGGTATCTTTGATTGAATATGATCGTAGAGCCTACACCCACCACAACTTCAATACCCGGGTGACCATGGATCATCATCTTCGCTACTGCGATTTCTGTTACGACTTATTCTCTCATAGGTTGAATTTTAAAGAGGCCATGCCAAAGGAGGATACGATTCTAGAAATCAAATATGATCGGTTTCTGTTCAAACAGATACAGGAACTACTGGGAAAATGCGATTTAACTCGCAGACCGCCTAGCAAATTCGGGACTTCGCGCAGTATTTTAAAACAATATTACTATTAGAGAAAGAAGGGGAAAAGATGAGTAAGTTAATCGATATCTTTGTTCAGGAAGGCATTGGTGCGGGAAGAGGAGATGCCCAATTGATCTTGATGGGCAGCCTGCTGTTTACGCTCTGCATGGCAGGAGCCATGGCTCTGACTTATCGGCTTTGCCACAATACACTGACCTACAATAGAAAATTCAACATCACCTTAGTGATGCTGGCCTTTCTATCTACAGTGCTCATGACCTTGATTCAGAGCAATCCTCTGTTTTCTTTGGGTGTATTGGGTTCGCTTTCTATCTGCAGAATCAGATTGAACACCAAAGATCCGAGGGATTTGGGTTTTGTCTTCTGGGCTATATCCATCGGAATTGCCTCTTCTATGGGGGCCTACTTTGCCAGCCTGGTCAGTTCAGCCGTCTTGTGCCTGATTCTGGTAATCTCCAGTAAATTGACCAGAAAGACTAATGCCTCCATGATTGTGGTCAGAGGAGAAAAAGGACAGATGGACAACGTGCAAAAAATCTTCCACAGTCGGCGGGGCATCAGCGTGCAGTCGAAAAATATCTTTGAAGAATCTTTCGAATTAGTTTATGAACTGCACGTCAAAACAAAGGAAGAGGAGAAGCTCATTTCCCAGCTGGGAGCACTGGAAGGTATCCATGGCGTCAATGTTCTGGCGCCGGAAACCAAAGCAGCATAAGGAGGAGAAAAGATGAACCAGTTATTTGAAGAAAAGATGGATCAGCTCCTTGGAGCTGTTGCAAAAGATATTGGAACGAGCGAGATCATGATTACTCTGGGAATGGCAGCTTTGTTCGCAGCAATTCTCTGGATTGCCTATCGCTTTGCCCATACAAGAGACTCTTATGAACCGAAGTTTGCCGTCACATTGATTGTTCTGTCTTTCGTTTCTACCATTCTCATGGACTTGATACAGACGAATCTGGCCTTATCATTGGGAATGTTGGGTTCTCTGTCTATCGTCAGATTTCGTACAAACATCAAGGACCCGCGGGATATCGGATTTATCATCTGGAGCATGGCAATTGGCATTGCGGCGGCTACAGAGAGTCTTCTCATCGGCCTGGTTGGATCTGTCATTTTGGCGACCGTGATGATTTTGACCAAGGGAAGCGGGGCGAGAACCAATCAGATGCTGCTCATTGTCAGAGGCAGTGATGTGGATTTGAATCGGATACAGGCTATCGTAGATCACATGGAGGGAACAAATACGATCAAAGCGAAGAACATTCTCAGCGATTCTTTTGAGTTGGTTTACGAAGTGAACGTATCAGATGCGGAAAGCAATGATGTGATTGATAATATTTTTGAATTAGGCGGCATCGACTCTGTAAACCTTCTGGCGCCACATCTGTCATAATTGACTGTATCAAGAGAATAGCATATAATCAAATTACAGTATATTAACTCGAGAAAAGGCTGTTATACAAAGGAGAGAGAACATTGAGACCGGGTGAAAAAATTGAGATAGAGAATCTGGAACATTTAATTCAGCAGCATATGGCCTTTATCATCCGCACCGTCAGCAGTCTGACAGGACGATACGTAGCGGTGGAGAACGATGAAGAATTCAGCATTGCTCTGTCCGCCTTTGCGGAAGCAGTCGCCAAATATGATGAAAAGAGGGGCAGCTTTCTGGGGTTTGCTAAACTGGTCATGGAAAGCCGGCTCAAAACTTATTTAGCGAGGGAAAAGACACGGCCCAGGGAAGCGTCCCTAGACAGCTTATATGAAAACGGCCAGGATTTTCCTGATGAGAGAGAGGACGTCGGCAGAACAGATCACCTCCGAGAAGAAGTGATGCTATACAAAGAAGAACTGGCCCTCTTCGGGCTGACTCTGGAGATTTTGGCCGATGAAGC
The DNA here is from genome assembly GCF_048465375.1 of Emergencia sp. NCBI lineage: Bacteria > Bacillati > Bacillota > Clostridia > Peptostreptococcales > Anaerovoracaceae > Emergencia > Emergencia sp. The sequence goes on along the minus strand of NZ_DBFWLQ010000010.1, from coordinate 36,697 downwards.
CCCGAAGCACAGAGATACCAGGGAAAATGCCCTTGACATCGCACAGATAGCCAGCAATGATCCACCCACAGTGAAGGCGACATATGAGAAGAAGCGCCTGCCTGTCCGCGCAGTGGCTCGTATCGCCCAGGTGACAGAGAAAGTGGTGAAGCGGAGCAGACACTTTATCTTGGCAGCGATGATCATCTTCGTCAAAGCGTTTCCCGAACTGAGCCGTTTTATCGGGAGAGCGAGGTGTTCCGATGTATTATAGAGTAATCATATTAGAGATAAAAGAAGACTACTGCCTCGCTCTGACGGAAGAGGGGACGGTCATCCGCATCAAAAAGAAGAACGGGCTGCGAGAGGGAGGTCAGATTTACGTATTGGACGAAGACTTTTATGCAGCGGAGTCTGACGCAAAAGAGCAAGTGGTCCTGCCCTTCACAAAAGGCAGGAAGATCAAGAAATCCTACTTGCAGAAGATGACCGCAGTAGCGGCTGCCCTCATGGTATGCCTTGCCTCTCTGATGATTCCACAGATGACTGCTCCGGCTTATGCCGCAATTTCCTTTGATGGGGAAAAGAGCGTACAAGTAGAGGTTGACAAAGACGGCAAGGTGGTCGATGCGGTTTCCTTTGATGATACCATGTCAGAAGGGGAGCTGAATGGGCTGATAGGAAAGAACATTGCCGATTTGCAGGAGATGGCGGCTGGCTTGAATAAAACAGATGACGACCTGCTGGTGGTCGCTTATGCCGGCCTGAAGGGAACCGTAGAAAAATCGTTAAAAGACGATGTACTGGGCATTACAAAGGGTAAGGATGCCGTATATCTGGAAGGCAGCAAGGATGATGTCAAGGCGGCAAAAAAGGAAGGAAAGAGCCTGGGCATGTACATGATTGAAAAGGCAGCCAGTGAAGACCGTCTGACGGATCTGCTGGACGGCGTACCTTTTGATCATGTGGCCAAGTTCCTTGCAAAGCATCGCGATTTGATTCCGGCAGCGAAGGCCGAAAAGATTCTGAACGAGAAGAAAAAAGGGAAAAAGAACGACAACAAGTACACAGCAGAGGATGAAGCTGACGAGGAAGACCAATGGGATGCTGACGATCAGGACGATGAAAATGATGACGATGACCGCATCACAACATCGGGGAAACACAGCAATGATGACGACGATGAGCAGTGGAAACCTGACGACAAAGAAGATGACGACGATGAGACAGAAGCTCCCGATGATGATGACGATGACGGCGGGGAAGAAGAGGAGGAGACAGAAGACTAGAAAATAATAGGATAACGATAGAAGACCCTGCCGGCTAGAAAAAACAGCCAGGCAGGGTTTTCTGTAAGATATTGACATATTTTCGCATCTGTGGTACGATTTATATGTAATAATATGTAAAACATATCAAAAAAGGAATATTGACAAAGACATAGAATGGAGGTAATATGGGAAAGGAGAGAGTTGAATTTTATGAAGAGGGAGGGGGGAAGGTTCCTGTCATAGAATTTCTTAATATCTTGAACGTGAAACAGAGAGCGAAAGCGTTGAAAAGTATAGAACTACTAGATGAGTATGGAAATCAACTCAGGGAACCGCATGCAAAGCATATCAAGGATGGAATTTTTGAACTAAGAATTCGTTTTTCCAACGATGTATGCAGAATATTTTTCTTTTTCTTTTATAACAATAAAATCATTATGACAAATGGGTTTATTAAAAAACAAAATAAGACACCAGGGAGAGAATTACAACTCGCTTTAAAATACAAAGCTGATTATGAGAGGAGGCATCATGATGAGTAATTATGAAAAGTATTTGGAAACACAATTACAGGATCTCGACTTTAAGGAGGAGTACGATAATCTTGAGGCAGAGTATCAGATTATTAAAGCGATTATAGATGCACGACTGGAGTTAAACTTGACGCAGCAGGAGTTATCAGCGAAAACCGGTATTAAACAATCCAACTTAAGTAGAATTGAAAATGGTAATTGCAGTCCTACCGTTCATACATTGTCAAAGATCGCGAGAGGTCTTGACAAACAATTGGTTATCAAGTTTGTGTGATCAAAAATTTAAAAAAGGCGAGTGCAGAGGAGCGATGCTCCGTCATACACTCGTTTTTTCTTACAATTTTTTCACCTGTTCCCGGTAGTCTGCCAGATTCTTTGCAAGCAGTGCCGGCGTATCCAGACCATAAGGACATTTCTCTCTGCACTGTCCGCAGTGCAGGCATTCTTCGATCAATTCCATGTCTTGCTGATGTTCTTCGTCCATGTAGACAGAGGTCGGAGCACGGCGGATCATCAGGGACATCCGCGCACAGTCGTTGATTTTGATGCCGACAGGACATGGCATGCAGTAACCGCAGCCTCGGCAGAATTCTCCAGAAAGCTCTTCACGCTCTCTCAAAATAAAGTTCTGCATTTCTTCGTCCATAGCAGGCGGGTTCTTTTCGCAGGCGATGTATTCCTGCAGCTCCGACATCTTCTGCACGCCCCAGATGGGCAGCACGTGGTCGTACTGCGCGCAGAAGGCGTAGGCGGCATCAGCTCTTGTAATCAGTCCGCCGCTCATGGCTTTCATGGCGATGAAGCCCATATCCGCCTGGGCACATTTTTCCACTAGGACCGCATCCTGTTCGCTGGCCAGATAGCAGAAGGGAAATTGCAGGGTTTCGTAGAGACCGGAGTCGATGGCTTCGTGAGCCACGGCAAGCCTGTGGTTGGTAATGCCGATGTGCTTGACTTTACCTTGTTCTTTCGCTTCTATCATGGCCTCATAGAGTCCCGTGCCGTCTCCAGGCTTCGGACAGAAGGACGGATTGTGGAACTGATACAGGTCCAGGTAGTCTGTCTGCAGATCGATCAGAGACTGCGACAACTGCGACCAGAATTCCTCCGTAGTATTGCACATGGTTTTGCTAGCTATATAGACCTTGTCTCTGATTCCGCGTTTTGCGATGGCACGGCCCAGCTTTTCTTCACTATCCGTATAGAAACGGGCAGTATCGTAAAAGGTCACGCCGTTGTCGTAAGCTTCGTAGATCAGGGCTTCAGTTTCTTCGTAGGAAATTCTCTGGATCGGCAGGGCACCAAAGCCGTTTTTGTTCGTTATCATTTCAGTTTTTCCAAGTCTGACTTGGGTCATAATCGTCACCTCTAATTTTTTAAACTCTGCAGCGGAGCAGGAATACGTCCGCCACGGTTGATCATCTTTGCCGGAGACTGGCTTCGCAGCGGCATGACCGGCCCGTAGCCCAAAAGTCCGCCAAAGTCCAGTTCTTCGCCTTCTTTGAGACCGATGGCAGGAATCACTCTTACTGCCGTCGTCTTGGAGTTGACCATGCCGATGGCCGCTTCGTCAGCGATGATAGCAGAGATGACCTCGCTAGTCGTATCTCCTGGAATGACAATCATGTCAAGACCTACAGAGCATACTGCGGTCATCGCTTCCAGCTTTTCAATAGAGAGAACACCGTTTCTGGCTGCTGCGATCATGCCGGCATCTTCACTGACCGGGATGAAAGCGCCTGAAAGTCCGCCAACACTGGAGGAGGCCATGACGCCGCCTTTTTTCACTGCGTCGTTGAGCATGGCAAGGGCAGCCGTCGTTCCGTGAGCGCCGCATTGCTCCAGACCGATTTCTTCCAAAATGTGTGCGACGGAGTCGCCTACAGCAGGAGTCGGTGCCAGGGAGAGGTCGACGATACCAAATTCCACGCCCAGCATGTCAGCAGCTTCGCGTCCGACCAGCTGACCGATGCGAGTGATCTTAAAAGCGGTCTTTTTGATAGCCTCAGCCACTACGTTGATTGGTGCGTCTGCTGGCATCTTGGAGAGTACGGATCTGACCACGCCGGGACCGGATACGCCCACACTGATGACGCAGTCAGCTTCACCTACGCCGTGGAATGCACCGGCCATAAACGGGTTATCCTCTACGGCATTGCAGAAGACGACCAGCTTGGCTGCACCGATGCACTGTCTGTCTTTGGTCAGTTCAGCAGTCTGACGGACGGTTTCGCCCATGATTTTGACAGCATCCATGTTGATACCAGCTTTGGTGGAACCTACATTGACAGAGGAGCAGACCAGTTCAGTTTCAGCCAGGGCGCGGGGAATGGATGCGATCAGTTCTCTGTCGCCGGCACTGAACCCCTTCTGAACCAGAGCAGAATAACCGCCGATGAAGTTGACCCCTACATCGTGGGCTACTCTGTCCAGTGTTTTAGCATATTTGATGGGATCGCCGCCAGATACGCCGGCCAGCATGGAAATCGGCGTAACTGCGATTCGTTTATTTACGATGGGAATGCCGTATTTTTTCTCGATGGATTCTCCCGTCTTTACCAGATCTTTGGCATGACTGTATATTTTGTTATAGACCTTTTCGCAGGATTTTTCAATGTCGCTGTCTGCACAGTCGATCAGAGAAATTCCCATAGTGATGGTTCTGATATCTAAGTTTTCTTCTTGTATCATGGTGATGGTTTCCATGATGTCGCTCATATTTAACATTGTGACTACCCTCCCGCTGACTATATTCTATGCATGGAATTAAAGATATTCTCATGCATGACGTGAACCTGCATGGCAGGGACTTTGTCTTCGATGGCTTTCTGGAGCTGGTCAATCTGCTTGTCTGATTCTGTGATATCGATAATCATAACCATGCAGAAAAAACTATCCAGAACGGACTGTGTCACTTCGATGACGTTTGTGTTTGCTTCTGCGCAGGCGGTAGAGACCTTTGCCAAGATGCCGACCATATCTTTTCCGATCACTGTTACTACAGCTTTTGATGTTTCTTTCATTTCTTTTCTCCTTTTATTTCAACTTGAAATTGATGATCATTGAGTAAGTCATTTACCTTATATAATATGTTAAGATAGGGGTACTTTTCAAGAAAAAATTTCTTGTTTCTGCCGGAATTTCCAATCATATTAGAAAAACTTTTCGAATTTGCATAGAAAGTGACCTTTGTACGGATGTTTTTATCGAAATCCATTTTGCGCAGCGCTTCCTCGATGCGTTCTCTGGCGATTTCACCCTCTACCAACTGACGAAAAGCGGGATGATAGGTATCACCGCAGATTTCTCCGTTTTCGTTGATGATATCCGTGCTTTTGAGACCGACACGGATGATGTTGATACCGGCGTTGTCCAGGAGCTTGTACATCTCCTTAGTGCGCAGAATCGCTTCCTCCTGGGTGAGCGGCACATATTCGCCGCGCAGATATTGATGGTGGAGTTCTGTATCGTTGATGACGATGGTAGGGTAGAGACGGGCGATTGCTGGAGCGATTTTAACGGTTTCTGTTGCCGAATGAAGACAGGTTTCCAACGTATCTCCGGGCAGGCCGATCATCAGCTGGATACCCAGTTCGAATCCGTAATCTTTGATCAGATCACAGGCTCTGTAGACCACCTTGCTGTCGTGGCCGCGATTTGAGAGTGCGAGCACACGGTCGTCGAAGGATTGCACGCCAAGTTCGATAGTGTCTGCGCCGTAGTGCTTCAGGTTATCGAGTATCTTCTCGTCGATGTAGTCCGGCCTGGTGGACATGTGGATTTTGTCGATTCTGCCCGCATCCTTGTATTTCCCTGCGATAGCCAGATAGGCAGACTGCTCTTCCAGGGGGATACCTGTAAAACTGCCGCCGAAAAAGGCGATTTCTATAGTATCCAGATGTCGGTTCTCTAAGGTGGATAACCAGGTTTCTATGGTATTTTCCACATCTTCGCCTGTGACAGCCTTCTGCCTGGCCGTGATTTTCTTCTGGTTGCAGAAGATGCAGTCGTTAGGGCAGCCTTTGTGGGGGATGAAGATGGGTATGATTGCATGTTTTTTCACTTGTCTTTTTATGCCCTAACCCGGTTTTGGTACAAAACCGCTGGTAGGGCAAACGCCAGAAAATCCAAAATCTCAGATTTTGTGATTTTTACGGCGCCTCCTTTCGTTACTATTGGTTTGCCCTTTGTCCATCTCGAATATAGGGTATAGGGGTATATCTCGGCTGTGTTGTACAATGAAGTTAAGCTTTTTGCAGGTGTTTGATCTATTTAGCGTAACTGTTTGGCGGTCAAGTGCCAGAAATCGGCAAAACTTCGTTATTTGCAGCCGGATTCTCGTATGAGTATGCAGGAGAGGGGGCTTACGGAGTCTGTATAACGTCCATGATATGTTTTTTACAGCTTTACAACGCATATCCCCCCCCTTATAAACGGTAAAAAGCAGTCAACAGTTATGCGAAGATGCGTAAAAGGGCACAAAAAGCATAACTGCATTGTAACTTTGTGATCTACAATATAGACCCGATATCGGTCAGCTTATAATCTGGGAACCATCTGCAGACCAAACCCCGCTTCTCAATGAAGGTGACGATGCGCTGAAAGTCGGGATGGGCAAATAGGTCGCCGTTGAAAAGAACCTCGTTTCCCACTCTGCCGCTGCAGCCACCGATGAACCCAGTATCATATCCGTCCAGGCGGACAAAGCCAGGGGAGACCTGGAGAACTTCCAGCTCCGGGTATTTACTGCATGCTTGCACAATCCCCTCATCATAGGTGATGATAGCATCTTCTGCTACTACGACGATACTGCACTTGGTATACCCCTGACGAACGTCAATCAAAGTCATTCCCATCTCCTTCGCCGCCAGCAGCAGCTTTTCGTTGGTATAAGACAGGTTATGAATGAAATATTTACCGGTGCAGGCCGCATTGAAGGCCACGTCAAAGGGATAATCTCTGCCCAAGTCTTCTTTTTCTGCAAAGAAAATAGGTGCGCCGTCTGCGGCTCCCATTTTGCACAAAAAAATATCGGGGTGGTTTGCAATCGCCGGATCGACGATATCGTTAGAAGTAATAAAAGACAGGTGGCAGCCCAGGCCTTCTAAATAGTCTGTCAGTATTCTGTTTGCATCCTTTGAAATGTATATCTTGTTCATAGCAATATTCTAACACGAATAGTCAGTGAAAAAAAGAAGTTATTGCAGATTACCCCTTGACTTCCTCCTTTGATATGTGTTTATACTATTATACGACAAAATCCATCCAATCGGGCGGCGCACCCACATGCTCGCCCTCTTGGGGATTTAAAGCATAAGGACTCCCATCAGTTTCCTTTGTAAACTGTGGCAAGTCCATTATACGACAAAATCCATCCAATAAGGAGCGATAGTTAAGATGAAGAACAACACGTTAATGACATCAGGGACGATTTGGAAGGAAATACTCCTTTTTTCGATTCCTTTAATTTTAGGTAACTTATTTCAACAATTATATAATATTGTCGATTCAATTATCGTCGGCAATGTAGTCGGCAGCAGTGCTCTTGCCGCAGTAGGAGCCAGCGGAGCGATCATTCAGCTTCTGGTCGGCTTCTGTATCGGTGCTTCTGCCGGAGCCGGCGTCGTCACCAGCCAGTATTACGGCGCTCGCGACGATGAAGGCGTGCGCAAAGCAGTCCATACGACCATCGCTATTTCCATCGCCGCTGGTGCCATCCTATCGGTGATTGGCGTTCTAACGGCGCCTCTGATCTTAGATATCATGGGAACACCGGAAGAAGTTTTCGATCAGGCCTCGGATTACCTGCGCGTATTCTTTGCCGGCATCATCTTCTCTGTCATCTACAACATGTCGGCAGGCATTCTCAACGCTGTAGGAAATTCACGCAGATCATTGATCTATCTGATTATTGCCGCCGTGTCAAATATTTTTCTGGATATTTTATTTGTAGCAGTGCTGAAGATGGGTGTCGTCGGCGCAGCTATCGCGACCGATATCAGTCAGCTGATTTCCTGTATCTTTATACTGCGTTTTATGAGACGCAGCAAAGAGTCCTACAAGATCAGGCTGCGGGACGTTCGCTTTTACGACAACCTTTTAGGAAAGATCGTCAAAATCGGTCTGCCGACGGGGGTACAGAATATCGTTATCTCGTTGTCAAATGTGGTGGTACAGTCCGGGGTCAACAGCTTTGGTGCAACAGTTATGGCCTCTTATGCAGCCTTTAACAAAATCGACGGTTTCATTCTGCTGCCGATTCTCAGTATGAGCATGGCTGCTACTACCTTTGCCGGTCAAAATTACGGTGCAAGGGAGTTTGATCGGGTTCACAAGGGCATGAAGGTCTCCATCGGTATGGGTGCCATCTATGCCGTCGTCGCAGGCGCTTTGATGCTGATCTTTGCTCCATATATCATCAGGATCTTTACCAGCGAGCAATCGGTCATCGACTACGGCATTTACATGATGAAGTATATGTATCCGTTCTACTGGATTATCGCTATTTTTCACATTGCAACGGGTACCATCAGAGGAGTGGGAAAGACCCTGCAGGCTATGATCATGTCCATCTGCTCTCTCTGTGCAGTTCGTATCCTTTGGATCTGGGGTTCTTTCCAATTTGCCCACAAGTTATATCTGCTCTTACTGGGTTACCCGATTACCTGGGTCATCGGCGCGATTATGATGCTGATTTACATCAAAAAAGGCAAGTGGCTGGTAGATCCAGAGGCCACAGAGCAAAAGGAATCGTAAGGAAAGGAAGGTAGAATAGAAGTGGTAAACATAGGAAACAAATGGGACGAAGTATTGGCTGGAGAATTCAAAAAAGAGTATTATTTGAAATTGCGGCAGTTTTTGATCGAGGAATATAAGACGCGGACGGTTTACCCGAGCATGCACGATATGTTCAACGCTCTCAAGTATACTTCCTATGAGGATGTCAAGGCTGTGATTTTGGGACAGGATCCTTATCATGGTCCCGGTCAGGCCCACGGCATGTCTTTTTCTGTGCAGAAGGGGGTGAAACAGCCGCCGTCACTGGTGAATATTTTCAAAGAAATGAAGGATGATCTTGGCATCGATCCACCGGATCACGGTTATTTGATGAAATGGGCGCAGGAGGGAGTGCTCCTTCTCAACACCTGCCTCACCGTCAGAGAGCATCAGGCCAATTCCCATAAGGGGAAAGGCTGGGAGATTTTTACCGATCGAGTAATTGAACTGCTCAACGAAAGAGAGAAACCCATTGTTTTCATTCTCTGGGGAGCTAATGCAAAGTCCAAGGTACAGCTGATTACAGGAAAACAACATTTGATTCTTACAGGTGCTCATCCGAGCCCATTCTCAGCTTACAATGGATTTTTTGGCGGTCAGTATTTTTCTAAAACCAACGAATTCCTGACAGAAAAAGGAGAAGGTCCGATCGACTGGGATTTAAAGGAGTAACCTATGGAAAAAATTGCCTATATCGTACCTTCGGAAAACATGATACCAGTAGTAGAAGAGATTCTGGCCAGCGATGTAGCCAGTGGCAGCGTCGTGGTACAGACCGTGGACGTCTATCATTCCGCCGCAGAATATCGCAGACTGGTGGCAGACGGCTACGGTGTCATTATTGCCAGAGGAGGCATTTATACTGATTTGGCTGCCGCAGCCGATTCTGTCCATGTGATGGAAGAAAAAATTCGTACCTCGGATATTCTCTATATGCTGACATCTGTCAGGGAAACCTACCGCGGGAAAATATATGTGGTACTGCGGGAACATGTGGCAAAAAAGTTCGAAGGCACGGTTTCTCTCTTTGATTTTCCCTTAGAGGTGAAACGATATACAGACCTGGAATCTCTGAAAGAACAGTTGGAGACGATTCCTGAGCGAGAGGTTGTCGTCCTTTCCAGCGGCGTGGCTTCTATGGTCTGCGACCGGGACGATCTGACCATGGTAGAATTGATGAATCGGGATACTACCATCAGAGAGACGGTGAGAGTGGCTAAAGAATTTCTCACTCAGCTGGCTGACAGCGCCAAGAGAGTCAATGTGCTGGAATCAATACTCAATAATGTAGACGAGGGCTTGTTGATCTTCGATGGTGATTACCGCATTCAAGAGGTTAACAGCAAAGCCGAGGAGCTGCTTTCGCAGAGCGCGGAGAAGCTTCTTGCTGCTGACGTGCGGACAGTGATTCCAACGATGCCGGCCAGAAGAATGGATCATAGCTGCGAAAGCGCGCCACGCTCTTTCGTGCGAAAATTGAATCGCACCACCCTCAGCTTTACCATTCACCCTTTCCAATTCTATAAAGCAGAAAAACGATATTTGACTACGGTACAGGATGTAACTAAAATACAGGAACTGGAACATACGATTCGTATGAAATTGGCGCAGAAAGGGTTGGTGGCATCCTATCATTTTGATGATATCAAGACAGAAGACGCAGCTATGAAAACCCTGATTGAGAGAGCGGGCACCATAGCAGACTTCGAAGGATCGGTCTTAATCTATGGAGACAACGGAACGGGAAAGGAACTCTTTGCCCAGAGCATCCATAACGCCAGCAGGCGGAAAGAAGGGCCTTTCGTGGCAGTCAACTGTGCGGCCCTCAGCGAATCTCTTTTGGAAAGTGAGCTCTTTGGTTATGTTTCTGGCGCTTTCACCGGTGCGCGTAGTGAGGGCAAGGCGGGGCTTTTTGAGCTGGCGCATCAGGGGACCATCTTCTTAGATGAGATCAACAGCATGCCTTTGGGACTGCAGGCCAAGATTCTCAGGGTGATCGAGCAGCAGGAGGTCATGCGGGTAGGTTCTGATTATGTCATCCCTCTTGACGTGCGTTTTATTGCGGCCAGCAATAGGAATCTGACCAAAAGCATCCGGGAGAATCAGTTTCGAAAGGATCTTTATTTCCGGCTCAATACCTTTGAACTGAACATTCCGCCCATCAAAGAGCGGAAAGGGGATATCGTTTTACTCTTCAAATATTATCTGGCAGAATTGCGAGGAGAACGGGCAGAGGACGTTTTGCTGGATCCTTTTTTTGAAGAGGAACTGCTGACTCACGACTGGCTTGGCAACGTGCGTGAAATCAAAAGTGCCGCCCTGCGTTATCACGCTTTTGACGGCGATAATTCCTGCGGTGAAGTCATCCAGAATGGGCAGGCAGACGCAGGCCTTGTGGACGAAAATTTGAAAATTGACCTGGGGCAGCTGAACAAAGTGGTAGAAACCATGGTCATCGAGTCACTGCTGGCAAAAGGGATTTCCAAAAACGATATAGCCAAGGCCTTAGGTATCAGTCGTCAGGCCTTATACAAAAAACTCCATAAAGAAGAATGATGTAAACCGATGTAAAGAGAAGTTGACGTATGTGCAGCTTCTCTTTTTTCATGCGCGCAATTAAAACTGAGCAATTGCAAGGTTCAAAGGGGTTTCTATGACAATGGCACGAGAATTGCAATTAATAAAGGTAAATCCGGCACGGGATGATGGAGTCTCAGGTGCCGATAAAGAAGCGGTCATCGGTTTGACGTAGGCAGATCTTGCTATCAGTGGTCATTGATAAAGGGAAAATGATGAGCTTCTTAAATAATAACTTATCACTATATGTAAAAGAGGAAATTTGAAATGACAGAACAATTATTAGAAGGAATCCGGGTCTTGGATTTTACAGACTTTTTGGCTGGACCCTACTGCGGCATGTATTTTGCCGATATGGGGGCGGACGTGATCAAAGTGGAGAACCTGCGCAGCGGCGGCAATTTTGTTCGCGGCGCCAGACCTCTGGAGAAGACAACGGGCAGAAGCATGTATTTTCAGAACCTGAACAGGAACAAGAGGGGAGTGGCCGTGGATTTAAAAACGGACGACGGTAAAAAGCTCTTTGCCGACCTGGTAAAGTCTGCTGACGTTCTCCTGGAGAACAATCGCCCCGGCGTGATGGAGAAGCTGGGATTCGGCTGGGAAACCTGCCATGAACTGAACCCTGGGCTGATCTACGCATCCATTTCCGGGTATGGCCAGTGCGGAGCCAATGCGAAGAAACCAGGTTACGATTTGATTGCTCAGGCCATGGGCGGTTCCATGTCTATCACGGGCTGGCCCGGTATGGAACCGACTCGTGCAGGCATGGCTATCGGAGACCTCTTTGCGGGGCTCAATGCAGGCTTTGCCATCTTGGCATCTCTGCTGAAAAGAGAGGAGACAGGAGAGGGGCAGAGAATTGATGTGGCTCTGGTGGACAGCATCGTCAGCGGCATGGAAGCCAAGCTGATGCAGTATGTTTACGAAGGAAAGTCGCCGGAGATGACGGGAAACAAGTACATCTCATCAGCGCCTTATGACTCTTTCAAGGCCAAGGATGATTATTTTGTATTGGCCAGCGGTACTGATGTTCACTTCCGCAAACTGACGGAAGCCATGGGTATGAAGGAACTGGCAGAAAATCCGCTCTATCTTGACACAGAATTGAGAAAGAAAAACGCCGATGCCCTGAAAGAGATTATCGAAGAGTGGGCCAGTGACAAGACCGCAATGGAATGTGTAGAGATAATTGACAGCGTCGGAGTACCGGCAGGACCGATTTACAACTGTGAGCAGGTCTGTGCCGACAAAAACATCACCGAAACGAGGGAGATGCTGGTAAAAGTTCCCCACAAAGAGGCAGGGGATTTGACAGTCATCGGCAACCCGATCAAGATGAACGCGTATCCGTGTCAGTATAAAAAAGCCGCGCCAGATTTAGGGGAAGATAATTTCAGCATTTTTGCATCGCTGGGTTTCTCATCGGAAGAGCTGGAAAGATATAGAGAAGAAGGGGTGATCAACTGATGCTGAATTTACCAGAGCGAGTGGAAATCATGGAAGTCTGCCCTCGGGACGGCTGGCAGAACCACCAGACTATGATTCCCACTGAGACGAAAATAAAATATATCAAGAAGATGATAGATTGTGGAGCAAGGAAGATGGATGTCACTTCTTTTGTCAGCCCAAAAGCGGTGCCGCAGATGGCAGATGCCGTCGATGTAGTAGCGGGCGTTCAGGACTATGCCAATCAGCGGGGCTGCCTCTTGTCCGGCTTGGCACTCAATCAGAAGGGCGTAGAAAACGCGCGAAAAGCGGGGCTGACTGAGGTATCCTTTGTGCTCTCTGTCAGCGAGGAGCATAACCTGCGCAATTCAAAACGCTCCATCAAGGAGTCCCTCGATACCTTTCTGGCTTTGGCCGATGGTGCAGAAGGCCTGAATATCACGTTGGCTCTGCCCTGCGTTTTCGGTTCTCCCTTTGGTGATGAGATTCCGATGAAGCGGGTCACGGACATCATAGACAAAGCTTTCGCCGCCGGCGTCACGGAAATTGGGCTGGCGGACACGGCTGGCATCAGTACGCCGGGCCACACGAGGGAGGTGCTGCATCACCTGGCCGGTTTTGTGGATTTTGCCCATGTGAGCATCCACTTACACGACACGAGAGGCATGGGTCTGGCCAACGCCTATGTCGCTTTAGAAGAGGGAATGACTAAATTTGACGCATCCATGGGAGCGATGGGAGGCTGCCCGTTCGTACCCGGTGCAAAAGGAAATATAGGGACTGAGGATTTGATCAATATGTTTGAGCAGATGGGGGTGACGACTGGTTATGACCTGCAGATGGTCATCGAGACTGCCGTCTCGATGGGACGTGAGATTGATGCGAGACTTGTCAGCAGCATGACCAACCTCTGCATGAGAACATAGACTCGAATTTATTGCAAAAATATAGTATAGTAGAAAGTGGGAAAACTCCCGCTTCCTGAGGAGGGAAATATGGAATTCAAATTATCTCAGAAGATCGGTCTCTTCCTGGGACCTATCGCAGCAATCGTTTTATGTTTATTACCGGGAGGCATACCGGGTCTTGCCGCCATTGGTGTCAAAGCTTTGGCGCTGACCCTTTGGATGGTCATCTGGTGGGTGACTTCGGCTGTCCCTATCTGGGTGACGGCACTGCTGCCCATTGCCGGCTCCATCGTATTAAATCTGGCAGGCATGGAAGTGACGGAAGAAGGTGTCAACGCTTACGGTTCTTATGCTGCCCCTGTAACTATGATGTGCCTTGGCGTATTCGTCCTCGGCGCTGTCATTGAAAAGTGGAATCTCCACAGGCGGATCGCCCTCAACATCATCAATTTGGTCGGTGGCAGACCGTCCATGATTGTTTTCGGCTTTGGTCTTGCAACTGCAGTCATCTCCATGTTCATGTCCAATACCACGGCTGTAGCTATGCTGCTGCCCATCGCCATCGCTCTGATTTCTCAGCTGGGATTGACAAAAAAGGACGGGTTTTCTGTAGGTCTGATTTTGATTGTAGCTTATGCCGCCTCTATCGGCGGTATGGCCACCTTGATTGGTTCCGGCACCAATCTGTCCGCCGTGGGTCTGATCAAAGAACTGACTGGCGTCAATATGAGTTTTACGGATTGGCTGATGATCGGGCTGCCTTTTACCGTCGTGCTGCTGCCGCTTGCGACGCTGCTGATCTGCAAGATGTTCAAGGTGGGGCAGACGGATTTAGGCGATACACGAGTGATTAAAGAAGAGCTGAAAGCATTGGGCAAGATGAGTAAAGGGGAAAAAATCAGCACGGCCTATTTGATTGTGGCAATCTTGGGTTTTGCGTTTAATGACCAGGCAGCCAGGCTGCTGCCGTATATTTCTAACGAAGGCTTTGCAATCATCTTGCTGGTGGCATCCTTTGTGATTCCGGTAAACTGGAAAAAGGGGGAGTTCCTGATGGACTCCAAGACAGCTCTTGCGAAAACATCCTGGAGCACTTTCATTCTCCTGGGCGGTGCTTTGACCTTGGGCGGTATTTTTAAAAATGCCGGCATTGCTGCCTGGATTGCAGAAGGTCTGGGTTTCCTGGCCTCTTGGCCGCCAATTTTGGTCATCCTCTTCCTCTGCGTCGTCGTAGCGATTCTTACAGAAGTCGTGTCCAACTTTGTCGTCGTAGCGGCTTTCCTGCCAGCTATATCGGGCTTGGCTGTCACCATCGGCATGAATCCGATGTTCCTGATGATGGCCGTATCTCTTTCAGCCAGCTTTGCTTTTATGCTGCCGACGGGCACGCCGCCAAACGCTCTGGTCTTTGGCAGCGGATACATAGAAATGAAAGACTTGATGAAGGGCGGATTCGTGGTAAAGGTGCTGGGAATCATCCTCTTCCCGGTTATCATGTATGCCGTAGCTGCGCCGCTGTCACCGCTGTTTTAGATGATAACAACTCCTATTATCAAATAAATGCCTAATGGAAAAGATCGCATGATGTGCGGTCTTTTGCCATTCCTCGACTATTTTATGCGAGTGTTATTCTGGACAGCTTTCCCTGAGGATCAGCTTCGACGGAATTTGCCTATGACAAAGGGGGAAATCTGGTGTTTGGATGATTTGTCTGGCGATGTCGATACAGTTTTCTGCCATTTCGTGAGAAGGCATCTCAATCACAGAGAGAGAAGGATTGGCAAAGTGAGACAGGCTGGGATCGCCGATACCAAAGGCGATCAGTTCCACATCTGTCGGCATCACAAGTCCCTTGCGGCTAAAAATAGAAGATGCGCCGATGGCGATGGTGTCTGACATAGACAAAATCGCTCTTGGGGGATGATCCAGGCTGAGATATCTCCGGGCGGCGATTACCCCGCCATCGCAGCTGTCTTCTACGGAAAATATGGAATTCCTTTCTATAGAAAGCCCCGCCTCTTCTGCGAAGTGAAGGAGCATAGAAAGCCGTTTTCCCGATACTGTGTAGAGCGAATCGGGATGGAACAGGCAGGCGCGCATATGCCCTTTGGCAGTTAAAAGATTGACGGCATTGCGCAAAGGACTTTCGTCTTGTGAGCAGACGGTATGGTACTTTTCTAAATATCTATTGAAGAGGATGATGGGCAGGCGGGTTTTCAGTGTCTGCAGGTAGTTCATATCGGCTTCAGAGGGTGCACCGATGATGGCAGCGCTGTAGCGATAACTGTCCATCAGATCCTGCTCTTCATCCAGATGATCGTTGTGATAGGTACAGATGAGAAGTTCGCAGTCAAAGTGCAGCTTTTCGATTTCTGCACGCAGGCCGGTCAAAATGGAAGTCAAATAGTTGATCCGCAGGTCCATAGGCCAGTAGAATGCGATGGTCGGTTTCTCTGCTTTTGAGGCTTGTAGTTTTCTTGCAGAAGTATTTGGTTTGTAACCCAGTGTCTTGGCTGCGGTAAGAACTCGCTGCTGTGTTGCCTCTGCCACCTTCATTTCCTGCCCTCTGCCGTTCAGAACCAGGGAAACGGTAGCGGTAGATACGCCGGCCAGTGCGGCTACGTCTTTGATCGTTGCCATGAGTCATATCCTCTCTTTCTTTCTAAGTCTATTTTACATCAAAAGAAGCAGATGTCAAGAAATAATTAAAACGTTTTAATAAAATAATTGACTATTATAAATGGATGTAATATAATTAATTAAAACGTTTTAATTAATCGAATGGATATACGAGATAGAGACTTGAAACACCGGGAACATCTGTCAAAGGCACTTTGCGACGTAACGCTTTGTAGCCTTTCCGCGGATGAATAAAGAGCGTACTCCTGCCATCATCGCGCTGATCGACACACTGAATTACCGTATCGATTAATGAAGCGGGGTAGATGCCGCTGTAATGGGAGCCGAGAATCCCTTTGATTTCAAAATCGTCTTTGAGGCGGCAAAGGCAGCTGCGGTATTCCGCAAGAGATGCGCTCTGCTCGAACATGATCCAGATACTGTGACCCAGGTTATCGCCTGCGAGAAGCAGGCCGCTTTGATGATCGTAGAGAGCCACGCAGCCCCTGGTATGGCCTGGAAAGAAAATGGCTTCCACGATTCGCCCGCCCAAATCAAAGGTCTGCCCATCGGTTAAATCCACAAAGCTGCACGGTTTGTACGGGTAATAATCCTGACGGCTGAATTCTTCCGGCCACGGGCGAGACTTTTTCCCCTGCTGGTAGAGCGACCACATCCGATCCATGAGGCTTTCCTTTTCTGCCTGATAGAGGTCATAAACCTGGCGCTCATAGGGATGAATATAAATCTCCTGTGCAAATCGGAAGTTGCCGCCTGCGTGGTCCAGGTGGCCGTGACTGTTGACGATGGTCAGAGGCAGATCAGTCAAAGCAGTCACAGCCTCTTTGATGTCACAAAATCCGTAGCCTGTATCAAAAAGCAAAGCACGCTCTCGGCCTACAATTAAGGTGCAGTGGACATCGCCAGGCTCATAGATATGAAAGCGGGAGGGCGCTGTTTCGTAAGGGGTAAAGTAAATCATATCTCACATCTCCTATTCACAAAATCTTTCTATCATCATACCACATTTTAACGGAGGGAAATCATGAATTTAGCAGTTCTATCATTGATCGTGTTTATGATAACCGTTGTCATCGGCATTCTGCGCAAGGTCAACTGCGGCCTGGCAGCTATCTTGGCATCCTTTATCCTAATTCTCTTTTTTATTCCCGACATGGACCTGGCTGATCTTTATGGTCGGGGGTGGCCGGTGAGCACTTTTTTTATGATGCTTTCGGTTTTGCTGCTTTTCGGCATTGCAGGAACCAATGGAACTATGGAAATCGTGGCCAAAAGGATGCTGACTTTGGCTAAAGGCAGGGCCTCTCTGATGCCTTTTATCGTTTATTTTCTCTCTTTCTTGCTTTCTGCCAGCGGGGCAGGACCAGGTGTGACGCCGATGATTATGATGATTGCAATGGGCGTCTGCAAAGAGACGGGACTTAGCTGTTTCATGATGGGAATCATCGTGGAAATTGGCGCAGCCTCAGGCGGACTATCACCTGTAGCTACTTCTGGTATCATTGCCAAGGAACTGGCAGCAGAGGTGGGAGTTTACGATTACATGGAGTTGTTTCTGCCTTATGCTGTGGCCATGTTTGCAGAGGTGCTGGTGGTGTACTTCTTATTCGGCGGCGCCAAGGTCAAGACTGTTACTACGAAAAACCTGCGGCAAAGTATTCCGCAGATGAACTTGCACCAAAAAGAAACCTTGGTCGTAATCTTGCTCGTCATCAGCGGCATCATTTTTTTTGGCTTGGATGTTTCCGTGACGGCTTTTTCCGGCGCAGCCCTGTTAATCCTTTTGGGAGTCATGGAGGACAAAAAGGCGGTTTCCACAGTGAACTGGAACACCCTTCTGCTGGTAGCGGGGATGTACATGCTGATTACCGTAGTAGATCAGTGTGGTGGTATTGCGCTGATTTCTGATATCCTGCTCAAATGGATTACGCCAAAATCCGCCACGGGCATTATGACTTTGATCAGCGGTCTGCTGGCCACGGTGACCAGCTCCTCCGGCGTGGTCATGCCTACGTTGATTCCTGTAGGTGGTCATATTGCGGAAAGTCTTGCTGGCGTGTCCGCTGCCTCGCTGCTGTCCGGTGTCATCGCCGGGGCGAACTGCGCCCTGTTCTGCCCGTTTTCAGTTCTCGGTTCTATGACCATAGCCCTCTATCCAGAAGAGATAAATCGACAGCTGATTGAGAAACGCCATTTGCAGATGACGGCAGCATCTATTGCGTTCTTTACCCTGTTGGGATTCAGTGGATTTCTGAGTTTGTTGATTTAGTGATGTAGAGCAGAATATCGTGCCGGGCCGTGTGGTCGATTGTTTTTGCGGCTTAAAAAGTCCGCAATCGATGGACCCAGAAAAAAAGTGGCGGACATTGTTTGAGAAGCGGAGCAGTTGCGGACTGCGGAAGGAACTATTTAAAAAGCGACTTCGTGTTTTCACAAGACTTTGCAGCTTTCTTGAGTCTTTGGGTACAATAGTGTATAATGATAATCATCACATTTGGAGGTTAAGAAAATGATTGTAGGAATTATTATTGCGGCTGTCGTCGCAATTTTGGTAATCTGGGTGATTGCCAGTTACAACGGCTTTATCAAAGCGAAAAACAACGTGGAGGAGAGTTTCTCCACCATGGACGTTTACTTGAAGAAAAGATATGATCTGATTCCAAACTTGGTGGAGACGGTCAAAGGCTATGCCAAACATGAGGCAGAGACTTTGAATCAGGTGATTTCTGCCCGTAACATGGCAGAGGGAGCGGCAACGATGGAGGACAAAATTCAGGGAGAAAACATGCTGACTGGTACGCTCAGATCACTGTTTGCCGTGGCTGAAAACTATCCTGACCTGAAAGCAAATCAAAATTTCATGGACTTACAGGGACAACTCAGACAGGTGGAAGAAGACATCGCTAATGCGAGAAAATACTATAATGCGGTGGTAAAACTTTTCAACAACAAGTGCGAGATGTTCCCTACCAATATCCTTGCCGGGCTGTTCCACTTTGATCAGAAACCGATGTTTGAAGTAGAAACCGAAGCCGAGAGACAGAACGTGAAGGTGGAATTTTAAGATGAGAAAAGGTATCAAGAGACTCGTGATTTTAGGCACCCTTTTGACCATGATGCTGGCCATGTCGGCATCTGCGGTCTTTGCCTGGCAGGACTACGAGACCAACGTCTTCAACGTCAAGGTTGACGTCGGTGAAAATCACGTAATCCATGTTACAGAAACTATCCGTGTGGATTTTCACTCGGCAAAGCACGGGCTGTATAGGAACATTCCCTACCAGCCTAAGTTTTATAAGATCAAAAATATTCAGGTGCCGAAGAATGATTTTGACGTGTCTACAGAGACTGAGAACAACGTAGCCCAGAAAGTCATAAAAATCGGCAGTGCTGACAAAACTGTCACCGGCAGCAAAACTTATGAGATCAGTTACGATTTAGTGTGTTACCAAGATGAATCACCGAATCTGGACTATCTTTCCCTTGACGTGCTGCCCACCAACTGGGAGACATCCATAGATGCCGTCAATATTACGGTTAAGATGCCAAAGACCATGAACTGGGACAAACTAAAAGTCTATGCTGGATCGTATGGCTATCAGAATATCGTGAAAGATCGTTATATGGGAGTAGAGTATAGCATAGATAAAAATAAAAATGCCATCCGCATTGAAGGTCAGAATCTTATCCGCGGTGAAGGAATCACGTTGAGCGCCGATCTGCCGGAAGGCTACTGGGTTGATCCCGCCAATTACGACTGGCTCATGTACCTCTTGTATGGTATTTTGATTGGAATTCCGCTGCTGATGTGTCTGCTCTGGCTTCTGTTTGGACGGGATCCGCAGGTGATCAAAACGGTAGAATTCTATCCGCCGGAAGGAATGACACCGGCAGAAATCGGTTACGTCATCGACGGTGCTATCGACAATAAGGACATCGTATCCATGATTACTTATTACGCATCAAAGGGATACCTTTCTATTTCAGAATATGAAGCGATGAAGACCAGCAAGTTCATGGTGAAAAAATTGAAGGACATCGATCCAAGTGAGAAGCGTTTTGCAAAGACCTTTTTTCATGCGATTTTTGAAAGTGGCGACAAGATCAAGCTGGATGAACTGCCGGAAGATTTTGGCGATTTATACTGGGCGACAAGGGATCAGCTAAAGGGCTGGTATACAGGTGAAAAGAGTCTGTTTACGAAGAATTCCAGAATCTGTCGCGGGGCAGGTGCCGTTTTGATGTTTGTACCGCCGGTAGTATCCATATTGCTCAGTGCACTTTTATCCCTTGAGTTTTTGACGCTGATTGGCCTGATACCACTGCTGATTCTGCTCATGGCGGGACTGCTTATGGTTATGATTACGTTCGACCGGCGTGATTCCATGAAAAAAGGAAAACGAACGGCACTCTTTGTCATCGGTACCGTCTTGATCGCGCTGGGTATCTTAATTGCAGCCGGATTGACCGCTTATCAGCTCAAGAGCGAGATTCTGGCACTGCTAATCATCGCATCTACCATTGTAACTTATGCCTTTGTACTTTTGATGAAATCCCGTACCAAACAGAGTGCTCAGCTGCAGGGAAAAATACTCGGTTTCAAAGACTTTATCGAGGCTGCGGAGTTGGAAAAATTGAAAATGCTGGTGGAAGAAAATCCAGAGTATTTCTATGACATCATGCCATACGCTTATGTCATGGGACTGTCGGACAAGTGGGCGAAGAACTTTGAGAACATCCCGACCAATCCCCCTTCCTGGTATCATGGCGGAAACAGCAGCATGGTATTCAGCACCTTGTGGTACAGTCATATGATTACCAATTGCAGCCGTAATTTCTCCAGCGGCATTATGAACGTCACCAGTGTGGACACTGGCGGCGGCAGCATCGGAGGAGGCTTTGGCGGCGGTGGATTCTCCGGTGGCGGCTTCGGCGGAGGCGGAGGCGGTGCCTGGTAAGGACGCAATAGAAAATAGGCCATCGGATATAGAAATTTGAGCGATAGTTATGCAAATCCTGTTGTTCTGACAGAGATTTTAGAAAAATAGTCAAAAATTCGGTCATATGCATAACCTTCACCTGGACCGCACTTAGTACAGCAAAAGAATAGAGGAGCAACTTATTCATGAATCAACGATCAAAAGCATATATTAAACTGATAACCGCCATGCTGATCTGGGGCAGCGTCGGTCTCTTTGCAAAGATGATCCCCATGGAAAGCGCGCAGATCGTTTTGGGACGAGTTCTCCTGGGTGGTATTGTCCTGGGCATCGTCTACGCTGTCAGCGGGGAAAAGTCCTCCTTTGCACAGTTGAAGAAAAATATCCCTGTCTTGACCCTGTCAGGTGCAGCCATGGGCTTTAACTGGATTGCCCTCTTTGAAGCGTACAAGTTTACTACAGTCAGTTTGTCCACCATCGCATATTATTGTGCACCTATCGTGGTCATGGCCGTCTCTCCTTTTTTTCTGAAGGAGAGAATCACTAAGACAAAAGCCATTGGAATTCTGGCAGCTATGGCAGGCCTCTTGTGTATTACCGGAGAACTGGACGGTGGCAGCGATCCCAAGCGGGGATTCCTTTTCGGCCTTTTAGCGGCTGTGCTCTACGCTTCTGTTACGCTGCTGAACAAAAAAGCCAGCGGCATATCGGGGATGGAGATCACTTTGATGCAGCTGATCGCAGCAGGCATCGTCATTTTACCCTATGCGGTGATCAGCAACCAGTCGGGATGGGCGATGCCTCCTCTTTCGGGGATTGCGGCATTACTTGTGATCGGCATCGTACATACCGGTTTTGCTTTGTACTTGTACTTCTCATCCATTCAGCAGCTCCCAGGGCAGACAGTAGCGCTCTGCAGCTATATCGATCCCTGTTCGGCGCTGGTTTTTTCTGCTCTGTTCCTGGGAGAGCGGATGGCGGTGAAGGATTTTGCAGGAGCGGCTCTGATACTGGGCGGCGCTCTTTACGGCGAACTGGCACAAAATAGAAAGGGGAAAACAGAACTTGAAACGAAAGATTATTAAACTGACCTGGATTGTGGCACTGTGCTTAATCGTGCTGACGGCAGTCTTTGGCCTTTACTTTTATCAGAATGCAGAGAGTGCAGAAGAGGTCATCTCCATGTACCTTCCAAAAGCGCAGTCTGTTATGAATGAAGACGGGACTTTATCTTATCTCGGCATAGTAATGAACAATATCTTCGCCTGCGCCATGTGCATTGCCATGGGATGTGTTCCATTTCTCTTCCTGCCTGCGCTGTCAGTCTTGTCAAACAGTATGATCATCGGCGCGCTGCTGGGTTATGGAGCGGCGGCTGGCACCATGTTTCCGCTGCCGACGATTGTCTTTGGACTGCTGCCCCACGGCATCTTTGAACTGCCAGGTTTCTTTTTATCTATGGCTATGGGCATCTATCTCTGCAGAACCTTGACGATGAAACTCCTAGGGAAAGCAAAAGAGGAAAAAATTCTCACCATGCTCAATCATCTGGCCAAGACCTTTGTCCTGGTGGTGATTCCCCTGCTGATTGTAGCGGCAGTGATTGAATGCAATTTTACACCGATGATTCTGAAAGCTGCTGGCATCCACTCGTGATGTCAGTTTTTTATATGCAGGAGATATCGATGAAGTCGATATTGACGGAATATCAAAGAACGTACCTTGCGAAGAGTCGCCCCCCCTTGCCACACAGAACTGTTATTAGAAAATTACAAATCTTGCGTTTTCTTCTTGCAATTTTCGGTCAGATGTGCTTTAATAGTTGATAAGAGGTCTTACCACCTAGAATATATTAAAGGAGGCGGAAGGAAGTGAAGCATAAATTTATCGCTAAAAGATACTGGAAAGATCAAAGCACTGCAATGGGAAAATCCGATGAGATGGCTAGATCCTTCGATGACTGCATCAATTTGAGTCTGGGTGATCCTGATCTTATCACGGATCGCTTGATCATAGATAAGTCTTATGAGGACGCTCGAATTGGTCATACCAAGTATACGGATTTTCGCGGTGATCCACAGCTGCGAGAAGAAATCTGCAAATACTATAAAGAGGAATATGATATGGACGTAAAGGACGAGGAGGTATTCGTTTCGGCCTCTGCCTGCTTAGGAATGTACCTGGCTTTGGAAGCCATCCTTGACGATGGAGACGAAGTCATTTTGCAGGCTCCGTATTTTACGCCGTATCCTCAGCAAGTAGAGCTGGCGCGTGGAATTCCTATTGAGCTTGCGACTCTGGAGGAAGAGGATTTTCAGATCAATATAGAGCGGTTAGAGGATTTGATTACGGAGCGCACGAAGGCGTTGGTCATCAATTCTCCAAGCAATCCTACCGGTAACTGTCTCACGGTGGAAACTATGGAGAAGATTGCAGTCATCGCTGAGAAATACGATCTCGTGGTCATCAGTGATGACATCTATACTGCTTTCAGCTATGAACATCCGTTTGTACCATTTGCGACGATGCCGGGAATGAGAGAGAGAACCATTATCTTAAATTCTTTCTCTAAGAATTTTACGATGACAGGATGGAGAGTTGGCAACATTATCGCGCCAGATTACATTATCCGTACTATCCAGCAGATCAACGAGAACGTGGTATTTACCGCTCCATCTATATCCCAGCGGGCAGCCATTTACGCACTGCGTCATCGGAAAGAAATCCAGCCTGCCATGGTAGAGGAATACCGCAGCAGAATGTTTTATGCGGCGGAGCGAATCAATCAGATTCCTAATATGCATGTCCTCTATCCACCAAAGGGAAGTTTTTACCTGTTTATCAACATCAAAGATACCAGGTTGACTTCCACCGAAGTGACTGAAAAGATTTTGGAAGAGGCTCATGTACTGATGCTGCCTGGAAATGCTTTCGGCGATTGTGGGGAAGGATATATGCGCATCGCCTGCACTGTAGGAACGGACAAACTGAAAGAGGCTTTTGACAGAATCGCAAAGATGGGAATTTTTAATAAGATGTACGACTAAATTCTGCCAATCGAGCTGCACAGAGGCTTGCTCTCTTGGGAATTTAAAGCATAAGGAGTTCCTGTCAATTTGCGTCGCAAATTGAGGTGACTCCATCAGAAAGGAGAAACTTATGGAAGAAATGAAAAACAACGCACTTGCTGAAGAAGCGACGGCAGTAGAACTTGAGCCAGTAAAAAAGAAAAATATTTGGAAGTTCGTATTGGCGTCAGTCATCGGCGCGTTCTTGTTCCTGGTTCCAATTCCAAACGGCACCACCTTTACCATTCCAATCGGTATGGTCATCGACTGGGTTGCCTCATTGCTCGAACTTGAAACCATCAATCTGGCCAGCCTATTGGTGGTAGTATTCATTACGTTTTCAACAATTGTGACGATCATCAATATGATCTTCAAACCAGCTATTATTCAGAACAATGAGAGCATGAAAAAACTCTTCTCACCGACGCCCCTTTATTTTGTCAGCAGATTGATCGGATTGGTCGTCGTCTATATGGCTTACTTCAATGTCGGCCCGGAGATGATCAGGTCTGGCGCTACCGGCGGATCTATGCTGGGCGTATCGACGACGTTGATTTCAGTAGTCATGTGCATCGCCTTCCTGATGCCGCTGCTGACGGATTTCGGCATCATGGAATTTGTTGGCGTGTTGATTAGGAAAGTGGTAAAACCACTTTTCACTGTGCCGGGACGTTCTGCTATCGACCTGATGACTTCGTGGCTGGGCGCATCCAATGCGGCAGCAATCCTGACTACCCGTCAGTACGAAACAGGGTATTACAGCGCAAGAGAGGCAGCGACTATCTCTATGAACTTTTCTTTCGTATCCATCCCGTTCTGCTTCGTCATTGCCAAGCTCATCGGCGTGGATGAAAAGTTTACGGTGTTTTATCTGATCAACTTGATCTGCGGCGTGGTCATGGCGATGATCGTATCCAGAATCCCGCCTCTGTCCCGTATTCCGGATACATACGATGAGATTGCCGGCAAACAGATCAACGAGGAGATGCCGGCAGGCGTATCCAAGCTGAAATGGGCGCTGAACCTGGCAGGTCATAGAGCGGAAGGCGCTACCCTGAAAGGCGTTGCTAAATCCGGCCTCCACGTTTATTCCAGCATGTTCCTGGATTTGATCCCGGTCGTTATGGCATGGGGAACCATCGTGCTGATTCTCGTTGAATACACGCCGATCTTTGATTTCGTATCCATTCCTTTTGGCTGGTATATGGATCTGGTAGGCATTGAAGGTGCGAAAGAAGTGGCTCCGACTGCGCTGGTAGGATTTTCAGATATGTATATTCCGCCACTGATGCTTGCGGATTATGCCATTGAAAGAACCAGATTTATCATGGGATCGGTCTCTTTGCTGCAGATCATCTACATGACAGAAGTCGGTCTGATCGTACTCAAGTCCAGAGTACCGGTAAATGTGGGACACCTGTTCCTGGTTTTCATCGAAAGAACCATCATTGCAATTCCACTGGTTACACTGCTCACAAATCTGCTTGTGACGTTCTGATGGAAGTATCATAATAGAATAGAAAAAACGACCGGCTGAGGATTTCCCCAGCCGGTATTCTTTTTTTCTAAAGGTATGTAACCTTGATGTTGCCCAGATGTTTTTCCATGGCGGCTGTAGCAGCGGCAGCATCATGTCGCTGCAGGGCATCTATAATTTCCTCGTGTTCTTTGTAGATATTATCGATAGAATCACCTTTGAAATAAGAAAGCTGGACGCTTTTTTCGAAAAATCGGTCGATCAGATAGGAGACGTTTTCCATGATGTTGTACATCAGCATGTTACCAGTGATTCGCACGATTTCAAAATGGAGATCTCGGTCAAAGGCCGCCTTTTCGGAAGGCGTCTTGGCAGAAACCATCTGTTCAGCAATGGATCGCAGGTTGCGGATATCAGAAGGCGTTGCAATCTCTGCAGCTTTGCCCGCCGTATAGGTTTCCAGACAGCTGCGCATTTCGAAGATTTCATTGGGTGTTCCGTGGTTCAGCATAAAAGACAGAGAGAGAGGCTCAAAGTAACTGGCCTGTACGTTATTGATAATGTAATTTCCAAGGCCGTGGCGTCTCTCGACCAGACCCAGCATTTCCAGAGACTTTAGTCCTTCGCGAAGAGCAGGCCGCCCGATGCCCAGACGTATGGTCATCTCCCTTTCTGGCGGCAGTTTATCGCCCTCCTGCAGTTCGCCATTCAAAATCATTTCCTGTACCTTTCGAATTACAACATTTGAAAGATTTTTGTCATCTTGTTTTTCCATTATGTCCTCCTCTGACTTGTCAATACTTCTGTGAACATTGTAACTGAAATAGTGAGAAAAATCAATTAAATCTGTCATAATCTCTTGCAAGTCGGATAGATCCGTAGTATAATCTAAGTGGTAAGACCACTAGGGTAAGAATATTGTAAAATCAATGAATATGAAGGTAAAGAAGATAAAAAGAGAACTGATTTGGAGGAGAAAATGAGAATACTCGTATTGATAAAAGAAGTTCCCGATATGGAAAAGGTAAAGTTTGACAGCGAAAGAGGTGTGGTGGATCGGTCCTCCGCCCCTGCGGAGATCAATCCTTTCGACGAAAGTGCGCTGCAGGCAGCCCTTGACCTGAAGGAACGATATGGCGGCACGGTATGTGCCATGACGATGGGGCCGGCCAGAGCTGTCAAATCTCTGCAGGAGGCTTATGCCAGAGGTGCTGACGAAGGCATTTTGCTGACCGACAGAGCTTTTGGCGGTTCAGATACCATCGCCACGTCCAGGACTCTGGCAGCAGCAATTCAGGGGGAAGCGTACGACTTGATCCTATGCGGAGAAAAGTCAGTGGACGGGGATACTGCTCAGGTTGGCGCTGAGACTGCACAGCTCCTAGGCATTCCTCACGCATACTATGTGGACGCCATCGAAGATGCCGGGGATGGACAGATCAAAGTGGAAATTGAAAATCTCTGCGGCAACAGACAGATCAGATCCATGAAGCTGCCTGCGCTTGTAGGCGTGACGAAGAATATTGGAAAGCTGAAGCTTCCGACAGTAAACAGAAAGCTGGAATCTCTGAACGCATCGTGCCGGACGGTGACCATGGCCGACATCCAGGGACTTTCCAAGGACGATACCGGTTTTGCGGGTTCTCCGACCAAAGTGGCAAAGATTGAAGTCCCGAAGGTGCAGCAGCGGGAGAGTGAGATCTTCAGAGAAGACATGGAGAACTTCATGGAGAAACTGGAAACCGTATTTACAGAAAAGGGGGTCATCTGATCATGGAAGAGAAGAACTACAGCGGCGTTTTGATTTTGGCCGAAACAGAGCATGGCAAAGTACATAGAGTCGCATATGAATTGCTGAACAAAGGCCGAACGATTGCAGACGCATGCGGAGAAAGCCTATCCTGCCTTTTGCTTGCGCCGGACACCTTTGAGTCGTCTGCCTGCAGAGAACTCTGCCTGCGGGGAGCAGACCAGGTGTACGTGATGAAATCCGAGGCATTTCAACATCCTGAAGAGGTTTTGTTCGCCGAGAACATCATTTCCTTTATTGAAGAAAAAAAACCGGATACCGTTTTGGTCGGGGCAACCCATCTTGGCCGGTCCCTGGCGCCGAGAGTTGCAGCGGCTCTGGGAACTGGTCTGACGGCGGACTGCACAGATCTGCAGGTAGATGAAGATGGCAATCTGGAGCAAATCAGGCCGGCGTTCAGTGACAACATCCTGGCCCACATCAAAACCGTCACCAGACCGCAGATGGCGACAGTCAGATACAAAGAATTTCAGGAAGCTCCAGTCAGTGACAAGGCGCGGATTGAAATCAAAGAGATCGCTCCATACATAGAAGAAAATCGATCTGTGAAAATCGAGCAGGCCGTGTCCATCGGGGATATGGATATCACCGATGCAGAAGTCGTCGTGGCGGCAGGCCGCGGAGTCAGGAAAGAAGAGGACCTGGCTTTGCTGCAGGAGCTTGCTGACCTTCTTGGCGGACAGGTGGGCGTATCCCGCGCCCTGGTTGACGCAGGAATGGCACCTAGCAGCATTCAGGTGGGATATAGCGGAAACAGGGTGAAACCTAAAGTTTATATCGCCTGCGGTATATCTGGCGCACCCCAGCATCTGGCCGGCATGAAAGAAGCTGACGTGATTATTGCTGTCAATAATGATCCGTCCGCGCCAATTTTCAATATCGCCGATTACGGTTTTGTGGGGGATTTGTACGAGGTCCTGCCAGCGCTGACAGAACACTTTAGAAAGGATGGGCAAGCCGATGAAAGATAACAGGATTACTGAAGAACTGATTTTACAGCTGCAGAAGGTTGTTGGCAGCGACTATGTCATTACCGGGAAAGAGCGGACTGAAGCTTATCTGTATGACGAGGTGGAGAAGACCTATCGTCCGGAAGCCGCCAGAGGTTCTGTCGTCGTGAAACCAGCGAGTACAGAAGAAGTTTCTGACATTCTCAAAGCGGCAGATGCTGGTGTCGTGCCAGTAGTGGTCAGGGGCGGGGCGACTGGCCTTGCCGGAGGCTGTACGCCGCTAGTGAATAGTATCATCATTTCTACGGAGCGACTCAATCACATCGTTGAAATCGATCAGGAAAATATGGTGGCTGTACTGGAAGCAGGCGTCACGTTGATGGATTTACTAGAAGAACTTGAGAAATACGAAGGACTCAGTTTTCCTGTACACCCTGGAGACGAGGGTGCGCAGATGGGCGGCATGGCAGTGACCAATGCTGGAGGAGCCAGGGCCGTAAGACACGGCGTCATGAGAAAACACATCCTGGGTCTTACGGCAGTTCTGCCCAGCGGAGAAGTTCTGGAACTAGGCGGAAAGCTGGTTAAGAATAATGCCGGCTACAATCTGACCCAGCTGCTTCTCGGCAGCGAGGGCACTTTGGCTGTGGTCACGAAGATCATTTTAAAAATCTTTCCAAAAGAGAAGGCGTCGGCTACCATCGTAGCGCCTTTTGAAAAAATTGAAGATGCATGCCATGCTGTCACAGATATTCTGCGCAGCGGATATACGCCCCTGGCGGTGGAGTATATGGACAAGAGACTCTTTGTGGATACGGCAAAGATGCTGGGTCTCAAGTGGCAGGCAGAAAAGGGAAATGCAGATCTTCTGATCATTCTCTCAGAAAGAACCGAACAGCAGCTGTATGATGCAGTTACGGCAATCAACGATATCTGCGAGAAGAACGGCGCTTATCCGTGCCTCTATGCGGGCAAGAAAAAGGAAGAGGAAGAATTGCTTCTGGTCAGAAGCCAGCATTATGAACTGATTAAAGACGAAATCTGCGATTCCTTTGACATGGCAGTTCCCGTCTCTCATGTATCCCAGTTCATTCTGGGTCTGAAGGAACTGGTAGCTGAATATGGTACTGGCACCAACATCATCGCTCATATCGCGGACGGCAACGTTCACAATGACATTCTGTTCCTGCCTGACGGCAGCATTCCGCCGTACGCTGACGAGCTGAAACACAAGATGTACGATTTGTGCTACCGCTTTGACGGTACGGTTACTGGCGAACACGGCATCGGCAAAATCAGAGTGCAGGAACTGGCGCAGCAGAAAGACCCAGCAGAACTGGCACTGATGAAGGGGATTAAGGACGTTTTCGATCCAAAGGGAATTATGAATCCCGGCACCCTCTTTGCTTTATAAAATTTGTTTGAAGTACACAAAAAAGAACTTGATTTTCTGTAGTTTTAGTATTAAAATAAGCTGTATTATGATAGAGGCGCGGAGCAGAAGAAGATGTGCGAGCCGGCAGGCAATGACCGCATCGGAGGCAATCTCCGCCGAATCACAAAGGAGGGCAGACCTTTGTGGTGGGTCCATGGTCAACAGCCATGGAACTGTCTACGAAAGTAGTTGCGCTATCTGAACTTACAGTATATCATATTGTATTTTTTAGATCTGTGCATGAATTTGTACAGATCTTTTTTGTTAAGGAGTGGTATCGCCACTTTTCTGTAAGGGCGCAGAAGGGAGAAAAGAATGAATATCGTACAAAAATATGGCGGCTGTTATCTGAAAAACATGGAGGATGTGTCCGCCATCGCCAGCCATCTGGCCCAAAACAGAGAGAACTTTGATTCTCTGGTACTGGTGACAGCGGCCATGCAGGAGATTGCAGAGGCCATGAGTGCCAGGGCTGCAAAGCTGGATGTTGAGATTGGCAGCGACAAGCTGGATGCCATGTTCTCCGCAGCAGAACAGCAGACGGCGGCGTTGATGGCCGCGGCTCTGGAAAAAGAGGGTCTGCAGACGGAAGTCATCGAGGACATCCGAGGTACTTCCCTCAGCGAGGTGGAGGTCTTTGCCGGCAAACACGAGCTGCAGATAGACAAGGTGGAGAAAGCCCTGCGGAAGGGAGTCATTCCTGTAGTGGCGGGATTTCAGGGAATCGGGACCTACGGCAGTGAAAACGTCCAGGGCAGGTACGGTGCGGCGGCCACTGCTGTTGCCATCGCTGCTGGTCTGGGATGTGATTGCCAGCTCTATGGAAATACGAAGGGAATTTACACCAGAGAGCCGGCAGAGGAAGGCCGTGTCATAGAAAAAATCAGCTATGAAGAGGCCATGGAGTTGATCATGCTGGGCACAAGTGATCTGGAAAGCCGGGCGATAGAGCTGGCCAAGGCATTCGGCATCAAGGTTTATGTGGGGCCGGCAATGAAAGCAGAGAAGAGCGGAGGAACGTATATAATGGATAGAAGTTTAATTGTACAGGAAGCGGCTGTAACAGGACTTACCGTTTCTGATGACATTGTCGTTTACACCTTGAAGGGACTGCCGACAGACGGCGACAGAATTGCCGAGCTCTTTGAACTGCTCAGTGATCTTGCAGTCAACATCGATATGATTTCTCAGCAGACCTGTTCCGACCATTGCTGTGCTGTATCCTTCAGCTGCAGCAAAGACAAAGTCAGCGAAATCGACATGGCTTTTGAGGTGAATCAGCGCATGCGGGAACTGGAAATTTTTAAACAGGACGATCTCAGTCTGGTATCACTGGTAGGCGTAGGCATGGCCAGCCATGTGGGTGTTGCCGGCAGAGTCTTCAGTGTTCTGGCACAGCAGAATATCCACCATTACAATATCACGACTTCGGAGATTTCCATCTCTGTTGCCATCGACAGCGTACAAAAGGCAGCGGCGGTGGTATCTCTCAGCGAAGCGTTCAGCTTATGAACATCTCAGATTTCTATACACAAAAAAGCCGGATCAGTTCAAACCTGACCCGGCTTTGGTTATAATTTTTCGATAGTTGGATGTACATGGTAAAAGTCCCGCAAGGCTTCGTACTCGTCTTGCGCGCGGATAGCGCGCGGATTGTCAGAGGAACCGGTTTTGATTGCTTTGATCATGATGTTTCTGGCTGTGTGTTCCAGACTGGTGAACTCAATCATGGCGACTTCGTATCCGGCGGCTTCTAGTTTGAGACCGCGCAGGCCATCGGTCAGATATTCTGTGAGACGATCCTTTAAAATGCCGTATTTCAGCATCGGCTGATGGATATCGTTTTCAATCTGGCTGAACAACTCGTGTTGACAGCAAGGGACGGAAAGTATGACCTTGGTATTCCAGGAGACCGCATTGATGAGAGCATAATCCGTAGCTGTATCACAGGCATGGAGGGTGACGACCATGTCCGCATGATCACTGGTATAGTCGGCAATATCGCCCATGAGGAACTCCAGACCGTCGTAATGAAGATCTGATGCGATTTTGTTGCAGAAACGGATGACGTCTTTCTTTAAATCCAGGCCGATGATTTTGACGTCTCTGTTTTTTACGATCTTCAGGTAATAATAAAGGGCAAAGGTGAGGTAGGCCTTTCCGCAGCCGAAATCGATTATTTTTAAGGTTCTATTCCCTGGCAGATAAGGGAAGACGTCTTCGACGATTTCCAGGTAGCGGTTGATCTGGCGGAACTTGCTGTAATGTTTCTGCAGCACTTTGCCCTCTTGATCCATGACGCCCAGGCGAATGAGAAAATCGCAGGGGACGCCGTCTGCAATGATGTAATTTCTTGTCTTGTTATGAGCAAGACTAGGCATGCCCTTTGTGGCGGGCTTTGTTGTAATTCTGGCCTTTTCGGGTTTAGAGGCAAGAATCTGAACATCTTCTGAAAGGGTAAAGGCATTGACCTGTTTAAAGTCTTCTGTCACCAGCTGCAAGGCTAGGGCAGCTGCTTCTCGACAGGAGAGGTTTTCATGGGTTACTTTCTTATCATAGGTATACTCAGCCTGTAACAGCACTTGGCCGGAAATCTCTACGGGCCGAATGGATACTTTGTTGTACTCGACAGATTTTTTTCTCTTACCTGAGAATATCATTCTGATTAATTCCCCGCCGCTGCACAGGTCGGCGAGGCGCTCTTCTAACTGGTTCATAAAATGTGATCTCCCATTTATATTAATATATATGGGAACATTTTAGCATAAATACTTTTAAGGTTCAACAAATGGTACGCCGAGAACATCTGCTACGGACAGGGCCAGGTTGCGGCCGATAGCTTCCACGTTATTCTTGATCCAGTTTGCATCGTCAATGTTGTCGTGATAGGCTACTTCCACCAGGACTGCTGGCGCTGATGTGCGGCGCAGTTCTGCCAGGGTCGTAGTAGGCACTGTTGTAACCAGCGATGGATTTGGATAAATCATCTTCAAATTGTTGGCAACAATGTCTGCATCTCGCTGTCCTTGGGTAGAATCTCTGTAGTAGTAGACGTCAGGCCCTTTAATCTGTCCTGCCAGATTGGGCGGAGCGGCATTGGAGTGAATCGCCAGGTGAAAGTCATAGTCTCCCGCATTAGAGGCGTTGATGGAGTCGGTGACTGTTCCGCCTGGATTGTTTCTCGAAAAGCTGATTCCGCTTGCGCGTAGATATGGCACCATGGCATCTGTAATTAGATTTGCATAATATTCTTCGGTGCCGCCGTTTACAAATTGATTATATTCCTGAGTCGATGGACTCAAAAAAACACTGGGCATAGTAATCCTCCAATCATGATTCATAATAACTATCTATATCCTATGCAGAAAGTGAAGAAAGTGTGCTAGTCCTGCGATTCTGCCTGAAAATGTAAAAAAGAGGGCAAATCGGGCAGATTGTATCAAGAGGGAGAGGGTATAAGTGATCAAAGGGCAGTGAACGGCATTAAAATCACAATTTTGTAAATCTATAATACGAATGTTCAATATAATTTCCATCAGTTGACGATGATTTTTGGCTTTCGGAAGGAGTTATTGTGAGTGTGATGAACCGTGACGTC
The DNA here is from genome assembly GCF_048465375.1 of Emergencia sp. NCBI lineage: Bacteria > Bacillati > Bacillota > Clostridia > Peptostreptococcales > Anaerovoracaceae > Emergencia > Emergencia sp. The sequence goes on along the minus strand of NZ_DBFWLQ010000010.1, from coordinate 3,285 downwards.
TGAAAAAAGTGGATCAATATGCCTGAATTAGCGTAAATTTTGCCCTAATAAGGCATTTTTGCAGTTTTATAGTACACATATACCCCGTGAGAGTATATGGAATTATTTGATCAGGTGAAGTGAAAAAGCCTGCCGACATAGCACGTGCATTTTGGCTTGCTTTTCGTGTGACGGTCGTGCATATATTTGTACAAAGTGTTGAACAATTGGTAAGAATGTGGTATCATTAAGAGATATTTTGTAGTTTAAAACAAAAAAGAGGTAAATGAATGACAGAAAAACAGAAAATAATTAATATAGCCGTGATTGCCCACGTTGACGCGGGGAAATCCACCCTTGTAGACGCTTTCCTGAACCAGAGCGGCGTCTTTCGTGCTAACGAAGATGTTGCAGACTGTGTCATGGACAGCGATGATATAGAAAGAGAAAGAGGCATCACCATTTATTCGAAAAACTGTTCGATTATGCATGGCGATGTAAAGATAAATATCGTTGACACTCCGGGACATGCTGACTTTTCGTCGGAAGTAGAGCGTATCATGAAGACGGTAGACACCGTCATTCTTTTGGTCGATTCCAGCGAGGGACCGATGCCGCAGACCAGATTTGTGTTGAGTAAATCTCTGGAGCAGGGACTGAACCCAATCCTGTTTATCAACAAGATTGACAAGAAAGATGCCCGCATTGACGAGGTGGTGGACGAAGTTTATGAACTTTTCATGGACTTAAATGCCAACGATGAACAGCTGGACTTTCCGATTCTGTACGGCATTGCCAGACAGGGCATCGCAGTGAGAAATCCTCAGGACGCCCAAGGCCTTTCTGTAGAAGAAGGCGGCACAAAGATCAAACACACACCTGCCGGTTACGCAGGTCTCGATATCACGCCTCTTTTTGAGACAATTATAGAACACTGCCAGCCATATCCCGATTCTCGCGAAAAGGCGCTGCAGCTGCAGGTTTCTACTCTCGGCTACGATGATTATATCGGCAGGCTGGGTATTGGCAGAATCACCCAGGGAACCATCAGAGAAGGCCAGACCGTGGCAGTAGCCAAGGACGACGGCAAAATCGTACAGCGAAAGATCGGGCAGGTGTTCCTCTACAGAGGACTCAAGAGAACTGCTGTGGAGGAAGCGGAATGCGGCGATATCGTGGTCATTTCTGGTATCTCGGATATTTCCATCGGAGAGACCATCTGCGACCCATCTGATCCGCAGCCTATGGAGCTGATTCACATCGAAGAACCGACCCTTTCCATGAACTTCATGGTCAACAAATCGCCTTTTGCCGGCAAGGTAGGGAAGTTCGTGACTTCCAGGCATATCAAGGAAAGACTGGAAAAGGAGCTGGAGGTCAATGTGGGGCTCATGGTCGAAGAGACCGATTCCACGGACTGCTTCAAGGTATCGGGCAGAGGAGAACTCCACCTTTCTATCTTGATCGAGAACATGAGAAGAGAGGGCTATGAGCTGGCTGTATCCAAGCCGGAGGTCATCTTCAGAAGGGATGCCAACGGCAAGAAGCTGGAGCCTGTGGAAGAGGTGGTCATCAGTGTACCAGACGAGTATGCGGGCACCGTCATTTCCAAGCTGAATCTGCGCAAGGGCATCATGATACAGATGAACGGAGAAAACGGATACTCAAAATTGGAATATCACGTTCCGACCAGAGGACTTCTGGGCTATCGGTCTGAGTTCATCAACGATACCAGAGGTGAGGGAACCATGGAGAGAAGATTCCTCGACTTTGAACCATACAAAGGTGAAATTGGCGGCAGGACCAACGGCTCAGCCATCGCTATAGAAGAAGGGGTCTGCACCCCTTACGCTCTGTTCAACATCGGAGAGCGCGTCCAGCTCTTTGTGGATCCGGGAACAAAGGTCTACGAAGGGATGATCATCGGCATGAACTCCAGAAACGAGGACATGGAAGTCAACCCTTGCAAGGCGAAGAAGGTGAGCAACATGAGAGCGGCAGGAAGCGATGAATCCGTAAAGCTTTCACCGCCGAGAAGGTTCACCTTGGAAGAAGCCTTGGAATTTATCGACGACGACGAACTGGTAGAGATTACGCCAGATGACATCAGGCTGAGAAAAAAACTGCTGAAAGAAATTGAACGCAGAAGAGCCGGGAGGTAATGGAGTTGCCCAATTTCTGCAAGAAATTGCAGGGAACTCCTTATGCTTTAAATCCCCAAGAGAGCGAGCATTTGTGCGAAGCTCGATTGGCGGGATTTAGTCGTATAATTTCGTAAAAGGAGGAATTATGTCAGCGGATATCGTGAAATTATTGAAGGATGCTGGGATTGAAAGGAGTACCATAACCTTACTGTCTAACATCGGAAGTGCAGTGCTGACATTGCTTGTCGGCTGGATTGCCATCAGAATCGTTCTCCGCATAGAGAAAAAGGCTTTGGAGAAATCCAGGCTGGACGAGGCGCTGCACCTGTTCATTATCAAAGGAACCAAAGCGATACTCTGGATTGTGCTAGCTATCGCTACAGTTTCAAACCTGGGAATTAAAACGACGCCCCTTGTCACAATCCTCGGTGCCGGTGGCGCGGCCATCGCGTTGGCGCTAAAAGATAGTTTGGGAAATATTGCCGGGGGTATCATCATATTAATCAATAAACCCTTTAGCCGCGGAGATACCATTGAAGTAGCGGGAACGACAGGCTTGGTAGACAGCATTGACCTTCTGACCACCCAGTTGCATACCTTTGACAACAAGGTCGTGACCATTCCCAACGGGACGATCACGATGTCGGTTTTGACCAACTATTCGAGAGAAGAGACGAGAAGGGTTGACTGTGTGTTCAATATCAGCTATGAGTCCGATATACTGAAAGCAAAGGAAATCCTGTTAAACGTGGTATCCTGTAATTCAGATATTCTCGCAGAGCCGGCACCCATAGCCGGTGTCGCCTCCCACGGTGACAATGCGATTGCATTAGATTTAAAAGTTTGGTGTTCCACCGAAAGCTTTTTTGATGTAAAATACTACCTAGAAGAAAACGTGAAATTGGCTTTTGACGAGGCAGGGATTGGAATTCCCTACCCGCAGATGGACATTCATTTACGACGAAATCCATCCAAATCATAGATTTGGGGATTTCCAGCATAAATTCTGCCTTTTTGCCCCAAGCTTGCTTGGTTAGGCAAAACGGACAGCGCAGGGAACGCAGTTCCCGGAGGAGCGAAGCGTTGCCAAGCAAATCGCTTACAGCTCTTTGGGCAGAATGTCATAGTTAAATAATTTAATTTTTTTATAAGAGAATGGGAG
>NZ_DBFWLQ010000009.1:0-42160 GCF_048465375.1 Emergencia sp. | reverse complement strand
GAAGCAAGACATGGTGCTGCATTCGCAGGACTTCTAAAGAGATACTTCGGCTAAGCCTAAGCGTTAGAAATTCAATACTTAGAAGATATGGAGAGTCAGAAATGGCTCTCTTTTTCTTTGGGAGAAGTCAAGTTTCAAGAAAAAGAGACTTGTAACTTTCTTGTAACTTCCCTCTTTTAACAATCATAAAAAACATCAAACTGGTAACTTTTTTCATAATTTATTCGCCATCAGTTCTCTCCCAAATTTATCTATTAGCGTCTGCTATTTTATATTAGTTAATGTTCCTTCCACACTGTCAATAAAATTCTTCTTCAGAAATTCTCAGTTTATCAGTCTTCGCAAATAAAGGAATCGTAATACTTCATTAATGCTTCATCAGTTGTCTGCCAAATGTTTTCCCCTAAAAAATAGTCTTTAAGCTCTTCAATGCAAAAGTCCAGCTCATTTTTTCTATATTTATTTTTAGGGTCTTCCTTTATCAACTCCAAAAATTCTATAGCCTGATTGCAGAAATTGGCAGCGCGCTGTTCATTCCCTCGCCTTCTCCACTGAATCGCTCTGTTTACTTCACTCCCAATATTCGCAAGCTGTATACCTACAGGCATTGTAAACCAAGTTAAAGTTCTATCCATTTTCTAACAACTCCTTCTTTTTTCTCTGGCAGCCGAGTCGGCTACGTAGCGACCTACTCTCGGATAACCTGCTTCTTGATTTCTTGGCGGGTTGATCAAGGAATCAAATTCTATTTCTCCACTATCATAATATATATTGATGCCATATAACGAACTTTGATTTGAACCTTCTTCCAAAAGCATCTGTTCCAAATCAGAATGAAACTCTGCATTGACTGCTAGCAATTCCTTATCAAGATCGACGACTGCCTTTGTCATAAAAAGATCATCAAAATATGTCTCCGGTTCTATATTATCTAATGCTCCTAATCTTATTTTTTAGTTAAAATAATCATTCCATTTCACTCCATCTTACTAAAAGGTTTTCAAAACGCAGTTGAATATATGTGCTGTAAGATTTTTACATATATTCCTGACGGTTTTATTATATCATTTTTGAAAAATAGACACTACTATAAACTTCTGTCTCTAGAAAAAAATCCACACAGCACTGCACCATATGGATTCTTCAAGCTTTATTTTACTATGCAGCCGCCTTTCTTTGACCAGGCGGAATCGCAAATTCAACATAGCCGCGGAGTGCGGGCAGGAGCAGAAAGCTATGCGGCCTGCTCCCCTTTGTCCGTTTCCGTCTCACGACCACTTCCATATCTCTTCGCCACGGCGATACCCATAGCCAGCATCATCAGTCCGCCAATTGCCCCTACCAGCCAGATATACTTGTATCCGTCATTTCCCATGGAATCCAGCCAGTTACCGCAGACGATATAGAGCCACAAATCTGAAGAATAACCGATGGCAGATGCGATACCATAGACACTTCCTACATATAATACAGGAACTGCCGCTGTCGTAACCAAGGTGTAGAGGAAATTAGACATCATCGCGTTACAAATCAGTACCAGAACCGCTACCGCCATAATCCAGACGGCGTACTGCTTTCCCTGCGGAATGAACATCATGACCAGGGAGAAGAAAATGCAGCCTAGGGAAAAGCGATTGATCAGCTTGCTGGCGGATTGTCCCATGCGGTCCCTGAGCATCCCGCCGATAGGTGAAAAGATCATCAGCGCACCCGTTCTGATTGCAGCCGTAAAAGCCTGTGCAAACGGAATGCTTTGATCATAAGCATCCGTCAGATATGGATTGAGATATGGGATCACTGATCTGATCAGAAAATAACCTAGAGTAAAGATTGCCAGATACCAGGTAATCGGCAGTTTGGCCGCATGTCCTAAAAGGCGGAGATCCTCCTTGATTCCTTTGCCCTCTTTCTCATACTCCATGTTCGGTATCAGGAAGAAGATCGCTGCAGCGACCAAAATACTCAGTACGCCATAAATGACATAGGCGATTTTAAAGCCATTGGGATTATCAGCCAGGGCGTACGTGATAATTGCCAAAACTACGTATTGCAGCACCAGGGACATGATAGAATATGCGATATCAGTCATAGCAAAGAGCCTGCCCTGTTCGTCATCGCCTCCCAGCATTTTGACGATTTTCAAATAGGCGCTCCAGTTGAGTGTAATGGCTGTAATGCCGAAGCAAAAGAACAGCAATGCCAGCATTAGGAAAGAGCTGCACATGGCTACAGCGAAGGATACCAGAGCCGTCGTCACACAGGATGCGATGACAAGCTTCTTCGGATTGATGATATCAGCAATCCAGCCGCCGATGAAGTAGCTTGGTACAGCAGATGCGGCATAAGCAGTCAGGAGCCACCCCATTTGCGTATCGGTGACACCGTAAGTATTGAGAAATTGATTATAAAAGTCGTAAGCCAGGTAGGGAATCAGCAGTACGATGCTGGAAAATGTCACCATACAGGCGAGAAATAGTTTTTTCCTTATCGAGATATTCTTATCCATTGTGAACTTCCTTTCTTACACGAGTATCTCGCCGTCCTTCATTACGTGGACCGGCGGCTTTGTCATCACATAAATATCCTCATCGGGGTTTCCATCAACCAAGACCAAATCAGCCAGCTTGCCCTTTTTGACCGTTCCCAGGCAGTCTCCAAAGCCCATGATCTCGGCGCTGTTCTTAGTAGCTTGCAGCAGGATATCCAGGTCATCAAAAGTGTAGTACTCTTTTCTGGCGATAAACTCATATCCTGGATGTTTCCGCAGGGCGACTAAGTCGATGTCGGAGCCAAAACCAAGCTTCAGTCCTGCGTGATAAGCCTTGTTGATGTTGGCAATTTCGATTTCTGCAGCTTCTTTGCTCAGTTCCAGCAGCTCAACGGATACGTCCGGATTCGATTCGTCCAGACAGTACAGTCCAACCGCTCCTGTCGGTGTGAGAAACGTATTCGCGTTGTTTTTTAGCATTTCGATACCCTCATCGTCGATAAAGGTTCCGTGTTCTACCGTGCGTACTCCCGCAGTAATAGCTGCTTTGATGGAGTCCGTTCCGTGGCAGTGGGCACAGACGTAAGTTCCCTTCCGTGCGGCTGCCGACACGGCTGCTTCGATTTCCTCAGGTTCCAGCACCTGGATTCCCGGGTCGGCCCCTTCGTTCATAAAAGCGCCGCTGACCATCAGCTTGATAAAATCATTTCCCTTCTGCAGTTCTTTTCGGCAGGCCTTCCTCATCTCCTCCGGCCCGTCGGCTTCCAGATACAGATCACTGAAGGTGTCGTTTCCTGTTTCTGTCGGTGTGATAATCAGTCCGCAGGATACAATTCTCGGCCCTTTGACGATGCCAGCTTTGATGGCGTCCCTCACTGATGCCGCACAGTTATAAGAACTTCCGCAGTCTCTGATGGTAGTAAACCCCTGTTTCAGGTATTCGCCCGCAAAGTCCAGTGCACCGAATACGATTTTCCCTTCTGTAGCGCATTGCAGTTCATAAGGATTATAGATAAAGCCGTACAGATGGGCATGCATTTCAAAAAGACCCGGGATCAGCGTTCTACCCCTGCCGTCCACCTCTGTCAAATCATCATCACATAAGTGACAGCTTCCCGGTTCCTTGATGTCCGCAATTTTATTTTTCTCGATATATACATCTCCAAAGGTGCCATCAAAACCCTCTGTTAATTCTTTTACCAATCTGCAATTGCGTATCACAATCATGATGATCCTCCATTCTTTTTCCGAATTTTCTTTTTTCTTATCATACTCCGTCTTTCTCTGTCGATAAAGTGCCAAATGGTACCTTTGTCTCTAGTCCAAATTTTACTTTACGAAAGTGCTCTGAAAGATTATAATAAGTCCAAAGAAGGTTAGGAATGAAGAGGATAGTGGAAAATGAATATTCACATCGACAGGCAGATGGGCACGCCCATATATATGCAGATTAAAAACATCATAAAGAAACAAATTCTTTCCGGTGAGCTGGTCAGCGGATTCAAGCTGCCTCCAGAGCGAGAACTGGCTAAAGAAACGGGTGTCCACAGAAACACGATTATCAGGTCTTATGAAGAACTGATTAAAGAAGAACTCATCACGTCCTCCGTGTCACCCAGAGGTTATTTTGTCACCTACAGCCAGCAAGAGGAATACAAGAAGGTTACAGGCTTTTCCAGCCGCAAATACCCTGGCGCCCTGAGCTTTATGCTCAAAGACGAGTACCTGCAGATGGATACTCTGTTCAGTGAACTGTTTTATAATGATGGATTGGCAAAATCCGAGCAAAAGATTATCTCCCTGGCAGCAGATATTATTTCAAAGGAACTCTACCCCAGAGACCAGCTGAACGAAATCGTAAAAGAACTCAGCGGCGTCGATGGGTTCGACTGGTACGGCTTTTCGCCGGCTCAAGGGCTGCCGGAGCTGATCGCCAGCATCCAAGGACTTTTGAAACGACGAAACATCCACGTATCATCAAAGGAAATCCAAGTGGTTTCAGAAACCTATGAAGCCATTCAATTTGCGGCCAAGATTTTTTTATCATCCCACGATACGATCATCGCCGAAGAGCCCATTTCTCCTGACATGCTGCAGGCCTTTCAGTTCATGGATATCAACGTCATCACCATACCGATGGACGAAGAAGGTATGGAAACGCGATACCTGGAAGGACTGATTGTCAAATATCGTCCAAAACTGATCTACACCATCCCTACCTTTCACTTTCCTACGTCCAGCGTACTCAGTCTGTCGCGGCGTTATGAACTATTGGAACTTTCCTACAAGTACGACATTCCCATCATTGAAGAGGACTGCGATTCTGTCATCCGCTACGAAGGAAACCCTGTTCCTTCTCTGAAGGCCCTTGATACTATAGGAAATGTCATCTATATCAATTCTTTCATTGCGACCATCTGTCCAGGCATCCGGACTGCTTACATGGTCGCGCCCGAAAAGATTACCAGAAAACTTTCCACGATTATGGAAAATACACAGATATTTTTAAGCCCCCTCAATCAATACATCGCAAGCCAGTTTATCAGCCGAGGCTATATCTATGATTCCATTGAGCGGATCTGTCAGTTCGGCAGACAAAACCGTGATCTCCTCTGCAAGGCGTTAGCAGAAACGGAAGACATCGACTACAGATTCACTGTGCCAAAGGGCGGCACTTCTCTTTGGTGCCGTATCAATGAGAACATCAATCCGAAGAGACTGCTCTGCAAAGCCCACGAGCTTGGCGTGTCCTACATGCCCGGCAATTTGTTCTTTCCTTTCAGGAGTAAGGGAGATAACCTGGTAAGGCTCTGCTATGGCAATGTGAGTCCGGATGAACTGACAGAAGGCATCGAACGGCTGTCCGAAGCGGTCAGAGCCAGTCGAGGTTAAGCGGCAGCCGCAGTTGGGAGAACGGATATCCAGTTCTTTATCTGCAAAATGATTCGATGACCTTGTCGATATCCACCGTATTGATATGGCCGTCCTTATCATCATAGGTGAAAAGGATGTCTTCATATGGCCGATAGCCAAACTCCAGATAAGTTCGAATTTTCCACATGCAGGTATCCCTGTAGTCTTTATCGCCAATCAGGCCAAAGTGTTCCAACAGTTTACATTTCCGTTGGCTCTTCACTGCAATTTTAAAGTCCGGTGCAAAGGTGTATTCTCCCAGCACAAGCTCTTCTTCGTAGTGGTACTCGATCTTTTTTACAAATAGCATATTGGCGATGATCGCTTCTGATTTTGATCGAACAAAATCTCCTTTCAGGGTTTTATTGTTGAGCTGCTCCGGATAGCCCATGTACCGTTCGTAGGATTCATAGCCCCACCCCCTCTGATTGTTGATTCCAACCATAGCGAAGCAGGACTTTGGCAGCAACTGATAGGCACGGGGCGAAGCTTCCATGATATCCTCCGGGTCGACACTGGCGTACCCTGTTATGAGCCGATTCATGAGCCTGCAGTTCTTATCGATCCGTTTGATGGACGTCTCAATGAAATGCTTTTTTTGGAGTTTTTGGACTATGGGATTGTCTCCAGTACCGAGATAACACTTTTCTCCATTGATGACGTGGTAATAATAAACTTTTCCATTCACTTTATTCGTCGCCAGCCCTCCCTGTGGCAGCCCTCGTAACTGCTGTACAAAGATATTGCGTATCTTCTTTTGTAAAGCCAGATCTCTGACTGCGTAATCCTTACTATTTAGCATTTCTGGCAGCATCCTTTCTAATTTATTCTATTATTTACATTATTTTACATGAACATCTATGCAAATGCAACTACAAAAAGAATTGTCACGATAGTTTTGTGCTTTTTGCCTCTTTTTTTAAAATCTGCACAAAATCTATTAGGAAAAGCATTAAGGAATGCTCTGCCGTTGTGAAGTTAGCCTTTAGAACCTATATAATTCTACATCTATCAGAGAATTTTCCTCTATTTCACGATATTCACTGCGGTTTTCATCTGCTTTACCTTCTTATTATGCGATATTTTTGTGCAGAATCAATGAAACTACCCCAAAAAGTACAAAAGCATCGTAGGACATGGAGTCGGTCATTAAAAAAGGCACTCTCCGCTATTATCAATAGTGTAAAGTGCCTTAATTCTTATTTCCGCATTTTAATATTATCTATAAATCCTATAGGTTCTATTTGACCACTTGGTGTAAAAGGTCTTTCCTGCTATTGTTCGCACGCCTCTCACCTTGTAGAAATACCTTTTCCCTTTCTTTAAGTTCTTCCCGTTCACCACAGAAGTAGTCGTGCCTTTCTTAGTCAGATAAATCTTGCTATATTTTCCATTCTTCTTTGCTGCACGATATACCTGATATTTATCTACTTTGAACCCTTTTGACTTTTTCCATTTCAACTTAATCCCTTTTGTTACAAGAGTAGATGTAAGTTTGATTGTCGTATTTTGTACGCCTTTTGTTAACGATACCTGCTTTTTAATGAGTTTATCAGCATCTCTTTCCTCCATAATGGCATAGGCAGAGAAGTGTCCCGTCACAAATGTATAGGCACCATCTGCGTTCCTCGCACCTTCCACTCTGCTGAACCAGCCAAAATCATCAATATATAGGCAGGTCAAATATTCCTTTGTTTTCAATTGATCGTTCAATTGAACCTTTACCAATACATCGCCTCCATCAAAATCCAAAACTGAGCCATTTGGCGTCACGACTTTCAAATCAAATCTCATCTCATTGCTTTCGTCCTTGACCTTTTGGGCAACCACGATTACTGTATCATTTGCGGCTATCTCCCCACTTGTCTGCGCAGCAACCGCGTTGACTGCTTTTGCATCCAGAGTAATCTCAGCTATATCTGATTTTATCACAACATCTGCTGCTGTGTTTTCGGCCAGGGTCAAAATCGTGGTCGCCGGAAGAACAACTTCTGTCTTGTTACCCGCAGCAGTATTTCCCGCCTTGCCCGTGGTCGCATCAATGATGATATGGGCAGAACTGTGTTGAATTGCCCTCTGCGCAAGCTTCTCTGCCGTGTCCGGCGCAATCTTGATCGTTGTCGTTGTCACTTCAGTTTTGTCGTCCATAATTTCTGTTTTCTGCTCTGTTGTAGAAGCCGGATCCTTACTAATATCTGCATTGGTTGTGGCCGATTCAGATGAAGCAGAACCGGTGTTGGTTATCGGATCAACTGGAGCAGGTGGAATATATGGGGGATGATAGGTGCCAATATAAAGCTTGTCATTAGCTACATCTTTTTCAAATACCCAGTTTGCAGCCTGATATCCCTCTGACGCAACGATATATTTTGCGTTCATTTTGTACGCATAGCTGTTATCATCAACAAAACCGGTTGAATCAGCGGAGTATATCCCACCAGAGATGAATTTTGAAACATCTACTGCACATACATCGCCCACAAAGCTGCCATCTGTAACCTCTATGCTTACCTTCGAGATACTTTCTTCTGGATTCTTCTCTGGATTTTTTTCATCCAGTGCCCTTACGCCCTTGATAGTTCCGCCGGAAATATTCACCGAAATCGGCAGCTTGGTTGTATGCTGCGCTACTGCAATGCCGACGCCGGTGCTGGTAGAACCTGAATCATTGCTGTTAGACGTGTACGCGCCCGTAGCAGTAATCACAGGATTGCCTGTAACGTTCAGTTCCCCTGCCCGCAGTTCAACCCCTGTAGCACCTGCAATGGTTCCGCCAGAAATATTCAGCTTGCCATCCTGCGGATTGAAAATACCGCAAGAGCCCCCATTAATCGTTCCGCCATTTACCGTGATGTTCGTATTGTGTTGCTCTCCATTGCCTGCTACACCATACCTTCCTCCTTCAATGGTTCCGCCTTCCACAATTAGAGTCGTCGCACCTACATCCTTGCTATAACCGTTCACAGCAATACCTGCTATGTTACCCGAAATTTTCGTCTGATCGCCCTTGACGGTAATCGTTGGCTGCACAGCATTATTTTGGGGATTTATAAAAATACCGTAACTATTAGAACCGACTGCTTCTAACATCACATTCTCCAAGGTCAGATTGACTCTCTGCTCCGCTACAATTCCCATAGACGGTTCTCCCGACGTGTTTGTGTTGCGTATGGTTCCGTTTTTGATCGTTATATTTTTTGTTTCACCATATTTATTAACATAAATTGTCTTATTACTTGACGTCGAAATTGTCTTACCATTCAGGTCTAATATTATAGACTTATCTATCTCATAATAGTTTATACTTCGTATATTTATTTGATCCTTCAAGAGACGCACAGTATCTCCATCTTTCGCCTTTGTCAAAGCTTGTTTCAGCGTATTATAAGTGGTATTTCCAATCTGCGCGGCTTTATCCGATTCCACTTGGTAATAGCCATCTATCGGTTCTTCGCTGGCCAGATATCCTATTTCCAACATATCATTTCCCGGTTTCACTTTAAATAAGCCACCAGTGCACACCACTGTGCCCGAGTTTTTTATAATCGCACCGTCAACCGTCCCGCCTTTAACATAAAGCGTACCCTTATTGCCTGCAACGATGTCTCCCGTGAAAGTTCCGCTCAATATTGTGAGCTTCGAACTTTTCCAAGTGGTATTGCCGCCGTCAAGCTCAATTGAAGCATCTACTTGTCCTGTCTGTCCTACACTACTGTCCTGAATGGTCAAATAACTGGTGACATTCTTAATAGGGTACCCCCTCCCCAGGGAAAATCCGCTCAAATCCAAAGTGATATTATAATGACTCTTATGATCGATCGTGATTTCTTCATTCACGTCTGCAAGCAAAATGATCTTTGATCCATCTTTTGCAACGCTAAATGCCTCTTGAAGTGTAGAGTACTTTTCCTCTCCAATCTGAGCTACCGCCTCTGCCTGCTCTTCTTCTGCAAATGCAATGCCCGGGATCATAGAGATTACCAGACCCACAGTGAGCAACATTGCTAAAAACTTCTTCATATTATCGTTTTCTCCTCATGCTTTATTTCGGTTCATTAAAAAGAGACAGGCCAACGCCTGTCCCAAATCATAAATATACAATCTGATAGTACATTGGCAACTGGCAGCCATCCTTCTGGAACAGGCCCTATAGCTTTGCGTCCCTGCCTTTCGACAAGTTTGCTCTTTTCAATTTTTCTACCTATAAGTATACTCTCTTTTTCTTTATCCTTCAATCCCGAATCTTTCTATCGGGCCTACTTCTTCCTATGATACCCTGCAATGGCACCTGACGCACCCAGGGCTGTGAATAACAGCACGATATACATGCCCAGAGACGACCGATCGCCCGTATCAGGCAATGCGGAGCCTTTGTCCGGGTCACCGGCGGCACTTTCTGCAGAGGCAGCGGTTTTGCCGCTGTCAATCACATAACGAAGCACCAGTCCATCTGTCTCCCAATCTCCCAATGTAAACGAATCCAGTTTATAGTCGGACCATTTGTAGTCATCGTAGAGCACATAGGAGTCATAACTGCCCATATATTCAAATAGTTTTCCGTCATATTTACAGTTTATAAAATCCTTGGCGTTGATGATATCACCAGCATAGCCCTGTAAAAATTTCTCTTCGTAGTAATCATCGTAGCTGCCCTCGTAAACGGTGCCCAGAAGCTTCAGCTTTCCGTCGGCACGTTCATAATACCTGTGAATAATCTGGAAGTAATCTATGGATGGACACTCACAGGCCAACTCTGCACCTGCAATGAGTAAGCCAGAGTATTCCGAGCTGGTGATATAATCCAGCAGAGGGTCCAGGTTTTCAATCAGATTCTTGACAGCCGCTGCATCTTCAGGTTCCAGTTCTGCCAAAAACTCTTCCATAGTATAACCCTGCTCCTTCAGCAGACGATCAATTAAGTCAGTAAAACTATCAAAGTCGCCGACTTCCGCTTTGATTATTTCCTTAAACATGTCCACAATCTGCTGAAAAATATCGTTTGTGAGAATGATGGAACTGCTGACAACAGAATAATGATTCTCCGGAAGGCCGATAATCTCCACATGAAACTTTGACAAGATGTTGTCTACATCTGTTAGAAATTTTTCCGGATCCTTTTCATAGGTTCCTAAATCTATTTTCCCTTGCACTTCCGCCAGTTCCTTCATGATGGCATCGCTGATCCGATCCTTCGGATAACCCAGCCAAAGACCTAGGGTCTCCCCATCCTCCTTCACTTCTTCAACGGGAATGGTGATATTGATGTTGGTGCCAGGTGCGGTAATCCGCACACTCAAGTCTTTTAAATTCGATATTTCTGTGCAATCTTCATTATCTATGGTGACAAGCGCCATAGCGTTGGGTTCTTTCTTAAGGTCGTCCACAATGTTTGCAGAGGCTGTCATCGTAAAAGACATGACCATCGTGCATACGATAAATAGACATACCAATATCTTTTTGATTTTCATCTTAAAGTTCTCCTATCGCAGTAGTTAGCTCCCCGGCATCATCAATTTGGTTGATTTTTCCTCGCAGCGCTGCGCTGCCGGGGATGCCCTTGAGATACCAGCCCACAAATTTACGCATTTCGCGGACTGCGGCGTATTCGCCCTTTAATTCCATCATATCATAAAAATGACGCAGCATCATTTGTTTTTTTTCGGCAATGTTCGGCGGATTTGGCCTCGGTTCACCTTTCCAGGCAGCCAGAACTTCCTGAAAGATCCATGGATTTCCCAAGGCACCGCGGCCAATCATCACAAAATCACAGCCTGTTTCTTTCATCATGGCCAAGGCGGAATCGCCGTCAGTCACATCTCCATTGCCAATGACAGGAATGCTGACCGCATTTTTTACGGCCGCGATCTGTGTCCAGTCCGCTTTGCCACTGTAATACTGTTCTCTTGTCCTGCCGTGAACAGCAACAGCCGCTGCGCCCGCTTCCTCAATAGCTTTTGCCGTCTCCACGGCATTTATACAAGATTTGTCAAAACCGATGCGTATTTTCGCAGTTACCGGTTTTGTCGTATTGCTGACCATGGCAGAAATCAAGTCATAAACCAGATCCAGCCGTTTCAGCAAGGCTGAGCCTTCCCCGTTCTTTACAATCTTCGGTACAGGGCAGCCCATGTTGATATCTAAGATGGCATTTTCCCGTTCTTCCAAGGCACGGGCTGTAAATGCCATGATTTCCGGTTCGCTGCCGAAGACCTGATAGGCCACCGGTTTCTCTTCTTCGTAGAGAAACAGCAGTTGATCCGTCTTCTTATCGCCGTAATACAGCCCTTTGCCGCTGACCATTTCCGAATAGACCAAAGCCGCTCCCATCTCGCGGCAGATTCTGCGAGTGGGAGCGTCTGTAATTCCTGCTAGTGGAGCCAGAAGAAAAGGATTATCAAGTTCAATATTTCCTATTTTTAAGGCTTTTTTCATTTTATATCTGTTCCTTTTTTTCTTTGCACGGTTTTGTCGGTTTCTTATTTTTCTGGTAGATGATTTCCAGTCCTTCCAGTGTCAACATTTTGTCGACGTGGTCAATACAATCGACGCCATCGTCGATGAGGGTGGAAAGACCGCCAGTGGCAACCACGGTGACCGGTTTGCCCGATTCTGTGAGGGCTTCCAGCTCTTTCTTCATTTTCTTTACGATATAATCTACCATGCCCATGTGTCCGTAAACCAACCCGGACTGCATGCTCTGAATGGTGTTCTTACAGATGGTCTGACCCGGCTCCTCTAATTCTACCTTTGGCAGCTTCGAAGTCTTCTCGAACAGAGCCTCCGATGCAATCTTAAGTCCTGGAGCGATGGATCCGCCTAAGTACTCAGCCTTCTCCGTCACCGCACAGAAGGTCGTTGCCGTTCCAAAGTCGATGATGATCAGAGGGCCGCCGTATTTGTGGTATGCCGCCACGGCATTGACAATTCTGTCAGCGCCTACCTGCTTGGGATTGTCATACTTCACTACCAATCCTGTCTTGACACCCGATTCCACAGTGATGGCGCGCTTCTTGAAATACTTCATAGCCAAGTGCTGCAGGGTGTAGAGGACGGATGGTACAACGGTTGAAATGATGATGTCTTTTACGTCCGATGTCTTGAGTCCTTCATACTGAAAGAGCTGCGTTACAATCATTCCATACTCATCGGCACTTTTGTTGTTATCTGTTTCAATTCTCCAGTTGGTAACGAGCTTTCCGTCTTTGAATACGCCAAGTACGATGTTGCTGTTTCCAACGTCAAAAGCTAAAAGCATTATTTTTCTCCATTCTGTTATTTCACAACCCTGTCAAGCCTCTTGAGAGCCAGAGCCATAGTCAATCCCGGTATGACACGATTTCCGGTGATTTCAGCGCCCAGGACTTCATTAATTCTCTTCAATCTGTACTGTACAGTGTTGGTATGAATCCCCATGAATTCCGAGGTCTTTCCACTGTTCATGCCCGCATCGAGAACAAAAGTCTCCAGAGTCTCCAGCAGTTGTTTTGCCTTATTCTCTCCCATTTCTTTTCTGAACGGCTCCAGAAGATCCATGTAGTTCTTTTTCAGATAGCCGCCCTGAACCTGCAGATTGATACAATTGGAAACAAGAGCCAGTTCATATTTTGTAAATACTCTCTTGTACGGGAAAACGCTTTCAACAAAGGTCCAGGTCTCGCTGATCAGTCTGAACGCATCTCCTGCACCTTCGATACCATCGAGTCCTGTGGCGTGGAAAATCCGCACCGTCTTGCTGCCCTCTTTCAACTTGTCAAAGAGCACCAGGCAGCTGGACTTCTGCGTTGTTTCTTCATCCTCCGGCTTTTCGCCGTTTTTAAGAATCATGCCGTAGGTTTCTTCTCCTTCGGTGATTCTAAGCACTTCGATGTTTTCTTTCTTTTCAAATTCACTGATAACCGCATTTCCCTGATTGGTTTCAATCCCCTTGGCATAAAAAACACTGAGAATGTTATCCGCCTTAATTTCCATCTCGTCTTTCAGAGAATAGGCCAGGGATTTATTGCCCCTGATCAAAGCCTTGATCAGTTCGGCACGCACATCCCTTTCCGGCGTATATTTCCACATGCCCATCGCCAGTTCGATGATTTCGGCCAGCTTGGTGATCTCTCCTGCTGAATAGTTGTCTTCGTTATCAACGATAAAGAGAAAATACTTCTCCTTATTAATTGTAATCGGTCCCCAGTAAGTCAGAACGCCGTTGACATCGATGAAGGTATAGATACCCGCCTTTTCAACATCCCGCTCTTTACCCATTCTGATCGCATCGGCAATGGTGGTTTTCTGTCTGGTCTCGATGGACAAGATCGGGTTAAAATCTTTCGAGAGAAGGACGACCTGGAAATCGTTGCTGACGGCAGCCTCACGCAAGGCCGCCTGAAAGGTCTTATGTTTTTCAAAATTGAGCAGATGATAGATGGTGTTGTTAATCAAGCTGTTCTTGAAATTATCACCGTAGAGCAGTTTGTCCATAATCTGTTCAATGGCATCGGAATACTCTGCCTTGTTGTTTTTCGGTATGACGATGAAAGGGAGCCCCACCTGCTCAGCGGTTTCTATCACCTCGCTGTCCGCACCAGTCAGCCCCTTTTCCACATGAAAAACGACTAAAGCGCTGACGCCCTCCTTAGCCAAGCCTTTGACAACTTCACACTGCATTTTTTCTTTGCCTGTCATTCCGTAAAATGATGTAAGAACAATCTGCTCTCTTACCCCATTATTTTTTATGGCAGTTTCCACGTTGGCAGCGTCCATTACCGAGACGGAACGGACCCTGTTGCCAATGTTTCGCTTTCCTGCTGCCAGAATGCTGGGGCTGAATGCCTCCAAACTCAAACAATCATTTACAGTTATTTTCATATATTACCTCTATTCTTCTTCCTTGTGTTCCTCTTTTTCTGGCAGCAGCTTTGCTGTCTCCTCTTCGGAACGGTCTTCACCTATAGCTTCTTTCCCTTCTCCGCTTTCAGTGTCGCCATCGGAATCAGATGGATTCTCGTCTTCATCCATGTAGTCAGTATCATATTTAGCAAGTTCAGCAGCCAGTCTTTCTTCTTCCTCCTTGCGGATACGTTCAAATTCTGCTGCTTCTTCTGCGTTGACTCTCTGAATTTCTTCTTCTTTTTCTCTTACCAGCTCTGCCAGTCCCTGGGCGTCGACCTCTCCCGTGTACAGCGCCTCGAACTGCTCGCCATCGAGAGTCTCTACTTCGAGCAGTGCCTGCGCCACTCGCTCCAGTTTATCCATATTGTCAGTCAGAATGCGAGATGTTACTTCGTAAGCTTCTTCTATGATGGATTTTACTTCATGATCGATTTCTGTAGCAATTCCTTCTGAGTAATTCTTTCTCGTGGAGAAGTCCTTGCCCAGGAATACTTCATCAGACTCACTGTAATTGACAGGTCCGATTTTATCGCTGAACCCGTATTTGGTAACCATCGCTCTGGCAATCTCTGTCGCTCTCATGATATCATTGCTTGCGCCAGTGCTGATATCGTCCAGCGTCAACTGTTCTGCTACACGTCCGCCCAGCAGGTGTTTGATGCTGTTAAGCATACCGTTCTTCGTCTCAAAGCCCTTGTCTCTTTCTGGCAGGGACATGGTGAATCCACCGGCATTGCCTCTCGGGATGATGGTAATCTGGTGCACAGGATCCGAATCCGGCAGACTTCTCATGACGATGGCGTGGCCTGCTTCATGGTACGCTGTCAGTTTACGCTCTTCCGGACTGATAACCCTGCTCTTCTTGGCAGGTCCTGCCATAACCTTGGTCGCTGCTTCTTCGATTTCCGCCATTCTGATCTTTCGTCCATTTCTTCTGGCCGTAATCAGTGCCGCTTCGTTGAGCAGGTTCTCTATGTCAGCCGGTGTAAATCCCGGCGTTCTTCTCGCCAAAATCTTCGGTGAAACTTCATCAGACAACGGCTTATTTTTCGAATGGACTTTGATGATTTCTTCTCTGCCCTTGATATCCGGAATGCCGATTACAACTTGTCTGTCAAATCTGCCCGGTCTCAGCAGAGCCGGGTCCAATACGTCCGGTCTGTTGGTTGCCGCCAGAATGATGATGCCAGAATTCTCTCCGAATCCGTCCATCTCTACCAGCAGCTGGTTGAGGGTCTGTTCTCTTTCGTCGTTTCCTCCGCCCAGGCCTGCACCTCTTTTTCGTCCCACCGCGTCAATTTCATCGATGAAAACGATACATGGGGAATTTTTTTTGGCCTGGTCGAATAAATCTCTCACTCTGGATGCACCGACACCGACAAACATCTCAACAAAGTCAGAACCACTGATGGTGAAAAACGGTACGCCAGCTTCTCCGGCAGTGGCTTTAGAAACGTAAGTCTTTCCAGTTCCCGGAGGACCGACCAGCAATATGCCCTTCGGTATTCTGGCACCTACTTCTTTGTATTTCCGCGGATCTTTCAGGAAATCTACGACCTCAGAAAGTTCTTCCTTTTCCTCGTCTAATCCGGCTACTTCATCAAAGGTGATCTTCTTGCCCTCTCCCTTATATAGCCGCGCCTTGCTTTTTCCAAAGGAAAATGCTTTGCCATTGCCCCCCTGGTTCATCATCAGATAGAACAAAAAGCCCAGGGCTACCACCATGATCAACGTCGGCAGCAGACTGAGGATGGTGGAACCAGAAGACGGTTTTGGCGTCTTTACGGCCAGGTTTTTCTCCTGCATCTGCGGGAAAATATAGGTTTCCTCCAGCCAGCTGATTTCTGTGATATACGGCGCATAAGCGTAGACGTACTTGTCTTTCCCTATTTTTCCCGTAATCTTTGTGTCTTCAATCTCGATTTCGGTGATCTTCTCCTGTTCCAAGTAGTTGGCCAGCGTGGAAAACTTCACCTGTTTGTACTCTGCGCCGCCACTGCCATTATAGAAAAAGGCCGCTGCTAACACCAGCGCAAAAATCACTAAGTAAATACTGATATTCTTTGCGAATTTTTTCAATTTCGTTGTCTCCTCCCATATCTATATTCTCAAATTCTCGTATTATAAATTTGTTCTCCCTTAACAAAACAGTCCTATAATTTTATCATATTCAACAATTTATTTCAATACAAATCACCTTTTTTGTATCTTCACACAGTTTATAGTGGGCAGAATACCGTCCTCTGCCCTGATAAGGCAGAATCCAGAGGATTTCACGGCCCACTGCCGCAAACTGGACGCTGTTTCTCTCGTCCTTGGGCACTTTTCGATCCACCAGATAGTCCTGCAGTTTCTTTGTTCTCGTCTCTCCGATAGCAATAAAATCGCCGGCCTTTCGAGTCCGCAAGGTGATTCGCGCTGCCGCATCGTCACCGAAGTGTTCCCTGAGCAAATCATAGTCAAAGACGGCATGACTGTCTTTAGGCAGCTTCTGTTCCTCATATTCCCCTTTAGAGAGAATGGTAACTTTGATATCACTGTTCGCCAGGGGCGCTCCTCTAGCAGCCTTGACATCATCATACACCTTTGTCAGATAATATCCTCTCGGCAGGTCAAGGCGTGCCGACGGCCCCTGATGAAAGGCGATACTCTCGCAGCCATCG
Organism: Emergencia sp.; assembly: GCF_048465375.1. Taxonomy (NCBI): domain Bacteria; kingdom Bacillati; phylum Bacillota; class Clostridia; order Peptostreptococcales; family Anaerovoracaceae; genus Emergencia; species Emergencia sp. The sequence goes on along the minus strand of NZ_DBFWLQ010000009.1, from coordinate 25,216 downwards.
AAATGGGTGAAGGTCATATCTTCTGTCAATCCGATGCTGTGAAAAGCTTTGGCAAACACTCGCTGGCGTACAGCTCGGTGCAGGCCGCGAAGTTTCTCCCCGTCCATCAAGACACTGGTCGCGTCAGCCTCCTTGGCCAGCCCATCAAAAGCATCGGCAGCCTGCTGCCAAAGATAATCTTTATCTACAGCGGCAGTCTTCCCCATTCTAATCATTGTATCCTTTATATTCGTGTTATATTCCTTTTCCAGATAAGGAATCAAGTTGAGACGGATTTTATTTCTCGTATAAATTGGTGCTAAATTGGTCTGATCAATGCAGGGGTGCAGGTCGTGTTCTCGGCAGTAGGTCAGAATGTCTTCTTTGCATACGTCAAGCAGCGGACGAATGATTTCATTTTCCTGCTCGTCAAAACGCCTGTAACTGATGCCTGACAGCCCGTCCGTTCCCACGCCTCGCAAGATGCGGAACAAAATCGTTTCCACCTGGTCGTCGGCGTTTTGTGCCACGGCGATTTTTATGTTATCTCGCCGGACGCCCTTCGCGGCTATCTCTGCAGCTACCTCTGCAAAAGACTGATAACGAACCTTGCGGCCAGCCTCTTCGGAGGTAATTTTCTCTTCGGCGGCAATTTTGCTGCAGTCATAGACAAAAGTTCGGCACAGGCAGCCCGCTTCCTGTGCAATCCGCTCCACATAGGACTGATCTGCTTCTGCCGCCCCCGGCCTGAACCTGTGATTGATGTGAACGGGATGAAGGGTCAGCTCCCACTCTTTCGCCAAGTCCAATAAGACATGAAAAAGGCACACCGAATCAGGACCACCCGAGAGGCCGATGACGATGTGCTGATTTTTTTCGATTAAATGATGTTCCCTGATCGTGTTTAACACTGTTTCTCTAATCATAACAGTGTAAGTATACCACAAACAGAAGCGTTTTAAAAGATTTTATTGCAGTTAATAAACATAACCGATCTCTATCACCTTTCCGCCTCTGATGCAGGCATATACTACAGTATCACCGCTTTGGTACAGCCAAAGCTGATAACCCGTATATTGATATCTTGCGATCGGCTTGCCCCATGTAGTCTGCAGCGCCTGACTGCTTGTCATTCCAACATAGAGCTTGTTGCCAAAATACACCTTATCTTTTCTAGAGCAAATCTTCTGATTATACGAATTATACAAGTACATATAGACGGCAGCGCCAGTTGTATGCTTGCCAGTATAAATTTTTACAGTTGGGCTCCCGTTTGTCTTTCCAATTTTTTTCTTATATATCTTACCATTAATTTTTACTTTTATCACATCACCCTGCGATGCGCCCCTGCAGCGAACATAGACGTATTTTGAAGTCCGCAGGACATAATATTTGCTGGCGACACTGCTGCCTGTCCTCTTATAAACCTTCTTATTTATGGATTTTGTACTTCCATTTTCGCTGACAACAGTAATCTTGATACTTTTGCCTATTTTCTGTTTTGGAATTTTGAGAGAAAAAGCACCGCTGTTCCCCGCCTTAGTCTGATAGCGCTTACCATTTAGTACCGTTTTTACAGTCATCCCCGGATACGTCTTTCCCTTGATTGAAATACTTTTATCGTAGATTTTATTGACGCTGAGTTCAATCACCGCATTTTTTACTTTTACAGTCTTTGTAATTTCTTTGCCGAGATCATCTTTTACTACGATTGTGATTTCCTGCCCTTTTTTCTGTTCAGGATACGTTGCTTTGAGCAACGCCTGCTGCCCGTTATCTTCAATTTTACAAGGATATTCCCTTTCGCCGATGAAAACAGATGCTGACACGATCTTTTCTAAAGTCAGCTTGCTAATTGAGGCTGACAGGCCTTTTTCTTCCGCCAAAATGGTTCCAAAATCAATACTGCTGCGTTTTACGTTGACAGTTACCTGTGCGGTAGCTTCTGCAAACCCTTTCATGCCGACAGTTCTCAGTGTAATTACCGCAGCGCCTTCACTATGGGCGTGAACCATCCCTTCTGCGTCTACAGTGGCAACTCCGGGATTATTGGATGTGTAAGAGAAGCCTGTTCCGTCCCCCGTAGCCTCTGCTTCAATCTTGAACGGCTGACTTCTGATATACGCGTCATAAGTTGCCTGGGCGGGGGTGACTTTCTGCTCTTTCCCCTTGATGGTAAAGTGAATATCTTTCTCTCCATGAAACTTACCGATACCAGTAATTGTAATCGTAGCAGTTCCCACTTCCTTATGGTTTTTGTATGTAGTCCTGTAGTCGTAACTCTCTCTCAGCCGTTCTCCATTGTAGGTCACTTTTACAGACGGAAATTGGTAACGACCGGTGTAGATAAACTCATCTTCTTGATACAGTGTGACGTCAGCTCGGCCTATATCTCTGCCTACGGTATAATTGATACTTGTAGTGCCTGTATAGTTTCCGATCCCTTTCACGTTTACAACGCCTTTGTCCTCTTTCTCCGTATAGTCTGTCACTTGGTAATCTACGTTTTCTACTAATGATGTACTGCCAAAGGAAAGCCTGATATTAGGCTTATGCCCTTCCTCTGTATACTTATCTACATCATAAAAGCAGCCTTTTATGTCCTTAGGCAAAATAGGGATAATCAACTGAACTTCTCCGCAATACGCTCCAATCCCCCTTAAAATCACCACCATATCTCCGACGTTTATGTTGTCCCTCACTTCTACGGTAAAGTCTCTGTCCTTTGTCAAAGACTTATGAGGGTTTGATTCTTCAAGATAAAGCGTACTGAGGTTATGGGCTGTTCCATCATAGGTGATGGACTTCGGATAGTAACCTAAAGTTAATGTTGAAATATCAGTTTTTTCCACCTCAGTCTGTCCGCCGCCATCTGTTTCGCCATCTGCCGCAAAAACCGATGTTGGCAGATAACAGAGAACCATGGCCAAAGATAATAATACCGCAACTATTCGTTTCATTGTTTTCACCTTCTCAATTAATATTACTTTCGATTATACGCTGAACTTATGTATTTTTCAACACAATAGGTCAACTCGCCCTAAAGCAAAACCGCACTGTCTCCAGCGCGGTCTCTTAGTGTCTTAGTTTATAACATTGGTTAAAGGCTTGCGATATAGGATTCCAGTTCCGAGAGGCTTCTGGGAACTGGCAGATCAGCCGGCAGAACCCCTTTTGCCGTCAGACTTTCAAAGAGTTCGATGGCTGCCGGTTTCTTCAGATTGGTCTTTTCCAAGACCTCACTATTTGAGAACACATCTACAGGCGCTCCCTGCATCAGTGTCTTTCCATCGTGAATCAGAACGATTTCTTCTGCCCACTCTAAAGCATAGTCTACATTGTGGGTGGACATCAGCACGGTAATACCCTGGTCAACCAACATGTCTACTATTTTGTTGACAATGACCGTATGCTTTGGATCCAAAGAGGAAGCCGGTTCGTCCAGAATGATCACTTCTGGATTCATGACCAGGACGTCTGCAATGGACACTTGCTTTTTCTGACCGCCGGAGAGAGAATGGGTCGGTTTCTCCATAAAAGGCGTAATTTCCAGGGTCTCAATCACCTGTTCCACCGCCTCCTTGGCGTCCATTTCACTCATGCCGACGTTCAAAGCACCAAAAGAGATTTCCTGAAATACTGATGCAGAAAAGAGCTGATTGTCCGGGTCCTGAAAGACGATGCCTACTTTGCTCCTCAGGTTCAAAAGGCCCTTCTTACTGTAATCAACAGCTTCTCCATCAATATACAGGGTTCCGCCGGCAGGCCTGTGAATGCCGTTGAGACATAGAAAAAAAGTGGATTTCCCTGCTCCGTTAGCCCCCATAAAGGCTACCTTTTTCCCTCTCTCAATTTCCAAACTCATACCGTTGAGAGAATAGCTCTTTTCGTCGTCGTAGGAAAAGTATAACTCCTCTGCTTTGATGATGATATCTTTCATCAGAACTCCTATCCTTGCAATTTTATAAATACGGTGAACCCTAAAAGAACGAGTTCAAATACTGCAATCATTATGATGTTTCTCTTGCTGACGTCGTGATTTTCCTCCAGCACTTTGATTTCTCCACTGTAGCACCTTGCCTCCATAGCATCGTAGAGGTTTCTTGAGCGTTTCATGGCTCGGATGAAAAGAGCCTGCACCATGCCGCCGAAAGATTTGATCGATGTACGAAGATCCTTGTGTCCCAACCTGGCATTCTGGGATGTGGAAATGTAGTAAGCTACATCCAGCAGGACAAAGATGTATCGGTAAATCAAGAGCATCAGTTCCAAAAGCAGAGCCGGGCAGTGCATCTTTCGCAAGACAGACAGAATGTCCGTCATGGTCGTATTCAGCGACAGGAAATAGAGGCAGGAAACTGCCGCTAAGGCTGTCACAATCAGCTGAAGACCGTGTAAGACAGAATCCCAGCTGCCGGTCAGGAACCAACTGCCAATCTGCAGGGCAAAGGCGTCCAGAGGATGCTTTGATACGTTGACGATAATGGCGGCCGTACTGAGAAGCAGAAAAGCCAGAGGTACCAGCATGAGATTGCCGTACCTCCTGGCTGAGATTCCGCCGATTTTTATGGTCAGAAAGCTGTTAAGAACCATGATGAAAAGTCCCATCACGATGGAACGACTGACAATACAGAATATGAGAGTCAGCACCGCGAAGGCAAACTTTTCAGCTGGGTTAACATATCTGATTTTTGATAAGTAGCAGAGCTTATCAATGACTATCACTGTTTTCTACCTCTTCATCCTTTTTCCATTTATGTCTCTCGTAGAAACGGCCCATGATAAAGGCCACAATCCCCACGCCGATACCTGTCTGCAGACAGAATATCAGACTTTCAATTTCACCGGGAATTTCTCCCCCTAGATACTGTTCCAAAATCGGTTCGAACCAAGGCGTATATTCACTGCCCTGAATTTCCGCCACCATCTGGCTTCCTGCATCGTCAGAACCGCCGAATTCCGCGCCCTTCAGTGCAAAAAAAGGGATGACAGCGATGAGTATGGCGATAACCAGCAGGACGATGACCAGTCCTTTTCTGCTCTTAGTCTTCTTCTCCATGATTATCTGCCCTCCTTTATGAATCCGATGGATCTCAGCTCAGGTTTTGCAAAAGATTCCAAGCCGATGACGATGACCACGGTCAAAATTCCTTCAACGATTGCCAGTGGCAGCTGTGTCGGGGCAAACACGCCCAGGAACTTCACGGCAGAAGCCATGACACCACCTACTTCGGACGGATAAGCGACAGCAAGCTGAATGCTTGTTACACAATATGTAAAGATGTCACCGATCATTGCCGCTAAAAATACAGAAACCATCTTGTTGACCTTTAACTTCTCACAGAGCTTATACACGCCAAAGGAAACGAATGGTCCTGCAATGGCCATGGAAAAAGTATTTGCTCCCAATGTAGTCAAACCACCGTGGGCGAGCAGAATCGCCTGGAATAACAATACGATAATTCCCAGGATGCTGACAGAAGCAGGTCCGAACAAAATCGCGCCGAGACCCGTTCCCGTCATGTGAGAACAGCTTCCTGTAACAGAGGGAATCTTCAGTGACGATATAACGAATATGAATGCTCCAGCCATGGCCAGAACAGTAATTGCTTTTCTATTTTCACTGAGGGTTTTCTTGATGGAAATAAACCCCCATACCACAAAGGGAACACAGATAATCCCCCATACCAGAGAGTGCGTCGCTGGTAAATAACCCTCCATAATGTGCATCGCACTTGCCGTCGGCACGAGTCCGAATGCAACAGAGAGCGCTGAAACAATTGATAAAGTCAGTTTTTGCCTTTTTGTCATTTTTTCTCCTTTCATGAATAAACAAAAATTCACGCATTTTACGACTAACGCTTAGCCAGCCACAGGCTGGCGCGTTAAAGAATAAGGACTTCCCTTCAATTTTCTGTGAAAATTGGGGCAGGACCATTAAAAAAACGCTTGTCCGAAACAGACAGGCGTCTCGCTGGAATCCATCAGCAATGACACTGCTTCTGGGTTTCCATGCGTGTTCACACCCGGCCATCGTTCGTAACCTTGTGCAAATTGGCTGTATTCAGGTAGTTCTTCTGACTTAGACATCAAACACTCACATCTGCGCCTTCCCAGTTTCCCAGTGACATTGTTGAGATGTGGCTACGTCTTCACAGCGGCGTGACCGTGCAAGTCTCTCACTTGCTTCTCTTTTAACCCCTGTTCGGGGACCTTCCTACATTCAATTGTAATTTTATTCTACTACGACATTTACGTTCTTGTCAAGGTAAACAAGAAGAAAGACCACGGTAAACTGTCCTTTACCAAACTCAGCAACATTGGACAAGAAAAAAGCGGCAGCTTAAATAGCTGCCACCATGACGGTCAGATCGTCCCGTTCCCTAATTCCATATTTTTCCGCCGCTTTGTTGACGATTAATTCCGCCACCGTATCCGGGTCGCGGCTGCCAAGTTCTGTCAGACGTTCTCTCAGCCAGAGGCCGTCCGGGTCGCGGCGGTCGCAGTCAGTAACACCATCCGAGACCATAATCAGCAGGTCACCCCGCTTCAGTCTCACGTCGATGTATTCCAGCTTCAGTCCGTCGACAATCCCCACCGGCGGCGCAGGCCGTTTCAACATAGATACACTGCCATTATGTTTTACAAAGGTGGATGCAGCGCCCATCTTAAAAATCTGCGCTCTGCCGGTCACCTTATCTATAATGGCTAAATCCACTGTAGCGAACATCTCCGCGCTGTTTCCCGTCATCAGAATCGCATTGACTGTTTTCATGGCGATGTCCACATCAAAGCCTGCCGCCAGCAGCTTGGAAAGCGTCGTAACCACCAGCTTGCTTTCTGTGGCCGCCCGACTGCCCTTCCCCATACCATCACTGATAATCAGAGCCTGTTTATTTTTACCGAAGGAGAAAGAAAGACAACTGTCCCCTGACACCGCCTCGAAAGCATAAGATGCACTGCCCACCAAAATCTGAGGCGCGTTTTTTTCAGCTGATGATGCTCCTCGACCGTCTAAATCCGTCATCAGCTCGCTGACCGTCCTGGCCATGCCGTCAAATTGGTAAGAGACAATCTGCTTATTATCCATCCCCGCACTGTACAGCTTGCTCAGACTGAGAAAGACCTCCCGCTTTTTCATCAAATCCCGCTTAATGGCTTCTAGTTTCAGGTCTGCCCCCGTAGCCGACTGCTGGCAAAACCGTTCTTCACCGATGCACCACAACCTGGTGATGATGCTGCTGGGTACAGCGATAAATAAAGCCATCACAGCCGCGGCCCCATAAATTTGATCGCTGGCTGATACGGCAATGGTGGCAAAAATCGTCAGCGCTAACATCGTTTTTCGGTATTTTCCGTCAATCAGTGAGGCCAAAAACCAGCCGGTGAGCATCCCCGCAAAGAGGGCGATGAAGAGTTCTCCATGATCCACGTGCTGGCACTGCCAGAAAACAGCCGCAATGCCGGCTGCGGCCATGGCTGGCTGAATTCCCTTGCAATACTGAATCACCACGATAACCAGTAACCACAGGGGAAAGACCACCTGTTGTGCACCGATGGCCCCTATCAGCGATATCGCAAAAATCTCGTAGGCTAGTCCAACTTTTTCTTCTGCAATCTGCATCGGATTCTTACCCACAAAGAGAATCCTCGCGATGGTGTTGAACACACGGATATAGACGATGACGGCTATCGCCTCTTTGATCATCGTTTCAATGCTCAAGAGATAGATCAAATGTCCATAGGCGTAATAAGCACAATTGCACACGATGATTGCCGCCACTGCTACTGATGTCCTCTGATTTATTGTAAATCTATGATTATGAAAAAACAGGAAAAATATCCCGCAAAAAATCATAGCCATCATATCGCCATAGAGATTTAAGATGACTCCCCCATAAGTCAGCATCGCGATGGCAATGACCGGCACTAAATATATGTATACAGTTGATACCGCCACCATGACGGTAATCAGCGCCACCGCCTGCGGAAAGGTTCCTTCGAACAGATTGATCCGACCAATAAAGAAAGCCACTGTCAAAGTGGCTAACACGGTTTTGAAATTAATCTGATTCCCTACAAATTCCATATTTCTTCCCCTTTGTTCCCTTTGATTTTCACATATTCTATCATAGGCAACATGGGGGTTGCTGTCGAAGGCAGGTGTCGAAAGAGGAGAAACTTACTGGGCCAGGAGTCGTTCCACTTCTTCCCTCTTCTCAAACAAGACGCATCCGCCCTGATGATCTGCTGTCAATAAGTCCTGCTGGTGAAGAACGGTGAACAATCTGGAATGGAGAGCCTCTTTCAAAGAAGTATCTTTGACATTGATGTCAGAGTACGGTGAAAAAGGACAGGGCTCCGCACCGCCGTGGGAATTGATGTGGAAGAATCCCCTGCCCGCTGCCAGACAGCCGCCGGAACTTTTCTCATCTCCGGGGAAGGAGATAAACACCATCTCTGGATGCCGCCCTCTCACATCTGCCAGCTGCTCTTCAAACCAGTTCCGTTCATCATCTCCAAAAGCCAGATTCCTGCTCTCTTCTGTCACTGGCACATATTCCACATAAATGACCGTCTTACAGCCAAGTCCCGTTAATCTGCTCAGAAAAGCAGGTGAGGTCACAGTTTCTTTATTTGCGGTGGTCACCGTAACAGAAGTGCCGAAGAGCAGATGGCGTCGTTTCATCTGCTCCATGGCTGCAAGCAGCCTATCGTAGGTACCCTTCCCTCTTCTCTGATCTGTTATATTCTGGTCTCCTTCGATACTGAAAATGGGGATGAGGTTTCTGTGCTGCTGGAAAAGCTGCAGATAGATTTCATCCAGCAGCGTACCGTTGGTAAAAATCGGGAAAAGGACTTCCGGTACTTTTGCCGCTGCTTCAATGATATCTCTCCGTAAAAAAGGTTCTCCGCCGGCTAAAAGGATGAAGTTGATCCCCAGCTCTTTTGCTTCCTGGAAAATATTCAGCCATTCTTCCGCTGTGAGCTGACAGCTCGGCAGTTCATCTATACAGCTTTCATTGCTTCTGGCGTAGCATCCGCTGCAGTGCAAATTACAGGCACTGGTGATGCTGGCGATGAGAAAGGGAGGAATATGTTCGCCCTTCTCTGCCCACTGCCCGCGCCGACCGGCCGCCTTCTTGCTTGCCGCAGCAAAGGAGACCATAAAGGCACTCTCCTGAGGATCCCGCAGTGTAGCTTTGATTGCACCCTTTACGATGTTCTCAACCCCCGCTGTCAAATATTCTTCTAAGTGAAATGGTTTTTGTACTGTCATCGCTAATCCTTTCTATAATGGTCCGCAAAGTGTTCAATATGTTGGTCCAACTGTGTAATCAGCACATCTCTTTTCGCCCCACTGTCATACTTGTTCATCAGAAAGAAGATGGGCGAATAAAACTCTAAAGCCAGAAACGCTTCGTCTTCCTGTATGAAACATTCTCTTTCAATCAGCAAACGGAATAACTCCGTCATGTATTTCAAAGGGCCTTCTGTCAGGTATTCGTGATAGAGGCGGCTCTTCGCTTCACTCTTATACTGTTCAATCATGAGCATCTTACGAAACTGGGAGGCGTAGTCGCTTTCGGTCCAGTAAAAGAACATGCCTCTGGCAATTGCTTTCAATTCTTCTGTCGTAATCCTCTCGTATGCCGATGCTACAGCCGCCATGTCACCCTGTGGTGCGCGCACTTCCTGTGTCATCTGCTGATACTGCACTTCCATCTGAATCAAGATATGGTCAAAGATATCCTGTTTGCTCTCATAGTGTTTATACAGTGAGCTCTGTCTGATGCCGACTGCTTCTGCAATATCGCGCACACTGACGCCGTCATAGCCTTTGTCCGCAAAAAGGTGCAGTGCCGCAAGTAAAATAGCTTCTTTTGTGTTTCGCTTCAAATTCTAAGCCCCCTCTCCGTTTAGCTAACATTTGTTCTCTTTTTTACATTTTAGCTAACAATCGTTCTCTTGTCAAGTTTTTTCTTTGTCTTTACAATAAAAAAACTGCTATGACCAGATCTTCTAGTCATAACAGCTTCATCCTATACATTTTCATTTTCTGACAAAATTTTCTCCACCGTACCGGGGATATCCAGCAGCGAAACTAACGCGCCCTCCATCTGATACAATGTCTTTTCAAGCCAAAGACCTGCCAATGACTCCGGATGCAGAGACTCGATTTCCTCTAATGCATCTCCACTGATGATAAACGGTTCTCTCGCTGCCGCCATGGCAAAGAGGCTCTCTTCGCATCGGACGATCACGAGCACTCTCCATTCGCCCTCCTCCAGTCTGATGACAGGAATAATGCGCCCTTTATAATTATACATTCCTAGATAATGAGGAGGAAGGCATGGGAACGAAGAAATATGCACGTCCGCATAGATTTCCGCAATCCATTTTAATTCCAGGGCATAGTTCTTCTCCTGGCCAGCGATGCATAGTAGTTCTCTGTTGTTTTCGCTATTCATATGCCCCCTCCTTTTCAAAGTTTACAATGAGGTTCTCCAGGTCTAAGGCCGCGCAGATATCGCCGTCGCCCATTATGCTGCAGCCGCCGATTCCGGTGTTTTTTCGAAAATCGCGCCCAAGAAGGTTCGGCAGAGATTTGACTACGATTCGCTTTTGTTCATGCATTACGTCGGCTAACAGACATCCCTCTAATCTGTTGTCCTTGACATAGATTACGATAGAATCATCAGGAATTTCTTCTTTTATTCCGCAGACCTTGCGCAAATTGATCAGAGGGACCATTCTGCCGTCATAAAGAATATAGGAGCGCCCGTCAATCTGACGAATTTGCCGCTTCTTTTCTCTGTATTCCATAAAATTGAATACATACCGGGCAGGCATCGAAAAATGGTAGTCTCCTATTTGAAAACAGGCGCTCTCTACAGTGGATAACGTCAGCGGCGCTATCAGGGTAAATTTGCTGCCAACGCCTGGCTGACTTTCAATATGCAGGTGTCCACCAATTTCTTCCATGATGTTCTTTACCACGTCGAGACCCACCCCTCTGCCAGAATACTCGTTGACCGTTTCATTGGTGGTGAATCCAGGCTTCAGAATCAGTTCGTGGATTTCCTCACTGCTGTATTCCGCTTCCGGCTTTACTAACATGCCTCTCTCTTTAGCCTTATTGAGAATCTTCTCATCATCCAGCCCGCAGCCGTCGTCACTGAGCGTCAGCACCAGTTCCCCCACAGTACTCTCCACTTGAAATACAATCCTGCCTTTCTTTTCCTTGCCTAAGGCCTGGCGTACCTCTGCAGTCTCGATTCCATGATCTACCGCATTGCGAATCAGATGCATCAACGCCTCTGAGCAGGATTCTACAACACTTTTATCCGCTTCTATATCGCCGCAGTTTACGATAAGTTCCGCCTCTTTGCCCTCGTCTCGGCAGATATCTCTGAGAATCCTGCGCAGCTTCGGTACGATTCGATTGATCGGCCGCATGCGCATTTCCATGGTGGTTCGCTCCATTTCGCTGATCAGCTGACTGATCTGGCGGGCAGTTCCCTCTCTGAGATCCTCCAGTCCATTTTTTCTAAGCGCTTCATCTAAGACCAACATTTGAATGACCATCTCACAGGAAAGGTTCTGCATTTTGTCCAGCTTCTCCGCTTTTACATCCAGGAACTCTGTCTCTTTCACTTCTTGCAATTTTTTAGGCTGTGCCTCTAGCGGCTCAGACTCCTCCGCAGAAGCCTCCGCCTCTTCCTGGTCCGCTATCAATATGACGCGATTGACAAAGAGACCTTTTTCCATCACCTCCAGGACTTCTTCTCTCTGCTCACTGATAAAACGAACAAAGAGTCCTTGTTTTCCAATGATTTCACTGCTTACGCCAGCCTGCTCCAAATCAGGAGGGTAGGTCTCCAACTCAGAGCACAATCCGCTGATTTGTCTAACCAACATAAAGGCTCTGACATTTTCCAGCCGACAGCCCTGCTCAAAGATCACGTTGACCACAGTTCCTGATTTATCGCCAAAATAACTGCAGCTCTGCGGTTCCGGTGCTTGTTCCTCTGGCAGTTCTTCTTTTTCATGACTGCAGCAGAACTTTTCCCAATATGCCTCCGCCTGCTCCACTATTTGCTTGATATCGGCAGGTTCGTAATCCTCTGTCTCCATTCGTTCCATCTCTGCTGAAATGTGATCGGCAGCCAGAAACATCAGGTCAAAAATTCCCTGCTCTGGATTTTCAATGGTTCCGATTTCTTCCCTGTAATAAGCAAAGATGTCCTCCAGCTTATGAGCGAGGGAGGACAGCTGCGAAAGTCCCATCATGGCAGAAGAACTTTTAATGGTGTGCATGACCCTGAAGATGCCATGAATGTCTTCCTCCGCAAACCGATTGTTTTTCTCTGCCTCCATCAGACAGTTATTCAACTGTTCGGTCAGCTGCCTGGTTTCCAGCAAATAGACTTCCAGCATTTCGCGGGCGTCTTCATCAAAATAACTCATCTATTTCTCCATTTATTAAATCTTTTCATACCAGATACTGCAGTTCTTACCTCTGCGCTTTCCTTCGTAGAGAGCCTTGTCCGCAAAATTAATGCTGTTCTCTATACCCTCTGATTCGTGGTATGCATGCAGTCCCAAAGTCACGGTACACGAAAATTCTCCGTTTTCATGGAAAAACTTGAACTGTTCGACTTCTTTACGGATCTGCTCACTGATTTCAAAGGCCTCCTCTTCCGTAACCGCAAGCAGGATGATCAAAAATTCTTCTCCGCCCCAGCGAATGACTCGATGTTTACGGCAGGCGCCTTCCAGAATATTCGCAATGCAGACTAAGGTGGTATCCCCTACCTCGTGTCCATAGGTATCGTTGACTTTTTTGAAGTCATCAATATCCGTCAGTATCACCACATTCTTCAATTCTTCTCTCTTGATATCGCGCATGTCTTCCACCAGTTCACTTATGACATATCTGCGGTTATAGAGTCCCGTCAGACCATCTCGGAAGGCCATGTAGTTGAGTTTTTCCATATTTGTGCGCAGTTCTCTGTTCTGCTGATTCAGTTCATCTTTTTGTTTTTTCATCTGCAGATGTGTCACGACTCTGGACTTCAGTTCCGCTGGCACAAATGGTTTTTTAATATAATCACAAGCTCCCATGGTAAAGCCTTTTACGACGTCTTCATCGGTCGCTTTTGAGGTCAGAAACAGAATGACCGCATCATTTTGATCCTGCTCTTTCAGCTTGTGAAACAGCTCATATCCGTCTGTATCCGGAAGAACCACGTCGAGGAGAATCAAGTCAGGCTGATATTGCCCGATCATCTCCTCCGCCTCACTGCCGGTATGCGCTTCGCAGATAAAAAATGGTTCGTCTTTCAGTGCTATTTTTACTTGCTTACATATCAGAAGACTATCGTCTACAACCATTACAATCTGCTTTTTCTTATCATCCATTTCGTACCTCCGTCATCATAATATAATCGAAGCATGTCTCGCCGCTTCCACCTTTACTCTGCCATCTTCCGCCGTAAACCAGACCGTTCTTCCATAATCACTGCCGGTATCTTCCGCCAAAAGAGGAATCCCTTCAGCGGCAAGAATTTTTTTGGCCATCTCTACATTTTTCTTGCCAATATCCCATTCATAGTTTATAGTCTGAAACATCTGGGCGCCACCTACCAGCTTTGCCGTCAGCCGTGATTTCTTTGCTCCATGGACGCACATCTGGCTTATCAGCCGCTTGATGCCCTGGTCCGCATATCGATACTGCTGTGACGTCTTCATTTCGAGACTGTCATTTTTCGAAGGGAGCACCGCGTGAACCATTCCCGCTATCTGCGCTTTGTTGTCATAAAGACAGACACCAATACATGAGCCTAGCGCATAGCTGACCAAAGTCTGACCAGCCGATGCGGTATTGCCGTCTCCTATCTGTACCAATATTTTATCCATCACATCTCAATCCCCAGCTTCTCCAAAATCGGCTCCAAACACTCGGGATCTGGAAAAAACAAGATACGTCCGGAATAAGAGCGGTGGTCAATGTGAAATTGATTCTCTATCAATAGGATTTCAGCACTTTTACTCATAACCCTTGACAGAGGGGCGCTGAGTATAGCACCGCCCATATCGACACAGATGTCTGGTACAGAAACATCGATTTCCATATCCATCAGGGCTGAAAGGGCTCTGATGTAAGAGCCGCACATGATGTTGCCCAGTTCGCTGAGCAGTGAACGTTCCAAATCGTCCAGTTCCAAAATATTTCTTTCGCCGCCGCCCAGAATCTCGTCTAATATGATATTGGTAAAACTCTCATTGAGCAGAAACAGAAACTGGCCTGTTATCTCCCCTTTCATCTCTACAAGAATTCCAGCTTCTACTTCCTGGGATTGTTCCAACAGAGTGTAAATTTCCTGTACCTGTGCCAGATGCAACGACGGTGAAGAAATGTCAAAGGGAGTGCCCATCATCTGTGAAAGCGAGGTAACCGCATTGCCTGTACCGATATTGCCTAGTTCTTTTAATATATCTGCCGATGTCTCGTCCATATCCGCATAACTTTTCATATGTAACTCCCTTATATTTCAAATTGCTCTACTAATGTCTTCAAAAGCTGGGCTTGGGCAGAAAGTTCCTCACTGGCGGCGGCGCTCTCCTGAGACGTCGCTGAATTGCCCTGCACGATATCTGAGATCAGTTCCACGTTTTTCCTAATCTGTACGATGGCGTCTGCTTGCTGTGTAAAGGTTTCAGCTATCTCATTAACCATCTTCGTCACATTCTTCGTACCTTCCACCGACTTGGTCAGGCTTTCCGCCGTTCCATTTACAATGGTGATGCCTTTGTTGACCACGCTGGCATTTCGCTCGATCAGTTCCGCTGTCATCTGCGCAGCTTCTGTGGTTTTGGTTGCCAATCTTCTCACTTCGCCGGCGACGACAGAAAAACCTCTGCCGGCCTCTCCAGCTCTTGCCGCTTCAACTGAGGCGTTCAGAGCCAGGATGTTGGTCTGGAAGGCGATATTTTCAATCTCTTCTAAGATCCCTGTGATTTCTTTTGAGTTTTCCTTGATTTCATAAATGGATTCTGTCAATACGGTCATCTGATCATTGCTGTCATAAATTTTCTTGGAAACCTTTTCTGTCAGTTCACTGGATTTCTCAGATTTTTCTACGCTGTCTTTTGCGTTTTCAGCAATTTCATTGATGCTCACTGCCAGTTCTTCGATAGAGCTGGCTTGTTCTGAAGCTCCCTGGGCAAGAACCTGTGCGCCGCTGGACACCTGTTCCGCTCCACTGGACACCTGCTCCGCACTGCCTGCAATCTGCCCCAGGGCATCTCGTAAAAGCGAACCGATTTCATTCATCGTATTTCCTACAGCGATAAAGTCCCCTACGAATTCCACTTCGCTTCGGTAATTCAGTTTCCCGTTGCCGAGGGCTTCCATACCTTTTCGTATTTCAGATACATATAGAGAAAGCGCGGCCGCTGTGTTGCGAATATCCTCACAGAGCTGTCCCAGTTCGTTTTCGCTGGTGTAAGAGAGGTCGATACTCAGATCTCCATTGGCAATACTAGCCGATGCATTTTTCAACTCTTTGATTGGATTGACAATGCTGCGCGTAATGGCTGCACAGAGAACAATGGTACCGAAAATACAGATGACAGAAACCACAATCAATACGATCAGTACGCGGGTATTTTGTTGTTGTGTGCCTTCCAAAGTGTTTGCCGCATCGTCAGAAGATACTTCAACGACATCTTTCAGCAGACTCGTGATGACAGCTGACTGTTCTTCATATTCATTGAGGCACACATCGAGTGCTGCCCGTTTGTTGCCCTCCTGTAAATAATCAATGATTTTATCCCGCGGCACTGACAGTTTTTTATATTCTGCCAGCAGTTCTTCAACCTTATCCTTGCCGCTGACGTAACCAGTAGACAGTTTCTCCATGTTCTCCTCAATTTCAGCAATTTTTTCCTTCACATCAGCAAGCTTTGTCTTTACATCAGCTTCCGATGTAGTAGATAGAAGCAGAAGGCTGTGCCTGTTGTACTGCAAATCATAGCGAATCTCCTGTGATACTTCGACATTTGCAAAAGGCCCGCTATATAAATCATTCATGTTATCTGACAAGCTTCTGATGTTCATGCCTGCAATCACCACCGTAGCACTGTATAACACAATGATAACAGTAAAGGCCGCCATCAATTTTTTTCCAATCTTCAGGTTCTTTATCCAATTCTTCATCTAAGACATCCTCTCATTCCTAAGCTAAGTGGTAATCAATCACTTTACAGAACTCTTCCTTTTTAAATGGCTTTACAATAAAATCCACCGCACCTGCTTCTAACGCTTTCTGTATCATCATCTCCTGCCCGATTGCCGAACACATGATGACTTTCAAGGTAGGATTCTCATCGTGGATTTCCGCTAACACTTCTATGCCGGATTTTCCAGGCATGGTGATATCCAATATGACCAGATCCAACTGATGGTCTCTGAACAGTGCCAGGGCCTCTTCTCCATTCTGCGCCTCGAGGATATGTTGGTAACCCATCTCCGTTAAAGTTTTTCGTATGACCCTTCTCATAAACATGGCATCATCTACAATCATAATTTTTTCGTCCATATGCGCTCCTAATTCTTTTATTCCTTTTGATATACCGCCGGAAAGACCGGCTCTAGTTTTGTATCTCCTCGTGAGAGAAGCTCTGCATGACCCAGAATCAGATAGCCGCCTGCTTTCAAGCAGCTTTCGAATTTTTTTATCAGTCTTCCCTTCGCTTCTCGGTCAAAATAAATCATCACATTGCGGCAGAAGATCAAATCGTACTTTACCGCCCCCTCTGGCTGCATCAGGTTTTCTTTTCGGAAGCTGACCCAGCTGCGAAGACGGCGGTCGATTTGAAAACTCTTTTCGCCCACTTCGTTACAATATTTTTCTCTCCACCGCTTTGGCAGTCTCTCTAGTTCCCGAATGGGGTAAATTCCTTCCTCCGCCTTACGAAGAACCGCATTGGAAATATCCGTCGCTTTGATATTGATTTTCGGCAGCGGACCGCGTCCTTGATCCAGATAATCCGCTATAGCCATCGCCAGCGTATAACACTCTTCTCCTGTAGAACAACCCGCACACCAGATGTTGCAGAGGTCAAGACAGTTCCTGTCAAAGATATCCGGCAGTATCTTCTCCTGCAGCAAGTCAAAATGAATGGATTCCCTGAGGAAATAGGTATAGTTGGTCGTAAGACAGTCCACCATTTCCACCGCCGCCTGTCCGCTTTTATCTTTCTTTACCAAATCCATATAGTCCTTAAAAGATTCTACACCATGATTTTTTAGTGGTTTTGCGAGCCTGCACTCAATCAGGACTTTTTTCTTGCTCAAGTCGATGCCGAAGTGGTCCCGCATGTAGTTGACAATTTCTGTATATTCACTTTCGTTCAGTCTAATCACACTTCATCACCCACATTCCGGGCGCAATTTCCTTCGCCTCTTTGCTCAATTCTTCTATTTCATCCAGAATTTCTTCTGCCATGATGCCATATAAAATACTCGGTTCATTAGCCATTAAAACGCCGATACGCCCTGAGCCGTTCCCCTCAGTCTGGTAAAAGACGACTGCCTTATCCTGATAGAAGGAAATTCCTCTGATGTTGTCCTTTGTCTCTGGTATTTCACTGACCTGCGGATCCAGAACCATCGCAACAAGTTTTTCTTTATCCAACGCGTAAATTTCATTGCCATTTCTAGCTGTCTGCCATTTCATTTTCAGCCTCCAATTTCGCCATTTCTGAATACAAAAAAGAAGGCTCCAAAAGAAAGGCGGCATCAAAAAAATACGCCTCTGACCAATTCTGAATCACAGCCTTCAGGTAACGATTTCTCTCGTTCAAAACCGGTTCCTCAAGTATGGTAAAGCGGTACTTATCCAAGCTCTCAATGCCCAGTACCTCCTCTGCCGCAAGGCAGAGCTCTTTTCCGTCTAATCCGAGAAGGACATGGTATTTCTCTGTCAATCCGTCTTTATGAAGTCTTCTTGAAAAACTAAATTCTTCTGTTACTATCTGTCCTGGTGTTCTTTCACGCACTTGTTTTACACAACACAGGGGGAGAAGAAAGAAACTCCCTCCCCCTGAAAAAAGCAAGTATAAATCGTCTAAGTAATCTTCCATGCTAAATCCTTTAATTATAAAATCCCGCTCTTTCAATCATACATGATTTTACAGAGGAATACAAGGAAGAGATTATTTTAGCTTTCCCATTTTTTCCGCCCAGAAGCCCCACATTTCTGTGAGCAGTTTTCTCGCTGCAAACATGGAGGTCAGGGACGGATCCAGCGCCGGCGCCACCTCTACGATGTCGAAGCCGATAATATTGAGGCTGCGGAACAGCGTCTCTAACAGCGTCAGACACATCCTCGGCGTAAGGCCCCCAAACTGAGGCGTTCCCGTGCCTGCCGCATATCCCGGATCCAGCGCGTCGATATCAAAGGTCAGATAGACCTTGTCAAATTTGCTCATGGCTGCGACACAATCTGCAGCTACGAACTCAATACTGTCGCGGAAGCAGTCGTAGGCGGTTTTCACTTGCATATTGTTTTTGGCCTTGAATTCATATTCATCTGGTTCAATAGAACGAATTCCGATAAAATAGAGGTTCTCCGTTCCGCTGATGTTTTTCATCTCCAGCGCTCTTCTCTCTGTAGAGCCGTGAGACAGCTGATCGCCGTACAGCGCGTCGCAGAGATCAAAATGAGCATCGATATGGATGATGCCAAACTCCTCGTCGAGAGCTTTGTTGACGCCTCGTTCCACGGGAATCGTGACGGAATGATCGCCTCCGATCATGGAGAATCTGACTCCTTTGCGAACCAGCTCTGCCACATAATCTTCAATTTCTGCAAACATTTCATCTCTGTCTTCTCCACAAAAATTGCCCGCGTCGTGAACTCTCAGCGCTTCTATTGACTGCAGTCTTTCGGTATATGGCGTCGATGTGAACGCATTCTGCCTCAGGCAGTCAGGTCCTTCTGCCGCGCCGCCCCTGTAACTGACTCCCTTGTCATAAGGAATTCCAAAGATCACGATATCAGCCTCTTCCTCTTGGCAATCGGGCTGGTTTAAGTTGCACCAGGCCTCTTTATCGAGAGCAAATTTGTCTTTCTTTAACATACGTACCTCCTTGTCAGGCCGCCGATCGCCGGCGCGCCTTTATTTTGTTTCTTACACCATTATAAGGCTTATCTGCCTATATTGAAAAAGGATTTCCCATTCTCACATGTGATGCGAGCAGTTTCTTCGTAGGATATACCCTTGATTTCCGCCACCTTACGCGCCGTATACTCCACGTAGGGCGCTTTGTTGGGTCTGCCGCGAAACGGCTCCGGCGTCAGATAGGGTGCATCCGTCTCCACCAGAAGGAATTCAATGGGAATCTCTTCTACCACCTCACGGGTCTTTCTGTTGTTTTTAAAGGTCACCGGCCCGCAGATGGACAGAGTCGCACCCAGCTTCACATACTGCTTTGCCAGTTCTTTGCTGCTGGAAAAACAGTGAAGCAGAACCCGGCTGTCCGGCAGCAATGCGCCGTCAGGTCCTTTGCGCTTCGGGAACCAGCTCTGCCTCTCTGCAGAAAAAGCGCCCTCTTCCTTGAGGATGTCCATGGTATCCTGGTCGGCCTCCCTGGTGTGAATCACGATAGGCATCTTCAGCTCGTTGGCAAGCTGAATCTGCCTGCGGAACCAATAACGCTGCACATCCCGCTCAGAATGATCGTAATAGTAATCGAGACCGATCTCGCCGATAGCCTGCACTTTGTCTTTCTTCGCCAGCCCTCTGATCAGTTCCAAAGTCATGTCATCCAGATTTTTGGCATCGTGAGGGTGAAACCCGACTACAGCGTAACACCAGTCGTTTTCGGCGGCGTCTTTGACCGCCTGTACGGACGAAGCCAGATCAAAACCGATATCCATGGCATAGGATACGTCGGAGGCGGCGATTTCGCTGATCAGTGCTGCCCGCTGTTCATCAGTATAGTTTTCGTTATTGATATGTGTATGAGAGTCAAATAACATGTTTTTCTCCTTTTAAAAACAGAGCCTGTGAACAAAGCAGGCCCTGTAAGTTTATTGCATTCTATATACTAGTCGACCACAACGCCGTCTTCCGCAACAGTAGTCATAATCTCACACCTGTCACCATTTTCCGCAAACATAATCATGCCTTTGGATTCAAGTCCTCTCAGCTTTCTTGGCTTCAGGTTGGCTACGATGAGAACCTTCTTCCCGACCAACTCTTCCGGTTTGAAGTCTTCTGCTACGCCAGAGATGATCTGCCGTCTTTCGGTACCCATCTTGATCTGGAATACCAGAAGCTTGTCTGCCTTCGGGTGTTTCTCCGCTTTTTCAATCAGCCCGACTCTAAAATCGATTTTGTCAAAATCGTCATACTCGATTGCCGGCTTCAGTTCCAACGGAATGTTCTCTTCTTCCGGTTCCTGGCCTTCTTTCTGCATTGCATCCAGTTCTTCGAGTTCTTTTTCGATGTCCAATCTCGGGAAGATGGCTTCGCCCTTCTTCACCTGTTCCTGGTACATCATGTCAAATGCAAAGGCGTCTTCCCAGACGACGTCTGCATACCAGAGTCCCATCTGTTTTCTGATCTTGTCCGATGTGGTATGCATGAACGGATGAATCAGAATCGAGATGATTCGTAAGGATTCTGCCAGATTGTGCAGGCAGGTATCTAAATCCGCCTTCTTCTCTTCGTCCTTGGCAAGTATCCAAGGTGCCTTTTCGTCGATATATTTATTTGCTCTTCTGACCACGATCCAGATTTCCTCCAGGGCCATATTAAATGCGAATTTGTCCATCTGCGCCTCTACCTTTGCTGCTGCGCCAGTAGCGATCTGCTTCAGGTCTTTATCAAAATCATCCTCTCCGTGGGATTCCGGTACAATGCCGCCGCAATATTTCTCAATCATGGAAGTGGTTCTCGACACCAGATTTCCCAAGTCGTTAGCCAGATCGTAATTCATTCTCTTCAACATCACCTCGTTGGTGAATACGCCGTCCTGTCCAAAGGTGTACTCTCTGAGCAGGAAGTATTTGAGGGCGTCGATGCCATACCTGTCGATGAGTTTAACCGGATCAACTACATTGCCCTTTGATTTACTCATTTTACCGCCTTCCAACAGCAGCCAGCCGTGACCCAGCACGTGCTTCGGGATTGGAATATCAAGGGACATCAGCATAGCCGGCCAGATGATGGAGTGGAATCTGACGATTTCTTTGCCGACCAGATGGACGTTAGCCGGCCAGTATTTCTCAAATAACGCAGGGTCATCAGGATAACCAAGCGCCGTGATATAGTTGGTCAAGGCATCAAGCCACACGTAGATTACATGTTTCTCGTCGATTGGCACCGGTATTCCCCAGTCGAAAGTGGACCTGGAGATGCACAGATCATCAAGGCCCTGCCTGATAAAGCCCAGCATTTCATTCCTTCTCGTCTCCGGTTCCAGGAAACTGGTATTCTCCAACAGGTCAATCAGCTTGTCCTGATATTTGGAGAGTTTAAAGAAGTAGGCTTCTTCCTTTGCCTTCTGCACCGGTCTGCCGCAGTCCGGGCAGCAGCCATCTACTAGCTGACTCTCTGTCCAGAAAGATTCACACGGGGTACAGTACATGCCTTCGTATTCGCCCTTATAGATGTCGCCTTTTTCGTACATTTTATTGAATATGGCCTGTACTCGCTCTACGTGTCTATCCTCTGTGGTCCTGATGAAATCATCATAAGAGATTTCCATTGTTTTCCACAGATCTTTGATGCCGGCAACGACGCCATCCACGTATTCCTGCGGGCTTACGCCTTTTTCTTCTGCTATGGTCTGGATTTTCTGTCCGTGTTCATCTGTACCCGTCAAAAATCTGACGTCATAGCCTGATAGCCTCTTGAATCTGGCCATGGCATCCGCCATGACGGTACAGTAGGTATGTCCTATATGAAGGTTGGAACTTGGATAATAGATTGGGGTGGTAATGTAATAAGTACCCTTTTTCTCTGTCATTTTCAAATCATTCCTTTCGTCTCCTGCGCCGAATGGGGCGAGGTAGTTTGTATCTTTTAGGATACCACATTTTACAAGGGTTAGTCAACGATTGAGAGTTCTTCCTTACGATTTTAGTTTTTCTCAGCGAGTAATCCTGTCAATAAATCACATAATGGCCCGATTTCTACCGGCTTGCTGACATGACCATTCATTCCTGCCGACAATGCAGCTGATATATCATCACTAAAGGCGTTAGCCGTAGTAGCAATAATCGGCACCTTCTGCGCATCACAATGGGCAGATAGGCGAATGGCTTTTGCAGCCTGATGTCCGTCCATAACCGGCATCTGCACATCCATCAAAATGGCGTCGTAATATCCCGGCTCTGAAGCTAGGAACGAATCGAGAGCCTGCTGGCCGTTTTCAGCACACTCTGTCTCCATGCCGTTCATCTCTAATAACGTCGTCAGCACTTCTTGGTTCAGGAGATTATCCTCTGCAACCAGAATACGCTTACCGCTTAACTGACCTTCCTCTTTTCCGGTCGTTAACTGGTTCTGCTTCTCTTTGTTCAGCGCATTTTTAATCGCAGCATATACGGATGATCTGCAAAGGGGTTTGGTCAAAAACCCATTGACACCGGCAGTTCTCGCCTCCTCTTCTATTTCTTCGTAATCATAGGCAGAAATCATTACAATGGGCAGTTCCCATCCCACATTTTCACGAATGCATCTGGTTATCTCAATACCGTTCATATCTGGAATTTTCCAGTCAATCAAGCAGAAATCAAAATCTTCGTCTTTACTGTGTGCTGAGGTGACATTCCGCACTGCATCCTGCCCGGTCAGCACCCATTCTGCTTGTATTTTGATGGTATCCAGCAAAGCTGCTGTCTGTTCGCATACTTCCTGTTCATCGTCAACAATCAGAGCATGCAGACTCTGGCCTGCAAAATCCGGTTCTGTATATGACTCCTCACTGTGCTGGAAAGGAAGTTCTACAATGCAACTTGTACCCACTCCGGATTCACTTTCTATGGTAATTTTTCCGTCCATCAGATCGACCAAATTCTTTGTGATGGACATGCCCAGGCCTGTACCGCCAAAGCGGCCTGAAATAGATGGGTTGGCTTGTTCAAAGGGTTTAAAGATATTTTTCAGTTCCTCTTCATTCATTCCGATTCCAGTATCTGAAAGTACAAACCTTATCACATCTGTATTAGCCTTAGCAACGACGCGGGATACTTGCAAACTGACGGTTCCCCCCTCTGCCGTGAATTTAAGGGCATTGGAACTGAGATTCAGCAGAATCTGCTGAATCTTTAGCGGATCCCCAATGTATCTCCTCTGTGCTCCAAAGTCCTCGATGGTCTCAGAGAATTGAATTTTCTTCGCCTTCGCCTGAGGATAAACGGTTGAAATAAAGGTATTCACTGTCTCAAACAGGTCAAAGGTTTCATTGTGGAGTACCATTTTTTTGCTTTCGATCTTTGACATATCCAATATATCGTTTATCAGCAATAAAAGGTGTTTTGATGAAAAATTGATTTTCGTCAGACAATCCTCCACTTTGTCAGAATCATTAATAGATGCGGCCGCAATAGACGCCATACCGATTACTGCGTTTAATGGCGTGCGGATCTCATGACTCATACGAGAGAGGAAATCACTTTTGGCTATGTTAGCTTTCTCCGCTCCCAGCAAAGCATCCTGCAGTGCCTCCCGCGATTTAACATCTTCTGTGCAATCAGAGAAAAAACTGATCAATGAGGGCTGCTTCAGATTCTCTGTCCGATATACGCTTACCGTTATCCAGCGTGTTTCCCCATCAGGGCGGACAAATTCAACTGTTTTCGTATATGGCGATTGAAAGTCCGGATTTAAAACGACAGACCTGATTTCCTCTACTTCCTCCGGTTTCAGCCGCCAATAAATGTCTTCCATTTTTGTTACTTTTGTTCCCAAAACCCTTTCAATGTTGAGGGCTACGTAGCTCAGTTCTTCCGTTTCAGCATCTCGAATGATGAAAGTATCATCGATAATCGTCGACAGGTTGTCAAACAAGCCGCTTTTACGGGCCAATTCCCGCCTCTGCTTATACATGATATACTGCGTGAGCAGCAAAGCTCCGATCATCAGAAAGACCAAAATAAGGGAACCCACTAAGGTCTGTGACCGAAGATGGCTTGCCTGCTGGCCATATTGTACTTTTCTTTCTTCCGCCACAGAGATAATCTTTGTAATTTGCTTGTCAGCCCGTTCATACAAGGGGTATAGATTCTTCTGTTCATACTTCTCAATGGCATTGACCGTCGATGTTTCTGATGAGGCAAATGCTATACAAGCATTCTGTTCCTTTTGCAGCTCCGTCAGGGTTTCTTTTAATTCTTCTACATCTTCCGCATCTCCCAGATACAAATCCTCGACCCGCTTCAAGGTCTTATCTGCACTACCATATAATTTGGGAATGGTTCCTTCGACCATCTGTATATCTTCCTCACCCCTATGGGAGGTGAGACGCTCCATGCGAAGCCGCATCTCCGTGACCTGCATCTCCAAGTCTCCCGCTGAAATAACCACTTCAAAGGGGTGCTCAGAGATGGTCTCCATCTGTTCTGAAAGCTTATTGGAACTGTAAATCGTCATCGCGAGGTAAATGAGCATAAAAACCATCAGCACCAAGGTGCTGATGATACTTATCTGCCAATCTTTACTTTTTCTTTTTTTATCGCTGCTGGTTTTCCGTGCTTTTTTTATCATATTTCCCCTCAGTATCTGTAACTATAGCTCAATCTTTCCTACGGCAGAACCGAAGAACAATGCCCCCATTATATCACCTTGATCAGAATAAATCAATGAAAGCAGCCTATCATCGGAAACATAACCCAAAGGTAACAAAAGGGGCCATGAAGGAATCAAAGATTCCTATTTCCACATGTCGCCCGCAAGGGGCGACTTTTCGCAAAGTACGTTCTTTGAAACATACAGGAATTCTCCCTTCGGACGATATTTCCTATGTTATAGCAAAACAAAGGAGCTGTTGTGTTGCAACAGCTCCCTGATTTAATACGTTTTTCTGTTATTTAGCAGTTCTGATCGCTTTGGTTGACCACTTGGTGAATACCTTGTCTCCGTCGATGGTCCTGACACCACGAACCTTGTAGTAATATCTGGTTCCCTTCTTCAGAGCCTTGGTGTTCTTGTAGCT